>CAZAVU010000162.1:0-1567 GCA_964488805.1 uncultured Odoribacter sp. | reverse complement strand
CTTTTGCCGCGCGGCATTCTCAAAATTGTGCACGGTCTGCGTGCAGAGCTCTTGTAGATCAAATACGACCGTGTCCAGCCGCAGAGATTCGGATTCAAACCGGGAGAGCGTGCTAAGCTCGTCTACGAGCTTGTTGAGGCGCAGGATTTCCTCGCGGCAGCTGGCAAGATGCCGCTCATCCGCCGCCCACACGCCGTCCAGCATGGCTTCTACCGTGCTCTGCAGCGTCGTCAGCGGCGTGCGCAGCTCGTGCGCCACGTCCGCGGTGAGCCGCTTACGCAGGCTCTCCTGCGATTCCAGCGAGGCGGCAAGGCTGTTGACCGAGTGCGAAAGCGCGACGAGCTCCGCCGTGTTTTCCGCGTGGGTCAGGCGGTCGCTGTAGTTGCCCTCCGCGATCCTGCCCGTTGCGGCGATGACGTCCGTGATGGGCTTAGAGAGCCTGCGCGCAAGATACGCGCCGAGCAGTACGCAAGCCCCGAGGGAGACGGCACCCGCAATCAGCAGAATGCGGTTGAGCGAGCTTAAAAACTGCAAATCGGCTTCGTTGAAATAGTACGGGCCATAGTAGCCGACGGTGATGGTGCCGATCTCTTTTCCGTTGACGACGGCTGGGAAGCTCTGTTCCTCATATCCGCCTTGAAAATTGGATTGATACGATTGCATGTTTTGCGCCATGTTCTCAAGAATCATGATACACATGCCGTTGTTATGCACCTGTGCGTCCCAGACAACAAGCCCGCTTTGATCCGTCACGCGCAGAATGATGCCGTCGATGAGCAGCGCCATGCCGGTCTCTTCGAGGCTTGAGATGTCCCATTTTTCGCCGTCGCGCACATACAGATCGGTCACCTGGTTGACAGTCTTGTCGATCGTTTGGTTCAGGCGCGACATGGCATAGTCTTCAAACTGCTTGCCGAAGGAAACGTTGGCAAACAAGCCGACGAACGCAAGCGACAGCAGCGCGATCAGCAGAAAGGTGATGGTCAGTTTTTTTCGTAACGAGATCGGTTTCATTTCGTTCCTCCGCCGAAGCGGTAGCCCACGCCATGCACGGTGACGAGATAGCGCGGCTGCTTGGCATCCGGCTCGATTTTCTGCCGGAGATTCTTCATGTGCGTGTCGATCACGCGGTCGTATCCTTCAAAATCGTCCTTGAGCGCAAGCTGGATCAGCTCATCCCGTGTAAAGGTTCGACCTGGATGCGTCGCAAGCGCGACGAGCAGGCTGTATTCGCTCGGGGTAAGCGTCACCGCTGCGCCTTCGCGAGAAACGGTGCGCGCGGTGGTATCGATCACAAGCCAACCGCCGTCGAACCGCAGCTCGTCGTGTTGAGCGGTTCCCGCGCGGCGCAAAAGCGCATGTACGCGGGCGACGACCTGCCGCGGGCTGAAGGGTTTGACGACATAATCGTCCGCGCCGATGGCGAGTCCGCCGAGAATCGAAGCCTCTTCGGTTTTTGCCGTGAGCATGATGACGGGCGTGTTGCCGCGCGCGCGGATCGTGCGGCAGACCTCCTCGCCGGAGATTTTCGGGAGCATCAGATCCAGCAGCACGAGAACAGGGGATA
>CAZAVU010000161.1:0-1595 GCA_964488805.1 uncultured Odoribacter sp. | reverse complement strand
GCTCCCAATCTAAATCTCGATTACAATTGTTTATTTCTTCTAAAGGCTTTTCGATGTTTCAGTAATCAATAGACAACAGAATTATCTGAAGGTTTAAAAGTTGCGCCCAAAGAAATGTTAATGTTTGTAAACAGGTAATCAATAGCCTGACAAATAACGTCAATACAAATCCGAAAGAATTTAAAGCTCTCTTTTACTGATTAAACATCAGCCTTTTGCCTTGCTTGCCCGAAACTACATCGCCATTGGCATATACCAGGTCGCCATTCACAAAAGTAGCGATTACCTTGTGCGAAAACTTAACCCCTTCAAAAGGCGACCACCCACATTTATACAGAATATTTTCAGGAGAAACTACCCACGAATGAGCCGGATCGACCAGCACCAGATCGGCATAATATCCTTCACGAATGTAGCCCCGGCGGTCGATGCGGAACAGGTCGGCAGGAGTATGGCACATTTTTTCAATTACCCGTTCAAGAGAAATCAACCCTTTCTTGCTCATTTCGAGCATGGCTGTGAGCGAATGCTGCACCAAAGGACCTCCCGAAGGTGCCTTAAAATAGGAATGTTCTTTTTCTTCGAGCAGATGCGGAGCATGATCGGTGGCCACTACGTCGATCTGATCGGCACGCAAGGCTTCCCACAGAGCAGCCTTATCTTCAGCCGATTTGATCGCCGGATTCCATTTGATACGCGTTCCGTGTAACAGGTAATCATGCTCATCGAACCACAAATGATGGACGCAAACTTCGGCAGTGATATGCTTCTGGCTAACCTTACCCGGAGTGAACAGTTTCATTTCTTCGGCTGACGAAAGGTGCAAAACATGCAGCCGTGTTCCGTATTTGGTAGCCAGTTCAACAGCTTTGGCCGACGATTTAAAACAGGCCTCTGTACTGCGGATTTTCGGATGTGCCGAGATTGGGATATATTCTCCGTATTTCTCGCGGTAGCAGGCTATATTCCGCAAAATGGTTGGTTCGTCCTCGCAGTGCGTAGCTACCAGCAATCTGGTATTGCGGAATATTTCAGAAAGCACATCATTGTTATCAACCAACATATTTCCGGTTGAGGAACCCATAAAAACTTTGACACCGCAGACATTCGAAGGATCAGTCTTCATCACTTCTTCAAGGTTGTCGTTGGTGGCGCCCATATAAAACGAGTAATTGGCAGCCGAAACCTCAGCCGCCCGCTGGTATTTTTCTTCGAGCAATTCCTGGGTAATGGTTTGAGGAATGGTATTGGGCATTTCCATATATGAAGTCACCCCACCAGCCACAGCAGCCCTCGATTCGGTAGCAATCTCGGCCTTGTGGGTCAGGCCTGGTTCGCGAAAATGCACCTGATCGTCAATGGCTCCCGGAATCAGGTACTGACCGGTAGCGTCAATAACGATTGATTCCTTGATCATTTTTTCGGGAATATCGGTTCCTTCAATGATTTTAACAATGAATTCTTTGTCGGTTTGCACGGCTCCAATAAAAATCCGTCCCTCGTTGATGATGTGGGCATTTTTTATGAGTGTCTTCATATCAGGCGCTTTTTATTTCAGTACAATTCAATCAAATTTACTGAATATATAAACAAAA
>CAZAVU010000160.1:0-1648 GCA_964488805.1 uncultured Odoribacter sp. | reverse complement strand
CCTGCTACGGCGCGATTGCATTGCATGATTAAGAAGTTAACTGATGCCATACGATACAATAGAGCGGCCGCGAGGGAAGGGAGGTAAAGCGAGATAACATCTCCTTGATATGATTTTTTGAAAATATTTAATTTTAAAAACAACATAACAATGATTAGAAAAGTATTATTAAACCTACTCGGATTAGTTTTATGTATTTCAGCGTTTTCGCAAACCCCAAAAGATTCAATTCAAGTAACAAAAGTCTTTGGCGGCTATAAATTTGAGAGCAACGGAAAGATCTTGACTTTTGGAAATATGCTGAAGATGATGAAAGATAATCCTGAAGCCTATCAGTATATGGAAAAGGCAAAGGGTAGTGCAGGAATTGCTAATGTATTGGGATTTGCTGGCGGCTTTATGATTGGATGGCCTCTTGGAACATCAATGGGAGGAGGAAAACCGAATTGGGCGCTTGCAGGAGTGGGATGCGGATTATTGATTGTTGCCATACCACTAGCCAGTTCTTCAAATAAAAATGCAAAGTTGGCTATTGATAAGTTTAATGCTGAAAGGAAAGGTTTGTCATACCGCGATCAATATGATTTAAAATTAGGTTTTAATCCAAATGGATTGGCTTTGGTATTTAGATTCTGATTCGATAGTTTCTGAAACGCTCAGCCTCCAACAAAGGATCAACCCTGCTAACGCGCGGTTGCATTGCATGGTAAAGAAGTTAACTGATGCCATACGATACAATTATGCGGCAGCGAGGGCTATTTCGAAAAAACAAATAGCAGGAGATTAATCAATTAAAAAAACGAAAATATAACCTATTAAGTAAGTGGATCAATTTATTGTCGTGTATTATTTCACTCACCCCAAAGCCCGATAAATCGGTCTTTCTCCCCTCTCTACGCGTAGAGAGGGGGGCAGAACACCGAAGGTGTGATGGGGGTGAGTCAGGATTTTAAATCAAATTATACGACATTATTTCATTTTCAGTACTTAAAATCTTAAAAGGGACTATGAAACGAGCATGTATTAACAAGTACGCAAACTTGCATGAAAATAAGAACATGCGAGTTCCATCCGACAACTTAAAAACAGATTATTTACGGATGAAAAAAGTAGTTTTAGCATTAGTGCTTTGTGTTTTTGCTATTTCAAATAGTTATTCACAGACAAAACAAGAGTCAATCAAAGAGCTATTTCATGTGATGCAAAAAGATTCGGTTATTGATAGAACATTAACTTCAATGATGCCTTCTTTGACTAAAATGGCACAGGGAAAAGATTCGACCTTAACGGAAACCGAAAGAAATTCCTTGAATTCTAAATTGCAGATGGCAAAGGATATTTCAGCAAAAATGCTAATTGAAGAGATGGCATTGTATGACAAATACTTTTCTCAAAAGGAGATTCTGGAATTAATCACATTTTATAAAACTCAATCAGGTCGAAAACTTATTGAGCAGACTCCAAAAATCCAAAATGAACTGAAGTTGATCCTACAGCAAAAGTATATGCAAGATATTATCCGAATGGTCATATCTTCTAGGAAAGATCCAGGAATGTAATAAGATCAAAAATTTACCTAACAAGCTTGTTGATGGGGTTTTCTATCGCCGGCCTCTGCTATTGCCGTGGTAAAGAAGTTTGATAATGT
>CAZAVU010000159.1:0-1692 GCA_964488805.1 uncultured Odoribacter sp. | reverse complement strand
TTGGTTTGAAGCGGAAACAAAGATAATCATTCGGGCAGGATAACAAGGAAAAAGCCTTCAGGCATTTTCGGCAACGACCGAGTTTTAACAAAAAATTCAAAGTCGTTCTGCGGTAGCAATTATGCAGATCAAGAGTTGAAATGAATTATCAGTAGAAAAATGCCGAAGGCATGACCGGATTATAGCAAATCAGGGTAAGAGGAGCTAAAAATACCGAAGGTATGACAGGATTATGTCACCACTTCGTGGTTTTGGAGTACTTATTCTGCCTCTTCTATAATCATTTCAACCCTTTAGGTTTTAATTTGTCTGGTATCTTTAATCCCCGGGACTTCGGCGTGAGCTCAGTCGAACGCTTTGATTCTCTACCTCCGGGGGTTATTCAAAGGTTGCTCCGTCTGGGGCTAAAAAGCATCAACCCATAAATGCGTTTGCCCTTGTCTTTTCCTGAAGAATCATAAATGTTATATATTTGCCAACCAATGAAAAGCCCGGAATAAACAGGCTAAAGGTTGAAGTTAAAAATCTGAAAAAAACCTGTGCCGGTTTAGGATTGGCACGACGAAGTTTAAATCAGTCATTCTGAAAAGTAAAAAGCGAAAATGAAGTTACCAAATCTGAAAAAAATCCTTCAAAGTCGATTTGGAGGAATCTTGTTGTTGTTCTTTGTGTTTGTGTCTGTTTCAATGATTAGCCGGACGGTTTTGTTGTTTATGTCGTTGGGCGATGTCAGTTTCAATCCTCTGGACATCCTGTGGTCGTATATGGCCGGACTTTTCATGGATACGGTAACCTTTTCCTATTTTGCGATCCCGTTTGTGCTGTTTCTGACTTTCGTGCCCGACAGGTTCCTGAATTCCCGGTTTCATAAATGGTTTGCCTACGTTGCCTACTTCATTACTTTCTTTATCCTGATTTTCAATGGCATTTCAGAGTATTTTTTCTGGGAAGAATTTGGTGTTCGTTACAATTTCATCGCGGTTGACTATCTGGTATATACCACCGAGGTCCTGGGCAATATCAACGAATCGTACCCGTTGCCGCTGCTGATTTCGGTGATGATTCTGGCCAATGCCGCATTAACCTGGTTTGTGATTAAAAAGAAGCTGTTGGAAGCCACCCTTCAGAGCAAGAGTATCGCCAAAACAAGGATTTCCACCGGGCTCATTTTACTTGCCATTCCGCTGATGTCGTTTGCCGGGATTAAAAATACTACCGTCGAAATCACCAAAAACCGGTACAACAACGAGCTGGCCAAAAACGGCATTCATTCGCTGTTTTCGGCTTTCCTGAACAACGAACTGGATTACGAAACGTTCTATACCGTTCGCAGCAATGAGGAAAATTTCAAAGAACTTCGTCCAATGCTGAAAACTGAAAACAGTGAATACCTGACCAACGACACGTTCGATATCACCCGTGAAATCACCAATTCAGGAGAAGAGAAACGATACAACGTGGTTTTTATCACGGTTGAAAGTTTAAGTGCCAAGTTCCTGAAGTTTAAAGGAAGTGTGCGGGGTAAAATCACGCCGAACCTGGACGCCATAGCCGACAGTTCGCTGCTTTTCACGAACATGTATGCCATTGGAACCCGCACTATTTACGGGCTTGAGGCCTCTACCCTATCGGCCCCATCGAAACCCGGCCAGAGTGTGATCAAACGGCCAAACAACGAAAACATGTTTTCGA
>CAZAVU010000158.1:0-1880 GCA_964488805.1 uncultured Odoribacter sp. | reverse complement strand
GGCTGTATGCGCCGCATCTCCTGCCGCCCGCCCCGGCTAAATCTGGTTTGGATAGGTGTGAAGCCTCATTTGAAATGTGGCTTTGGGGCTTTGCTAATTGCGAAAATTTTGTTGAAATGCAAATGCTATTTTTGGCCGGTTGGTAGCTTTGGCGAAGTGTGTATGCCTTTAAAGCAGCCTGTTTTGTGTCACTGAACTGAAATTTAAATTGGGAACTTTCAAGAACATACCGGCAATAAGGAAATCAATAGTTAAAATTCTGTTGGTTGGTCTGGTTATGGTTCTTCCATTCGGTTTGAAGGCTCAGCAGGATGCCATGTACACTCAGTATATGGAAAATCTCAGCACCATCAATCCGGCTTATGCTGGCTGCAAGGATATGCTCAGCATGATGGTCATCTCGCGCAACCAATGGGTGACGTTGCCCAATGCTCCCATTACCCGTACGCTTACCATGCATTCGCCGGTGAAGCAGACCAACATGGGACTCGGGCTATCGTTTCTGAGCGACCAGGTTGGACCGGTAAAGCAAACTGGCCTTTACTTCGATTATTCCTACAAACTTTATTTCAGCAACCGCCGCAACCTGTCGCTGGGATTGAAAGGGGGCGTTAATTTTTACGATGCAGGCCTCTCCGGGCTGGAAACAAACGAGTCGGGAGACCCTGTTTTTGCCAGCGACATCAACCGCCGTTTTTTGCCCAACCTTGGGATCGGCACGTTTTTTCATACCGATCGTTACTATTTGGGTCTTTCAATTCCCAAGCTGATCGAGAATACCATCAACAAGGAAGGCGTTTCTTCGCTGGGTATCAGCAGGGAAAAGATCCACATATTTTTTATGGCGGGGTATGTGTTTGATGTAAATAGAATTGTTAAATTCAAACCGTCTATTCTGACCAAATACGTAAGGAATGCGCCGGTTTCATTTGATTTGAACGGAATGTTCCTGTTTTACGACAAGCTTTGGTTGGGGGCAATGTGCCGGCTGGGTGATTCATTTGGCGGATTATTACAGCTTCAGGTTACCAGTCAGATGAAAATCGGATATTCATACGATCTTACCATCTCACGCCTGGGAGCTTTCAATAACGGCACACACGAAATTATGGTTAGCTACGATTTCAGTTATGGTCGTGGAAAGATGAGGTCGCCAAGGTATTTCTAAATTATTTCGAAAAACAATCGATGGGAAGAAGGTCAGGCATATTTTTGTTAGGCTCGATACTGGTTTTTCTGGTTCCTTTTGGCGGTTATAGCCAGAAACTGACCACCAAACTAGCCGACAAGAGTTTCGATGAATTTGCATTTATCGATGCCATCGGGTTGTATGAATATGCTTATCAGAAAGATACCACCGATAATTATGTGGTCAGGCGGCTGGCCGATTCAAACCGGAACATCGGAAATACCGAAGAAGTTGAACGATGGCTGAAAAAGCTGATCGACCGTCATGCCGAGGAGCCGGAAGACATTTTTAACTATTCGCAGGCGCTGAAAAGCAACGGTAAATATTTACTGGCCGAACAATGGCTGAAAGAATATTCCGAGTTACGGCCTGAAGACGGACGGGTGAATATTCAGGTTTCCCTGCTGGAATACATCAGTTTCCTGATGCGAGATTCGCTCAACTACGAGGTTCGGGACATGCCGATCAACACGCATGGTTCTGATATGGGGCCCTCGTTTTACAAAGACAAACTGATCTTCTCGTCCACTTCCATCGGGACCAAACCCGGAGCTACCTACAAATGGAACGAATTACCTTACCTCGATATGTATTCCGCAAAAATCGGTGCAAACGGCGATTTGTCGTCGCCCGAACCTTTTGCTCCCAAACTGAAAACGCCCTACCACGATGGTCCTGCTTCGTTCGATAC
>CAZAVU010000157.1:0-2275 GCA_964488805.1 uncultured Odoribacter sp. | reverse complement strand
ATGAGCAATCTTTTAATAAACCCGGAGGGTTTGCATGTTTATAGTTATTTCACAAGCAGAAAATATTCGACCCCCGATTGGGGTCGTACAAACATCTCCTCTAATTTTCTAGAAACATTTGATGCCTCCGGCATCCTGTGGTATTCATTAAATGCCTAATTCAAATAATTAAATACCAGTGCAATGAGATTAATGTTATTCTTTGCTTTTCAATTGTTCCTTGGATCCCTTGTTGCCCAATCTGAAAAAATCCCCTATCTGGGCGACAAACCCGGCACATTCGAAATTCTGGCCCGCACCAACTATTCGACCTACGTGAAATTTACACCAGCCGAAATGACCGCCAACATGGAGCGAATCAAGGAACTGGTTTCCATCGTCAGACAGGATCCGGTTCTGGCCGACATCAAAGGTTTTATGGGCAGGGCAAGGATTTACGACATTTCCGGAACCTCAAAATGCGGCTATGGAGTACCTGCAAGGGTCAGTTTTGAGTTCAGCGATTATTTGTATTCCAAAGGAAAAATCTCCTTCAACAGCATTGAACCTCCTGAATGGTCTATACTTCTGAATAACATCTCGGGCTATTGGAACGGTTTCAATACTGAAAAGTGCATGTTTACAGCTCCTTTCAACAAGAGAACCATCGTGCCCGGAATTGACGTTTACGACAACATGACCTATGTGATTTACGATCCTTCGCGCCCACCTTACTGGTTACCGGTGACTGTTGAAGAAGCGTTTGCATGTGCCCGCGAAGACGCCAAAAAGGAAAAAGACGAAATTGCGGCCAAATACAACAAAGAATTTCTAGATAACGAATGGGCAGCTATTTCGCCGGCCAATCTTAAGAAACAAGCCTATTTCGGAGGCGGCATTTCGCGCGTGAGCGATTCGCCGGGCTTCGAAGGTCAGGACAATCTTTTCCCTCCCATCGTGAAAGTAAATCCTGAATATTGGAATAAAAACCTGCCCAAATCGTTCATTCAGTTTATTGTTCTGACCATTTCGATGGATAAGAAATATTTGCAAAGTGAATATGAAAGTTGCCTAAAGCATCAGTATTACGGAGAAACCTGCAACCTTGCCCGGTTCATGGTTTCGTACGATGAAGAGGATATTAAAAAACTGACGCAGTTAATTGGAAAATAAAATCAAGTAGGAATACCAGAAAACGAACTCCCGCTCCTATCATGAGTTTCGCTTTCTGGAAATGCTTGAACCCACCCATTTTCTGGAAGCCATTGATAAGAAGTAATCTCTGTTATTCCCTTTTGAGTATTGTGAACGCCGGTAAAATAAATTGTAGTTCTTTTACCGATATTTCAAAATGCTGATTACTTTTGCCTCGAATCTTTAGGGGTGCCTTACTAGTTCAGGCTGAGATTATACCCTATGAACCTGATGCGGGTAATGCCGCCGTAGGAAATTGTTCATAGCATCTGTAAATTCTTCCTTCTACATCATTGCATCCCTGTTTTTATTAATGCGAGCCGGTTCGTCGGTACTCTAAATTAAACGGTATGCACAACAATATCAGAATCAATTACCCCTCTTCGAAGAAAATCTATGTGCAAGGGAAAATACACAACATAAACGTGGCTATGCGCCGGATTTCCCTGCTCGACACAATTGAAATAGTAAACGGTGAAAAACGGACAACCTCGAATTCTCCCGTCACGGTTTACGACACCAGTGGCCCCTACTCCGATCCCAACATTGAAATCGATCTCAAAAAAGGACTCCCCCGCCTGCGCGAACCGTGGTTGACACTTCGTGGCGATGTGGAGCAATTACCCGAAATCAGTTCAGCTTACGGACGGCAACGGGCTGCCGATCGCTCGCTCGACCATCTCCGGTTTCAACATATTTGCCTGCCATACAAGGCCAAAAACGGCAAAGAAATCACTCAAATGTATTATGCGCGACAGGGAATCATCACGCCTGAAATGGAATATGTGTCCATTCGTGAAAACCAGATGAACGAGCAACTGGGCATCGAAAGTCAAATTACACCTGAGTTTGTCCGTCAGGAAGTGGCTGCCGGTCGTGCCATTATTCCGGCCAACATTAATCATCCGGAAGCCGAACCCATGATCATCGGAACTAATTTTCTGGTAAAACTGAATACCAATATTGGGAATTCGGCCATGTCGTCGGGTATTAAAGAAGAAGTGGAAAAAGCCGTTTGGAGCTGCAAATGGGGAGGTGATACGCTGATGGACCTTTCAACCGGAGCTAACATCCACGAAACCCGCGAGTGGATCATCCGCAA
>CAZAVU010000156.1:0-2286 GCA_964488805.1 uncultured Odoribacter sp. | reverse complement strand
CTTTGCATATATTTCCACCGGCATATTTAATCTTCTCCAATGGAAAAGCTACTGCACACCGAAAAAGAACTGGTAAAAAAGCTCAAAGAAGGCGACTCGTTTGCCTTCGAGGTGCTGTTTTACAAATACCGGAATAAGATTAAAGGTTTTGCGGTCAGACTGGTTCCAGCCCAAGTTGATCCGGAAGAAATTGTTCAGGAAGTGTTTGTAAAGCTGTGGCTCAAAAAGGAATCCGTTGATCCTGAAAAAGATTTTCAGTCCTACTTGTTCTCGATTGCCAAAAACCTGGTTCTCGATCACCTCAAATCAGCAGTTAACCGCAGACTTTACTTTGTTGGTGAGCATTTTCAGCAAGATTTAATGACCGACGATGATACAGAAAATTCGCTCCCCGAAGATGCTGAAGAAAAGCTGCAAAAGTTAATCGACGAAATTCCGGAACGAAGAAGGGAAATTTTCTGTCTGAGCCGCTTTGAAGGGTTGAGCTACAAACAAATTGCTGAAAAACTGGGGATCAGCGAAAATACCGTCGACAGTCAAATCCGTAATGCCCTCACCTTCCTGAGGAAAGAATTCCGGAAAATGATGGCTCTGGCTTTCTTGTATTTCTTCCAGTAGCTCATAGTGTTCAGTCACAGTTTTCAGTATTCAAATCTTAGGGGTTGAGGTGAACACTTTTTTTTATTTGGTTATTGGGTTATTTATTATTGGATATTGCTCGTGCGTCCAATAACCCATCACGACTTTTCTGATTACTGCGACTGAAAACTGACCACTGAACTTTTTTTTTCCAAACTCCTTCACGGAAATTTTAACTTGCCTCGTATTACTAACAAACGCAATAAAAATGACTGAACGAATTACAGATATTGCAAACCGGTTTTTAAATGAAAAGAATTGTTCCAGACAGGAATTGGTTGCACTGAAAAGGTGGCTTTCCGATCCCTCGGCACAAGCTGAAGTTGAGAACTGGTTGTCGGAACATTGGGAAACTTCGCCGGAAATGGAATCGGCTACCCTGATTGAAACCGTCTTCCAGCAGATTCAGGAATACCAGAACGAGCACCATCGAAATTCTGCTTTTTCACTAAGCCGCATCCTGAAAGTTTACCAGAAAGTTGCCGCATTTTTGCTGATCCCGCTAATGGGGGCAGGCATTCTGTACTGGATAAGCCTGACCAACCCATCATCCGGGCAAATGGTCGAAACTATTGCCCCGCGTGGACAAAAATCGCAGATTGTATTGACCGATGGCACCAAAGTGTGGCTGAACTCAGACACCAAAATCAAATACCCCGGCAATTTCAGCAAAACCCAACGCGATATTTACCTCGATGGCGAAGCATTTTTTGAAGTGACTAAAAACGCACATCAGCCATTTGTGGTGCATACCTCCCGTTTGGATGTGAAAGTTCTGGGAACCAAATTCAACGTCAAGGCATACCCTGATGAAAATGAGATTGAAACATCGTTGTTCGAAGGGAAGGTGAACCTGATTTTGCAGGGGACGGACAAGAAAAAATCTCTGGAGAAAGAAGTAAATCCCGGCCAGTCGTTGATTTTTAACAAGAACGAAAATAAACTAACCGAAAGCAGGTTCCCCGATGAAGAAATCAGCGGATGGAAGAACAACCGGTTGATATTTAAAGATGATACGTTCAGTAACCTGGTCCAGAAAATGGAACGCTGGTATGATGTGAAGGTTGTTTACGACGAAAAGCTCTTCCGCGACCGGCGGTTAACCGTTGAACTTTACGAAGGAGAACGCCTGGAAAGATTGATGGAAATCATCAGCATGACCCTGGCAGTTGATTACAAGTATGAAAAAGGAAAAATTATTCTAACTCCAAAGGACAAGAATATGTAAAAAAAATAAAGAGCGATAATTGGTCGAAGAATTACCGCTCTTTCAGATGTCAAAATAAATTTTAACACGTAACACGTCAAATTTATGAAAAAAAACAGAACAAATCTGTACAGGGATTTTTATATCCCTCTACAAAGGTATTTACGAATTATGAAACTAACTTTCATTTTTATCCTGCTGGGCTTGATGTCGTATGCTTCAGTCACTTATTCGCAGTCAAAACGGCTGAGTTTCGAGTCGAAGGATGCTACCATTGAAAGTGTATTCAAACAGATTGAAGCACTGTCGGAGTTTAAATTTGCGTACAACAGCACCAAACTGGACGTTGACAAGCGAATTTCTTTAAAGATTGAAAACCAAACCATTGATGCTGTTTTGGATAAAATCCTGAAATCAGCTAACCTTCAGTACCAGATTGT
>CAZAVU010000155.1:0-2361 GCA_964488805.1 uncultured Odoribacter sp. | reverse complement strand
TAATGAAATGTTTTCCTGGTACCAGATTTCCAATTCTCCTTTGTAAGGTGCGATGTAATTTTTATAAAATTCATGTTTATCCCCTTCCGCATTCGAAATCCATTTTTCTTCATCACGGAATATAATGGAACCAATGCCCGTTATTCCCGGATTCGAATTGTAGATAACGGCCTGTACATGCTCTGGAAACTTATAAAAATCAACTTCCATCTGGGGGCGTGGACCAACAAACGACATGTTGCCAATTAATACATTGACAAGTTGAGGCAATTCATTGATCTTTGTTTTTCGCAGGAACTTGCCGATCGGCAAAACGCGTGGATCATTTCGGGTTGTCAAACTTCCAGTGCCTAAATTTGGGCTTGCTTTCAACATCGTGGCAAACTTCCAGATTTTAAACCTTGAATTCTGATATCCGACTCGTTTTTGTAAGTAAAAGACTTCATGTTCCCCGGTTAGCAGAAGAATAAGGCAAACAGGAATTAAAAATGGAGAAAGGATGGTTAAGACAATGATGGCCAGAATAAAACCGATCAGACGTTTTAGGAAATGTTGGTACATAAAAGTGATTTGAAGGGTTGGATTAATAATAAATGGGGGCTTTTAACTCTTCCCATTTCGGGTTCATTTTATTGATTAAATCAATTTTCTTTTGTCGTGAACCTGCTTTGAGCTGCTTTTCTCTGCATATAGCATCCTCGATTCTGTCAAACAGTTCAAAATAAACCAGAATGTTCGTGTTGTATCTTGAAGTAAAAGCATTTTTGAATACTCCCGTTTTGTGTTGATACACACGATTAGCTAAATTGCTTGTAACACCAGTATAAAAAACAGTATGATATTGGTTCGTAAGTATGTAAAACCTCTTTTGGACATAACAAGAGAATGCAAAATGACGGTCAACCAAATTAAATGAGATTGCTTTATTGCTTCTACCTATTATGGGCGATTTGCAAGAAGGTTGGATTGCTTCGTCATTTTTCTTCGTGCCTCTGAAAAATTCCTCGCAATGACATGGGGTTGTATGGAATAAGGGAAGGTTTTGGCGGCGAAGCCGCCAAAACCTTCCCCATCTATTCTATTGCGAAGACCGTCATCGCGAGTGAGGAGGCACGACGAACGTGGCGATCTGTAAGTTTTCAACGTCATTGCGATCCCGATGAGGAACGAAATCGGGAGAAGCAATCTAATTTACTACATCTTCGAGTCCAGTCCTTTGCCGGTTTCGATATGCTCAAAATTGGGCAAATAGCTCTTTAGAATATCCACAATTGCAGCTTTGGTGATTTCCTTTGATTCAAACAACTGGTGCAACTGATCGAAAATCGCATCGATTTCCTGGATGCTCCGCTTTTTCGAGTTTTTGACCACTCCCAGGTTAATAAATGAATCGCTATCCAGTTTTTCTTTTTCGGTATAGAATTCCTCAAACGATTTTTCGCCGGAAGTATCGGAACCGAAGAAGTAAATAGGGTATTTGAGGGATTGATTTACTGAAGGATTGAAGGATTGAATTTTAGATGCTTTAGTGCGTGCTTCGTCTTCCGATGCGCAGAGATCTGGTTCCATCCCAAGGTAGTGCAACAAATCAATGGCCATCTGATCAAACGGAATCATATCTTTTTCTTCGTCCAGTTTGGGAAAGAAGATATCTCCCGATTCACCCATGATGGAAGCCATTAAACACAATTCTCCCGATTCCTGTGGCGAAACAAAAAACCTGCGAATACCTCTTGGACACGACCATGGTTGTTGTTTATTCAGTCGGTCGATAAAACCGATCGGTAAACTTCCGTTCGAAAAAGCCACATTGGCAAAACGTGCTGTTTTAATGGGCAACCTGTCGGAGTAGGCCATGATCAGTTCTTCCATCAGCTTTTTGCTGGCGCCCATGATGTTTACCGGGTTGGCTGCCTTGTCTGTTGACACGCAAAAGAAATGTTCGGGCGGAAACTGAAGCAGTAAATCCAACAGTTTTCGGGCTCGAAGCACGTTGTTTTCAATCATGGCTTCAATCGAGAATATATCCTTTTCGCTGCGCACATGTTTATGTGCTGCAAAATTGGCGACAATCTCAAACGGCCCGTGATTCCGGAATATCTTTTCAAATACGCGGTCACCAAAGTTTACCGGGTAAGTAATAAACTCATCCGGGATGTTGTATGCTGAAGAGCTTCGCAGATCGCGAACCAGTTCGGTTAAACCATTCTCGTTAATATCAACCACTACCAGTTTGGCAATCCTGAATTTTAAAATGGCTTTGATGTAGGATGAGCCAATCGTTCCGGCTCCGCCAATCACCAGTACTTTTTTACCGTTGATGCGGTTGTTTAGCTCGGTGTTGTATTTCAGGAAATCATC
>CAZAVU010000154.1:0-2454 GCA_964488805.1 uncultured Odoribacter sp. | reverse complement strand
ATAAAAAACTCTGATCAACGGACAGCCAATTTCTAACTTTAAATCTTGGTACGCCATGACACTAACGCAAACTGTCCGCAATCAGAGTTTTTATACTTCGACCTGTTCCATCTGGTCTGATAGTAATAACAAAAAAACAACAGACTTGTTTCGTGTTTTTGTACGATGCGGTCTTATTTGTTTTGCTACATGCGCGGAACGGCGTAGTTCAGCACATCGTCGCGGGTAATTGTCTTGTCGCATAAGATGATCAGCCGTTCAATCACATTCCTGAATTCGCGGATATTTCCGGTCCACTGCATTTTCTGAAGTTCGGCAATTGCTTCCTGTTCGATCGATTTTAAAGGCATACCATATTCGGTACAGATTAAATCGATGAAATAATCGCTCAGCATCGGGATGTCGTCAATTCGTTCGCGCAAATCAGGAACATGGATCAGGATCACGCTCAGCCGGTGATACAGGTCTTCGCGGAAGTTGTTTTTCTCAATTTCGTGGGCCAGATTTTTATTTGTGGCTGCAATAACGCGCACGTCGACTTTAATCTGGGCATCGCCGCCAACACGGGTAATAACGCTTTCCTGCAGGGCGCGCAGCACCTTGGCCTGGGCCGACAGGCTCATGTCGCCAATCTCGTCGAGAAAAATAGTTCCTCCCGAAGCTTGCTCAAATTTTCCTTTTCGCTGTTTGATGGCCGAAGTAAATGCCCCTTTTTCGTGGCCGAACAATTCACTTTCAATAAGTTCTGAAGGGATAGCTGCGCAGTTGACTTCGATGAACGGACCGTCGGCGCGGTTGCTTTTTTCGTGTAACCGTCGGGCTACCAGTTCCTTGCCGGTACCGTTCGAGCCGGTGATTAGCACCCGGGCATCGGTGGCGGCAACCCGGTCGACCATGTCTTTCACTTTCTGGATGGCCGGTGAATTGCCCACAATGTCGAACCGTTTGTTGACTTTTTTGCGCAGGACTTTGGTTTCGGTAATCAGGCTCGATTTATCCATGGCGTTGCGCAAAGTGATCAGTAACCGGTTTAAATCCAGCGGTTTCTCGATGAAGTCGAAAGCCCCTTTTTTGATCGATTCAACGGCCGTATCGATATTGCCGTGGCCCGAGATCATCACAACCGGGGTGTCGGGCTTGATTTCTTCCACTTTTTGAAGGACCTCAATACCGTCCATTCCCGGCATCTTGATGTCGCACAAAACCACATCGAATTCGTTTGATTTCAGGATTTCCAAAGCTTTAAAACCATCTTCGGCCAGTTCAACCTGGTATTTCTCAAATTCCAGGATTTCTTTTAAGGTGTTGCGTATGCTGCGTTCGTCGTCGATGACTAATACTCTTGACATGTCGTGTTTTTTGATCAGAAAATGAAAGCCCGAATTTAACTGAAAATCTTCTCGTATAAAACACCTTCGCGCAAGGCAAAGTCAGTTTGAAAGATTTTTTGAATCTTCAGCCGGTCGGTTACCAGCTTAATGAAGATGACGGCTGGCACAATCATCTCGATGCGGATCGATTCCAAACCTTTCATGGTGGTTCTTTCGGCGGTGGTCGATTTGATGAGCATCTGGTAAACGCGTGAAAAATCGTCGGTTTTTATTTCCTGGCTGATCCTGGTTTTTGTTCCGGGATCGGTCTGGTCGATCAGGTCGGCCAGCGAGTCGAAAGCTCCCGAACACCCGATTAATCCGGAAATCGGAATGCCCGAAGTTTGTTCCCAGAGCGTTTCAAGGCCGGTTTCGAACCACGTATTGATCTTGCAGATTTCTTCAGGCGTAATCGGGTCGGAGGGGGGCATTTTCTCGACGACACGGGCCATCCCAAGCGGAAAACTGTGTTTCCACACCGGGACTCCACCTTTGGTCAGGATAAACTCGTTGCTGCCGCCTCCAATGTCGAGGATCAGTGAATCGTCCTCAATTTCCCGGAATGCTAATTTGACACCATTGAAAATGAGTTCGGCTTCTTTTTCGCCCGAAATCACCTGCAGGTTTATTCCGGTCCGCTCTTCCAGTTTCTGTTGAAACCATTTGCGGTTCCGGGCTTCCCGGATGGCTGAAGTTGCAAAGACAAGGATTTCGGGACTTCCGTAGTTGGCTATTCGTTCCTGGTGTCTTTGTATGGCCGTGACAGCTCGTTCGAGGCCATCTTCGGTAAGCATGTTTTTATCGATTCCGTTCCTTCCAAGTTTAACCACTTCCTTGCCCTGAAACAGGATCTGATAGTTTTTTCCCTGATAGTCAGCAATGAGCAAATTACAGGTATTGGTGCCAAGATCGATGATGGCGATTTGTTTGTTCATGGAAACACTGCTTTTTTGTGCAGCCCGAAGTTAGTATTTCGTGGTCAAATAGATGTTGGGTGGATTATTTTACTATCACACAAACAACAAAGACCGGTAAAAATCAGCCTTTATTTGAATTTTTCAGACTTGTCAGTTTTTCCAAAACC
>CAZAVU010000153.1:0-2636 GCA_964488805.1 uncultured Odoribacter sp. | reverse complement strand
ACCGGCGGAATCGCCCATGCCCACATGGCCGCCTATTCCAAGTTTGACGACGTGGAGATCGTCGGCGGCGCCGACATCGTGCCCGGCAAGGCCCGGGAGTTCCTGGACAAGTGGAACCTGCCCAAAGCCCAGGCCTTCGAGAGCGCCAAAGAGCTCATTGAGAACGTCGAGATGGATGGCGTCACCGTATGCACCTACAACAAGACCCATGCCGAGTGCGTCGTTGCCGCCTTCGAGGCCGGCCTGAATGTGCAGTGCGAAAAGCCCATGAGCTTCACGCTGCAGGAAGCCGTCGACATGGTGCGCGCCTCTCGCAAGGCCAACAAGATGCTGACCATCGGCTTCCAGCCCCGCTATGACCGCATGCGCCAGAAGGTGGACGAGATCATCGGCTCCGGCATGCTGGGCAAGGTCTACTACATCCAGAGCGGCGGCGGCCGCCGCCGGGGCATCCCGGGCAGCACGTTCGTGCAGGAAGAAAAGGCCGGTTTCGGCTGCCTCGGCGACATCGGCTGCTATTCCATCGACGAGTGCCTGCACGCCGTGCACTATCCCAAGCCGCTGACGGTCTCCGCTGTGGCGACGGATTACTTCGGCACCAATCCCAAGTATTGGGCCGACGCCGAGAACTTCCATGTGGATGACTTTTCTGTGGCATTTGTACGCTGTGAGGATGATCTGACCTTCGTGTTCAAGCAGAGCTGGGCTATGCACGCCGACAGCCTGGGCGACACGCTGTGGCTGGGCACCGAGGGCGCCATCAAGGTTTGCAACGGTTTCGATTATGCCAACAAGCCCTCCCGCGTCATGTATTTCACCGATGTCAACGGCATGCAGGTGGATAGCTTCGTGCTGCCCAGCCACGCCTTTGACGCCTACTCCGGCCCCGCCGGCATCGACATCTTCGCCGCCAAGGTGCGCGCCTACTGCGACGCCATCAAGAACGGCGATCCCGCGCCGGTTCCCGGTGAGGAGATCCTGATGAACCAGGCCATCTGCGATGGCATCTACCGTTCCTCCAAGCTCAAGAAGGAAGTTGAGATTGTCATCCCGAAAATTTAATGGATGCCGAACCAATTCGAAATAACAGGAGGATTTTCCGATGATCCGAGTTGCAATGCTCTCCAAGTGGCACGTGCATGCCGGCGACTATGCCCGCGGCGTGCAGAACTCCGGCGTGGCGAAGATCACGTGCGTGTGGGATGAGGATGTGGAGCGCGGCTCCAAGTGGGCCGCCGAGCTGGGCGTGGATTTCGAGCCCAGCCTGGAGAAGATCCTTGCCCGCCCCGATGTGGACGCCGTCGTTGTGGACACGCCCACGACCGACCACTGCCGCGTGATGGTGGCCGCCGCCAATGCCGGCAAGCACATCTTCACCGAGAAGGCGCTGGCCCCCACCGTGGCCGAGTGCAAGAAGATCGCTGAGGCCGTGAAGAAGGCCGGCGTCAAGTTCGTCATCAGCCACCCCTTCCTGACCACCGGCCTGGCGCAGTATGCCAAGCAGCTGATCGAGGACGGCACGCTGGGCGACATCCACTATATGCGCTTCCGCAACGCCCACAACGGCTCTCTGGCCGGCTGGCTGCCGGAGTATTGGTATGACCAGACGAAGAGCGGCGGCGGCGCCATGATGGACCTGGGCTGCCACCCGATGTATACGGCGGCTTACCTGCTGGGCAAGCCCGCCCGCATCACCTCCATGTTCAACCGCACCTATGCTCCCGCCGGCGACGACAACGCAGTCTGCGTCGTGGAGTTTGAGAACAAGGCCATCGCCGTGCTGGAGACGTCCTTCGTTTCGCCCGCCGACGCCGGCTGCTTCGAGCTGCTGGGCACCAAGGGCGCGCTGGTCAGCGTGGCCGGCCAGGTCAAGGTGCGCAGCACCGACTTCGGCGTGGATGGCTGGGTGCTGATCGACAAGCTGCCCGCGGCGCTGCCCATGGCCATGCAGCAGTGGTTTGACGGCATACTCAACGGCACGCCCATTCCCTACGACACCGAGCGCGCCATTGCGCTGACCGAGTTGCTGGAGAACGCCTACAAGTCCGACCGTGAACAGCGCACTGTGAAGATTGAACGCTGAGGATTGATGACAGGTACGATCTATAACATCCAGCGTTTTTCCATCCACGACGGACCCGGCATCCGCACGGCGGTCTTCTTCAAGGGCTGCCCGCTGCGCTGCCTGTGGTGCCATAATCCCGAGTCGTTATCGCCGAAGCCGCAGCTGGAGTTTTACCCCGAGCGCTGCATCGGCTGTGGCCGCTGTTTTGACGCCTGCCCCAACCATGCCCACCGGCTGGATGGGGCGGGCGTCCATTTCATCGATCGGGAGCTATGCACCGGCTGTCTCAAGTGCGTGGATGTGTGCTATGCGGAGGCCCTGGTCGGCGTGGGCCGACAGATGACCGTGGAGGCGCTGCTGGACGCCATCGCCACGGACATCCCCTATTATCAGACCTCCGGCGGCGGCGTGACGTTCACCGGCGGTGAATGCATGGCTCAGGTAGAGTTTCTGCAGCAGGTGCTGGCCGCGTGCAAATCCCGCGGCATCCACACCGCCGTGGACACCGCCGGCAACGTGCCCTGGAGCAGCTTCGAGCGCGTGCTCGAGCATACCGATCTCTTCCTTTATG
>CAZAVU010000152.1:0-2893 GCA_964488805.1 uncultured Odoribacter sp. | reverse complement strand
TTAAAAATTCAGATCATTGGCTACAACTCCCAAATATGTTGAAACCCCTTTGATGAAGCAGTATTATGCCGTCAAAGCAAAGCATCCTGATGCTGTTTTGTTGTTCAGGGTAGGCGATTTTTATGAAACCTTTGGCGAAGATGCCATCCGTGCCTCGGGAATCCTGGGGATTACCCTCACCCGTCGCGCCAATGGTTCGGCCAGCTATGTTGAACTGGCCGGATTTCCCTACCATGCACTCGAAACCTATTTACCCAAACTCGTTCGCGCCGGAGCGCGGGTGGCTATCTGCGAGCAACTGGAAGACCCGAAAACGACCAAAAACATCGTCAAACGGGGCATTACCGAGTTGATAACTCCCGGAGTGGCCTTCAGCGACAATATTCTGGAAAATCGTGAAAACAACTTCCTGGCTTCGGTCCATTTCGATAAAAAAATGGCCGGAGTGGCATTCCTCGATATTTCGACCGGCGAATTTCTGACCACAGAAGGTTCGTTCGAGTATGTCGACAAACTGCTGAATTCGTTTCAGCCCAAGGAAGTCCTGTATCAAAAAGGAAAAGCAACCGATTTCACGGCTCTGTTTGGCGGAAAGTTTTACACCTTCTCGCAGGACGACTGGGTTTACACCGAAGATGCGGCAAATGACCGGCTGATGCGCCACTTCGAGACCAAATCACTGAAAGGGTTTGGCGTTCAGGAACTGAACTACGGGATTATCGCATCCGGGGCCATCCTGCATTACCTCGACCTGACCCAGCACCATCAAATAAAGCACATCATTAACCTGTCGCGTATCGAGGAAGAAAAATACGTGTGGCTCGACCGGTTTACCATTCGAAACCTCGAACTGTTCGGCTCGATTAACGAAGGTGCAAAAACGCTTGTTCAGGTGATTGACAAAACCATCTCCCCGATGGGGGCCCGGTTACTGAAACGCTGGATAGCCTTACCCCTCAAGGAAACTGCGGCTATAAACAACCGGCAGAATGTGGTTGAATACCTGGTAAAGGAAGAATCGCTGAAAGAAAATCTGGAAGAACACATCCGGCAGATGGGCGATCTGGAACGTCTCATCTCGAAAGTGGCTGTCGGACGGATCAATCCACGCGAGGTGGTGCAACTGAAGAACGCACTTCAGGCAATTTCACCGATCAAGCAGGCCTGCACTCAGGCCGATAATGCCAGCCTGCAACGTTTTGCCGAACAGCTCAATCCCTGCGAATCAATCAGAATGCGCATTGAAAAAGAAATCCACCCCGATCCGCCAACTTTAACCAACAGGGGGAATGTGATCGCACCAGGCGTTTCAGCAGAGCTGGATGAGTTGCGCACGCTGGCTTTCTCAGGAAAAGATTACCTGGCAAAAATGCAGGAGCGAGAAGCTGAACGAACCGGAATCACAAGCCTGAAAATCGCATTCAACAACGTATTTGGTTATTACATCGAGGTTAGGAATACGCACAAAGATAAAGTTCCGCCGGATTGGATCCGCAAACAAACGCTGGTTGGCGCCGAGCGCTACATCACCGAAGAACTGAAAGAATACGAATCAAAAATCCTGGGGGCCGAAGAAAAAATTCTCGCCATCGAAACGCGACTGTTTAACGAGCTGGTCATCGCTCTGGCCGAATACATCCAGGCCATCCAGTTGGACGCTGCAATTATCGGACAATTGGATTGCTTGCTGTCGTTTGCATCGGCGGCCATCGAGTACAACTATACACGCCCCGAGGTTAACGACTCGACTGACATTCTTATCAAAGGAGGGCGCCACCCGGTAATCGAACATCAGCTCCCCCTGGGAGAATCCTACATTTCGAACGATGTGACCCTGAATCAGGACGACCAGCAGATCATCATTATCACCGGTCCGAACATGGCCGGAAAATCAGCCTTGCTTCGTCAAACCGCGCTGATTGTTCTGTTGGCGCAGATCGGGAGTTTTGTTCCGGCCGAAGCCGCACAAATCGGGTATGTCGATAAAATTTTCACGCGGGTCGGGGCGTCCGATAATATTTCGCTGGGCGAATCAACCTTTATGGTCGAGATGAACGAAGCCGCCAGCATCCTGAACAACCTTTCGGACCGCAGCCTGATTCTGCTCGACGAACTGGGCCGCGGAACCTCAACCTACGATGGCATTTCGATTGCCTGGTCGATTGTGGAATACATTCACGAACACCCCAGAGCCAAGGCAAAAACCATGTTTGCCACCCATTACCACGAACTGAACGAGATGATAAAATCGTTCGACCGGGTGAAAAACTTCAACGTCACCGTTAAGGAAGTTGGCAACAAGGTAATTTTCCTTCGGAAGCTTGTTCCCGGCGGAAGCAACCACAGCTTTGGTATTCATGTGGCCCGGATGGCCGGAATGCCGCCTTCGGTGGTTCGCCGTGCCGACGAGATCCTTCTTCAATTGGAAGACACCCACCGAAAAGAAGGTCTTTCGAAGCCTCTGGAAGGAATGGCCGAAAAACGGGAAGGCTTCCAGATGAGTTTCTTCCAGTTAGACGATCCGGTGCTGAAACAAATTAGGGATGAAATTAAAAACCTGGACATCAACCAACTGACCCCATTAGAAGCCTTGAACAAGCTGAATGAGATCAAGAAAATCACGGGTCTGGACCGTCCGTTAAAAAAATAATGTGTAGAAAACCATCTAAAGTTTTTTGTCTTTTTTTGGAGAAAGAAAAAATACGTATATATTTGCAACGCTGTTTTAGAAAGCACTAAACAGTACGTTCAAACCAGAAAATACTGCAATTTCCACCAGATTGCGGGACATGTTGAAAATGGCATCTAAATGTTCGGAACGAAAGTCCAGAACGACATTTGCGAGAATAGCTCAGTTGGTAGAGCATAACCTTGCCAAGGTTAGGGTCGCGAG
>CAZAVU010000151.1:0-2911 GCA_964488805.1 uncultured Odoribacter sp. | reverse complement strand
AACATTAACCAATGAATGGATTCGTTTTAATCGCTCAATATCGAGGACCGGCACTTCTTTGTAATGTCCATGGGCCGTACCAATGGCAACGGCCAGTGCATCAACCGATGTTCTTTCGACAAATTCTTTGGCCTCCTCCGGTACGGTCAGAAAACTTGCTTTTTTGTCGCTATCCTGAGGCAAAACGTGTCCCAGTTCGGCTTCAACTGAAATATCCTCTTTATGAGCTATACCCACAACCTTTTGGGTCAGTTTTACATTTTCCTCGAACGACAATTCGGAGCCATCTATCATTACTGAGGTAAAACCATAGCTGAGGGCTTTTTCAACCTGCTCTATTGTCTTTCCATGATCAAGGTGCAAAACAATAGGGATCCCGGTACACGCTGCCATTCCTTTTATAAGGAATGACAACTCTCGCGCCTTATTGTCGTTGAACAGGCGTTGGAACACCTGTAGTATGACCGGCAACCCCAATTCGTTTGCCGTATCAATAACTGCCTTGCAGCTTTCATAATTTGCAACATTAAATGCAGCAATGGCTATTCCTTTCTTTTCGGCAATGGCCAATACTTCCGATAATTTTACTAAAGACATAACTGTTTTTTATTTGTTTATCCGTGTCCTTGCTTAATTTGTGTTAGTTATTCAAATTGCAGGAATCATACTGTAATTAATTCGATATCCAGCCACTTGCACATCTCTGTCAGTTCGTTACAGTTGTTGGCATGGGTAACCACGTAGTGATGCGAGAATCCTTGGTATATAATGGTTTCAACCAGTTCTTTCACATTCCCGCCGAACATGATATTTAATGGGTTACCTTTTATGATTTGGTCGGTTTCGTAAGCATCACCAGAAGTAAGCAATAACCGGTAACCATTTTCGCCTTCGCCCAGGCTGCTGAAAGTAACAGGCCCGCTTTTTAACGGGAATTCATAAGTTACCCCTTTTTTATTCCCTCCATCGATTGAACCATGCTGACACAACCTGCCGGAACAACCGTCTTTGCATAAGCTTTCAGAAGCTGCGCCACAGTGCCATACAATTCCTGAATTTTCAGTTTCATCGTATTTGATGAAATCGCAGAAAAATGGGATTTGGTCACTTAACAGATAATTTATCAGCATATTTACCGCGCCGTTGACTTCGGCTTCGCAGGCGCTGATTATTCCGTCGGTTGACAGGAAACTTAAACAGGAGCAGACTCCTATTCCGTAGATATCGCCAAATTCCGACCAGCATTTAATTGCATAAGCATCGAGATTGTATTTCTGACAAAGCTTCCTGAACGAAAGGTAAAGCCGGATGCTTTTAACCAGTTCCTCCTCGGTGACCTTATCCCTTTCAATACCTGCAAACCGTGGCATGGCCCGGTCGATCTCTTCGGAAGTTATCTTATCCGCTTCACGAATCAATTCTAGAAGCGTAATGTGCTGTACCTCAATTCCAAACACCCGGCGTAATTCAAGCTCATTGAAATTGGAGGTATAAAACCCTGGTACTCTTGATCCGACCAAACCAATTTTTAACCTTCGCAAGGTCTTGAGTACTGACAGCACGCGGGTTAAAGGGAAAAGTTTTTCCCAGACAGATTCCGGGGAAGAGAAAATATACCGGTATTTCCGCTTTAGCTTTTTTAGGATAAAAGCATTTAAATTAGATGCGCAAAATGAATTTATCTCAAGTCGGCCACCTGTCATGGGTGCTTCCGGGATTGACCATAAGATAACGGGAGCAGAAATGGCAGTAGCCAGAATTGTTATTATTGATCCCGGCGCAAACCCAATAAAGTGAACAAGCATAACATCAGGAAGGGCACCTTTCAAATATTCACAAGCCTGGTTAGCCTGGTCATCATTGGTCACAATAAAATCCGGGGTAATTATTTCCACCTCAGGATTTTTCTTTAACTCTGCTAAACTTTTTTCCCTCGTGTTTAGACCTTGTTCATTAAGCCAGCTTCCCTTTGCTAATGGGATATAGGCTATTTTCAGTTTTTCTTTTTTTTCTGAAATCATATTGAGATTCCTTTTTCTTTTAAAAATCTGATTACTTCGTTTTTGGCCGGAATACATGTACGGCCGCCAAAACCGGTACATTTGATAGCCGCGGTGGCCCCTGCAAAATCGAGGCATTTATCCACTTTCCATTCCTGAATAAAACCATAGGCAAACGCACCGTGAAAGACATCACCCGCACCGGTAGTATCAACAACGGGGACTTTAAAGGCAGCTTTCTGAATAAAACCATCGTGTGTTAAAGCCACCACTCCCTTATCGCCACGGGTTACTGCCACAACCTGCTTACTGGCTGTAAATATTTTTTCAGCGGCTTTCTCTACGTTGTCCTCGCCGGTGTAATTACAGGCAAAAAACTCAGAGGCTATGCAGATGTCGGACAAACCGACCAATGTATCGATTCCGGGCAAAATGCTCCCGGCATCAAGCGATACGGTAACCCCGTTTGCTTTGGCAATTTCGGCAGCCCGTATGCCAGCCTCTGTATTATGTCCGTCGAGATGCAACAATTTTAACGAGGAAATGAATTCTTCATCAATGGCTGAGGCATCCAAAGGCATTGCCGTGCCTTTGCTCCAGACAATGCTCCGTTTGCCGCTTTGCTGCTCGACCCAGCAATAAGCTACCGGAGATTCTTTCCCGGCTTTAACCTGGATATGACTTGTATCAATGTTTTCCCGGTTAAATCCCCGGATAATTTCATTTCCTTCCGGATCATCGCCCACCGCACCGATAAAGGCAGTTTGAGCCCCCAGCCGTGCAGCTGCCACGATAGCCGTCGCTGCCGCCCCACCTCCCTGCACCAATCGCTCGGTTGCCCCAACTTTCTCATCCATGGGAATATGCGGTACGATGCACAGGTAGTCGATAGAGCCAAATCCTAACCCAGC
>CAZAVU010000150.1:0-3286 GCA_964488805.1 uncultured Odoribacter sp. | reverse complement strand
ATATGTAAATCCGAAACAACTAAAGATGAAATAATGCAAATAAAGGGTTAACCTACAAGTTCAGGATGACTGGACTATTTAATAAGTAGTGATTCAATTTCCATTCCCGAAAGTTCTTTGGATAGATGTTGGCAAATGTTGTGCAGTATATAAAATAAAAAACCGTAACTATTTGATTTATAGTTACGGTCTAATTTCTTTTGTGGGCGGTGAGGGATTCGAACCCCCGACCCTCTGGGTGTAAACCAGATGCTCTGAACCAGCTGAGCTAACCGCCCTTGTTTTTGTGAACGCGCTTTGTTTTTAAAAGCGTTGCAAAGATATACCCATTTTCTTAATGTGCAAGCAAAATCTTAAAAAAAATCTCATAAAATTTCAGCCACCACAAAAGTACTTCCTCCGACAAATATCAGATCGTTTACTCCGGCATTTGCTCTTGCAGCAGAAAAAGCCTCAGCAACAGTTGGATAGCAATTCCCTTTCAATCCATACTTCGAAGCCTTGCCAGCCAGGGCTTCCGGCTCACAGGCCCGTGGCAAAGCTGCTTTGGTGAAATAATACTGCGCATGGACCGGAAGCAGTGCCAAAACAGAATCCTGATCCTTGTCGCTAACCATACCAATGACGATATGCAACTTTTCCCAGGCCGTTTGTTTAATTTGTTCCACCACCATTTGGATTCCGGCCTGATTGTGTCCCGTATCGCAAACCACCAGCGGGTTATGCCCAACGATTTGCCAACGTCCCATCAACCCTGTATTCCGGCAAGTATTGCATAGTCCCTGTCTAATAACGTCTTCTTTCAGGTTCCATCCTTTCTCGTTCAAAACATCAATGGTTTTTAAAACGGTAGGAACATTCTGCCGCTGGTAAATGCCCAGCAAATCAATCTTCAGATCGGGATAAAACAACTGCCCATTCTTATTAATATTCAAGCTTTGTTTCCCATCGATCGTCAGCATGGAATAATCAGTCTGATAAACCTGATCAGCAAAGGTGAGTTGAGTTTGTACTGATGCGGCTACCTGTTCAAACACGAAACTGGTTTGGGGATCCGATTCGCCAACAACCACCGGGATGTCTTTTTTGATGATTCCGGCTTTTTCGGCTGCAATCAAAGGCAAGGTATCGCCAAGCAACGCCTTGTGATCAAAACTAATGTTGGTAATAACGGATACTTCGGGAGTAATAACATTGGTCGAATCAAGCCGTCCACCAAGCCCAACCTCTACCACAGCCACCTCAACCTGCATGGCCCGGAAATAGTCGAATGCCATCGATACGGTCAACTCGAAAAAAGAAGGTTCCAGTTTTTCCTTTTCATTTTTGGCAAGGTACGACTCGGTAAACTGTACAACGGCTTCCTGGGTGATCATCTCTCCGTTTACCCTAATCCGTTCCCTGAAATCTTTCAGGTGAGGCGAAGTATATAAGCCGGTTTTGTATCCGGCTTCCTGAAGAACCGAGGCCAGCATGTGCGAAACCGAACCTTTGCCGTTGGTTCCTGCAACATGGATCGTTTTAAAGGAACGATGCGGATGTCCGAACATTTCATCGAGTCGCAGGGTATTGTCGAGGTTATCTTTGTAGGCTGCCGGTCCAGTTCGCTGAAACATAGGCAACTGGCTAAACAAAAAGTCAAGTACTCCAGGATAGGTTTTCATGATCAGAAAAACTTATGAACATCAGTTGAAAAATATAGAATGGTAAAGTTGACAAATTAGCTTCTATCCGCAGCAGATTGCATTCTTATTTTTCTAAATTTAGGGAAACCTTAAAGATTACGGCGATGGCAAGAAAAAAACAAACCAAGATTTTCGTACTCGATACCAATGTAATCCTGCACGATCACACCTGCATCTACCAGTTTCAGGACAACGATATTGTCATTCCAATTACTGTATTGGAGGAACTAGACAAGTTTAAACGGGGAAACGACCCGATAAATTTCCAGGCCCGCGAGTTTGTCCGCGAACTGGATGAAATTGTCGGAGATAAATTGTTTAACGGAGGCATATCGTTGGGACATGATAAGGGAAAACTGATCATCGAGCCAGGCAAACCTATTCCTGAAGAAATGAAATATTCTTTCAAGGAAGATATCCCTGATCACCGGATACTGGCAATCGCGATGCACATTGGGCAAAAATTTCCTGACCGCCCAACCATACTGGTTTCCAAGGATATCAACCTGAGAATGAAGGCCAAGTCGCTAAGGATACAGGCCGAAGATTACTACAACGACAAGGTAAAAGACATTCAGCACCTGAATAAAAGTGTGACTGAACTGGCAGATTTTGATGATGCCCTGATTGAAAAACTTTACAACGAAGGCTCTTTGCCCATCGTGTCAATGAGTCTGGAGCAAAAACCGGAAATAAACGAATATTTCATCATCAAATCGTCAAAAGCCAGCGTATTGGGAAGGTATGACGGTGGACAAAAAAAGATGATGCGGGTAGAAAAGAAAACCGCCTATGGCATCAAACCCCGGAATGCGGAGCAAACCTTCAGTCTGGACGCCCTTTTTAACCCGGAAATCAAGCTGGTGGCCCTGACCGGGAAAGCCGGAACCGGAAAAACACTTCTGGCGCTGGCTGCCGCCCTGGAACAAAACAAAAATTTCGGACAAATATTGCTGGCCCGTCCTATCGTAGCATTGAGTAACCGCGATTTGGGCTATTTGCCCGGAGATGCCAACGAAAAGATCAGCCCTTACATGCAGCCGCTTTTCGACAATCTGGCCGTCATCAAACACAACTACAATGCACGAAGCATGGAATACCAGATGATTGAAGAACTACTGAAAGACGAACGCCTGATCATCACTCCGCTGGCCTACATCCGCGGACGAAGTTTGTCGAATTCGTATTTCATCATCGATGAAGCGCAGAACCTGACGCCACTTGAAGTAAAAACGATCATCACCCGTGCCGGAGAAGGTACCAAGCTGATATTCACCGGCGACCTGCAGCAAATTGACTCGCCATACCTGGACATGAAATCAAATGGTTTGGCTTACATGACCGAAAAAATGAAAGACCACGAGATTTTTGCCCACGTCAACCTGGTAAAAGGCGAACGTAGCTATCTGGCTGAACTGGCCAGCGACTTGTTGTAAATAATAGTCGCCACTAAGTCCCTAAGACACAAAGAATATGAATTATAAAGCATTATCTGAAGAGGAAGAGCTAATCGGAAAAGCAATCGTAAATGCTTCCTATTTAGTTCATCCCAAATTACGCGATAGGGATTTCTAACGCTTAGCAATAGGTATCTTTGCTGT
>CAZAVU010000149.1:0-3295 GCA_964488805.1 uncultured Odoribacter sp. | reverse complement strand
AACGACGCTGTTTTGGGCAGAATCGAATTCAGGTACAATTTCTGAGTTTCCTAACTCAAATCCATGAATAATGTAATTTAATGCGAATCAGGAGTTGAAATAGAAATTGAATGAAAATGCCGAAGGCATGATAGGATTGTAGAAAATCAGGATGAAAAGAGCAAAAAAATGCCGAAGGCATGGCAGTATTATTTCACCACTTCGTGGTTTTAATGAGCTTTTGTAAACTACGTTCTATAATCCTGGCAACCCTTCGGGTTTAAAAATTCAATCCTTGATTCGCATATTTAGTTAAAAAACAACATTGAATCCATGAATACAAATTCTTTCAATTCAAGAATCAGGAGTGTTTGGAAGCCAGGCCTCCTCCGGAAACTTGTTCCGGCGTTCTTTCTTCTTTTCAGCTGCTGCCTGTTATCGGCCTGCGACCCTAACGACGACGAAACAACCGACGGAAGCAGCGGGGCAACCTCAAAAGCAAGCGCATCAGTTGGCATTGCAGGCAAAACAAGTTTGCAGGTAATTACTGCCGGCCTACCTCACGCCAAATCCGGTGAGGATATTATAAGCTGAGTTATCGATTCAGAAACTTTTTAGATTTATATTGAACCCTCTTCGGGGTTCTCAAATTCGTTGGCTTACTGCCTCCGGTTTCACCGGAGGTCATTCAAATTCAAGTACTTCGGACTTTTAGTTCTTAACAACCCTGAAAGAGTTGAACTTTATTACATGAGGTGTAAATTAAATTTTAACAGTCAGAGATTAAGTGATAAGAATAAATAAATGTCGCATTTCAAATTCGTTGTTTTATTGACTCACCCCAGAATACCTCGGGCGTTCCGGGATTGAGTCAGAATTTTAACCAGGAAACAGAAAACAAACAATTAATACCAATGGAAAGCAGGAATTTAAATCGCAGGAACTTTTTGAAGCAATCGTCGAAGGTTGGTTTGTTTTTGGCCGCGGCGCCGGTTTTTCAGGCCTGTAAAAACGGGTTTTATTCTGAATTTGCCGTCAACACCTCGAATTGCACCGGATGCGGTGTTTGTCTGAAATCATGCAGCTACGGGGCAATCATTTTACCCGAGCTAAGCAAATACAGCATCTCGGTTTCCGATTGCACCGAATGCGGGATATGTAAAGCCTCCTGTAAGGTCAATGCCATCACGGTAAACTCGGCTGATTATTCCATCAAAGCAGCTAAGTGCAACCTGTGCGGGAAATGCCAGACGGTTTGCGCTTCAAGTGCCATTATTCTGGGAAGCAATACGCTTAAATACAGCGTCGTCAGCTCTTCGTGCGTAGGATGCGGACTCTGCGTTACGGCCTGTGCCCAGGAAGGAAAAGCCATAAGCTACTCGGTGCAAAACTATTCGGTAAACACTTCGGCCTGTCATGGCTGTGTTGAACGATGCTCATCGGTTTGCTCACCGGGGGCCATTTCCAAAGTCAACGGAAAGTCGTCGATAAACACCAGCAAATGCACCAAATGCGGAAAGTGCCTGAGCAAATGTCCGCACAATGCCATAAACAAGGCACAGGTTACGCTCGACCAAAGCAAATGCACCAAGTGCGGGAAATGTTATGCCGTCTGCACCCACAACGGCATCAAGAAAGAAGGTTCGACCACGACGGCTGATCCATACATCTCGCTGGCGGCCTGTACCCGTTGCGGCAAATGTTTGCCCGTTTGTCCGCAGGAGGCCATTGACAAAACGGAACCTGCCGGTTCGGGCGATCCGGCCATTAACCAGGCGCTTTGCACCAGTTGCGGCGAATGCTTTAAAGTCTGCAAACAGGGAGCCATCTTAAACGAGATCACCACAGCCTCCATCGATCAGCAGAAATGCTACCGGTGCGGCCGATGCGAAGACGATTGTCCGCAACACGCCATTTCAACCCTCTGACCCATGAAGCGAAAGGCATCCATTGTCGTTCGGCTTTTGATCGTATTGCTCTTTGCAACGGCAGCGGCTGTTGCCCAGGAACAGGTCGTCAGTAAAATCATTTCAGGAGAAAAGCAGGAATACCGTGCAGGCGATGAGCTGACCATTCTGTTTCAACTGACGGTTGATCCCAAATCGTGCCAGGACGGAATGTCCAAAACCGGAATTTTCTCTTCAGGAATAACTATCGTCAGCAAATCGGACTGGCTGGAACTGAAAAAAGGGCTTTGGCAAATAACCCTGAAATGCCGGATGACCGGAAATAAAAAGGGTTTTGGTCAGTTAACCGTGATCCGCAAAACCGACAAACAGAATCTATTCAAACAGGTCAAATTCGAAATCAAATGAGGATAGCACTGAAGGGAAGCATGGGGCAGAAGGGGCGTTTATCCTGGTTCGAAAAGAAGAACACGGCGCGGATCATTGTATTGCTGGCCCTCGCGCTGACGGTAATCGATTCGGTTTACATGAGCATCAACGGCATCAACCAGCAAAACCAGGAACTTTGCATCCTGTACAGTTCCATGCCGCGCTGGCTGTTTCTTTGCTACGAATACTTCGTCGAATTTGCCATTGTGGTGCTGCTGGGCGTTTTCGCGGGGGTGCTCATCGAACAGTATTTCAGGAAAGTGAAACGTTTCTTCCCCGGAACACAAATCCGGGCCTTTGTATATGGGTCCATTCTCCCGGTATGCTCGTGCGGGGTGATCCCGATTGTTGAAGCCATGAAGGAACGCGTAAAACTCAGGGTAATCCTTACGTTTGTGATTGCGGCTCCCTTGCTTAACCCGTACATCATCTTCCTTTCGTTTTCGGTACTGGGCGTCAAATACGGCATTCTCCGCATTTTGTCGTCGTTTGTGCTGGCAATAGGGAGCGGATGGCTGACCGAACTGATGGTGAGCAAAACGGCGGTTCAGGAACTGGGAAGACTCGATTCGTGCGCCGAGAATTGCACGGTTTACGGAAACGATCCGTTTGTGAAAACCCTGCAGATGATGCGAAAGCTGCTGCCTTACATCTTCTGGGGCGGACTGTTTTCGTTCATACTGGCTTATCTTCAGCCGAAAGCTTTTTTGCAGACGCTGAACTTCTCGAACGAATGGCTGTCGATGCTGGTGATGACCCTTGTTGGCGTGCCGATGTATGTGTGTAACGGCGCCGACGTTTTGCTCCTGAAACCGTTGCTGGCTTACACCGATCTGACCCAGGGCGCGGCCATGATCTTCTCGCTCACCTCGTCGGCGGTATGTATTTCGTCGATTGCCATGCTTTTCAAATTCATGGGAAAGAAAATCACCCTGGTTCTGCTCCTGAACCTGGTCATACTTTCGCTGATTATCGGGATA
>CAZAVU010000148.1:0-3429 GCA_964488805.1 uncultured Odoribacter sp. | reverse complement strand
CTCAATCAATCTGAATTTTCTGGTAATCGGGAACCAACAGGTACAACGACAACCAGCACAGTAAATAGGCCACGCTGGCAATTCCGAAAACCACGTAATAACTACCCGTGAATTCAAGGATGAGTCCAACAGCAGCAGAAAACAAGATTCCGCCCACAGCTCCGGCAAAACCAGCTAACCCGGTTACCGAGCCAACAGCACTTTTCGGGAAAATATCAGAAACAATGGTAAAAATATTGGCAGCATATCCCTGGTGCGCAAAGGTTGCCATCGACACCAGCAAAACAGCCAGCCATACGCTGGATGAAACCGAAGCAAAAAAGATAGGTACCACCAGCAAAGCCATCAAAAAGATGGTGCGCTTACGGGCTTTCACCGGATGGATTCCCCGGTTGATGAAAAATGAGGAAATCCATCCTCCAAATATCGAGCCCCCCATCGACACCACATAGATAATGATGAGCGGCAAACCAATGTTGGTAAGGTTTATCTGGTAGGTAGAATTCAAAAATTTAGGCAGCCAGTAAAGGAAAAACCACCAGATCGGGTCGGTCAGGAACCGCGCCAGGCAAATTCCCCAGGTTTGTTTGTACGACACAATTGATTTCCAGGGAAGCTTTTGCGGAGTGGTTTCTTCATCGTCCTGCAAAATATACTGAAGTTCTGTTGCCGACAGGCGCTTGTCCTGCTCCGGCTTGCGATACATCGGAATCCAGAAGAACAGCCATACAAAACCAAGGGCACCTGTGACAATAAAAGCCATTTCCCAGCCCCACTTCAGGGCAATAACCGGAACCAGCAGCGGCACAAGAATGGCCCCGAGGTTCGGACCAGAATTAAAAATACCTGTGGCTAATGCCCTTTCTTTCTTTGGGAACCATTCGGCCACCGACTTTATTGAAGCCGGGAAATTAGCCGATTGACCAATCCCCAATGCAAAACGCGCCAATGCAAACGAAAAAACACTGCTGGCTGCCGCATGAACCATTCCGGCCAGGCTCCACACCGCCATGGCAATGATAAAACCAATGCGCGAACCAATTTTATCGAGCAAACTACCCATCGAAATCAGTCCGATGGCATAAGCTATCTGAAATGACATGATGATAAAACCATAGTCAGACTCTGACCAGCCAAACTGATGTTGTAACTGCGGCGCCAGAATGCCCAGCACCTGACGATCAATATAATTGATAGTCGTTGCAAAGAAAAGCAGCCCTACAATCCGCCAACGATAATTTCCTATTTTATTTCCGCTAGTTTTCGACATTCTTTAATTTTTCTCTTTTGAACCACACAGGCACATAGGACACATAAAATCTAATCTATGTGCTCTATGTGTCTATGTGGTTATTTTATGAATTAAATCGTATGCTTCTTCTTGTTCGGCTGGTGTTTCGCAATAGGTAACCACCACCATTTTCATCCCGGGAACCCAAAGACGCGAAACCTGCTCGCGAATAGTTTCCAAATCGCCTACCACACGCACATTCAATACAATACCCGTATTGGCAAATTTGTGAAACTCTTCCAGATTGTTGGTTGCACCCGGATCGGTTTGAGGCGAAAATGCCCCATCGGCCATTCTCAGTCCTTTTATCTGAAGCACTGCATCGACCCAGCCCGACCAATCGCCACAAGAGTGGAAAACCGGGCCGCCCAGCGGAGTGCATATTTTTTCCACCGATGGAGCAGCCATCTCCAAATACTGATCGGGCGAAATCATGATCGCATTGTCGTCGCTCATGCCTAAACCCGACCATTTGGTCGATGAAGCAAACCCATGACCCGGCGACGCAAGCGCACTGCCAATCAATTTAATCTGCTCCTTATTGAAATTTATCGACAAATCAGTCAGCCGATCAAACAATTGCATCACCTTTTCTGGCTCCATCAGCATGTCCATAAAAAACTGGTCAAGCGGATACAAATGACCAATCATATTCAGCGGCGACTGGGTATCAGTCAGCGACACCGGCACACGGCCTTTGGTCTGATCCATGAAATATTCAATCATATCCAGCGTATGCCGCCCGATATTTGTTTTTGCAATTTCAGTTGACGGATAGGCCAAAACCTCATCGATGGTTTTAAACGGAGCTTTCAGCGCGGGGGCATTTCCTTCCATCCACAGATAATCGCCTCCCCAACCGCTGGCTATTGTCCCTATTCCATACCAGGGTTCCAAAAAATTGGGGACATCAGCTTTGAAAAGCATACTTTTCTCCAAAGCGCCCAACTGTAGCTCAAGTGAACGTTTCATATCGCGGCAACCATGCGAAAAACACTCACCTACCCGCATCCGGCGATAAACCACTACACCGGATTTCTGTTCCCAGAAGCCAGCGCATGTTTTATTCAGGTCCGCAGTATATGCTTCATATCTTTCAAAATCAAAATTCTCCGGTTTTACCGGAAGAACCTGGGTCGCCTGTGCATCGGCCAGTTGATTATCGAATTTCTTTGCCATAATTTTTGGGGGCTAAAGCCCGATTTTTATGTCTCTACTCTATCCGTTGGCTGAAGCCAACGGCAAAGGATAGTTCAACGAATACTATTTTCTGAGTGCAAATCCTAAACACCAAACTCTGTTCTCAACTCTTCTACGGTTTCAAAAATGGTGGTAATGCGGTCATCCGAAACCGAATCGTCCATGTTGATGCAGCAAACACCTGTCAAATATGGGTTTCCTGAATCATGAACCAAGCGGGTAATCGTTTCGCGGATTTCATCGTGCGACTGCCGGGCTATTTCTACCGGGCTCAAACGGATATTGAAAAACGTATCAGGCAAATGTTCACGCAAGATTTTCACATCACCCCCCCAACCCAGATCGAGGTAATCGAGATGCGGAATCTTGGCAAAACTAGCCGCCATCCGGTGAGGATCGGGGCCACAGTAATGAATACCAAATGGACGTTTTACGCTCCATTTCTGATCAAACGGAAGCAGATAAGCCTCGTAATCATCCTCCGAAATCATGGTGTGCGAACACTCGGAATGCAGCAAAACCGGTTTATCGAGAAGACGTACTCCCCGATTCACGGAGATCGACGTTGAGCCGGTTTCTGCCTGCAAAAACGATGTAAATTTTTCAATTACTCCGGCAATTCCGGCGAAATAGTTATTCACCTCATCCGGGGTCATCATCATATCGAGGAAGATATTCTCCCCGCGTAAATCCATCGCGATATTCAGGATGCCTCCCCAATTAATATCTCCGGTGAGAAAGCCATATTTCTTTTTCAGCGAATCGGTTAATTCTGTAACCCGCCGAAAAGCATCAGAGCGAAAAGCTTCGTCGGCCGATATATCCCGCAATTCCTGGTGGGCCGGCAATACTTGTGGCGGATGTGCTTCCGAGTAATTTACCTCGCAACCCAGCATCTCCGATAGCAGGTAACCAGCGGCAAGATGTACGGCACCAAT
>CAZAVU010000147.1:0-3455 GCA_964488805.1 uncultured Odoribacter sp. | reverse complement strand
TCCACATAGGCGACAACCCCGGGCGCAACGAACCGACTACCGGCGAGATCAACTACAAAAATGTGTTTAAGCATATTTACAGCAAAGGATACAATGGCGTTTTGTGCTGCGAACACGGCAGGAGCATCAAGGGAAAAGAAGGTGAGCTGGCCTTTATAAAAGCCTACCGCGAGGTGGATTCGTTTTAATAAAATTTGATTTATGCGTAAGTTTGTTGCTCCAGTATTATTGGCCTTGCTAACAATCAGGGGATTTGCCCAACAATTGCCTTCTTTTGAAAACCCTGACATTCCAAAAGAACTTAAAAGCATGGCACTAAACAAGATTCAATCAGTTACATATCTTACATACAGCGTTAAAAATGATACTGTTTTACCGATTGAACAAACGAATGAGTCTTATTATTTTAATGACGGGATATTGAATCAGCAATCAAAAATAGACCCGGTTAACAAGAATGTTATTTACACGAAAAAATATGATAGCTTAGAAAGGATTATTTCAGGAACCCATTTTGCAAAAAATGCTTTTCGGTCAATAACAATTTACATTTACGATGAACTGAAGCGTACTACTACAATGTTTGTGCTAGATAAAGACTCATCTCTGATTCAGAAACGCGTAAATTTCTTCAACTCTAAGAATAAACTAATCAAGACTGACGTTTTTGATAAAAATAGCGTGCCTCTTTACTCTTATTTGTTTCAGTATAACAAAAATAATGATTTAATTAAAAGTTGCTTTTATAATACGCCTCATGGTCCAGGCACAACTTTATACGCAAGTTTTACAGGGGAAAATACTGAATTTAAGCCAAACCCCAATGATTCTGTGATCTATAAATATAAATACAACCGGTTACGAAAAACAACAATCAAAGATCAATACGACAGTAGATTACGCCTAATTTCCAGAACTGTATATTCATCGAAAAAAGATACTTTACTGACAATTGAATACTCCTTATGGAATGAAATTAAAAAACCAATCCGTAGAAAAACAACAAAACTCATTCAGAATAAAAAGATTGAACTGAATGAGCATTTCGATGAGCATCAAAACATAAGTTCATGGGTCAAATTTATATACATAGATGATGACTACATGGAAGGAAGTTCAAGTGATTCATCTGAAAAACACCTATATAGAAATGAATATCAGTTTGATCAATGTGGAAACTGGATTGTAAAATACAGATATTGCAACGACAAGCTTTGGTCTGTCACCAAAAGACAGATAAAATACAAATAACCATCAATGGCATTGCAGAAACTAAAAAAAATCAGGGGGAACTCATACCCAACATTTCAATGTTCGTCCGACTTCGGCGTGAGCTAAGTCGAACGCTCCGTTTCACTTCACCGGGGGTTAATCATATTTAGCCCCGACTGGGCTAAAAAACATCAACACATAAATGCGTTTGCCCTGTTGCTCTAACAATCGCCGTTGCAAGGATGAACCGGATTTTACGATTCATCCTTGTTGGTGTTTATATGAAAAGGAACATAAAGCGGGCAGTACCTGAAAACTGCCGTTGCCAGTAACGCCACGCCAATAAGCCCCCAGTAACTTTCAAAAATAACACCTCCAATGGCGAGTCCTATTCCTGCCACCAGCCGGAGCAGCCGGTCAACAGATCCAACGTTGCATTTCATAAGCAAATTTTTGAGGTTTGTAAATGATCAAACGTTTATCCGGTGCAGAAGTTCATCGATTTGCCTTCATATTTCCTGAAGCATAGGCATTTCACATTCTAATGATGGCGATGCTCCTGTTTGTTGCTATCCCTTCAGGAGAAATCAAGGAATTGGCTCAACTTTTTAATTTATTTAAAAAGTACATGAAGGCTTTTTATTTCTTTTAAATACATTTGCCTATTCAAAACCAAAAAACAACAACCAACATGAAGAACTTACTTTTCTTACTTTTTCTAATTGCTGCGGCCCCCCAACTGTTTGGACAGTCGCTGGCGATTATTCCGAGGCCGTCGGAAGCAAATGCGGGTAACGGTACTTTTCTCCTGACCCAGGCTAACGGCATTTCGTTCGATGCCTCAAACGACAAACTGAAGAATATTGCCACCCAGTTTAACGAATACCTGGGTAAATATTACGGGATTAGCCTTCCGGTTAATGGAAAGACATCCGGGATTAGTTTCAAGTTAATTAAAACATTGCCGGTAGGCGAAGAAGGTTACCTGCTCAAGGTTGACCAAAAGGGAATTGTCATTACAGCTAAAACTCCTGCCGGAATTTTCTATGGTATACAATCGCTCAAACAGTTGATTCCTGTTTCAGGAGCAAATACCTCGCTGGCGATTCCTTTTGCTGAAATTAAAGACCAGCCCCGCTTTGTCTGGAGAGGACTTCACCTCGATGTTGGCCGCCATTATTTCCCGATCAGCTTTATCAAAAAATACATCGATTACATGGCCATGTACAAGCTGAACACTTTCCACTGGCACTTAACCGAAGACCAGGGATGGCGTCTGGAAATTGCCAAATATCCGCAACTGACTGAAATTTCGCATTGGCGCGACGAAACCGTTGTCGGTCATGCTTCACGCTCGAAAGTTTATGATGGCATTGGTTACGGCGGGTTCTACACCAAGACACAGGTAAAAGAGATTGTTCGCTATGCAGCCGAACGGTTCATCACGGTTGTTCCTGAAATTGAAATGCCGGGCCACAGCAGCGCGGTACTGGCCGCTTATCCCGAACTGGGCTGCACCGGAGGTCCTTACAAAGTGCAGACAACTTTTGGCGTTTTCAACGAAGTTTTCTGTGCCGGCAAGGAAGAAACTTTCAAATTCCTGGAAGGCGTGCTCGACGAAGTTTGCGAGATGTTCCCGTCCAAATACATCCACATTGGCGGCGACGAATGCCCGAAAGATGCCTGGAAAAAATGTCCCGACTGTCAGAAAAGGATCAAAGCCGAAGGACTGGCCGACGAACACCAGTTGCAAAGCTATTTCATCCGTCGCATCGAGAAATACCTGAACAGCAAAGGCCGTCAGATTATTGGCTGGGACGAAATCCTGGAAGGCGGTTTGGCTCCGGGCGCGTCGGTGATGTCGTGGAGAGGGGTCAAAGGTGGCATCGAAGCGGCCAAACAAAAACATACGGTGGTAATGTCGCCGGGAACGCACATGTATTTCGACCACTATCAGTCGAAAGACACCGACAAGGAACCTTTGGCTATAGGCGGTTACCTGCCTTTGGAACAGGTTTACTCGTATGAACCCATTCCCGAAGAACTTTCGGCCGACGAACAGAAATACGTGATGGGAGCCCAGGCCAATGTCTGGACCGAATACATTGCTACAACCAAACAGGCCGAATACATGGTTTTCCCGCGTATCTGCGCTTTGTCGGAAGTGGTTTGGTCGCCCAAAGACAAGAAAGATTATGCCGATTTCACCAAACGCATGGATACCGAATACCTTCGTTTGGACA
>CAZAVU010000146.1:0-3507 GCA_964488805.1 uncultured Odoribacter sp. | reverse complement strand
GACAATAAATTGCTTCATTTTCTTAAATGCCTGATTCAATAAAGCAATTGCAACTATTAGCATAAAAAGTGTGTTCGGTTTGTATTTTAGTCGGAATAGTTTTAGTTTTGTTCAATAAATTTAAACTTGTTACGTTTGCTGAAAATAACCTTCCACTAAATATAAATATTCAATGAGAAGCATTCATATCCTGATCATTGTGTGTGGCTTTCTTTGTGCGGCCACCCACTATTCACAAGCCCAGTCGGCTGAAAAAACAGTGAAATCGTCTTCACCTTCAAGCTCATTTTCCCGGTTTCGTTTCGAAATGAACGGCGGCCTTGGCTACCTGATTGGAAGCACTAAAAATGCGAAGTCTGAATTACGGAGCTTTGGGGTTTCCGAACATGACGTTGATCAATATTACCGGAATTTTAAACTGGGCGAACAGGTTGGGAGTTCCATTCATTACATGGTAAAACCATCGTGGGGGCTGGGTCTTGATTATGCTCTGTTTACCACCCAAAGTTCAGTAATGGGGTATATTGATCCGGGCGATGGCTGGACAAAATACTACGGGCCTTTCAGCCAAAAAGTCTATACCAGTTTTGTGGGGATATCGTACCTGCAACAACAACAGATTAATGAGAAGTGGTCTTTTTACGCGAAAGTGGCTTCGGGAATCGCTTTTTACCGGAACGAAATCTATATGGTCGTTACCCCGATGCTGGCTACCGGAACTTCGTATGCCGCTATGGGTGAAATGGGTGTTTCGTATTCGTTGACCCGCTATATGTCAGTAGGGCTGGGCCTATCCGACTTTTTCTCAGTGCTCCGGAAATATAAGTTTGACAATGGAACCGAAAGCGGCGAAGTAGAGCTTAATCGGGATACTCAGGAGAACCTTTCGCGGTTGAGTGTAAAAGCCGGAATACAGTTTCACTTTTAATTTGTTGCCATGAACAGAAGAATAAAACTTATCGCAAAATGCCTGGTTGCAATGGCAGCCTTTATCGCTGTTTCGTGCAGCAACGATTTTCTCCATGTTGAGCATCCGATAGGCGCTCCGGTTGCTGATACAATTCAGATGACCAGTTTTGACACTCAGCTCCCGGTTGCTTTTAACCTGCCTAACGCTGGCAACGCGCATTGGCGGGTACTTCAGTTTCCTGCCTGGATGAAGATTTTACCGATGGAGGGTAATTTCTCGGGAGGAAAATCTTCTTTTCAGCTTGAGGTTCCTGCAAATTATTCGATTGCACAGTATGGAATCCTGGATTTACCCTTGGTTTTCGAGATTGATGGCGTCGGCCTGGTTAAGTATCCTCTTCTCTATTTTAATTTCGGAAATCCGGGCAGTGGGCTTTCTACCTATAATCTTTCAATGGGCTATCAGTCATTGGCTGTTTTTACCATTCAAAACACGGGAGGTGGAATCCTGATGTGGGAAGTCAACAACAAGCCGTCGTGGGCTTCTGTTTCAAAACTGAGTGGGTATTTAAACCCCAACTCGGCCGAGCAAATCACCCTTTTAATCTCGCGCGATAACCTGGTAAAAGGTGATTATTCAGGCGAAATAAACATTGTAACGAATTCAATCGCACAGAATTTAAAATTGAAGGTTTCAATGAAGGTTTCTGATCCTTCACTTTCAGGAGACCTTGAAAAAATTGAAGGGGATGTTGTTGATGCCGATTACTGTAAAGCTACCGGCCTGATGGTTATCGCTGCGAAGAACCCAAACCGTATTTATTTCTCTAAGCCCAATCAGGCCATTCGAACGCTTGATGTAAGTAAAATTCCGACTAGTATAACGGTTTCAGAAACCGGAGACCAGGTTGCCGCAACGTTTACCAATACCGATTTATCGTTGATCAGTCCTGAAAGTATGACTATTACCCGGGATATTCAGACCGGAATAGTTGCTTCGGATGTGGCATTGGGAGGCAATGGCTGGGCTTACCTGGCTCCCAAGGCTTACGATACCAATTATTTGCTGAGTGTTGATACCAATACCGGTCAAATAGTAAAGAAAGACCAAAATCTAAATGGGCTTACGTTACTAAAAAAAGTTCCCGGAAGGAATATCCTGTATGGTACGAAGGTTGGCTGGTCGCCTGATTTTTTGTTGGTTTTCGATATTTCGAATGGCGCTGTAACTGGTGTGATTGACGAGTACCGGGTGGATTTATGGAAGTTTTGGCTCTCGGAGGATGGTCAGTATATATTCACCGGCAGAAACAAAGTATATAAAGCTCCCGATTATCTTGCGAAAGGCGGTATGTTTGAAAGTCCGGTGCCTGCCGGCGAACTTGAAAGTTTTTCTGGAATATTGGGTGCAATGGATCATTGTACGGCGCTTAAAGAATTGCTGCTCGTATATAAAAGTTATAGCTACGAAATTGGCACCAAGGTTTTGAGAATTGATGATTCGGGCTATTATACTAAAAATACGTTCCAGGTGAATGATTTAACGGTTGAAGAAAATGGGACCCTCCTATCGTTGGCTCCGGAAGTGCCTTACATGTTTGTCAGTAAAACGGGACAGGAACTCCATCTGATAAAAAAAGGCACAAGTAATAGCGGCGTTACATACTGGCGTCACGAACAAGTACACTTGAAATGAATTTGAAAAGGTTTTCATCAGGTGCCTAAGTGCTGAAAATGAATTCATGTTGTATAATTTGATTTATTGAATCAGGCATTTAATGAATACCACAGGATGCCAGCGGCATCAAATGTTTATAGAAAATTTGCGACGACGTTTGTACGACCCCAACCGGGGTCGAATATTTTCTGCTTGTGAAATAACTATAAACATGCAAACCCTCCGGGTTTATTACTCATATTTGCTAAATGCCTAATTCAATTGATTTGAAATAATTGACTCACCCCCAGCCCAGGGAAAGCGCGGTTAAGATTTCAGCGCTGCCCCTTGTTTAGCTTCAGCGGTAACGAGGAGTTGTTGGTTTGGCGTCATAGACGCATCGTTTTCAAATTGGCATCTGGGAACAGAGTTAAAAACTCGGGATCATTTCCCCCTTCGTTACAAACGAGGAGTGGTTTCTTCAAAGAGCTTCGGTTCTGATTTTTGCAGGATGCAAAGTCACCCGTTTTGCGTTCCCTGAGCTTGTCGAAGGGGGGATTTTTGGGGCAATATTAATAACCCGAGTCCGACATAAAAACAATCAGATGACAATTGAAAAACAGTAAGTTAATAAGGTTGCTTTGACCTGTGTGCATCATTCCTACTAAGGTTTGGGTTTAAAAATAAGGTTTTAAAACCTTATCATAAACTTTTAAACCTAAGTAGAGATTCATTTTCCCAAGACGACAACCTTATTGCTTTATTTACATGATATTATCCATGTAACTTATATCGCTCATGTTAATAAGAAGCTTGTTTATGCTGACTCTGATTATCAAAAACTAATCTATCGAACTCAACTTAATTCAACCGTTCAAATTAAAAAACGTGCGCTTCAACCATGAAAACCCGGGTGTTCAACTCAAAAAACGTACGTTTCA
>CAZAVU010000145.1:0-3745 GCA_964488805.1 uncultured Odoribacter sp. | reverse complement strand
CGGGGTGTCAGGACTATTTCGGCGCCGTAGGCCGACAGTATCCGGCGGCGTTCGATGCTCATCGATTCGGGCATAACCAGAATCAGTTTGTATTTTTTTACCGCGGCGACCAGGGCCAGTCCGATTCCGGTATTTCCTGAAGTTGGTTCAATCAGTACACTTCCGGGTTTCAGGATTCCTTTAGCTTCGGCATCTTCGACCATGGCAAGGGCGATCCGGTCTTTAATGCTGCCTCCCGGATTGGTCTTTTCAACTTTTACATACACTTCGTATCCGGCAGGGAACAGGTTGTTGATTCGGACCAGAGGACTATTGCCAATGGTTTCCAGGATGTTGTTTACTTTCATAGCAGTCATTTTTAGGGTTTAAAACAAAAAAAGCCTTCCGGGGTTCGGAAGGCTTTGAAAATATCATCTCTTTTTTAGTTTCAAATTTGAATTGAAAGCATACCTTCCCCGTTCTGTTTGCAACAGCAACACATATTCAGGTATGGGTAGTTTGCTTTCATTTCTTTTGTTTTAGCAGATGCAAGTATAATAAAAAATCTAATTCTTGTAGAACAACCATTTGATAATCTCTTTCAGGGTCACCTTTTTGCCGTACAACAGGATTCCGGTGCGGTAAATTTTACCGGCCATCCAAATAGTTCCCCAAATGGTTGCCAGTAAAAGGCTCATGGAAAGTATAATCTGCCATGTGGGAATGCCATAAGGGATACGAACCATCATGGTTACCGGCGATGTCAGCGGAATAATAGAAGCCCAGAAAGCCAGTGGCCCTTCAGGATTTTTGGCAATGGCAACCAAAAGGATGATTGAAAATATAAGCGGCATGGTGACCGGGAGCATCATTTGCTGGGCATCTTCGTCGTTGTCGACGGCTGCGCCGATGGCTCCCATTAGCGAGGCGTAGAGCAGAAACCCGCCGATGAAAAAGAAGATAAATGCAAAGATGATCAACGGGATGTTCAGGGTGCCAATTAATTGAACGATTTCCACGACTTTACTTTGCTGGGCGGGACTGGCGGTAGCCATTTGCTCCATGACTTGTCCCGACATGATGTTTTGTGCCTGAGTGGCGGATGCTGCTGTTCCGTGGCTGGTAAATGTGGTCAGGCCACTGACAATGGTGATGCCTAAGATCAGCCAGATTGCTATTTGGGTGAGTCCAACCAGGCCGATTCCAACAATCTTTCCGAAAAGAAGCTGAAACGGTTTGACTGAGGAAACGATCACTTCAACAATACGGGATGATTTTTCTTCCATGATTCCTTTCATAACCATGGTTCCGTACATGAAGACAAACATGTATATCAGAAATCCCGAGGCATAACCAATGGCCATGGCGATTTCGGTCGAGCTTTTTACGGCTTCGCCTTTGTCGCCCAGCTTGATGGTATCAACGGTGATGTCGGTTTTGGTGGCTGCCAGTTTCTTTTCGAGGTCGGGAACGCCGGTTTCTTCAATCACCTGTTTGCGTTTTTCTCCTTCGATGATGTTTTCGATCCGTCGGGTTACCAGGCTTTTGATGTCGAAGGTAACTTGCTTGTCCGAGATCATTTCGGCCCGGCTGGTGGTCAGGATGTTTTCAGGAATGTAAAGCACTGCGTAATATTTACCCGATTTGAAATTCTGGCGTAAAGCTTTGAATTCAGGCTCCGGAATATAATGAAACTTGGTAAACTCGTTGTTTTCGAGCCGATCCAGGATGAGGCCGGTGGGGTCGTAAACCGCAATGGTCCGTTCTTCCTTATCTTCCATGGTAGCCAGATAGGCGGGCAGGATGGTTATTGCAGCCATAAGCACAGGAACAAGCAAAGTCATGATAATGAATGACTTTTTCTTTACCCTGGTAAGGTATTCCCGTTTCAGAATTAAAAAAGACTTGTTCATATTATTGATTGATTTCACGGTTGTTTTGTTCCACTACCTGAATAAAGACTTCGTTCATGCTGGGAATCATTTCTTTAAATGATACGATTTCCACCTGGCTCATAAGCATTTTCAGAAGATCGTTGTTTGAGCTGCCGTTCATGAGTTGAACTTTCATTTCTTTCAGGTGAGAACTTTCATCAACTTCCAGCACCCGGAAGTGCGTGCCCGGATGACTGGTGAAACCGGCAGTTTCTCCCCGGAAAACAATTTCGAAGGTATTGGTTTTGAACTGTTCCCTCACCTGATCGATCTGCCCGTCCAGAATCTTTTTCGATTGGTTGATCAGGGCAATGTGGTCGCATATTTCCTCAACCGATGCCATGTTGTGGGTCGAGAAAATAATGGTGGTCCCTTTCTTTTTCAGTTCCAGGATTTCATTCTTGAGCAGGTTGGTGTTGATGGGATCGAAACCGCTGAATGGTTCGTCAAAAATCAGCAATTTGGGCTGATGGATCACCGTTGTTATGAACTGCACTTTTTGGGCCATTCCCTTCGACAGTTCTTCGACCTTTTTACCCCACCAGGCCTGGATTTCGAATTTTTCGAACCAGAATTTCAGGCTTCTCAGCGCGTCTTTTTTCGACATTCCTTTCAGTTGGGCCAGGTAGAGGGCTTGTTCGCCAACCTTCATCTTTTTGTACAACCCGCGTTCCTCGGGCAGATAGCCAATCTGGTAGATGTCATCGGCCCGGAGAGGACGGCCTTCAAAAAACAATTCGCCACTGTCGGGCGCGGTGATCTGGTTGATGATGCGGATCAGCGTGGTTTTTCCAGCCCCGTTAGGTCCCAGCAGGCCAAATATCGAAGCTTCTTTCACCGAAATGCTGACCGAGCTCAATGCAACCTGTCCGGCATATTCTTTTACAATATTATTTGCCTGAAATATTTCCATAGTCAAAAAATTTGTGAATCTGTGAATAGGTAGCTGTTAACCAACAAACGTTACAGACGAACTGGCTTAAACAGGAGATTTTACTTTTATCCGGCTTGGGTTTTGCTCTCAAAGAAGCTGAAATGAACACTTCCATAGCGACGCAATTCCCTGAAATTTGGATGTTGGGAATAGTCAAAATCGCCGGAATGTTCCAGGATAAACAGGCCTTCCGGTTTCAGCAGGTTATTTTTGAAAATCAGGTCGGCTACTTCTGCAAATTTGGGGTGGTCGTAAGGCGGATCGGCAAAAATCAGGTCGAATTGTTCTTTGATGCGTTCGGCAAACACAAAAACGTTTGACTTGACCAGCCGGATATGCTTTTCGCCGAGCTTCTCCATTACTTCTTTAATGAACTGAACATGTGCGATATGGATTTCGACAGCCGTAATATCGGTACATCCGCGCGAAGCCAGTTCGTAGCTGATACTGCCGGTTCCGGCAAACAGGTCGAGCGCCCTGATGTTTTCAAAATCCACATAGTTTTGTAAAACATTAAACAGGTTTTCTTTGGCCATATCGGTAGTGGGCCGGGCTTTAAAAGTTTTTCCCGGATTAAAAATCCGGCCTCGGTATTTACCTCCAACTATACGCATCGATAAGTGTTTAGCAAGCTTACAAACTGATGTTTCTGTACTTTATCAAACATATTTCCGAAGCCAAAATCACCAAGCGGCCTCAAAAAATGGACATTTCCCAGGTATTTCTTTAACTGCCTGATGTAACTGGAATCATCGGCCACATATCCTCCAACCAGTACCTCGTCCAGAGCGGGATCAATCTGAAGGTTGTGGCATATATTCAGGGTGTAGTACAGAAAGTCCGGTTCATTTTTGAAATAGAAGATGTTGTATAATGAAATCTGATTTCCTTTCAGGGC
>CAZAVU010000144.1:0-3812 GCA_964488805.1 uncultured Odoribacter sp. | reverse complement strand
TACGTATTTCGCTTCGGTGATACCCTGACGATTTGAAGCATCCTGCGATTGCCAGATCCACAAAGGTTCGATGTTGTAATCTTGTCGATAGCAACCTGTGCCGAGACCAAATTCTTTAATTTTATCGGTAATATTATCGGTAACAAATTTCAGCGCTTTCGGATCTCCCAGATTCATCAGCGAATTACCATCGTTCCCCTGGTTGATAAGCATTTCAGGATGCTCTTTATCCCAGTCAGTCCCTTTCCGCACACGTTCAGGTTCGAACCAGACCATCAAATGACGGCCATCTTTCTCCAGTTTTTCGCTCAGAGGTTTAAACCCGTTCGGATACAGTTTTTTTACCAGGCTCCAGTTTCCAACATTATCGTACCAATAGCCACCTTCCTGTCCATACCAACCGGCATCCACCCAATAATAATCGAGAGGCAATTTGTGCTCGATAATTTTATCGATGTTGTACAGGTGAACATCGGCCGGAGTATTTCCAAACACGCCCCAGGTAATGGGCGGAGCCAATGGTTTTCCGTTTACTTTGGGGTGATGGTGGGCAGCAACAAAACGGCGGAACAGGTTTTGTCCATTCCAGCGATCGCCTTCATAGAAAAGCAGCATGGTTTTAGGCATTCTGATTTCCTCTCCGGGAAAAAGCACCAGATGGGTTTTCAGCATCCCTGCTTTGAATGACAGACCTCCAGCTACCGAATTGAAATCGGCGCCCCATTCGCCCGACCATCCGATGCCCATAACCACGCCACTCTTTTCGCCAACGGCGTTAAAAAATGGCAGGTTCCATGCCGACGAACGTCCTCCGTGCGGTTCGAGATGCAGCGATTCGCCTTCTTTTTCGAACGATTTTTCCTGAGGCATAAAATCATCGAACGATGCAACTGCTCCTTTCGACCAGTGCAGGTTGGTTTTGCCCAATCCGGAGATGATATAATCCATGGATTGAATTGATTCCAGGATGGGGGTATTGATTTTGCCTGTATTTTTACACCTGAAATCCAGCTCAACTGCCGGGAAATCGGCAAATGAAGTAACGGTACAATTGATCACCAAGCCAGTCTGAGCATCGGTGTAGCTAATCAGTCTTTTTTGTTCATTTACATTGTCTGACTTCAATTGGGTGGTACTTTTCTTCCAGTTTTTAATCAGGTTCTCCGATTTTTCGCCACCATAAACGAACGAAAATGGAGGCACACTGTCTTTTTCAAAATGCTGTTCAATCCACTCATTGATATTGGTTGACGACTTTGCCTTGCTTTGTGCAAAAAGATTGGTGGCCGTGAACGTGCAAACTAAAATTGCCAGAGCGAACAAGAACGAATGCTTTCCTCCTGATCGCCGGTAAAAACCTTGATTATTCATTTTCATGTGTTAGTGAATGATTTGTATTGGTAGTAATGGTTGATTATGATCTGATAGTTGCTGTAAATTTCATTCTGGAGGTAGGGGCATTCCAGCGGATACCAGCCCCGTCGGGTAATACCGTGGCTTTTGTTCCCGAACTGACCGAAACGACCTTTAATCCTTTGGGTAATCGAATGTTCAGGTTGACCCACGATGCAGAAGTTTGGTCAGCAAAGTTGATTTCGCCGCTTACCTTCGAGGTTTGTTTATCGTACTTCATCTGGTATGAAAGCTTTCCGTAATGTGAGCAGGCATTGGTAATTCCAACTGTTTCGCCCGAAGCCAGCCAGTCGCGATCGGTACCAACGGCAAGGTTTAAGCCCTTATCGCCTTCCAGAACGAACATATCGCGGAGGATGCGCACCACAGCGACAGGAGTCCAAAGGTGTTGCCGGTCGCCCGAAGTTTTTTCTGTCCCCGGCTCCTGACCACGTTCCTCGCACCAGGTCATCAATGGGGTCCCGTGATTAAGCGATGAGTACAAATAATTGACTGCGGCATCGCCATTGCCCTGAGCCAGCTTCGCTTCGGCCACATTGTCGAGGGTGATTGCCACCCATGAGCCATCGGCCATCCATCCGTTGTGAAGAGGTTGACCACCTTTACTCATATTGGATTCGATCCTGCGGATAGTTCCCGTAACCAATTCGTGGTTTGGATCAATCAGTTTGCAGGGCGAAACAGCATACAACGATCCCCATGAACTGCCACAGGTTTTTCCGGGTACTCCCGGAATCCAGCGGTAATCATTTTCCTTTATCGCACCACGGTCCATGGAGGTCAAAAGATCTTTATGTGCAGTTTCGAATATTTTCGTTAATTCGGCTATATCGCCGGTTTTCCCCAAAATTTCGGCAGCTTCCAGGGTACAACGGTCGGCATAAACCGAAAAGATGTTATGTGGGATGAAGATTCCATAAGTATCGTCGTCGTTCATTAACCCGCAATCGCCAAAACCACGCGGCATCAATCCATAAGTCATTGATTTTTCACCAGCTGCATTGCGTGAACGGGCACGCATTTTTTCCTGGAAGCGTGAACTGGCCAGCATGCGCGGATAGGCTTCCGCAAGGAAGGATTTATTGCCCGTAACATGGTAATGGTTCATAATAAACCATGACTTGAAACCAGACACACACCAATAATTGTGGCACCAACCTCTGAAATCGGCCCAATTGCCATCGGGTTCCTGCATATCTATCGAAACAGAGGCTCCCCTGAATGCTTCGTCATGAAGTCCATTCTGATCAAGCGCGATGGCTGTCAGAAGCGGTTCTCCTGAGTTTCCAGAGCGATAGCCATCGGTTCCGGGAACAGCAATCAGCCGGCCATCAGCGAGAGGCTCCCGCATAATGAAAAGGTCGGCCAGACAAGCTTTGTAAGCCGTCGCTACTCCCGGATCAGGAATATTCATTTGAGTGGCCCGGTTTACCAGGTCATGCCACTCCTTTTTCCCCAGCTCCAGTTCCTTTCCCCAGTCAGTTTTGCGAAGTACAGGCAGATCGGCTGAATAGCCATGATAAGGTCTGACAATCCAGGCCTGACGTTTTTCTCCCGGGTTCAGGTCCCAAATCATTACCATATTGGATTTGCCCGGAGCCTGACCGTCGGGGCGCAACGAATATTTGTCGGCGCCAAGTCCAAGAACCAGGACCCGGTCGGCACGTTCATTCCATCCGGCCACCAGGTGGTCACCAACATGTTGTGACGGATCGACCCAGGCCGGCGCTTCGCCCCAACTTTCGGAATCGATGCGGATCATAAACTGATGTGAACGGGTATCTGTATTTTGTAGGTCCACACGGATCAATGCGGCGGTCATTCCGCTCAGCGCTTCCAGTTTTACCTCGCCCAAAGCATCGGTGTGTACTTTTTCGAATCCGGGCAGGTATTTTTCAGGGCGCTTCCAGTGCCCTTGATATAACGTTTTGTCGTCGATTTGAAAGCGGATCTGGATGCTCCATGCGATTTGCGGCGTGCGTAAGGCAAGCGGCGGAAAGTTGGGCAGCGCCAGGTTATCGTACGCCCAGGCCATGCGAACATTTTCCTGGTTAAGATCCATCAACGTACGGTCGCTGGCATCCGGCCGCCCAAGGGTAATCCGGTGAGGTGTAGAAAACGCATACGAAAAATCGACTTTCGACTTTTCGTCGCCCATCGGGAAATTGAACCCTTGAAAATTCGGTTTTGCCTGAGGCAAATCATTTGAAGCGGATGCGCTTACTTTGCCAAATACAGCAGCTCCAACAAAGGCCGCGGTACTCAATTTTAAGGCCTGGCGGCGTGAAATGCCATTCGATTGTCGTTTATTAGTCATAGGTTTTAGTTTATTTTTTGGGTTGATCACCCATGTTGAATTTTATACTTCCTCCGGCAACAATGTCGCTGTGCTGAATTGT
>CAZAVU010000143.1:0-3822 GCA_964488805.1 uncultured Odoribacter sp. | reverse complement strand
GGTCGTTGGTAAACCCGACATAAAATTCCTTTTCAATATCGGCAGCTTTGGTCACAATCACCTTCTCAACCGTGAAGCCTTTGATGTTCATTCCAAGAATTTGTTTCCCAAGAACAACGGCTTCCTCCACACTATGAGCCAGCTTTACGCCACCGGCTTTCCCGCGCCCACCGGTCAACACCTGGGCTTTTATTACCACAGGGGCGTTAAGTTGCCGAGCGGCTTTTTCGACTTCTTCTACAGAAAAACATAAAACATGATCGGGAACCGGAATGCCGTAACTCCTGAAAAGTTGCCGGGCCTGATATTCGTGAATCTTCATGAAAGGAAATTTTGTTAGTTAGTAAAGTCAGGATCAACAGGTTTTGATCCCCATATCTGAACAGTTCAAAATTCGTTTGGTTTGAAGCAGTTGTAAAAGAAAATGGCCAAGCCGGAAAATCCAGGTTACAGGAACCTCATCCTATTCAAAAAGGAACAGGCAGTTTACCGTGAGATCAATTTTTTTAGCCTATTTTTGCACATCACAAAAACGAACATCATGATTGAAGATATTAAACAGGTTTTACGACAGGAAGCTGAAGCTATCCAGAATATTCCGGTGAATGATTCATTCGAAAAGGCCATCGACATCATTGAAGAACGGGTACATAAACTAAACGGCAAACTGGTCGCCTCCGGTATGGGAAAAGCCGGTCAGATTGCCCTGAACATCGCCACAACGTTCAGTTCGACAGGCACTCCGGCGGTATTTTTGCACCCCAGCGATGCACAGCACGGCGATTTGGGCGTCGTTCAACCCAACGATGTATTGCTGCTGATTTCCAATTCCGGGAAGACACGCGAGATACTGGAACTCGTTCAACTGGCCGAAAACCTGTACCAAGGCCTGCCCCTGATTGTGATAACCAGCAACAAGGAATCGCAACTGGCTCAAATGGCCGACGTGTGCCTCGAAACCGGCAACCCCAAGGAAGTTTGTATTTTGGGACTGACCCCAAGCACCTCAACCACCGTTATGACAGTCATCGGCGATGTGCTGGTGGTGATGATGATGAAACGGATCGGATTCAGCAACGAAGAATACGCCAAACGGCACCACGGCGGTTACCTGGGCGATAAATCGAGGAAACAGGCCGGATTGAAATAGTGTTCAGTCTCTGTTGACCAACAATTAAAGCTGGACATGGACAGAACTGAAATTTGAAACTTGAAATTATTTAAATATGCGCATTTTAAGAGAAAACAGTTTAGGATTGGTGATCGACATTCAGGAGCGACTGGTTCCTGCAATGGAAGATGGAGGTGTTTTGGTGGAAAACTGTAAAAAATTGATCCAGGGGTTGCAGATTCTGGGATTGCCCCTTTTGGTCACTCAGCAATACACCAAAGGTCTGGGCGAAACGATCGAGGAAGTAAAAACTTTGATTCCCGATTTTCAATACATCGAGAAGAAAGATTTCAGTTGTCAGGACGAACCGGCGTTTGCTGAAAAGCTGGCCCAGTCCGGCGCAAAAAATGTAATTATCTGCGGAATAGAATCGCATGTCTGCGTGCTGCAAACAGCCATCGACCTGAAAGAAGCCGGTTATACGCCGGTCGTTGTGATGGACTGCGTTTCGTCGCGTTCGTTCGACAATGTTGATCTGGCAGCCGAACGGTTCCGCCACGAAGGGATCATGATGACTTCATGCGAATCTATCCTTTTTGAACTGACCCGTAGTGCCGGAGCTCCCGGATTTAAAGAGATTTCGAAACTGGTAAAATAGTTGGTTTTGTTTTACCAAAAAGGTCCGCAAAGGAATATCTTCTCTTTTGCGGACCTTTGATTTTATATCCGGAGCAGTATTACCTATTCACATAGAAATACCTGATGCGGCAGGAGTTTCCTTTGCTTTGAACATTTTTTTCAGGCAAGACCCTGATTTCCAAGCGGTGTTTCCCGGCATTCAAACCGTATCCCATGGTCAAAAACCAGGGCAGGTGCAGCGATGAACTCCATTGGGTATACAAATCCTGCTTCTGCCACTGTCCTTTATCGAGTCTGTATTCAATCGTTCCGGCATCCAAACCTGCGGCTACCGCAATACCAATGGCATTTCCTTCGAAATCGTATTTCAGAATTCCGCCCGGTTTTTCGCAAATCAGCATCGGGACTTTGGTAAAATCGTCGCGTGTTCCGGTTTTATCAGTCGGTTCCCATTTCTGAACTGCCGTCCAGCATTTTGCTGGTTTGGCCTGAACTGCCGGAATCAGAACTCCATAATCGTAGCTGGCCTGATCCATTTTCGCCGGAAGCGGATAAGCTGTCAGTTTATCGTCATCGGCCACAAAACCACTCCAGCAAAAATCCAGGAACGACTTCATCGACTGGTAATAAATATGATGGCCAAACGGCGAGGGATGCAGGTTCTTGAAATCATTTTCCCAGGTAAATTCGCCATTATCAATACGGTCGGTCACTTCTTTAGCCAGGTTGATGGTTGAAATACCATAGTAAGCGGCAACCTTTTCGTGGTTCTGAATCTCGGTTGGCACAATGCCCTTGCGGTAATCAGCCATCTTTTCAGGATCGACGAAGTGCATGATCACAATGTCCATAGCTGGATTTGCTTCACGGGCATGACGAACAATTCCTTCCATGCCACGAATCTGCGCCTGCGTATCAAACCCGTTGGTCCGATCGTTCACGGCAGCCTCTTCAAACAGCAGGTCAACTTTTCCCTTTCCAAGAACATCCCTTTCGAAACGGAAGGCTCCGGGAGTCGTACCCATCGAGGGAATTCCGACGTTGATGAATTCAAATTTTGTCTGGGGAAAACGTTTCTGCAGGTAAACACAAAGGCTGTCGCGCCAACCACTTCCGGCAGTAATGGAGCCGCCAAGGAAAACCACGCGTCCTTTCTTCTCGCGCTCGAAGACCTGTTGCGCATTGTGCAGTTTATTTCTGAATGTATGGTAGTTACTGCTATTCAGTGGAGTTGCCTTTTCAGGATAGCTGTTCCGAATGAAATCGGCACCGGCTTTCAGGTTGTCAATCGGGAAATGATGACCGCTCAGGGTTTGTTTCCCCAGTGTATTGGGATAAACGGTCACCGGTCCGCCTAACCGCATGTACTTATTTGCCAGAATGTAGGTATTTTCTTCAGGAGGAACGATGCTGTCGTGCAAACCGATGGAAAAGAACAAAGGTACTTTTGCTGCGGCCAGCTTTTCCAGGTTATCAACAGGGTTATCGGCATATTCCAGGGCTTGTTTCTCGCTGGTAAAACCATAGGCTTTCATGATCAAATCCCAGGAAGCAGCTTCGCCTTTACTGGCACCTTTCCCTCCCGGCCAGCTTTTAAAATCGCAAACCGGCGCTTCGGCATAAACACAACTCACCCGTTCGGGCCAACGCTTGGCAAAGTTGAACACGTATAAGCCACCGCGGCTGACTCCTTCCAGGGAAACTTTGGGATTCAGCCCGTATTGGGTAGTCAGGTACGCATAGAATTTGTCCCAGATTTCCATGGCCTTGGGCGATCCTAATAACATATCGGTATTCACATAAGCAATATGAAAACCCTGGCGGACCAACATACTGTCCATCTGGTAATGCCAGTCGGGAAAACGGGCCCGCCAAATCCAGGGTTTCCCCGGAGCTGCTTTTTCGGGAACAACCAGCCGGCAAGCCGAAAGGTCGAGGTAAAAATCGTAGCGGGTAAATCCATGCCATTTCGACAGGTTGCCCGGATACTGGGCATCAACCAAAGTTCCTTCCGTTCCGGTGAGCTCTTTATATATGGCTTTGGCCATCAGGCCGGCGCCTTCAGCATTGGG
>CAZAVU010000142.1:0-3846 GCA_964488805.1 uncultured Odoribacter sp. | reverse complement strand
GAACCATGCTAATCACGTCAATCTCCCTTTGAGGTTTTCTAATGCGTAATTTGGGTTTAAGTAATAAGAATAAATAAATGTCGCATTTTAAATTCGTTGTTTTATTGACTCACCCCAAGCTCGCAACGCTCGCTTTGCCCCTCTCTACGAGTAGAGAGGGGGGACGTCCGCTAGCGGACGTGGGGTGAGTCAAGGATAAAATACGACAATAAATTGTTTCATTTACTTAAGTTTTATCCGTATTCCCTAATATTAAATTGCCCTTACAGGGCGATAGAATTCATTCGTATGTAACCCAACGCGATGCGTTGGGCTGAAGTAACCTGCACTTTCAGTGCGTTTACGGGCTGAAAGCCCAACTTAATTCAGCCCGGCGGCATCGCCCCGGGTAACAAAGGACAACAGATACGTGCGCCCTGTAAGGGCAACTTATTGAATATTTTTAAATGCGTTTGCCCTGCGTTTTTTTAGAGTTTATGTTGCCTGTGGTTAAAATAAAAGCCCCTGACGTTTTCAACGAAAGGGGCTTTAACTACTAAAATGTCTTGTCTTGTTGTTATTCAGCTTTTGGCTTGAAGATGATATCCACCACGTCGGCTTTCGATACAAATGTTTTTACAAATTGCTGTACCTGGGCAATGGTCATTTTTTCAAGGATTTTCTCAAAGTTTTCAGGTGCTGTCGTGTTGACCGAATAAGTGTAATAGTTATTCAGCGCCTGTAACCAGTAATTGTTGTGCAGTTTGGACTGTTCCCGGTTTTTCAGCAAATTCTTCACTGCTTTGTCGAGATCCTCGGCTGTTGGTCCGTTCTGAGCGATCTTGTCGATTTCGCGGTACAGAATTGATTTCAGGTGCTGGGCTTTTGCCGGATCGGTATCGAAGGTGAGTTGCAGGCTTTTTTCGGCTTTCGGGAATTTCGAATAGTTGGGCGAAACACGCACGCCATAGGTGCCGCCTTCTTTTTCGCGGATTTCTTCGATGTAGCGCAGGTTAAGCACATCGGCAAATACCCTCATCAAAAGGTTTTGTTCAGAAGTGTATTCCATTTTTGCGTTGAAGTTAACCGAAACGGTGGCTTTTTTAGTTTCCATCGGGATTTCGATTTCACGGGTTGTTTTTCCTTTCGGTCCTTCAATATTGCGGTCGATCCAGGTTTCCTTACGCGGTAAATTGGTCAGCGAGCCGATGTATTTTTCGGCCATGGCTTTGGCTGTGGCCTCATCGATGTTCCCGACAATGAAATAAGTGAAATCGCCGGCATCAACAAACCGATCCTTGTAAATAGCTTCCATCTGCTCAAGCGAAATTTCGTTGAACAGTTCCGGGGTCATCAGCTTGGTGCGCGGATTTTTGCAGGTCATGATCATCGAGAGGGAGTCGCTCATGATTTTTTGCGGGTTGTTGGCCATGTTTGCCACATAAGCTTTGTACCGGCCACTCATGGCATCGTAAGCATCCTTGTCGAAGCGCGGGTTTTCGAATTGCAGGTAAAGCAATTGCATCATGGTTTCAAAGTCTTTCGGTGTGCTCGATCCATTGAATGTTTCGTTCACTTCCGACAAACCGATAGACATGCCCACTTTTTTGCCGGTCAGGGCTTTTTTCAGGGCTGTGGCATCGTACTTGCCCACGCCGAATGAACCAATGAAATCACTGAGCATCATGGCCGAAGCAACTTTGTCGTTGTTGATTTTTGAACTTCCACCTTTACTTACGGCATACAGGGCGATCTGGTCTTTTTCGAATTCAGCATGGCGGAAAATCACTTTGGTTTCGTTGCCCAAAGTCCATTCCACAGCTTCGAATTCAGGAAGCTTTTTGGTGCTTTTTACTTTCGAACCTTTCAGTTCCTTGTCGATCAGGTTTGAAGAAACAGCCTGGTCTTTGTAAGGTTCGATCTGGCTTTTTTCAATATCGGACATAATGGTCAGGGCCTGTTCTTTCGAAAGGTGTTTTGCTTCGGGCTTGTCGGGACCCATCACAATAATCACGCGGTTTTCCGGTGTCATCCATTGCTTGGCCCTGAGCGAAACATCTTCAACCGAGATGGTTGGCAGCACTTTTTGAATGAATTCCCAGTCGAATTCGATGGAAGTCAGCGGCTCTCCTGTGATATAATTACTCTTGAAATCGCTGGCGTACTGGTCGTTGTTGATTTTGTCGCGCTGTTTGTAGCGGCTCTCGATCGAAGTCAGCAGGTTGGTCTTTGCCCGTTCGATTTCGCCGGGGGTAAAGCCATGCTGGTAAATGCGCTGAGCTTCGGTGTAAATTGTTTTCAGGGCCAGGTCGTCCTGATCGGGTTTGGCTGTGGCTGAGATCCCCAGCATATCATATCCCGGAACGAGTCCTCCATAAAAAATACCACCGGAAACAAACGGAGGAACTCCTTTTTGAAGCAGCTCGTTGATACGGTCGCGGGTCATCATCCCGAAGAGCGATTGGATGGTTTTTTCGCGCAGGTAATTCAGGTTCATTTCTGATTTTTCGGGCGCTTTGTGTTTGATATACAGGGCTACTTCGTAGCTGTCGGCTTCCTTGTCGGTTGCCAGCACATACAAAGGTTCCTTGTGGTCGGGAACGTCATAGAATTCGCGCTTTTGCGGATTTTGAACTGCTTCGATTTTCGAGAAAAGTTCTTTTACTTTCTGTTCTACAGCATCGACATCAACATCGCCGACAATGGCGATGGCCTGCAAATCGGTACGATACCAGTCGTGGTAAAAATTCCGCAGGGTTTCGTATTTGAAGTTTTTAATGACATCCAGATCGCCAATCACGTCGCGGACCATGTATTTCGAGCCGTTCAGCAATACCGGCAAAAACTGACGCTGCATCCGGAAATCGGCGGTACGCCGGGTTCTCCATTCTTCGGAAATAACGCCACGTTCGGCATCAATTTCCTTGTCGGTAAGCAAGAGGTAATGCGACCAATCGTTCAAAACCAGCAAACAAGTGTCGACCAAACCGACATGTTTTACAGGGATATCGCTCAGGTTATAAACGGTTTCCCCATAGCTGGTGTAGGCGTTGATGTTGCGTCCGAAGGCAACGCCGTGCTTTTCGAGGGTGTTAATAATCCCTTTGTCGGGGAAATGCTGGGTTCCGTTGAATGCCATGTGTTCCAGGAAATGGGCAAGACCATTCTGGTTGTCGTTTTCGAGCAGGGCGCCCACATTCTGGATGATGTAAAAACTTGCCCGTTCCTTGGGCTCTTCGTTGTGACGAATGTAATAGGTCATTCCATTGCTTAGTTTTCCAATCCTGACGGCTGGATCAACCGGCGCCGGCTGACTGAGATCGATCTGGCTATAACCGAACATCGATAACTGTACTAGTGCAATGACCAGAACTAATCTGAGTTTGTTCATACGTTTATTTTTATAGAATCTTAGAATTTAAAACACCTTGTATTGCGGTTCTTTCGGCAAGCCGGAAAGCTTGCTTAAATAACTCCTGGAATTGGTCACAAACAAGCGTGCAGAATTACAGCTTGTGGTAATTATTTCCAACGGGGCCTTGAATTACCCCAGAAAATATGACGCATGGAGGGCTGTAATCTCGCGGTCGAAATGTTTGGTTTCCGGATCATTCTTCCTTGGAAGAAATGCCAATTCCAAAAATTTACGCCAAAGAGGTTGTATCAGAAGTCAAAAAACGCGAGGATCTCGTCACCCCGAATTTATTTCGGGGTCTGATATTCAGTGCGATGGGATCCTGAAACAAGTTCAGGATGACGGGGTTATTGACTTTTAATACATCCTCTTTACGGTTTTGTCTGGTTCTGGAAACAAAAAGAGGAGTGCCTTTTACTTTATCAGGCGCTCCTCTTTGTCACAAGCAGGGC
>CAZAVU010000141.1:0-4008 GCA_964488805.1 uncultured Odoribacter sp. | reverse complement strand
TATATTCGTCGGCTGAAAGTTACGATTACAACCAGTCGGTGGCGTTGACCAAAAAGCCTGAAATGAGCAATTTTCATCTTCAGAAGATTGACGGAACAGTAAATGCCGACAAGATTTATCAGAAAAACGAATGGTCCGGCATTTTCAAAAGTCTTTTCGATTGCTCGGCAGGTATTTTCTTTTTTGGAGGTCCCGACATTCAGCCTGAAATTTATGGTCAGAAGAATCTTTACTCGCAGGTAACCGATCCAAATCGTCATTTGTTTGAGCTTAGTTTCCTGTTTCACCTCCTGGGTGGGCGTCAAAACGAGCAGTTTGTACCATTTATGAAAGCAAACCCCGGGTATTTTGTGACCGGATTTTGCCTGGGACTTCAAACCATAAACGTGGCCACTGGCGGAACCCTGACCCAGGATATTCCGGCACAGACTTATAAGAAAAAGTCGGTGGAAGAAACGCTGAAAATGAGGAAAGACCAGCTACACCGCAACTACTGGCAGGAAACTAATGCCGATACCTTATTGATGAGCGTTAATTTTCACCCGATCGAGTTCACTGCCCATCCATTCTTTCTTCAGGAAGTAAAAGCAAAGAAAGATGTGAAGCCATTGGTCTTGAGCAGCCATCACCAATCCATTTACGAACTGGGCAAAGACATTATTGTGACCGCTATTTCGCTCGACGGGCAGGTCATTGAAGGGATTCATCACCGTCTCTATCCCAATGTATTTGCCGTTCAGTTTCATCCCGAAGTTCCCGATCTGTATAAAGAAGGTAAAAAACTCAGATTTGCCCCTAACGATGAGCCCCAATCCTATTACGCCACACTGTCGCCCGATGACCGCGAGTTTCACCTGAAATACTGGAAAACCATTTCAGGAGCAATCAAATCGTCGATTTCTTTACTGAAGGAGAAATAATTAGCTGGCAGAATCAACCTTCAAATTATTAATGGTCATTTTCTCAGAGGTACTTCGTCTCTGATAGAGAAACAATCAGCCTGACCATTTGATGGCTATCCATTATATTACTGTTCAAATCAGTCATTCAATCCTTCAGACCTTCAGTTCGTATCGGATAAAATTCTACTTTTGCAGCTTCAAAAAATGGAGTAATGAGTAATCAGACAGAAATACGCAGAAGAAGAACTTTTGCCATTGTGAGCCACCCTGATGCGGGTAAAACAACCCTGACCGAAAAACTATTGCTGTTTGGAGGGGCCATCCGTGTTGCCGGAGCGGTAAAAAGTAACAAAATCAAAAAAGCCGCCACGTCCGACTTTATGGAAATCGAACGCCAGCGTGGTATTTCGGTGGCTACTTCGGTGATGGGTTTCGAATACGATGGCTACAAGGTGAACATTCTGGATACCCCCGGTCACCAGGATTTTCAGGAAGATACCTTCCGCACACTGACTGCTGTCGACAGCGTTATCATCGTGATCGATGCCGCCAAAGGGGTTGAACCTCAGACCGAAAAACTGATGAACGTTTGCCGGATGCGCAAAACGCCGGTAATCGTGTTCATCAACAAACTCGACCGCCCCACCGGCGACACCTTTGAATTGCTCGATGATATTGAAAAACAACTTCAAATCCGAATTAACCCGTTAAGCTGGCCTATCAACAACGGCCCCGATTTTAAGGGCGTTTACAACATTTACAATAAAAGCCTGAATCTGTTCAAAGCCAATGTTCAGGAAATTGAGGCCGGCATTTCGTTCAATGATATTGAAAGCCCCGAGCTGGAGAAACACATTGGCAATGATGCGGAAAAACTCCGCGAAGAACTGGAACTGGTGTACGGCGTTTACCCTGAATTTAACCATGAAGAATACCTTGCCGGTCATTTGGCCCCGGTTTTTTTCGGTAGCGCCTTGTACAATTTTGGGGTTCAGGAATTGCTTGATGCCTTTGTGAAAATAGCCCCCTGGCCGCGCCCCAGTCAGACCGAAGAGCGACTGGTTGATCCTGAAGATGAAAAATTCAGCGGTTTCGTGTTTAAAATCCACGCCAACATCGATCCAAACCACCGCAGCCGCATTGCCTTCGTAAAAGTTTGCTCCGGAAGATTCGAGCGTAACAATATTTACACGCACGTTCGATCAGGCAAAACTTTCCGGATTTCGAGCCCGACAGCCTTCATGGCCGCGCAAAAGGAAGTGATTGAAGAAGCTTATCCGGGCGATATCATTGGTGTTCCGGATAACGGTACATTCATTATTGGTGACACCCTGACCGAAGGCGAAAACATTCATTACAAAGGCCTTCCAAGTTTTTCACCTGAATTGTTCCGTTATGTGGAGAATGCCGACCCAATGAAAACCAAACAGTTAAACAAAGGTATTGATCAGTTGATGGACGAAGGTGTTGCACAGTTATTTACCAGTGTTTTCAATGGCCGTAAAATCATCGGAACCGTTGGTCAGCTTCAGTTTGAAGTTATCCAATACCGGCTGGAGCACGAATACAACGCCAAATGTCGGTTCGAGCCCATCTCCATGTACAAAGCCTGCTGGATACAGAGCGACAACCCGAAAGCGCTGGCCGAATTCAAGAACCGCAAGCACCAGAAAATGGCAATCGACAAGCGTGGCCGTGATGTGTTTATGGCCGATTCGCAGTTTATTCTCGACATGGCCCAAAGCGAATTCAAAGACGTTAAATTCCATTTCACTTCGGAATTTTAAGAATAAATCAAAAGGTCAAAAGTTGAAAAAAAATTCTTGGGGCCACTTTTGACTTTTGTTTTTCAACTTCGTACTTTTATACAAAGTACGTATTTATGGAACTCTCTCATAGTGACTTATTCAGTTATGTTATTCTTCCGGTATTGATTTTTCTGGCGCGGATCGCCGATGTAACCATTGGAACTATTCGCATTGTGATGGTCGCCAAAGGACAGAAATTGATTGCACCCCTGCTCGGCTTTTTTGAGGTGCTGATCTGGTTGATAGCCATCAGTAAAATCATTCAAAATCTGGATAATTGGGTTTGTTATGTAGCTTACGGCGGCGGTTTTGCAACCGGAAATTACATTGGGATGCTCATCGAGGAAAAGCTGGCTTTTGGAATTGTTCAGCTTCAGATCATTACCCGGGCCGATGCCCATAAATTGATTGAAAAATTAAAAGTCGATGGTTACGGGATCACCCATCAGGAAGCACATGGCTCAACCGAGGAGGTTTCTATTATTTATTCCATCATCAAACGAACCGATATTCCCCAAGTTGTCGAAATTATCCGCACTTATAATCCCAATGCTTTCTATTCGATAGCCGACGTGAAATTCGTCAATAAAAATGTCTATTCGTCTATCTCTCCGATGCAACGTTGGCGAAAAGGTAAATAAAATCGATCAGGTAAGATAATTAATTCGCTTTTATTAACCTTCTTTCGATTGGATCACAACATTTTAAAATAATCGACTAAATATATAGTCATTTAAAGTCCTAAAAACTTGCTTGACTAAAAAAATAGTCATAGATTTGTTTTGAAGGATTGACAATAAAAATTTTGAAAGCTATGCAACTGACTAAAGCAGAAGAACAAGTGATGCAATACCTCTGGGAACTGGGTGAAGGCCCGGTGAAAGACATCCGCGACCGGTTTGACGACCCGAAACCCGTGCGCAACACTGTTTCCACCGTTTTACGGATTTTGGAAAAGAAAAATTTTGTGTCGCACCGGACTTATGGAAATGTGCATGTGTATTACCCTTTGGTGACAAAGGAGGAATACTCGAAAAATCAGCTTTTTGGCCTGATGAAAAGCTATTTCAACAACTCGTTTCCGGCCATGGCCTCGTTCTTTGCCCGCGAAAAAGACCTGAGCATTCAGGATCTGGAGCAACTGATGGAAGAAACAAAACGAGAGTTGTCTAAAGACTAATCTCAAAGCTATGGAAGCAATCACTGACTATTTGATCAAATCGACGGTCTGGCTGACCGGTTTTGCACTGGTTTACCTGCTGTTTCTTCGCAACGAACGGTTTTTTACCCTGAACCGC
>CAZAVU010000140.1:0-4176 GCA_964488805.1 uncultured Odoribacter sp. | reverse complement strand
GACATATTGATATCCTCAAAATCTCTTTTCTTATATCAATTTCGGCACAGAAAAATTGTTTATGAGCCTTTTATCCTTAACCGTTCGTTTGGTATGTATAAAAGTAATTACCGAAATCAGATTTCGGTGGAAATATTTAACTTGCAAGCAATCGCTATATCAAATACAATCACTATGAAAACCCAGATTTCTGAACTTATCAACAAACTTCAGCACATAGGCATTCCTGTCACAAACATTGCTGTTTCCGAGGCTTTTTACCATCGGTTAGGATTTACCAAAGTAATGCAATCCACTTTCCAGGAAGATGGAGAAACAGGGACTTGCATCATGATGAAAAATAAGGATATCATCATTGAGTTATACCAATTACCGGAGAAAAAACTGAGAGTGATACGCGAACGACAGGACGGTCATATTGACCACATCACATTCGATGTGGCTGACATCGATTTTGCTTTTAACGCACTGAAAAACGACTCTTTTCAAATCATTGAAGAAGAACCCGTATTCCTTTCGTTTTGGGCTAATGGATGTAAATATTTTAATATCCTCGGCCCTGACGGAGAGCGGCTGGAGTTTAACCAAATTTTATAACCGACAGACAATAATACAGTTACGTCTTATATTTTATCTTTCAAAGGCATATCAAAAGATGCCAATCCCGTAAAAACGACTTATTTTTAAGTTATTTTTATGGGATTGTTTTTAACACCACTCTCCTTTCCTTAAAAACCTTAATCCAACCCCGAACAATCGAACAGGTGTATGCCCATTACCCGATCTACTAGACCCAAAGTATAAAAAATTCATTTTCAGGGCAGAATAAACAAAACACCATATCATTTGCAAACCAATTTCATTAGAAATTGAATAGATTTTTATATATTTATAAATAGACCAAAATATGAAAATCATAAAAAGCCATGTGTACCAGAAATGTATAAATGGCTATTCGCTTCGGTTTGAAATGAGACTTAAAAAGATAACGTTAACAGCAAAATTGTAGAACGACCAACAAAAATTTATACACATGAAAAAGATTATCCTAATTTCATTGATTCTGGCTTTTACAACCAATCTTAATGCCCAAACCTCAGATAAGAAATGGGGTGTTGGAGCTGCACTGGGAGCGTATGGCGCGTTAAACAACGATAAAGGCGCCGGTTTAATGCCCGAATTGTATTTAAGCAGATATCTTAGCCCCAAGCTGGATTTAATGCTTAAAGGCGACTTGGGAGTATTTAATTCCAAGCTCACCAATGACCTTGATCTGGCAAACGCTTTTTTAAACCTGAGGTACAAATTGAGCAACGAAAGCAAAAAATTTCGTCCGTATCTATTTGCCGGCCCCGGCCTTTTAGCCGATAATGCTGAATCAGGATTAAACTTTGATCTGGGCTTGGGAACCAAATACTATTTCAAGCCAGGCACAGCCTTTTATTTTGATGCCGGATACGTCAACGGGATCGAAACAAAAAGGGCTGCAAAAACCATCAGGGACAATCTTTGGAAAGCCACTGTCGGAATGGAATTTGACTTTGGGAAAGCCAAAGATTCCGACATGGATGGCGTTTCTGACAATAAGGACAAATGTCCCAACACCCCGGTAGGCACAAAAGTCGACGAAAAAGGATGTCCTATTGATACAGATGGCGATGGAGTTGCAGATTACATAGACGACTGCCCTACGGTTGCCGGACTGACATCACTTAAAGGTTGCCCCGACAAAGACAAAGACGGGGTTGCGGACAAAGACGACAGATGCCCTGATGTTGCAGGATTGGTCAGTCTTAAAGGATGCCCGGATTCAGATAAAGACGGAGTTGCAGATATCGATGACAAATGTCCGAATACCCCCGAAGCATGGAAAGTAGATGATCATGGTTGTCCGCTCGATCAGGATAAAGACGGCCTTGTGGATGCAGAAGATGATTGTCCTACAGTTGCCGGACCTAAAGAAAACAAGGGATGCCCAAAAAAAGAACTGACCGCCGAAGAAATTGAAGCCCAGAAAATGAAGGTTGCCCCGGTCTATTTCGATACGAACCAGGCTAATTACATCAAAGGAGAGAAAACAAAAGTTGACAAGCTGGTCGGTCTGTTAAAAGAAAACAGCAATTACAAGGTAAATATTACCGGCCATGCCGACAGCCGCGGTACCGACGAATACAACATGAATCTTTCGAAAAGACGTATAAATTCTGTTGTAAGCACAATTACCTCAAGCGGAATAAAGAAAAGCAGAATTGCGTCTCAAAAAGCTATGGGTGAAACCAAGCCTGCAGCAACAAATGATACCGATGAAGGTCGTGCACTCAACCGAAGAGTTGAATTTGAAGTGATAAAATCGAAATAAAAGGGGACGAAAAAAGAATGAACAGCATGAATCCCTGCTACAGTAGCAGGGATTTTTTATGCCCAATAAACAAATGACTCATAATTTTGTCTATTTTTATTTGCAAAAGAATTAAACGGAATTATTTCTACTGATCACCAAAAACAAATAATCATGAAGAAAATCGTTTTACTTTTCTTGATTTTGGCCTTTACGGCTAATCTTAATGCCCAAACCTCAGATAAAAAATGGGGAATTGGAGCAGGACTGGGAGCATACGGCTCATTAAACAACGGTGGCATCGGGTTTATGCCTGAACTGTATTTAAGCAGGTACCTAAGTCCCAAACTGGATTTGATGCTCAAAGGTGACATGGGACTATTTAACTCGAAACTGACCAACGACCTCGATCTGGCAAACGCATTTTTAAACCTGAGGTACAAACTGAGCGGCGAAAGCAAAAAGTTTCGTCCATACCTCTTTGCTGGTCCCGGAATTCTGGCCGACAATTCGGAATCGGGTTTAAACTTTGATCTGGGATTAGGAGGCAAATATTACTTCAAACCAAGTACAGCCTTCTATTTTGATGCTGGCTATGTCAACGGGATTGAAACAACAAGAGCAACAAAAACCGTCAGGGATAATATCTGGAAAGCTACTGTCGGAATGGAATTCGATTTCGGAAAAGCAAAAGACTCCGACATGGATGGAGTTGCTGACAGTAAAGACAAATGTCCGAATACTCCAACCGGAGTTGCCGTTGATGCCAAAGGTTGCCCTATTGATACCGATGGCGATGGCATTGCCGATTACCTGGATGACTGCCCGACAGTTCCTGGATTGACTTCACTGAAAGGTTGCCCCGACACCGATAAAGATGGCATTGCCGACAAAGACGACAAATGTCCGGATGTACCCGGAATTGTCAGCTTAAAAGGCTGTCCCGACAGCGACGGAGATGGTGTTGCCGATAACGACGACAAGTGCCCCAATACACCGAAAGGCCAAAAAGTTGATGCCAAGGGATGTCCACTCGATCAGGATAACGATGGCGTTGCCGATGCAGAAGACAATTGCCCAACTGTTGCCGGGCCAAAAGAAAACAAAGGATGCCCTAAGAAAGAATTAACTGCCGAAGAAATCAAAGCCCAGGAAATGAAGGTCGAACCGGTTTACTTTGGCTCAAACAAAGCGAACTTCACGAATGCTGAAAAAGTAAAAATTGACAAACTGGTTAGCTTGCTGAAAGAAAACAGCAACTACAATGTCAATGTATCAGGACATGCCGATAGCAAAGGAGCTGACAACCTGAATATGATCCTGTCTCAGAATCGTCTTAACTCAGTGGTAAACGCAATCAAATCAGGCGGAATAAAGAAAAACCGAATCGCTTCTCAGAAAGCTATGGGTGAAACCCAACCATCAGCTACAAACGATACTGAAGAAGGCCGTGAGCTCAATCGTAGAGTTGAATTTGAACTTATAAAGACCAAATAGCTGCATTGCTTCTTACTTCTGCGAAACCATGCCTATCACAGACATGGTTTCGTTGTTTATAGCGTTTCTTAAACTCTAAATCAATAAAATGATCGCAAATGAAACTCCGATTAATCCTTCTTACAATCATATCTTTATATATTAATACTATTTTTGCAAAGGATAAACTTAAAATTACCTGAAAACCTGGCGGATATTGAACCAACTCATTAACACCAAAATATACAATCATGAAAAAAGTAATTTTACTTTCATTAATTCTGGCATTTACCGTTAACCTAAATGCACAGACTTCCGAGAAAAAATGGGGAATTGGCGCCGGACTTGGATCCTACGGAATT
>CAZAVU010000139.1:0-4223 GCA_964488805.1 uncultured Odoribacter sp. | reverse complement strand
CTTTTTTACTTTCTTTTCCGGAATAATAGCAAAATTTTAACCGGAGCCCTTGTCTGTTTGATTGGCTAATAAGGGTGCGACGATGAGCCGTACCCAATTGATGTGCTGGTGAGAATAAATTTAAAAATCAAACTTTTCCAGCTTGATTTCAGAAAATTCTTGAAGAATAGCAATGTTCTTGATAAAATGAGCCGTTCCCTGGTGGTTGTTGAGTGCTTCACTGTCTTTCCATGTTTCACATATAAGCAGCACATTGGGGCGGGTAGCACTTTCGTACACATCATATGCAATACAACCGTCTTCCTTTACCGAAAAAGCAGTCAGTTCTTTGGCAGCGTCCAATACTTTGGAGCGGTTAACACCTTCTGGCGAGATAAATACATTAAGTCGAATCATAAAATCGTTTTTTTTAGTTATTGTTTCGGACAAATATAAAGGATTTGTTTGAAGACCTGATCACAAGCTTTCCAGCGTAATTAACTTTATCGTCTATTCTGCTATAGTAGGTTGATGGGGGATGATCCTGCCCAACCTTACGAAAAAGCTTTAGGGAATTGGACTTTTTTTTATTTGTACTCCTTTCATTTTATCGTTCATTGTTTATGATTTTATGCTAAAGAAGAAACATAAAACTGTATATTCGTAGCGGGCTTTCGAGTTAATGATTCTTGGAATTTTTAATTTATAAAATGGTGTTTATGAAAAAGTTACTTGTTTGTCTGATGGTGTGTTTTTCTTTTTCCCTTTTGTTTAACTCTTGCGAAGAGGAAGAAACATATTTTCAGGAGTCTTTATTAATTGGTAAATGGGCCTCGGGGACCGTTTATTATAAATATTTAAGCGATTATTCCGGGAAAACCTGGGATACCGCCGACGATGTTACCGAAGCCGAAGCACAGAAATTTACCTGGACCTTGGTGAAATCGGAACTTACCCACATTCACATCATGGAAGTTGGCGGCAATGTTCCAAAAGTTTACACAGTTACCGAACTTACTGAAACTACCCTGAAATACAAAGACGACTTTGGAACAACCTATACGTTTACAAAGCAATAAGTCATGCGGAGAATAATTAAGCGGACGATCTGGTCGGTTATAATTCTGATTCTGGCTGTAATTCTGGCTGGCGGAGTTGCCGTGTGGGTGGTTTTCACTCCTGAAAAGCTGACTCCGTTGGCTCGCTCGCAGGCGGCAAAGTACCTGACGTGCGAGTCGCAGATTGGCGAGGTGGAGCTGACCTTTTTCAGCACATTTCCCCGGTTTGGAATCAAAGTCAACCGCTTTGCCCTGATTAATCATCCGCAGGGAGCACCGGCTGATACGCTTGTACAGGCCGACCGTTTTGTCGGACTTGTTGATGTGCTGGCCTGGTGGACCCGCAGCGAACTGGTGTTAACCGAATTGCAATTGGGTGATGGTTTGCTGAATGCACAGGTTGACAGCCTTGGCCGAACCAATTTTGATGTGATGAAAGCCGATACAACGGCTAAAACAGAGCCTGCCGACTCGTCATTGCGTTTTGTAAAGCTGGAAGATGTTAAGCTTGATCGGGTGGATGTGATGTACAACGATCAGTTGTTGAAGTTGCAGACCGACATCCGGCAACTGACGGCTCAATTTTCAGGAAAACTTTTGGCTGATACCATCGATGCTGATGTTGACGTGACCAATGGTGTTGTTTCGCTGGCTTATGGAGGCGAGCATTATTTGCGCAGCGCTTCGGTAAAAGCCAAAACTAGCTTACGGTTTATTATCCCGAAAATGCGGATTGATTTTGCACCTTCGGAAGCTACGGTGAATAACCTGAATGCCACATTCAGCGGGTCGATTGAAAATACGCCAACCCAGGTGCTTTTCGATCTGAACTATCAGGGAAAATTGTTGCCTTTGCCGGAGATTCTGGCTTTTGTGCCGTCAGGTTATCAGTCGTATTTGAAAGGTGTTGAGGCCAATGGATTGATTACTTCAGAAGGAAAGATAAAAGGCGCGTATTCCGATTCCTTGATGCCTTTGATAGATATGCACATTGTGCTTCAGGATGGAACGCTGAAATACGATGGTTTTCCGGTTCCGTTAAGCCAAATGAATGGCGAGGTCGATTTTTATTCAGACCTGACCAACGATGAAACTTCGGCGGTGACTATTAAACAGTTTAGCGCGAATACGCCCAAATCGTCGTTTCAAACCAGCGGAAAGATTACCCATTTTTTAACCGATTTGCATTGCGACCTGAATTCAGAAGGCGATTTTGAACTGTCGGAGTTTGTGCCGATGATACCGGCCTCGATGAAGACCAGCCTGAAAGGTCGTGCGACGGGCAAGGTGGCATCGCAGTTTTCGATGTCGCAGCTCGAAAAAATGCAACTGGATCAGACAAGCTTTTCGGGCTCGGTTAAACTGACTGATTTCACTGCCGCTTACGACACCATTCATTTACAAACCGATGATTCAACCATCGATTTTACATTGCCAAATCCGGATGGATCGGTTCGCGGGCGTGGTTTTGTAAATGCCCGGGTAACGACCAAAAACCTCCACATTGACACACCTAAAAGCATTGCTGCATTTGCCCGCAACGGTCAGTTGTCGTTGGAGGCATCCGATGTCAGGGATACTTTGCGCATTCCGGCGGTGGTTTGCTCATTTAAACTCGATTCGTTGTCGGCTCGCATGGATACCATGCAGTTTGCGGTTCAAAAACCAGTCGGGCACCTCGATATGAAACCCCGAAAAGGTAAGCTTGCCGAGCCGGAGATGAATGTGACTTTTTATAGTGGTCGTTTGCTGGCTTCTGCCGGTTCATCGAAAGGACGGATGAATAATGCCAAACTGAAAGCGTACTATCTAAGCGATAAGATTCAGCCAACGATGAAACTTGAATATGCAGCCGATAATCTGCGTATGGTGATGGGAGCCGATTCTGCCCGCTTTGCCCGCATCGACCTGAATGCTGATTTGCTGAACGATCAGGCTAAGAAAAATATTTTCCAGCAATGGCGTGGAACCGGCTTTGTAAAGGTTGATCAAGGTTTTGTGTCGATGTCGGCCTTGAAATATCCGCTCGAAATCCCGTCCATTCAAATGGATTTCACTCCGGAAGCATTTAATATCAAGCAGAGTAAACTGAAAATTGATAAATCAGACTTTAGCCTTTCGGGGAAACTGAACAATGTGCTGTCGTATTTCAGGAATGATTCGCTGCTGCGGGGAAATTTCAATTTTGTGAGCAGCCAGACCGATTTGGTTCAGCTAATGCAACTGACCAGCGGAATGGGCGAGACAAAACCGGCAAATACCCAACCGGCAGCCGTGGTTGATACTCCAATCGGCCCGTACATGGTGCCGAAAGGCTTGGATGTGCAGTTGAATGTGGATGTGGCTTCGGCCAATTACGGCTCGGGAACAGCTCGCGACATAAAAGGCCAGTTGCGGGTAAAAGACGGGTTGCTGATTTTGGACGATATGCGTTTTGTGACGCCGGCCGCCAAAATGAAGCTGACCACCATGTATCGCACTCCCCGGAAGAACCACCTGTACATGGGACTCGATTTTCACATGATGGATATTGAAATTGCGGAGTTGCTGAAGATGATTCCAGACGTGGATACGATTATGCCTATGTTGCGTTCGTTTAGCGGAAAAGGCGAGTTTCACATGGCTGCCGAAACCTACCTCGATTCGCTGTATAACCCGAAACCGTCCACCATTCGTGGTGCGGCATCAATCCGCGGAACTGATTTGGTGCTGATGGACGGTGAGACCTTTAGTGAGATTGCCAAAACCTTGAAATTTAGCAAAAAGACCTTCAATAAGGTTGACAGTCTGGCTGCCGAGTTTACCGTGTTTAAAAAGGAAATCGATATTTATCCTTTCCTGATCGTGATGGACAAATACAAAGGCGTAGTAGCAGGCCGTCACAACATGGACATGAGTTTTGATTACCACATTTCGGTAGTCGATAGTCCGCTGCCGATAAAATTTGGAATCGATATTACCGGAACGCTCGACGACCTGAGGTACCGGCCGGCCAAGTGCCGCTATGCCGAAATGTACCGGCCGGCCGCTCGTGGCGAAGTACAGAACAAGCAACTTGAGTTGCGCCGCCTGATTCGTGAAGCACTAACGCAAAAGCTGGCAGAAACGCCCAATCCATAAAAATATGATCGAAGAGGCCGTCTCAAAACAAAATTTGAGGCGGCCTTTCTTTTTTTACAATTTTCT
>CAZAVU010000138.1:0-4251 GCA_964488805.1 uncultured Odoribacter sp. | reverse complement strand
TAAAACTGGGACAGCCACTGGTAGCCATAGGCTATCCCGACCGGATGCCCATCCTGAACCCGGTCTTTCAATCAAAGATGCCGGTTATGAGGCCCGACCCGAACATTCATTATTTCATGAACATCAAGAAAGTACAGTAATCACCGAAAAACATTTTTGGGAATATCACCCAACAGATCCGATGAACTGGCAGGGCAAACGCATTTAAAGTTTGATGTTTTTTATGCCTCGGAGAGGCAAAATATTTGTAGCCCCGGGTGAAGTGAAACGGAACCCGGGGTTAAGAATGACAAAATTGAAAACCGTCCGCGTAAAAGCGATCGATAAAGCTGAAATCTTTTTCGGACGGAACAGACAGATACTTAGAATAGAACGGGAGACAGTTCTTTTTCGTCCGAAATAAGGATATCTTTCTGAACAACGTTTTCACGCGGACGATTTTGGGGAGGCCAAACCTTACCCGGGGCGTCACTCCTTCGTCGTTTTGCCCCGGGCTACCAATATGTCGCCCGTCCCGGGCTTAAAAATCATTACATCTAACTTTAGGTGGCATACAGAATGTTTAGACGCCAGAAATTTATCAGGTCTTTTTAAATGCGTTTGCCCTGTGGCCAATGGTCATCTGTTGTATCGCCCCGATTGCATAACAACCAATGAATAAAGTGCAACAAATGACTATGCGACTGTCCACTTCTGCCTTCTTACTTTTTCCTTTTTCCTTTTGACTTGATACTTTTGCCTTGTTCCTAGAACTCGTAGCTTATACCGGTAAACACGCCAATGGTGTAGGGTTTGTAGGAGACCGACGAATTACTGTTCAGCGAATTGAGGTAATATTTGATCCGGGGTTCCACATTCAGGAACAGGTGTTTTGACAGGTTGTATTTCAGTCCCAGTCCGAAGGTCCCGCTGTAGCTGACAGGCTCCATATCCTTGGTTTTTCCGATCAGCGACCGGCCCGAACCGTTTTCAGAAAAGACCTGGTTGCCGACTAGTAAATTCGAGCTGAACCCGCCCAGCATTTCCACGTCAAACCGGGCATCAATCAGGGTGTAGCGCAGGTAAAGCGGGATTTCGACGTAATCAAAGTTCTGGACCAGATCGACATTTGACACCATGGCGGCTGATACCAAAGAATTCTCTTCCATATTGGTTCCCAGGACCATTCCTGAAGGAACGCGGTTCAGTTCGATCACCCCGACGGAACTGTTCATCAGCATTTTGCTGTCGGTAATCTTTACCGGGGTACTGAAATAATTAGAGCTGACATCCGAAAAAGCGTAATCGTTTCTGGAACGTGATTTATTCCCTGAATTTTGAGCCAGCCCCGAATAATAAACGCCGCTTTGCAGGCTCCAGCGTTTTCCCCGTTTGTATTCGACCAAAATGCCGCCGCCAAGATCGACCGGTGACCGGGAAGAATTCAGCATGTTGCTTGCATATTGGGCTGAATGACTGCTGCGGTTCACGCTGTATGCCGGAGAAACCTGGGCGCCAACTAACCAGCGGCTTTCCCCTTTACCGGAATTCGCGGCAAGAATTGCCTGCTGGTTTTGTTCCATGATTTGCTGATCGATTGATTTTTCAGGAGATTTACTTCTGACATTTTGTTGGCGAAGCTGTAAAGAAGACGCTTCCCCTTGCCTGATTGGTCCCGAAATATTTTTCATCGATTTCATCGGCGCCGGTCCGCCAGTAGCAACAAGGCTGGTGTTTTCAGCCCCGAAAGCCGTTCTTTTTATTTTAGTCATTTCAGTTTTCGATTTTGCCAGCTCATTTGCAGCCAATGACGAAGCTTTTACCGAAGCCTGTTGGGAAGTTCCGGCCGCTGTCATGTTGTTGTGCGATTCGGCTGATACCGTTTTTTTTGTTTCCGGGGTTGTTTCGAGAGCTGGCTGCACTTTGGCCACAACAGGTTGATTCGTTATCTGTTGCCCTTGTTTGCTGAGTTGCCATCCGGCCACAAAAGCAAACAGCAGTATTGCTGCTGCACCGGCAATCCGCCAGTAAAACATTTTCCGTTTCCTTCGTTCTCCGGCAACACCGGCCAGAACATTCTCCAGCAGATAAGCAGGAGGCGCCTGCTCGTGATTCCGGAGTTTTTCTCGGAACAGATCATCCAATTTATTGTCTTTTATCATGCCGTAAAATTGTTTTTGGCAATCAACGTTCCATAGTTCGCCTGAACTTTCTTTTTTAGTATTTCCCTGGCGCGGGCCAGGTTCGATTTAGAGGTCCCTTCAGAAATAGCCATTTCACTGGCAATTTCCTGGTGCGACAAACCTTCAATCACATAAAGGTTAAAAACCAACCGGTATCGCGGGGGCAATTCCTGAACCAGCTTCAGCAGTTCGTCAGCCGAAATCCGGGCAATCACATCATCCGAGAGATTCACCGAATCATAAACCGAAACATCCTCGACCGGGTAAAGCAAATGTTGTTTCCTTATTTTTTCGAGCGACACGTTGATCATGATCCTGCGAATCCAGCCTTCCAACGAACCATCGTGCCGGAACGACTTCAGGTTGGTAAACACCTTGATGAACCCTTCCTGCAAATTATCCTCGGCTTCAGTGACATCTTTGGCATAGCGCAGACATACCCCAAACATCTTTGGAGCAAACTGCTGATATAATTTTGCCTGAGACTTCTGATTTCCGGCAATACATTCCGACACTATCGCTTTAAAATCTTCCAAACAGTCCGTTTATTCTGATCATCAAAATTAACCGAATTAACAACACTTCCGGCAGTTGAACTGCGCATACCTTTTTACGGTTAACTTTCGTCTGGTTTACCCCAATCAGCATGCTTTTTTCTGCAAGATGGGCTGCGGACTGATTTGGTTGCGTTGATTTTGATTTTTATGGAATTTTACTTTCAAAAACTGACGCAACCATTTGCCCGGCAATCTCGTCTTCAAAAATGTAACTAAAAAACTCAACGCCATGAAACGATTAATTTCCATACTTCTGCTGGCCTCGGCCCTGTTGGCCTGCACCCAGGAGCCGACTGACCAGCCGGCAACGAATCTGACACCCACTGAGAAATCGGCTAAAATCATAGCTGCCGACAACCAGTTTGGGTTCGAACTTTTTCAAAAAGTAAACGCGTCGCTTGCCGAACCGAAAAATACGATGATCTCGCCACTGAGCGTTTCGCTGGCGCTGGCCATGGTGTACAACGGAACCGACGGCAACACCAAAAAGCAGATGGAAGAAATGCTGCACAAAACCAACCTGACTGCCGATGATATCAACCAAAGCTACAAGGACCTGGTTGCCGGACTTGCCAGCCACGATCCCAAGGTGGAGCTTTCGATAGCCAATGCTATTTTCTACCGGAACACTTTCCCGGTTAAAAGCAGTTTCATTACCACCGACCAAAACTATTATCAGGCCGAAGTTGACGGGCTCGATTTCACAAAAACCGCCGACGTATTAAAAACGGTAAACGGCTGGGTGAATACCCGCACAAAAGGTAAAATCGAAAGTATTATCTCGGAGGTTAACCCTGAAGATGTGATGTACCTGCTGAACGCCATTTATTTCAACGGTGAGTGGAAGTATCGGTTTGACAGTCAGGCAACGGCCAACCTGAATTTTACCAAAGAAGACCAAACCGTTGTTCAGACACCAACCATGTACATCGAAAACCCGTTCAACTATTACAGCAATTCAACCTTCGAACTGCTCGAAATGCCTTACGGAAGCGGCAAATACTCGATGCTCATTTTCTTGCCCGAAACCGGGAAAAAGACCGGCGATGTGGTTGCGATGCTGACAGCCGAAAACATGAACAACTGGATTTCGAAACTCACCGAACAAAAGAAACAAGTTTACCTGCCAAAATTCGAATTCAAATTCGACAAGAGTCTGGTTGACGAGCTTAAGGTACTGGGAATGACCGACGCCTTCAACGACATGAAGGCCAACCTGACCGGTATTTCCGACGCTGCCAAACTGGTTATTTCGGAAGTCATGCATAAGTCATACATCAAGGTTGATGAGCGCGGAACCGAAGCGGCTGCTGTCACCGGCATCACCGTTGGTACCACATCGGTAGGACCGGATAACTCGTTCAGGGCCGACCACCCGTTTGTGTTTGCCATCCGCGAGAAAGATACCAATGCCATTCTTTTCATCGGGAAAGTGATGAATCCGAAACAAAATTAGGAACAAGTCAAAGCTGAAAAAGCCCTGCTTGTGACAAAGAGGAGCGCCTGATAAAGTAAAAGGCACTCCTCTTTTT
>CAZAVU010000137.1:3068-4340 GCA_964488805.1 uncultured Odoribacter sp. | reverse complement strand
ATACAAATCGAACGATATGGAAAATTCAAGAAGAGACTTTATCAAGAAAACCCTGGCAGGTTCGGCTATGCTTGCCGTTGGTGGAGTTTTACCCGCATTTAGCGCCAAGAGTTATAACAGAATCGCAGGTTCCAACGAAATGATACGCGTTTCGATGATGGGGGTCAATTCGCGCGGAGGCGCACTGGCCCAGACTTTTGCCGAGCAAACCAACTGCGATGTGCTCCATGTTTGCGATGTGGACAGTCGCGCCATCGACAAATGCCGCAAAATGCTCGAAGGGGTTCAGCAAGGTGTTCAGACTACTGCATTTCGGGACTTTCGCAAATCGCTGGAAAGCAAAGATATTGATGCTATGGTGATTGCCGCGCCCGACCACTGGCATGCTCCGGCGGCCCTTTTGGCTATTCAGGCCGGGAAGCATGTGTACGTTGAAAAACCGTGCAGCCACAATCCGAACGAAGGCGAAATTCTGGAAAAAGCTTCAGTCCGTTACGGAAAAACCATCCAGATGGGAAATCAGCGCCGTTCGTACCCCAATGTGATTCAGGGGATTCAGGAGCTGAAAGACGGCGTGATTGGCCGTGTGTATTTCGGCAAAGGCTGGTACACCAATAATCGGACGTCGATTGGTATCGGGAAGGAAGTTGCCGTACCCGAATGGCTCGACTGGGATTTATGGCAGGGACCAGCCCCGCGCAAGGCATTCAAGGATAACATCGTTCATTACAACTGGCACTGGCGCTGGCACTGGGGAACCGGCGAAGCCCTGAACAACGGCACTCACATGATCGACCTGCTGCGTTGGGGCATGGGCGTCGATTTTCCTGTTCGCGTCAGTTCAAACGGCGGACGGTTCTTTTGCAAGGACGATTGGGAAACTCCCGACACCCAGGTGATCAGCCTCGATTTCAAAGAAGGTGTTTCAATGACCTGGGAAGGTCGCAGTTGCAATGGCCGCTATGTGGAAGGATGCTCGGTCGGGGTTACTTTCTACGGCGAAAAAGGCAGCATGTTCATGGATGGCGGAAACGGTTACACCATTTACTCTCTCGATAATAAGGTGATTAAAGAAGTAAAACCGACACAACAGATTGATGCCCGAAACCTGGCCAACCCTTCAGGAAGCCTCGACGGCATTCATGTGCAGAATTTCTTCGACAACATTTATAAACAAGGAACGCTACATGCCGACATCCATTCGGGACACCGGAGTACGTTGCTGGTTCAACTTGGAAACATTGCCCTGCGGACAGGCCGTTCGCTCGACAT
>CAZAVU010000137.1:0-2968 GCA_964488805.1 uncultured Odoribacter sp. | reverse complement strand
CTTTATGCCACGCTGATCTTTAAAAACCTGGCTTACGGATGGGAAACCTTCGTGGAAACCAAAACCGGACTGGTGGAACTGAAATCACGAGTTCCTGAAACCGACCCGATCAAGATTTACACCGACATTGTTGAGATGTTCCGTACCCGCGTTGAACCACGCAGTCATCAAAGCATCCTGACCGAGATTGCTATTCTCGAAGCGCTGGAACGCTCGGCAGCCAACGAAAAATGGGAAGAAGTCATTCCTGTATAATTCTGAAATATGAAGATATCATCTAATCAAACAAACAAGCAGCAGAAAACCGACTGGACAACAGTCATTTCCATCAGCATCATTGGCCTGATGTTTTTCATCTTCGGCTTCGTGTCGTGGGTCAACTCTATCCTGATCCCGTATTTCAAGATTGCCTGCGAGCTGACCAACCTCCAGTCATACCTGGTGGCTTTTGCCTTTTACGTCGCTTATTTTTTCATGTCGGTTCCCTCGTCTTTTTTGCTCGAAAAAGTCGGGTTCAAGAAAGGAATGATGTTTGGCTTTTTTACCATGGCGGCAGGAGCATTTTTATTTGTTCCGGCAGCGATGAGCCGCGCATATCCCATTTTCCTGGGCGGATTGTTTTTGATCGGAACCGGACTGGCACTGCTTCAAACGGCTGCCAATCCTTACATTACGATTGTCGGTCCTATCGACCGGGCTGCCCAGCGGATCAGCATCATGGGTATCTGCAATAAAGTGGCAGGTATTATTGCCCCATTGGTTTTTGCAGCCATGGTGCTTAAAATATCTGACAACGAACTGTTTAAAACGCTTGACAGCGGAACACTCAGCGTCACCGAAAAAGCAGGATTGCTTGATGAGCTTATCCGGCGGGTCATTTTCCCGTACAGCATTCTGGGCACTCTTTTGTTGCTGGTTGGCTTGCTGGTCAGGTTCTCGCCACTTCCGGAGATCAATACCGAAAAATCGAACAAAGAGGAATTTACTGATGGCGAGACTGAGAAAACCAGCATTTTTCAGTTCCCATATCTCATCCTCGGTGCCCTGGCCATTTTCTTTCATGTTGGTTCGCAGATTATTGCCATCGACACCATCATCGGCTATGCCAAAACAATGGGACTCAACCTGCTGGAAGCCAAAACATTCCCGTCGTACGTTTTGGGAGCGACCATGTGCGGCTATTTCATCGGGGTGATTACCATTCCAAAGTTTATCAATCAACGCAATGCCCTGTTGGTATGCACCATTTTAGGACTGACGCTATCGTTCTGCGTCTTTCTGTTCAGCGGACCGGTAGTTGTTTTCGGGCACCACACCGACATTTCCATCTGGTTCCTGGTGGCGCTGGGACTTCCCAACTCGCTGATTTTTGCCAACATCTGGCCGCTGGCCATCAAAGGTTTGGGGCGGTTTACCAAGCTGGGCTCGTCAATCATGGTTATGGGATTGTGCGGAAATGCGGTTACTCCGCTGATCTACGGTCACCTTGCCGACCAGTTCAACGTGCGGACGGCCTACCTGATTTTGATTCCCTGCTACCTCTACCTGATTTTCTTTGCCGCCTACGGACACACCATCAAAAACTGGGGGCGGGTACGTCAGCTACAGGAGCAGTTGCAATAAAAAATTAAGAATGAAAAGGTGTCATATTTCTAATTTTTATTTTGACTCACCCCTCGCTCGCAATGCTCGCTCTGCCCCTCTCTACCCTTGTAGAGAGGGGCGAAGCCGCCTGCAGGCGGCTTGGGGTGAGTGAATAAGTAAATATGAAAAAAACTTTTCTTAGCTAAAGCATTATGGAACGAATAAAAATAGTCAACGGACGACTGATCACGCCATTCCGAATTGTCGAAAACGGGACACTCCTGATTGAAGACGGACGCATTGTGGAAGTCTGGCAGGGAGAAATTGATTTCCCCGGTGCACGACTGATTGATGCGCAGAACAACTATGTTTCGCCCGGATTTATCGACATGCACACGCATGGCGGCGGTGGCCACGATTTCATGGACGGAACCATCACCGCATTCCTGGAAGCAGCCAAAGTTCATGCCCTGCACGGAACTACAGCCCTGGTGCCAACCACCCTCACGGCCGAAACCGACGACCTGCTGCACATGTTTTCGGTGTACGGTCAGGCAAAAAAAATAAATGCGGAAGGCGCTCAGTTCCTGGGGCTGCACCTCGAAGGACCTTATTTTTCGATGAACCAGCGGGGGGCACAGGACCCGCGTTACATACGTGTTCCTTCCAGAGAAGAATATGAAACCATACTCCGTTATTCGCCGGATATTATCCGCTGGAGCGCTGCTCCCGAACTGGACGGAGCCATGGAATTCGGACGTTTCCTGACCGAAAAAGGAATTCTGGCGGCGATTGGTCACTCCGACGCCACTTCCGAAGAAGTTGCCGAAGCCCTGGAAAATGGATTCACCCACCTCACGCATCTGTACTCAGGAATGTCGGGCGTGATGCGGCGCAATGCTTTCCGATATGCCGGAGTCATTGAAAGCGCATACCTGTACGATCAGCTCACCGTTGAGATCATTGCCGACGGCATTCATCTTCCAGCCAGTTTGCTGCAACTAATCTACAAGCAAATTGGTCCGGCGCGGATTGCGCTGATCACCGATTCGATGCGCGCTGCGGGGTTAGGACCGGGCGAAAGCATTCTGGGAAGCCTGAAAGACGGCCTGAAAGTAATTGTGGAAGATGGCGTGGCCAAATTACCCGACCGGACCGCTTTTGCCGGAAGCGTGGCCACAGCCGACCGATGCGTGCGAACCATGGTTCAACTGGCCGGAGTGCCGCTTTTACATGCCGTACAAATGATGACTTCTACGCCGGCCCGTATTTGCAAGGTTGACCGCAGCAAAGGAACCCTTACCGTTGGCAAAGATGCCGATGTGGTCATTTTCGATGAACAAATTTCCGTTCTGACAACCATTGTCAGCGGACGAATAATAAA
>CAZAVU010000136.1:0-4515 GCA_964488805.1 uncultured Odoribacter sp. | reverse complement strand
GAAAGCCTTACCGACCATCGAATGTTCATCGCAGGCCGCCGGTGTTCCCGAATCGCCCCCTTCGCGGATGCCTTGCACGATCGGAACCTGACCAAGCAATGGCAATCCCAGTTTTTCGGCCAATTTCAGTCCACCATCTTTACCAAAGATGTAATATTTATTTTCCGGCAGCTCTTCAGGAGTAAACCAGGCCATGTTCTCAATCAGTCCAAGCACCGGAACGTCCACGCTTTTTCCTTTAAACATGTTGACCCCCCGGATAACATCAGCCAGCGCCACGTCCTGAGGTGTGGTGACAATGATCGCTCCCGTCACCGGAACGGTCTGAACAAGCGTCAGATGAATGTCGCTGGTTCCCGGAGGAAGATCGAAAAGCAGGTAATCCAGCTCTCCCCAGTTTCCATCGGTAATTAGTTGCCGCAGAGCATTCGAAGCCATCGGACCGCGCCAGATAATGGCATCTTCATCGGAAACAAAAAAGCCGATCGACAAAAAACTGACGCCATATTTACTGATTGGCTGAATACATTCTTTCCCGTCGACGTGCACCCCCGAAGGCTGAGCCCCTTCAGCACCAAACATTTTGGGAATGGATGGACCGAAAATATCGGCATCAATCAGCCCGACTTTGGCGCCGGTCCTGGCCAGAGCAATAGCCAGATTGACCGAAACGGTTGATTTTCCAACTCCTCCTTTCCCCGAAGCAATGGCAATCAGGTTTTTCACCTTAGGCAAGATCGGGCGTTCCATCTGGTGGATGGCCTTGGCCGTAATATTACCTTTAATCTCAACATCAGGACCAACATAGGTCAGAATGGCTTGTTCCGAAGCAGCGATAACTGCGGCAATATTCGGATCGTCGGAACGCTGAAAAACCAGCGAGAGCGTCACTTTCTTGCCGGCAATCCTGATTTCCTGAGCCATGTCAAGCGAAACAATATCCTGATTGCTCCCCGGGTAATTCACATTCCGGAGCGCATCGGAGATATTCTTTGGAACGATTATTTTACGTGGTATTTCTGTCATTGTCTTATGTATTTATCTATTCTTCAATGTTTCTTGAATTGTCATTTTACACTTACAAAACATCATTATTACAAGTTCCGGGTTGCGGGTTAAACGGAATTTCGGAACTACTAACAATCTATTTTAATTCAAGTTCAACCATCGGGTTCCAGAAGTGTTTTTCGAAATCCTGAATCTGGTCATCAATCACCAGTATTCCTTCGGCTTCGAGCAGTTCCTGCATAACGGCAGGTGCCCCAAAATGATGCTTGCCGGTCAGCAAACCGTTCCTATTGACCACCCGATGGGCCGGGACATATTTGTCCTGAACATGGGCATTGTTCATAGCCCAACCCACCATGCGCGACGATTGTGCAGATCCCAGATAGGCCGCAATGGCGCCATAACTGGTTACACTCCCAGCCGGAATCAGCCTCACTACTTCGTATACTTTATCGTAAAAGTCGCTCATTGAATCAAGGGCTGAAGGATTGAATTACTGATATGCATTACAGCTATGCCAACTGCGACTGACCACTGCCAACTATTTATTCCCTCGCGCTGCGGCCAAAACTCCGGTACGGATCTTTTTCAATTTCGACATCCGGTTCACGAAGCGCATCCTGATGACTGAGCCTGAAGGCCAGGTATTTGATTGTCAGCCCGCGGTCGAGCCACTGTTTCTCGTAAAAGGTCTGGATCGAAAGCACCTCGTCGAGCAATTCCGAATGGTAAACATCATCGGTTTGGCGAATGACCTCAAACTGGTTTTCGGCAACCATGGCTTCGGTGTAACGGTACATGAAATTACTGTCCGACTTCAGGTGGATGATTCCATCGGGAACCATGATCTTCCGGTAGCTTTCTATGAAATTGGTTGCCGTCAGCCGTTTCCGTACTTTCTTCATCTGCGGATCTGGGAATGTCAGCCAGATTTCCGCCACTTCGTTTTCGGCAAAAAACATCCGGATATTTTCAATATTGGTCCGCAGGAAACCCACATTTTTCAATCCCAGCTCTTTGGCCTGGGTCGCGCCTTTCCACATGCGCGAACCTTTGATGTCGATCCCGATGAAATTCATCTCCGGGTAATGCATGGCCAGCTTCACGGTGTATTCGCCTTTGCCACAGCCCAGCTCCAGGACAATCGGATTATTGTTCCCGAAAAAAGCTTCGCCCCACTTTCCTTTAAACTCAAATTCTTCGGATTGCAATTGCCGGTAAGTTACCTGAACCACATGTTCATAAGTAGCCATATCGGCAAATTTGGATAGTTTATTCTTCCCCACGCTTTACTTCTGTATTTAATTTCTGCCGCAAAATAAATTTTTATTCAGCGTCCTTCCAACACATCGCCAACTTTAGTATGTTTTTTCAACGCGCACGCCAATATCCCGGATTCCCTGAAGCACTTTATCGCGCATTCCCTGCTTGATGCTAAACGTGTAATCCCCCTTTCGCGGAAAGAAAACGCTGCTTTTGTACGGGAACTGGTTATCGTGCAGACCTCCGATCCCGCTGCCTTTCCAGCGCCCCGAAGGTTCAGCAAGTGTAAATTCTACGGTATCAGTCCGCTGTGTTCCGTCGGGGGAACCGACAGTCAGGAAAAGCCACAGGTTGCTGTATGGGTACGTTCCCTTGTTCCGGATGTTTACATACAGATTGTTGCATTTGAACGTATCGGTAATCTGGACATGAAAAACCACAACTGAATCTTTGTTCCACCCGTTTTTATCCAGTGTACGATACGACTCAAAAACCCTTTTCCGGTCGCACGACACAACAGCTACCAACAACAGAATGACCAGAAAGTAAGAAAAATGTTTTTTCATCAGAAGATAATTTGTTTTTAATTGCCTGATGGAACTCACATGTTGCTGAAGATTATCCTCATTGGTGTTTGTGTTCGCAGCAACATGTTCGTTTCATTAATTATTGTATTTTGATTTTTACCACTTCAGAATTTTCTTTCGATCTGAAGGTTTTGTTCTATGATTTTGGTTTGAGTTTTCTCCGGCGGTTATTCCCCCGTTTTTTACCGTGCGAGCGTTTCGGCTCGTCAAACCGGGTAATGGCATCCCGTTCTGAACCTGCTTCAAACTCTATTTTTTCCTCAGCAGGTCTGGGTTCATACTCCTGAACCAGTTTCGCGGCTTTCTTCCCTTTCTGGTTGGTCCGGATGATTTCTTTAACGCGGTCTACAGAAACAGGAATCAGGTTGCCGGATTGATCGCCGGTCTGGGTATACCAGTATATTCGTTTAAAGATATCCGCCTTTTGATACTGGAAAGTTCCGTTTTCAGCCTCCAGAAGAATATTGGTCGGAGGAAAATCTTTCTGCGCATCGAGGTAAGTATCCACCTCGTAGTTGAGACAGCATTTGAGTTTACCACACTGTCCGGCCAGCTTTTGCGGATTCAGCGAGATATCCTGGTAACGGGCCGAGTTGGTGGTAACCGAAACAAAGTTGCTGATCCAGGAGGCACAACAGATCTCACGTCCGCAGGGTCCGATACCACCAATCCGTCCGGCTTCCTGCCTGGCACCAATCTGTTTCATCTCGATACGGATTCGGAATGTTTCGGCAAAAACTTTAATAAGTTGCCTGAAATCAACCCGGTCGTCGGCAATGTAATAGAAAATGGCCTTGGTCTTGTCGCCCTGAAATTCCACGTCGCCAATCTTCATATTGAGATGAAGCTCGTTGGCAATCTGACGGGCACGCAACATGGTTTTGTGCTCCAGGGCAATGGATTCTTTCCATTTGTCGATGTCGGCTGGCTTGGCTTTCCGGTATATTTTACGTATTTCTCCGTTAATCAAAGTGACTTTATGCTTTTTCATCTGCTCCATGACCAGCTCACCGGTCATGGTCACAATGCCAATGTCGTGGCCCGGATTGGCCTCAACCGCAACAATGTCGCCGGGATTCAACTTCAGATTGCTCGTATTCCGGAAATAATCTTTTCGGGTATTTTTAAAGCGCACTTCAACCAGATCGGTCGGGCTGGCAATGTTATTCACATCGCTGAGCCAATCGTAAACATTTAATTTGGAGCAGGTTCCGCCCTGCCCTTTACAACAACCCCGGTCACCCAAATCCAGATCGTCCATAGCATTTTAATTCAATAGTTAAAAATACAAAGTTCTGAACGCCAAATTCACGGATACAAATTTCACTAGCCTTCCTTTGCCGCCTTTCCAACCTCGTAATTTTTCTTCCTGAAACGGATAAATTATCCGCTAACCAGAGAGTTACCGTGTAGCTGCAAAAATAGATATAAAAGATGATAAAATACGATTTTACTCCTTATGGATAAGTAAAAAAAGAAAACAAGCAGTTACCATGCAACAGAGCGACAAAGTAAAAGGATCAATCTGAAAAGTCGCGGAATACACAAAATCAACAAGAGCCGTCACTGCAAGAAACGAAGCAGTCTTAACGCGAATAGATTACTTCGTTATTTCGACCAACAAAAGGTTGCTTCTTCCTCCTGACGTCGTCATCGC
>CAZAVU010000135.1:0-4647 GCA_964488805.1 uncultured Odoribacter sp. | reverse complement strand
CGTCCGCTAGCGGACGTGGGGTGAGTCAAGGATAAAATACGACAATAAATTGTTTAATTTACTTAACTCACCCTGTTCCATCTTCGATGCTCTGTCTCTCTCTACTCGTGTAGAGAGGGGCGAAGCCGCCTTGGGGTGAGTCTATTATTAAATGCGTCAACACATTGTTTTACTTAACAGGTCTGAAACAGAACAAAATAAATGATAAAACACTTAAACAACTCTCCCAGAAATATAATTCCAGAAAGGTTGTTCCTCGGAATAATGATTACTGCATTTAATTGTATCCTGTCGGTTTTTAGTTTGTGTGCGCAAGAGATTCCATACAACCAAATATATGAGCATGAACGACTCTATTTCAACGATCTGCTGGTTCTCCAAAATCACAAAGTCCTTTTGGTAAAAGATAGGATGAATGAATCGAAGCGGAAAATGTTTCTTTTAGACAATACCAATCAGGTTACCGATACAATGAAAACCAATGCTATAATAGACCTGATAGTTATTTCGGATACCTGTTTCCTTGTCCACGATGTCAATTATACCATGAAGATTACAATCAAAAACGACCGATTGGTTTCATCCGACATACACTTGACTCTCAGCGATTTTAGCTCTGCATTAGGAACATTGGCCTATATAAATAAACGTGCCATAGTTTTTCAGAAATATGATGAGAAAAATGGCTGTAACTGCTACTATGCAATGAAGCCGGAGGAAAAACTATATTGTCTTCGAAGGACTCCTTTCCCTGATGAAGAACAGATGTACAAACTGGGTAAAAAGGATACTATCAAGGTGCTTTCCTTCACTTTGCCGGGGATGTGCTATTTCCCAATTCGAAAGAAACAGCAAAAATTTACAATAAAGAATAAGGATATCAATCCGTTCCCTATTCTTTCATCTCAGGAAATTGGAAAACGAAAAACGGACGTCTGCTACGGAGCAGACAATTTGGAAGAAAGTAATGACTCTCTTTTTATTTATGAAAGGAACAGTTGCTCCCTGTTTGTTTTTGACCTCAAAAATCAATTAAAATCAAATACCCGGATTAACTTCCCAATTGAAAACCAGAAAACTGAAGGTTGGAAATATATTTTTGATACAAACAAAAAGATACATTATGCCATAAAGCGAATCAGGGACAGTGTTGCCGAAGGCTTGAACGACACTGAAAACAAGATAAGCCATAGTTATTTGTATCAGGTATATAAGATTGATACATTCAGTAAAAGATTGATTGAACTGTGCAAAATCCCAACAGACCCATTATACATTTCAGAGGGATTGATATATTATACACTCAGCAATAGCCGCTTATCAAGCAGTAAAATTTTAGCTTATCCTCTTGATCCCACGAAATCAACTGAGAAAAAGGTTTTTATACAGTAAGGTTTAATTTGAAGTAAGATTATGAGATATATTCTTTTATACCTATTTGTTCTTTGGGGAACTTCCTGGGCGATTGCCTCCGATAAAAAAGCCAGACCAACCGAAATCGTCATCGAAAATGCCGAGATGCGGCTGGTGCTTGGCTCGAACGGGAAAGCCATCAGCTTAAAGCACAAGCCAACCGGGCAGGAATGTCTGGAGAAAGGCGTGGACGCCCCGGTTTTTGCCCTGACCGAATACCGGCCTTACGACAATGAGCTGTTCCTGACTTACCCGGCCAAATCGCGCACTTTTGCCGCCGACAGCATTCGCCGCGAAGGAAATGTTCTGAAAGTCGGGTTTGAACAGATCGCCTATACCGCAACCATCGCATTAAACATTACCGACAGCTACATCGGTTTTACCCTGAAAGCGCTGGATTACCACATCGAAGCGTTTGGGGTGAAGCGGAAAACCGAAGTTGATGAATTTACGCTGTTGCAGTTACCAATAAAAAAACGCACGTATTTTGGCGAGTGGCTCAATGTGGTGTGGGACAATAAGGTTGCCGTAAATGTGCTGGCCACCGATCCGTATGCCAAAATCGATGCTTTTCCCAACAAAAACCATTACCTGCTTTATGCCGGAATGGAAAACAAGGTAAAGCTAATGGGCGTTGGCGCGGCGTTGATCACCACCGGTAAAGACCAACTGCTCGATCGTATCGACCAGTTGGAGAAAGATTACCAGCTTCCCCGCGGCGTTGAAAGCCGCCGGAATGAAGCGTACAAATATTCGTACTACGAACTTCGCAACGTGACCACCGCCAACATCGACGAGCACATTGCTTATGCCAAACAGGGAGGTTTCAAAACGATCGTTATCTATTATCCCGACTTTGCCAAATCGATGGGTCATTTCCCCTGGCGAAAGGAATATCCCAACGGGATGGCCGATTTGCAGACCATTACCCGAAAAATCAAGGAAGCCGGAATGATTCCCGGGTTCCATATTCATTACAACAAGGCCGCGAAAGACGATCCGTATGTAAGTCCGGTCCCCGACGGGCGGTTAAACCTGATCCGTCGGTTTACGCTGGCCGATTCGATTGATGAGAAAACGACTGTTATTCCGGTGGAGGAAAATCCGGAAGGATGCACTCTGGAAGAAGGCCGGCGGTTTCTGAAAATCGGGAACGAACTGGTTACTTACCAGAATTACACCACAACATGGCCGTACCAATTTACCGGATGTCACCGGGGCGAACTGGGCTCGAAAATAAAAGCTGTAGAGAAAGGCTACAAATTCGGGTTGATGGATATTGACGACTGGCCTTTGTTTGCCCGTTTCGACCAGAATACCAGCATCCAGCAGGAGGTGGCCGAACGCATCGGAAAGATTTATGCTGAAGCCGGATTCCAGTTTGTATACTTCGACGGAGCCGAGGATGTGCATCCTCCGTTCTGGAACACCGTTTCGACTTCTCAACTGAAGGTTTACAACTGTCTGAAGCCAGCACCTTTGTTTTCGGAAGGCGCGCTGAAATCGCATTTCGGGTGGCATATCCTGAGCCGCGCCAATGCGTTCGACTTGTTCAAGCCCGAATACATCAGGCCGGCCACTCAGAAATACCCGATGGCTGAAGCCCGTTACATCGCGCAGGACTTTACCTCCATCAATTTTGGCTGGAACGATTACCTGGCCCCAACCGATAAATCGACCGGGATGCAGCCCGACATGTACGAATACATTTGTAGCCGCGGCGCTGCCTGGAACTGTCCCATCGCGCTGATGGGCAAACTCGATCAGTTACGGGCCCATCCCCGAACAGCCGATAACCTGGAAGTGATCCGAAACTGGGAAGAAGCCCGCATTCAGAATTTCCTGTCACCGAAGCAAAAAGAGGAGCTGAAAAGCCCGACTCAGGAACATATCCTGCTGAAAAATGAAACCGGGAATTTTGAACTGATTCCTTACCGCCAACTGACCGATGCCGTTGGACATTCAGCCGATATACGCGCTTTTGTATTCCGCAGGAATCATCAAACCTGGGTGGTTTACTGGCATGCCCGGGGCGAAGGGAAGCTTCGCTTGCCAGCGGATGCCGGGCAAGTTCGCCTGTTTGAAAAACCGGGAACCGAAGTAAAACTTCAGGCCGAAAAAAACAACCCGTTGCTCGTTCCGGCTGATCACCGGCGTTACCTGATTTTTGACCTTCCGGAGAAGAAGGTCGCCGAAATTCTGAATAAAACAGAACTGACCAATGAGAAATACAATTAGTTTACTGAAAATGAGACATACCTTATCAACCCTTGCGTTACTGACTCTGGTGCTGTTTGCCCATTGCCAGAAAGAAAACGAAACACAGACCATTGCCCCTATGACTGTGAAAAATTATGAAGGCCATATTCACGTTGGCTTTTGGGGCGACGATAAAAACATGCAGATCAGCTTCTACCCATGCGGAGTCAACCAGTTGTTTGCCATTGCCAAAGTTTGCTATTATTCAACTTTTGATGAACACAAGCAGGAACATGCCTCCAACGAGTTCAGCTCGTGTACCGACTGGGTTGGCCCTTACTATGTGTGCAGCGCTTCATCGGTCAGTGCCGGACTTCCGCAGAAATTCACCGGAGGCTGGCATGGTTCTAACGGCGACGGCACCGGATCGCCCACCGCATCGACGAGCGAAACCCGCTTTGTGATCGACGGGAAAGATGCAAGCGGCAATTTCGAGCAACCCTGTAATCAGGTCGATCTGTATGTGACCAACCTGATTCACGGGTACGACTACTCGAAAACCAATGTGAACCTGCTGAAAGAGTCGGTTCATTACACCATTAAAGCAACCCGGCAGATTGATGTTGAAGTCAAAATAGAAGCCCTGGACGATGCCGTCATTCAGCGCTATTACGGACTGCAAAGCCAGAATTTCTCCATTTTTGATCAGGTCAGCTACGTTGCGGGACAGCAGGTAATCAATACGGCCGCCATCAAGACCGAAAGCAGTTGCAAGACCAATGATGGAGTAAATACCATTTTGCTGACCGGGAGTAAAACACAGCATCAGCTCAGGGTGGTGCTGAACATTGCCGAAGGATTAGGCGTACCGGGCAATCTGGGTGACGGCAAGCCCAAAGCCTTCTCGGCCAGCTACGGAAAGTCGTATTTCAACCTGGTCAATGGCAAAGACCTGCCGCTGAAAAAAGGCGGAACAGTGTTCTGGAAAGGTTCTTATTACTGGGATTAGGCTTAGTACCCGAAGAATTACCCGCG
>CAZAVU010000134.1:0-4649 GCA_964488805.1 uncultured Odoribacter sp. | reverse complement strand
AAGGAATTGATTATTATCGACAGGATTTTAATATGGATCCGTTACCATTCTGGCAATCTAAAGATCAACCTAACCGAGTGGGGATTTCCGAAATCAGGCACATTGAAGGGCTGTATGCATATTGGGATGGCTTGCTCGAACGTTTTCCGAACTTGTTGATCGATAACTGCTCCAGCGGGGGCCGCCGGATTGATTTGGAAACGACCTCGCGTAGTGCACCGCTTTGGCGAACCGATTACCAGTATGGCGAACCCAACGGTTACCAGTGTCACACGTTTGGCCTGAATTTCTACCTGCCGTTGCATGGCGCAGGCTTGTATAAAACCGATAATTTTACATTCCGTTCGAGCATGAGTGCGGCGACTGTTATGAACTGGTCGGTAACCGGATGGGGACCCGAATCGATTCCTGACATTCAGAAACGTATAAAAGATTTTAAAGAACTACAACCTTATTATTACGCTGATTTTTATCCGCTTACGAATGATATCAACAATACCGGCAACAATATCTGGTTAGCCTACCAGTTAAACCGGCCTGACAAAAACGATGGTATTGTTATGGCTTTCCGCCGCGATGCCTGCGATACAGAAGCGATTCAGGTAAAACTTGACGAGCTGAATCCTGATGCGATATACGATGTGTTCAATGATAATAACGGGCAAACATTCAGCAAAACAGGTAGTGAACTGATGAAAGGGTTCAATCTCGAAATCCAGGAGAAGCCTGGATCTTTACTACTGAAGTACAAAATAGCAACAAACTGATTCTACTTTATCGGATTCGAAAAACAACCAGTTTTACCCCTGGAACTGGTTGTTTTTCAATTTTCTCTTTTCGGGTATGAGTAAAAGAGCTGATAGTATTTAAATTTCCTTATGAAAAAAATTACACGATTGTTTTTCTATTTAGCGGTCTGTTTTTGTTTGTATCCATCAGCCGGTAAAACACAGCAGCTTGATGTAGCTTCAATAAACACCGAACTGCTGAAGAATCAGTGGAGTGCCAACTGGATTTCTCATCCGGCTGATCCGGGTAGTGATTATGGGGTATTCCTGTTTCGAAAAAATATCGACCTGAAAAATGTCCCGTCAAAGTTTATCGTACATGTTTCGGCTGATAACCGTTACCGTTTTTTTGTAAATGGTAAAGCTGTTTGTTTTGGACCTGCACGCGGCGATATTGCACATTGGTTTTACGAAAGCATCGATATTGCTCCATTTCTGAAAGGCGGTAAAAACCTGTTGGCTGCCGAAGTCTGGAATTTTGGAAATGTCAAGGGGTGGGCACAAGTCTCATTAAAGACTGGCTTTATTGTGCAGGGGAATTCAGATGGGGAAGCAATAGTTAACACAGATTCATCCTGGAAGGTAATTCGGAATCAGGCCTATGAACCTATTCCGGCCAGCACTGAATACACGATTTTTGAATCGGTAGTGGGGCCAACCGACAGATTAAATGGATGCTTATATCCATGGGCATGGGAAACAAATGAATTTTATGACAACGATTGGCTTCAATGTAAAGTCATCTCGAAAGGACAGCCTGCTTCGCTGTTTCCAAAGGATACCTGGGGATTAACTCCCCGGCGTCTCCCCATGATGGAACAGTCTGTAATGCGATTGCAGGAAGTTCGGTATAGTAACGGGTGCATGGTTCCTCCAGGGTTTATAACAGGAAAAGATAAATGGGTTGTTCCGACAAATTCGAAGGTCATTGTATTGTTCGATCAGGGACAGCTTACAACAGGATATCCTCAATTGCTGGCTTCAGGAGGGAAAGGTAGCAAAGTGAAAATGACTTATGCTGAATCTTTATTTGATCAGTGGGGGTCAAAAGCAAATCGGGATGAAGTGGAAAACAAAAACATGAAGGGATATTTTGATTGTTTTCTACCTGATGGAGGGAATAAACGTTTGTTTAGTCCCCTTTGGTTTCGGACTTGGCGATACCTTGAGCTTGAAATCGAAACAAAAGATGAGCCTCTGGCCGTAGATAATTTTGAATCGCTTTTTACTGCTTATCCATTAAAAGAAATTGGCTCTTTTGACTCTGATAATGACAAGTTAAAGAAAATTTGGAATGTGGGTTGGCGTACAGCAAGGCTTTGCGCTAACGAAACCTATTTCGACTGCCCCTATTATGAACAACTTCAGTATGTTGGTGATACGCGTATTCAGTCGCTAATATCGCTTTATGTTGCAGGTGATGACCGGTTGATGCGCAATTCGATACGACAATATTCTGAATCAATCATTGGTGAAGGGCTTACTCAAAGCCGTTATCCATCATCAATGCTTCAGGTTATACCTCCATTTTCGTTGTTTTGGGTTGATATGATTCATGACTACCACATCCTTCGTGATGATCCTGAATTCGTTAAGGAATTTTTACCCAGAATTGATCGGGTGCTTGCATGGTTTGTTGCTCATATTAATCCTAAGACTGGAATGTTAGGTAAACTGGAGCATTGGAATTTTGTTGATTGGGTTCCCGAATGGAATAACGGTGTTCCCATGGATGATGAATCGGATGGAAATTCATCGATACTTAGTTTGCAATTTGTTTATGCATTGCAGCGGGCTGCCGAACTGAATGAATTTTTTGGAAATTTTCAAACCGCTAATTATTACAAGCTTCAAGCTCAGAAGATAAGTAAAGCTACCTATGATAATTGCTGGGACAAAAAGCAAGTTTATCTTGCTGATGCTCCGGGGAAAGATCGTTTCAGTATGCATGCCCAAATATTAGCTGTTTTGACAAACACCATTCCCGCGGATCAACAAAAGTCTTTTGTCGATAAATTCATTGCAGACACTTCGCTTCTTCAGCCGACTATGTATTTTCGTTTTTACCTGGCCCAGGCGCTGCAACAGGTTGGACTAGTCGATCGTTACCTTCAAACTCTTGGTTTATGGGAAGACATGTTGCAAAAAGGCATGTCAACGTTTGCAGAGTGTCCTGATCCCACACGGTCTGATTGCCATGCCTGGAGTGCCAGTCCAAATTACGATTTTCTTGCTACGGTGGCAGGTATCAGGCCATCGGCTCCGGGATTTAAAACTGTTCGTATTGAACCTGCATTAGGCGAATTAAACGTTATTAAAGGACAGATGGCTCACCCCAAGGGGGTGATACGTTTTGAACTTAAGCGATGTGGTGCTTATGGGATAACCGGATTTGTTCAGCTTCCCGCCGGGGTGGAAGGGATTTTTGTCTGGCAGGGAAAGAAACTCAAAATAAAGAATAAAACCAGAATAAAAATCATTCCTGATTTTAAGTCCATATAAAACAGTCAGGTATGGAGAGTATAGTTAAAGTTGAACGCATCGTGTATTGACGGAAATCCAGAGTCAGAAAACTAAATTTTATCTTAAAAATAACAATACATTATCATGAAGATTATTGCTGTTAGTCTAATCGTATTGCTTTCATCATCATTTTGCATGGCCAGACAAAATGAGAAGTCCAAGCAATCAGAAAATAAGTCCAATACAATTGATAGAGCAACTCTTGATAAATGGTCAGAGCCATATCGTCACTGGAATTATTACCCTGATCCTGTTATACCTTCCGATTTGAAGATTCCAGGGAACGAAGATTTTTATAATTATGATGTTCCTTGTGTATACCAACTTCCAGACCAGCGGGATAAATGGTTCATGAGTTTTATTGGATTCAACGGAAAAGGGTATAATAGTTTTGTGGTGGAGAGCAATGACCTCATTCACTGGACAAACCCACGACTTGCAATGGGTTTTGGAAAGAAAGGGGAATTTGACTATGGCGGATGTGTAATAGGGGCATATCTTTATAAATCCTACGATATAAAAGCTCCACGTATATTAAAACAGAAGGATGGAAAGTATTGGACTCTTTATGGTTGTTATGCGGTACAGGGAAGTTACGAGATTGATCCTGGTTATGAAGGTGTAGCAGCCAGCAAAGACGGGCTATCGTGGCAGCGCGCAAAAGAACAGTATATCCTGTCTGTGCATGATGTCGATGTTGGTGAATGGGAGAAGGATTGCATCTATCAGCCTTGGCTCGTTGAATATAAAGGCAAGTATTACAATTTCTACAATGCAAAAAAGATGCCTGAATGGATCGAGCAGATAGGTATGACAACGTCTGAAAATTTAATGGATTGGAAGAGGCATAATGGTAATCCTGTTGTGCGTGTTAGCCCTGGGGGGTATGATGACAAATTTTGTTCCGATGGCAAGGTTTTCCGTGATGGGGATCATTGGGTTATGTTCTACTTCGGGGTGGGTCGAGATGGAGCTCATATAATGGTGGCCTTTTCCCGGGATTTGAAGCATTGGACATCTCATCCAGAACCTCTTTATAAGGCCGGGGGACATCCTGGCGGACTTGATAAGCAATTTGCACATAAAATATCACTGGTTTATAATCAGGCGAATGATACCTTCTACATGTACTATTGTGCTGTAGGAAATAAAGGTCGTTGTATTGGACTGCTGACCAGCCGTAAAATCTAATATAGCTAAAGTTTTCGATTGATTTAATTTGTGGAAAGTTGCATTGGTTTGTATGGTGCAGTCTGAAATTGATGTTGTTAGTTTAAATTTCATAAGAACAAATCGAAATACTCATGTGTCAATATATAAAATTTACCCTTTTTTGCT
>CAZAVU010000133.1:0-4929 GCA_964488805.1 uncultured Odoribacter sp. | reverse complement strand
TTCAGGCCGTTTTTTATTTTCGCTGTTATCATCATTTTCTTATCCAAAAGATATGTAAGTAATGAAACGAGCATGTTCGTTAAACACAAACACGGATGAAAATCTCACAGGCGAGTTCCATCCGGCAATTTATAGGAAGAAAGTTGCAGAAGTTCCCCGAAACGGTAGGTTTTTGACTTTTCGTTATGTATTTTTAGGGAGAGACCAAAACTAAATTAACACAACATGAACGCTAAACAAATCTGTAGTGCTTTATTGACTCTTGCCCTGTTTTCAACAGTAAGTTTTGCCCAATCGAAAATCGATCCTAAAGACATTCAGGGAAAGATGCAGTGGTTTGCCGATGCCAAACTGGGTATTTTTATCCATGCCGGAATCTACTCTGTCGATGGTATCGACGAGTCTTGGAGTTTTCACAACAAGAAAATCAGTCATGCCGATTACATGAAGCAGCTTAAAGGTTTCACGCTTAAAAATTACGACCCTGCAGCCTGGGCCGATTTAATTCAGGAAAGTGGAGCCCGTTATTCGGTTATAACCACCAAACACCACGACGGTGTGGCCATGTACGATACCAAACTAAGCAACCTTAGCATAGTGAAAGCCACACCCGCCAAACGCGACATGATAAAACCTTTTTTTGATGAACTGCGCAAACGCAATATAAAATGCGGAGCTTATTTCTCACTGATCGACTGGACGGATCCCAATTATCCGGGGTTTTTGAAAGACAGCGTAAAGTACAAAATCGAAAACGACTATGAACGTTGGAATCGTTTCAGGGCTTTCTTTCAGGGACAAATCAAAGAAATAAACAGCATGTTTAAGCCCGATTTATGGTGGTTCGATGGAGACTGGGAACACAGTGCCGAAGAATGGGAAGCTCAGAAAACACGTCAGATTATTTTATCTGGAAATCCAAATGCAATCATCAATGGGCGTCTTCAGGGCTACGGCGATTACGAAACTCCTGAACAGAACTTTCCGGTTTCCCGTCCTAAATACAACTGGTGGGAATTATGTATGACCACCAACGACAACTGGGGTTTCCACAACGACAACAACTGGAAAACGCCTTACGAGATAATTACCATTTTTGTTGATGCCGTTTCGAACGGAGGTAACCTGCTGCTGGATATGGGACCCAAAGAAGACGGAACAATTCCTCAGGAGCAAATCAACGTACTAAAAGAATTAGGCGCCTGGAACAAGAAAAACGGAGAAGCCATTTTTAATACTGTCGCAGGACTTCCACAAGGACACTTTTACGGACCAACAACCCTGTCGAAAGATTCGACCAACCTGTATCTTTTTCTACATGGGAAAACCAGTGGAACAATTATGCTGAAAGGAGTCAGCAATAAAATCGAAGAAATAACCGTCGTTGGGAACAATACCAAACTAAACCACAAAGTAGTAGGCAAAATATCGTGGAGCCCGGTTCCCGGACTAATCTACATCGACGTTCCTGAAAATGTACTCGACAAATATGTTACGGTTCTGAAAGTAAAACTGGATAACCCCGTTAAATTATACCGTGGACACGGCGGATTGAATTAAGTAGTTAGTATCTTGACTCACCCCCCGTCCGCTTGCGGACGGGGGGTGAGTCAGGGATAAAACACGGCAATAAATTATTCCGATTACTTAGAATTTAAGTTTGTCCGGGTTCCAACTTTTTATACTGGGAATTGTTTAGCTTTTATTTTTTTGATGAAGGGGTTTACTTGCCGGGTTGAACTCTTTTCGTTTTGTCTGGATTTTAAAAAAAAATTGAATTATGGAGGCATTCAAACAGGTTTTGCGTTTCTATGTTGAAGGGTTTAAAAACCTTCCCCGATGGGGAAAGCAGGTTTGGCTGGTCATTTTGATCAAGCTTTTTGTCCTGTTCGTGATCCTGAAAATCTTTTTCTTCCCCAATTTCCTCCGAACAAATTTCAGGAACGACACAGAGCGAAGTACTCATGTCCTTGAGAAATTAACAGATAACAACCAATAAATCCAAATTTATGATTGAAGGACTCGAATTATCACTAATCAATTGGTCGAGGGCGCAGTTTGCCCTGACGGCCATGTACCACTGGATTTTTGTACCTCTGACGCTGGGATTGGGCATTCTGGTTGCCATCATGGAAACCCTGTATGTCAAAACCGGAAAGCCGGAATGGAAGCGGATTACCAAATTCTGGATGACTTTGTTTGGGATCAATTTTGCCATTGGCGTGGCTACCGGGATCATTCTTGAGTTCGAATTTGGCACCAACTGGTCGAACTATTCGTGGTTTGTGGGCGATATTTTTGGTGCTCCGCTGGCTATCGAAGGGATTCTGGCCTTTTTCATGGAGTCGACTTTCATTGCCATCATGTTTTTTGGCTGGAACAAGGTCAGTCCCCGTTTTCATTTGCTTTCCACCTGGCTGACAGCCATCGGGGCTAACCTTTCGGCGCTGTGGATCCTGGTTGCCAATGGCTGGATGCAAAATCCGGTAGGAATGGTTTTTAATCCGGAAACGGCCCGAATGGAGATGACCAGCTTCTGGTCGGTATTGTTTTCGCCCATGGCCGTACATAAATTTTTGCATACCACATCTTCCGGTTTTGTGCTGGCTGCCATTTTCGTAATCGGTATCTCGGCCTGGTTTATCCTGAAGGGCAGGGAAGTGGTTTTTGCCCGCAAAAGCATTGTGCTGGCTGCCATTTTTGGATTTGCAGCCTCCATTTACACGGTGATGACCGGCGATAGTTCGGCCCGTGAGATTGCCCGTCACCAACCCATGAAATTTGCCTCGTTTGAAGGTTTATACAATGGGAGCGAAGGCGCCGGACTGGTTGTTCTTGGGCTAATGTCAACCAATGAAGCCGATCCGGCCAATGAAAATCTGAAGGACTTCAAGTTGAGGATAGAAATTCCAAATGTATTGGCATACATGGCTTTTTTAAATTGGAACGCGTTTGTTCCCGGGGTAAACGACCTGATTAAAGGAAATGAGAAATATGGCGTGATGGGCGCCGCCGAAAAAATAAGCAGAGGGAAAGTTGCCATCGAAAAACTTACAGCCTATAAAGATGCCCGAAAAGCAGGACTTTCCGGCGTGGCTGATTCACTGAAGACGGAAATCATGAGTCCCGATTTTCAGAAAAATTATTTCAGGTATTTTGGCTACGGTTACATTTCCGATCCAAATACACTGGTGCCCAGCATTCCGCTGTCGTTTTACAGCTTTCACATCATGGTTGTGCTTGGCTTTTATTTCATTTTATTTTTCATTGCTGCATTCTATTACACCATCAAAGGAAAGATACATCAAAAGCGGACGTTTTTACGCCTGGCTATCTGGACGATTCCGCTGGCTTACCTGGCCAGTCAGGCTGGCTGGATCGTCGCCGAAGTGGGCCGCCAGCCCTGGGTTATTCAGGATTTGATGCCAACGATGGCTGCTGTGACTAAAATCAGTACCGGTGCCGTGCAGGTTACATTCTGGCTGTTTGCAGTTGTGTTTACAACCCTGCTCATTGCCGAACTCAAAATTATGATGCGACAAATTAAAATCGGACCAAAATCAGAAGGAGGAACCAACTAATGTTTGAAGCTTTATCACTTTTAAGTTTGCAGCAGTACTGGTGGCTGATTGTTTCGCTGCTGGGCGCGTTGTTCGTTTTTCTGACTTTTGTTCAGGGTGGTGAAACCTTGTTGTTTACCATTGCCAAAACGGAGTCCGAGAAATCGCTTTTGGTGAATACTTTGGGCCGGAAATGGGAATTCACCTTTACCACGCTGGTTACCTTTGGAGGCGCATTTTTTGCCTCATTTCCCTTGTTTTATGCCACTTCGTTTGGCGGAGCCTACTGGGTTTGGATGGCTATTCTGATCACGTTTGTGATTCAGGCTGTTTCTTATGAATTTCGGAAGAAACCAGACAATTTCCTGGGGGCGAGAACCTACGAGGTTTTTCTTTTCCTGAACGGACTGCTCGGTCCTCTGCTGATAGGAACGGCTGTCGGCACTTTTTTCAACGGGGCTATGTTTTCGCTCGACAATATGAATCACGTGACATGGGGAACGCCTTTCCGTGGCCTGGAAGCTGTGCTGACCTTTCACAATCTGTCTATGGGGTTGGCTGTACTATTCCTGTCGCGCGTTTTGGGTCTGCTGTATTTCATGAATTCAGTCGATAATGAAGAAATTTATGCCCGGTCGCGAAAGCACCTGTGGTACAATACGGTCCCATTCCTGGCGTTTTTACTGTATTTTCTGATTGCCCTGCTTTTCAAAGATGGTTTTGCCTATAAACCCGGAAGCGGCGAGGTGTTTGCCGAACCTTACAAATATTTGCACAATCTTCTGGAAATGCCCGTCAATACCCTGATGCTTTTGGTTGGGGTTGCGGCTGTTTTGTGGGGCATTGTTTCAACGCTTTTGAAAGGTGGCAGCAAAGGAATCTGGTTTGTAGGCGCTGGCACTGTTTTCACGGTTTGGGCGCTGTTCATTCTGGCGGCATTCAACAACACCTGTTTTTATCCGTCGCTTTCCGATATGCAATCGTCGCTGACCATAGAAAAAGCTTCTTCGAGCAGGTTCACACTGGTTGCCATGAGCTACGTGTCGCTGTTTGTCCCGTTTGTGCTGGCTTACATCTGGTATGCCTGGAAATCGATGAACAACAAGAAAATCAGCTCTGAAGAGCTGGAAGGGGAACATCATGTTTATTAATCAGAACGGTAAAATCATCATTCATCAATAATCACTAATAAATCTGATATGTACTGGAATTCAATACTTTGGTTTTTAAGCTGGCCGGTGCTGGTCGTTATAACCTATTGGCTGGTGAGATTTGTTATGCGAAAATATGCCACAATACTGGAAGAGCCTGACGAAAAGGACAATTCCTGAAGATGAACAAAGGGCTGCCCGAAGATTTTGGACAGCCC
>CAZAVU010000132.1:0-5468 GCA_964488805.1 uncultured Odoribacter sp. | reverse complement strand
TGCCAGTAATAACCTTTGTCGAAGAACTCGTTCAGCCGTTCCAGAAATTTGGGTTTGCCGCCAAACAAGCCAATCAGCCCCGGAATGTCCTGTGGAACATACCAGGTATATTGGAAAGCCGTTCCTTCGGTAACAAAATCGCTTTTCACATTCGGATCAAAAGGCTCAATCCAGCGACCATCGGCATATCGGCCACGCACATAACAGGTTTGCGTGTCGAAAACATTGCGGTAGTTTTGAGAGCGTTTAATCAATTGGTTATAATCGTCGGTTTTTCCCAGAGCTTTGGCATATTGCGAAAGCGCATAGTCGTCGAGCGAATATTCGAGTGTGCGCGAAACCTGTTCTTTTTTGTGGAAAGCCTCGGCAACCGGATCTTCCAGCGGAATATAGCCATATTTGAGGTAACTGGTCAAGGCACGGCGGCCTTTCCCGTCTTTATATTCGGTTTCGGTCGGATGGTCGAACGCATTTTGGCGCATGTATTTCCATGCTTTTTCGGCGTCGAAACCGGTAATTCCGCGCAGGTAGGCATCGGCAATCATGGTGCAAACGTGGTCGCCAATCATGGCTGCGGTGTAGTTGCCCCATTTCGGGAAAATTGGCATCCATCCGCCTTGCTCTGCTTTCAGGACCATCGACTTGATCATATCGAGCGAACGTTTAGGCTCCAGGAAAGTCATGATGGGGTGAAGCGTGCGGTAGGTATCCCACATCGAAAAATCGTCGTAGTAATCGAATCCTACAGCTTTGTGGATAAGCGTATCCTGGGCGAAACCCTGGTAACTTCCGTCGGCATCGCTGGCAATTCGCGGAACAAGGTAACAATGGTAAAGTGCGGTGTACAGTTTAATGCGGTCGTCTTTGGTTCCGCCTTTCACCTGAATTTTACCCAGAGTCTGGTTCCATACGTCTTCGGTTTCTTTGCGGAGCTGGTCGAAATTCCAGTCTTTTATCTCGGTCTCCATATTGTTTCGGGCGGCATCGGCGCTTGTGAACGACGAACCCACCTGCACCTGAACGTTTTTCTGTCCGGCGAAGGAAACAATCAAGTCCTGACCGCCGCTTTTAACAACCTTAAAAGGTTTGTCGAACCTGAAAACGAACCAGCCACTAAATCCTGCCGGTTGGCCCCAGCCCTGGTAAATTCGGAATACCGGATTGAAGCCGATGATTTCGTTTTTCTGAGCGTCGAACCAGATTTTTCCTTTCTTTTTGTCGCTGTTGATGCGTATTTGCAAGTAGTTTCCTTTTTCGGAAGCAAACGAGAAACGGAAAAATCCGCAGCGGGTTGATCCGGTGGCTTCGGTTTTGATGTTGGATTCGTCGAGCTGAATGCTGTAATATGCTGGAGATGAGAATTCTTTCTGATGGTTCAGCTTAGCCACCGGGAAACGGCTCACCGTGTCAACCTGATTGGTCGTAAATGGCATGATGGAGGCCGTTCCGTAGTCTTGCGTACAACTACCGTCCATCCAGTGCGAACCCCTGAAGCCGGTGAGAAATTTGTCGTTGTAATAATAGGGAACAACGCATTTTGCTTCGGTGGTGCGGGTTTCGGGCGTCCATTGGGTCATCCCGAAAGGTCGTCCAACGGTGGGGTAAGTTTGTCCTTTGAGTTCCGATCCGGCTTCGCTGTGCCGTTTGGCGCTCTCTGTGGTTGCCGGTGCTGTGCCAATCAACGGATCGACATACTGAAGCGGAGTCTGAGCCAGGGCTGCAAAAGGTAGAATAAGGAATAACAGTATTAGTTTCATAGTTAGTATTTTTTGCCTTAAACTTAATCAATCTGTTACGCTTTCTGAATGCCCTCCAGCGATTTTCCTTTGGTTTCAGGAATTAATCAATATTACCCGTTCGGGAACGAATCCTGGTCCTTTCAGGTTTTTTGTTTCTTCTTTTTGGCTGCAGGGAAAAGCACATTGTTCAGGATTAGCCGGTAACCTGGCGAGTTGGGGTGTAGGTTCAGATCAGTGGCCGGATCGCCAACAAAATGCTGATAATCTTCCGGATCGTGGCCCCCGTAGAAGGTCCAGAATCCTTTGCCTACTTCGCCGTGGATATACCGAACTTCGTTTGCTGCTTTATTTTCGCCCATCACCAGCACGTTGGGTTTTACAACCCTTTTGTCGAAGGCCGTGGTTTGTCCCATGAATCCTTTGATCATATTGGCGTGGTTCTGGCAAAGCATCGTGGGCACCGGGTCCCATTTGGCCGAGAACTGGAACAGGGTAAAGTAGTCCTGTTCAATCGGAACTTTTCGGGTGGTCGAAACATCGATATCCGAGAATTTGTATTCGTAAGGGTTTCGGTTGATGGTGAAATTCTGAAAAGCCAGGGTAGGGCTGAAGTCCAGTTTTTCGTTCATGGCCGGATCAGCCGGGTCGCCGTCGAACATCGATTCGCAGATATCGACATTTTGTGCAGCCTGCGTAATGTCGTAGGTGTCGGTGGCGGCGCACATGGCAAACAGGAAGCCGCCGTTTTCGATGTATTTGTGTATTTCGCGAGTGACCACTTTTTTCATTTCAGATACTTTCATGAACCCCAGCTTTTGAGCAAGCTCTTTGTTGATGCGCACCTCTTCCTGGTACCACGGAACGTGTTGGTAGGCCTGGAAAAACTTCCCGAACTGACCGGTAAAGTCTTCGTGGTGAAGGTGTAGCCAGTCGTAATCCTTCAGTTTCCCGTTCAGGATTTCTTCATCGTAAATGACATCGAATTTGATTTCGGCGTAGGTTAAAACCAAGGTTACGGCATCGTCCCACGGCTGTTTGTTGGGCGGCGAATACACGGCAATGCGCGGGGCTTTTTGCAAGCTTACCGCATCCATGTTTTGATCTTCCCGGGCAATATCCGTCAGCAGGTTAGTGGTTTGTCCGTCGGCCAGCGTTTCGAAGCTCACTCCCCTGACCATACATTCGCTGGCAATAGCCTGCTGGTGCTGAATGAGGAAACTTCCGCCCCGGTAATTGAGCAGCCATTTTACCTCGATGCCCTTTTCGAGCGCCCAATAGGTTATTCCGTAAGCTTTCAGGTGGTTGGCCTGCTTTTCGTCCATCGGGATCAGGATGAAAGCAGCGCTGGTTGTTTTTACCAGCAGGACCAGCAGCAGGAACACCAGCCATTTGTGGCTTCGGTTAGAAAGGAATATGTTCGCCCCCGGTATTTTCATAATGGCTGAATTTATCCTTGTCGAACGATGAATTTACAGGTATCCCGACAGGCTTGCTGCCGAAAGGGGTGTCATCATTCATTTTCGATTGAAGCTTTTGTCCGTATTGTCCGCCTCCAAGTTCTTCGGGAACAATATTATCCATATCGGCGAATTTGGCCAGGTTTTTCTTGAACGAAAGTCTGACGTCGCCTACCGCACCGTTACGGTGCTTGGCAATGATGATTTCAGCCACCCCGATGAGCGAATTTCCTTCTTCATCTTCGGTAATTCCGTAGTATTCGGGGCGGTGGATGAACAGCACGATGTCGGCGTCCTGCTCGATAGCTCCCGATTCACGAAGGTCGGAAAGCTGCGGGCGTTTTCCTTCGCGCGATTCGACCGAACGGTTCAACTGCGACAGTGCCAGAACCGGGATGTCGAGCTCTTTGGCAATGGCTTTCAGCGAGCGAGAGATCATACTTACTTCCTGTTCGCGGCTTCCCTTGTTGTCCGATCCGGCTGTCATCAACTGGAGGTAGTCGACGATTACCGCGCCAATGTTGTGCTGCATTTTCAGGCGGCGGCATTTGGCCCTGAATTCGAATACCGAAAGGGCAGGGGTGTCGTCGATAAAAAGTGGCGCATCGTCCAAAACGGCCAGTTTGCGGTGAAAATGGTCCCATTCCCAGCCCTGAAGACGACCGTTTTTAATTTTTTCGGACCCCAGTTCGGTTTCCGAAGCAATCAAACGGTTTACCAACTGGATGGACGACATTTCGAGCGAGAACACGGCAACCGGTACTTTGTGCTCCACGGTCATGTTGCGGGCCATCGATAACACGAACGCCGTTTTACCCATCGAAGGACGGGCGGCCACGATAACAAGGTCGGTTCGTTGCCATCCCGAAGTGATGCGGTCCATAGCCGTGAACCCACTGGGAACCCCGCTCAGTCCGTCTTCGCGTTTCGAGGCTTCCTCGATCAGCATGGCTGCTTCACGCAGAAGGGGCTTGATGGGCATCGATTCTTTCTTGATGTTTCCCTCGGCCACTGAGAAAAGTGCAGTTTCCGAAAAGTCGATCAGGTCGTCAACATCGATGGTATCGTCGTAGGCTTTGGTCTGTATTTCGCTGGAAACGCGGATCATCTCCCGCTGCATGAACTTTTGGGCGATGATGCGCGAGTGGAACTCGATGTGTGCCGCTGAGGCCACACGCGAGGTCAGTTGGGTGATCATCAGCGGGCCGCCTACCTCGTCGAGCAGGTTGCGGTTTTTCAGTTCCTGAGTTACCATCAGCAGGTCGACCGGCTTTTCGTGAGTCGACAGGAATTTGATTACCTCGAATATTTTTTGGTGCTCTTCCTTGTAGAAACTGCGGGTGTCGATGATATCGGCCACGGTAACGTAGGCATCGCGTTCGAGCATCAGCGCTCCAAGTACGGCCTCTTCCACTTCAATGGCCTGAGGCGGTATTTTCCCGTATTGGGCATTGATTTGCTCGATGGTCTTCTTGTTATTCTGCTGTTGGTAATTCTTTTTTTCGGGAGCCATTTTATAGAAATGTGACAATCAGGTTTTTGGTAATCCTGCAACTAAATTTTGGCAGGGACTCAAAGGTAAAAAATAAAGGAGACCGTTGGGCCTCCCGGAATATTAAGTTACTGACAAAATTGCTTCGGGATTTCAAAGTTTTTGATCAGGATTAAGTCGATCGTTATTCCATTTAGACGGATTTTCGTTAATGTATTCAGCAATATGGTTATACGAACCATCATCCCGGATGATGTGTTCCCAGTAATTGCGTTGCCATAATTTACCGTCGAACCGTTTCCATCCGCGATTTTTTACGCCATGTATATATTCGTTGGTCGTCATCGTTTTAAACCACCCAACAACATGGCCAATCACCGGATTGTATTTTTTGTTGTCGGGGCCGTATGGGGTATTGGGACCGTATGATGCAATGGGGCCGTATGGTGCGATGGGACGCCCACGTAGGGGCGCCCCTACGTGGGCGTCCCATTCGGGAACAACCGCATCCGTTATTTCGATAATACAATGAAAATGGTTTGGCATCACCACGTATTCGTGGCAACGGATATTCGGATATTTGTTTTCCAATTCGTCGTACCATTTTGCGATCATTTTTCCCGCGTCGTTTAATTCCATTTTCTGTTGGGGCGACCCTCGTTGGGGCGACCCTTCGTGGTCGCCCTTAGAACTATTATCGATAGGATTTTCAAGGCGATCACGTAGGATCGCCCCTACGTTCGTTCCAACGATTTCGCCAAACAGGCAATCGCGGTTTTG
>CAZAVU010000131.1:0-5575 GCA_964488805.1 uncultured Odoribacter sp. | reverse complement strand
GTTTGGGTAAATGCTGTTCCTGCCGGATTACTCAAAACGACCGGATTTCCTGACGAATCGGTCAGCAGCCAGTTGTAGGTTGACCCGGCCTCGCCATCGATACGGTACTGCCTTTCGGAACCCACACATACTTTTTCAACGACATACGGCTGCCCGGCAGCCTGCAAAGCAGCAGTCAGCAGTAGGATGAATATGTATGTGATTCGTTTCATTTTTTACCTTAAAAAGGGTTTACTTCAACTTTTTGCCCCTGGATTTACAAGTCTCGGCCTGAAGGGCCAGCTTAATCTAGCCCAGGGTAGAGGAAGCACGGACAAAACCGTCCGCGAGATCATGTTTTTCAAAAAGGAAACCACTATTCGGACGAAATTGAGTAAATGATTCGTTCTGTAATCAGGAACACACCATTTCGTCCGAATAAAGAATTGATCGTTGTTGATTGTATTCCCGCGGACGATTCTCTTTCCCGTTCTCCAACCCAGGGCGACACTCCTTCGTCGTTTGCCCTGGGCTAGATTATTCTGGCCTTTCAGGCCGTTTTCATTTCTGTTACCCATCATTTTCTTTTCTAAAAGACATATATAAAGAGTAACTACCCTTGCCGAGAGGAGCCTAGTGCCCACAGTCAGGCTGTGGAGTGAGTCAAATGAACAAAAAGAGTTACAACATTTTTTCATTCCTATAACTTATTTTACGGTTCATACTGATAGATTCTCGAACTGACTGGTTTGGGCTGTACCACAAGTGTTATTTTTTCCGACGGTACCGAGTTGGTGCCGTTTTCGTTGCTCACCTCAGTAATCCAGTAACTTGTTGTCAACAGCGGACTTACCCTGACAATGGACTTCGGCTCGGTGATGTCTTTCACCGTCCAGTAAGTTACACCATCGGTATAAGTCAGGTTCCACGGACCGGTGCCGGTGATATTCACTTCGAGCGATGCCGTTTGTCCCACACAAATATCGCTTGGGCTTGGCGGTGTAAAGGTGGCAACAGGCAACGCTTCTTTTACCTCCAACATCCCAATCTTAATGTTATTGGTACAACCAGCAATATCGCGGACCGTGACCTTGTAATAATAGATGCCAGGTTTATACCACTTCACACTAACGCTGGCGCCGGCATTGCTCCCGACAAAATTAGCAGAGGTAACCGGACAATTGCCCGGAACTTTAGCAAAGTCAACTGTGCCATCGCTGTAGATTTCCCACTCATAAGTTTCTCCCGGGACCTCAACCACAGCCAACGTCGTTGTTTCGCCCTGGTACACGACGAGCTGGGCCATGGCCGGAACCAGAGCCAACAGCAGCAGCAAAACTGCCAATGCTGTGCGACGTGCTATGTACAAGAGCTTGTGCATTTAATAATTCTCAATTTCTGAATGATCAATGTTCAATTTTTGCGCATTGGTCATTTTTGTCTTTTATCTGTTTTCAAAACCTCCATCAGGGTTATTAACCTCTGATGGGGTAATTCCTTCTTTAACCCATTCGGTGGTTTGTGACCCCGAAAGCGGGTTGAATATTATTCGGTTAAATCCAGCCATTTTTCAATCTTTTCAAATTCCATTTTCGCACCATGTATTTGTCTGAAATTTGCATGGCTATCGAACCAACCCAACACCGAATCACGCTTCAGCCGGGTTGGCTTTACTGAGATACAGGTCAGATAACTTGACCAGGGATATTCACACGGATGACTGCAGAATCCATGATGAACGGGATTATTATGGATATAGAGGATGACCTGTTTCAGATACCATTCGTTTTCTATGATCTTTCGCTTAAAGGGTCGTTCAAAAAGACTTCCATGCCGGCCAGTGCATTGGTTGAGATACTTGCTATATGAATTGAACAAGTGCGAAAAATGAAGGTGTGGTTTGGGTATCCTGACTCTGTCAGGAGCTACGCACGCTGACAGGTCAACAGTTTCCCATTTAAGTTCTTCAAACCTGGCAGCGTCGACAGACCTGTCAGCGTTGGAATACTTATAAACAACATCTTCTTTCACCCTCACCAACAAATGGAAATGATTCGGCATTAAAACCCAGGCATACGTATCGGCTACCGGCGAAATGTACTTGTCGTACAGTCCCAGGAAATGCTCGTAATTTTCAGCTTCCTGAAACAGGTTGCAACTATCAATTCCACGGTTGTAGACATGATAAAAATGTCCGTATTTCAATGGTTCGCTCTGCATCTTTTTCCGCTGTTTTATTTATTCATTCGACCCCTTTCAGGAGCTACGCACGCTGACAGGTCAACAGTTTTCCATTTTGTGTGCTTCAAACCTGACAGCGTCGGCAGACCTGTCTGCGTTAGAAAATTTATGGAAATGCTCGTAGTTTTCAGCTTCCCGGAACAGGTTACAACTATCAATTCCACAGTTGTAGACATGATAAAATTGACCGTATTTCAATGGTTCACTCTGCATCTTTTTTCTCTGTTTTTATTTATTAATTGAATTAGGCATTTTATGAATACCACAGGATGCCGGAGGCATCAAATGTTTATAGATAATTCGGGGCAATGTTTGTACGACCCCAACCAGGGGTCGAATATTTTCTGCTTTTGAAAGAACTACAAACATGCAAACCCTCCGGGTTTATTAAAAAATTGCTCATATCTACTTAATGCCTAATTCAATTTATTCATTTGACCCTATCAGGAGCATCGCATGCTGACAGGTCAACAGTTTTCCATTTTGTGTTCTTCAAACCTGACAGCGTCGGCAGACCTGTCTGCGTTAGAACATTAAGTACAGGCGGGCCTCCCCGAACGGGAAACCAAATCAGAGGATCGCGGCGTCGCTGGTAAACCAGACGGCAATCGCTCCTCTCCCGTTCGGGAATGTACCGGCCTATGCTTATTACCATTAGTAATTGTTTAAAATGTTCATCGTTTTCGTACCCTGACATTTTTTGACCAGGTTGTTCAGTATCGCTCCGCCTTTCGGCAGATTTGGTATCACGCTCCGGCTACTTGCAAACTCACAAAAGACCCGGAAACGTTATTGCAACCGATTTATCCTTGCTGAATCGGTCCATTCAACACATCCGAGACTCTAAGTCCCGAAATTTCATTCTTTTTCTGGCCTTTCGCCGGAGTATTCAATGGATTTGCAAAAGGTTGAACCTCCGGCTGCCGGCCTGTTTTTCATTGGCATTCCTCCTTATTCTTTAAACCACATAGCCACATAGGCCACATAGTTTTATTTTGCTTCCCGTCATTGCGAGGTACGAAGCAATCTGTTCTTTAATGGATTGCTTCACTGCGTTCGCAATGACGCCCTGTTTGAGATTTTTATATTTCACCACAGATAACACAGATAAAAAAATCAACTATTTAAATTCATGACGTAGCCACATCTCTGATATTCCCGTCATTGCAGGGCTGAGGCTTGAAGCCGAAACAATCTGTCCGCAATAACGTGCGGTGTATCGTTCTCTTGTCCGCCCGAGGCAGGTGGCGCCTTCAGGCAACAAACCTGGTGCGCTCCTGAATCCGGGTCTAGCCCTGTCATTTTGCCCGTGAAACATCCAATTTTCGGTTGAAGCGACCTCACTTCAGTCTGACCCGATGCTATTTTCAACTGAATCAAAGCCATTTTCGAGTGAGTTAATGTCATTTCCGACCGATTAATTGTCATTTTCATGTGTTTATTTTTTCAGAGCTGATCGTACAATTTTCGTATTAACTATTGTTTTTCAATCAAGTATTCAACGCATGGAATAGCCATAAATAATCATTTCCGATTTGTATGAACTCTAGCTATTATGGCTATTTCATCTGTTGCAAGACCATTTTCGATTGAATAAATGCCACTTCGGAGTGATTCGATATCATTTTAATGTGACACATTGCCTTCTTGAACGGAATCATTGGGCTTTTAGAGTGTTGCAATGCCTCTTCGTTATGGTTTTGTGTCATTATCGTCCGTTTTATACATTGCTTTATCGTTGCTTAAACAGTTGCTTTTTTTAGTCCCTTCGGTTACCCGGAATATTCCGGCCAGGCTTGCGCCCGACCGGAAAAAGTTTTGGGGCTCAGGAAAAAGCAATAAACTTGTTTCGAATTGACGTAGATTTCAGACTATGGATTCTTAGGAATGAAATTTGTAGGATTAGGAGTATCTGTTGTTGCATCGGTAACTGTTGGACGAGCTTCAACTGTATGAGTTCCTTTTTTGCCAAAATCAGCTTCATCAGCACAATTGCTTGTACTTACAATATCCTTTACGTTACCCGGCAATACACCGTCTACACCCATCTCAATTGGCTGAGCTGCCAAAGACTCAAAGTTGACATTATCAATCTTGACCCGAACGATAATATCAGATCCGGCAACAGTCACCGGTGCAGTTGTTACAGTAGAAGTAAAGGTTCCACCATCTGCATCTCCATCAGTTAACCCAAATGTATTCCATGTTGTTCCATTATCCGAACTCCATTCCGCGTTGTTATAATTCTGGCCCGTAGTGCCAGCACCAGTAAGGGCTGGAAGTGAAATAGAAGGGGTCCAGGTTCCAATTGCACCTGAAGCTGTAACTTTATAATAGATAGTAGATTGCCCATAAGTGTAAGCAACGGAAGGTGTGGCTCCTGCAGTTACGGTTGCCCCATCTACAGCGGGAGGACAAGTGGTAGCTTTCGTAATATCACCAGTTGCATTCGAACCAGCAACTGCAAGCAAGAAAGTATTGAGAGGATCAATCTGCCATACTTTCATATTCTCAACAGTACATCCAGAAGTACTAGTTTCAGTATACTTTACAACCAAATAATAGACCTTGGGATTAGCAACTGCTGCTGAAGACCAAGTAATATTAATTTTGGAAGTTGCACTTCCTGAATTAATCGTATAATCCGTTCCTGCAGTCATATATTTAGAAGCGTCCAACAAGTTAACATCTTGTGTTACATTCCATACATAAGTAGGAGTAGTTCCTCCAGTCGTTCCCGAAATAGTAACTTCATAATCATAAGCAACCCCAGCGGCAGGATGCAAAGGATCTGGTGTACACTGCCCATAGGACTGGGTCACATTGGCGAAAGCTGCCAATACTAAAGCCACGAGTAAAAAAACTTGCTTTTTCATGATAGTAAAATTTAAATGTTTGTAAAAATTTGAATATTTATTTTGAATAACTAATTGATTTACTGAACTAAAATAATCATCTCGACTTTGAAGGACTGCGTTTAAACTGGCCTTCTTCCGGGCTCTCCCCTGTTCGGGAGGATGGCCCCGCGGGCCTCCCGGGCTTCGCGAGTAACCTGGCGGCGCTTTCCCGAGGTTTTGTGTCTGGAAGATGTTTCGGCCCCAATCCGAACCGGTTTTCTTCCGTGTACCCAACAAAGTAATTTCTGTCATCACAACCCGGGCATCCCCGATGTCCAGCGAATTTTGGGTTTCGTTCATTTTTGCATTTTCAGTTTTGTGTGTCATATTCTTTGGTTTTAAAGTGGTTTGTATTTTTTTGACTCACCCCACGTCCGCTAGCGGACGTCCCCCCTCTCTACACGTAGAGAGGGGCAAAGCACTCCGACAGGAGGGCTTGGGGTGAGTGACGGTTGATT
>CAZAVU010000130.1:0-5645 GCA_964488805.1 uncultured Odoribacter sp. | reverse complement strand
CTGGGGTATTCCTGGTCAACAATGCTGGATAAAAAGCGGGTGTTGGTAGTTTACTATTTCAATCATAATTCAGGAAACCGTTATATTGCCGGAAGTATTCTCGAAATTGATAAAAAATGACGACCTTGGAAGGATAACCCGATCAACTAAAGTCAACTAAAAATGAGTGTTTTATCAAAATATTGCTTTGTTGCTTTGTTGCTTTTTACGACACTGTTTTCCAGTGGGCAGGCTCATTGGGGAGTATCCTGGCCGCAGATTCCGGTGTTGGTTGGAAAAGAAACCAATCCGGTGGTAAAGCTTGTTCCGGAAAGCATCCAGCCTGGACTTTCTTTGAACGAGGTAAAAGTCATGCTGCAAAGTATAACCGACCAGAACGACATCGAAAACGTCAGCATTTTTTATTCGGCCAATCCGAAGGAATATGACACCAACAAACAGTTCGGAAAGACATTGTTACCAAAATCCGAACTCATTTTTTCGGATCATTTCCCGGTTCCTGCGGAAGGTTTTTTCTGGGTGTCGGTCAAGCTGAAAAGTAAGGTTGATTTACTCCATAAAATAGCTGTTTCGGATGTTTCTATACGAACTGCACCTGCTAATGTCACGCTGGTCATGCGCGAGAATCCGATTCCGTTGCGTATTGGCATTGCCCTTCGGAAACACGGCGACGATGGTGTCCATACCTACCGCATTCCGGGATTGACTACTACTTCAAAAGGAACCTTGCTGGCCGTTTACGACGTTCGCCGTGAAAGCAGCCGCGATTTGCAGGGCGATATCGACATTGGCCTGAGCCGCAGTACCGACGGAGGCAACAGTTGGGAGCCCATGCGCATTGCCATGGATCGGGGAACCTGGGGCGGATTGCCTCAGAAATTCAACGGTATCAGCGATCCCTGTATTCTGTCCGATCCCAATACCGGCAAGGTTTATCTGGCAGCGCTTTGGATGTATGGCGTTTTGGATAAAGACGGCAAATGGCTAGAAGGCCTGACCGAAAACTCGGACGAATGGAACCACCAGTGGCACGAAAAAGGTTCGCAGCCGGGATTTGGCGTAAAGGAATCAGCTCAGTTTCTGCTCAGCCAAAGTGTTGATGACGGGAAATCGTGGTCGGAACTGGTTAACCTGACCGAAATGTGCAAACAGAAAGAGTGGTGGCTGTTTGCCCCGGCTCCCGGTCATGGGATTACCCTTTCTGACGGGACCCTGGTTTTTCCAGCGCAGGGACGAAACGAAACCGGAGAGAGTTTTTCCACAATCATGTTGAGCTCCGATCAGGGCAAAACGTGGAAAGTGGGCAATCCGGCCAGCACCAACACTACAGAAAATATGGCGGTTCAACTGTCAGATGGTTCCATTATGCTGAACATCCGCGATAACCGCAATCATCAGGATACTACTTCAACCAACGGACGGGCTGTTTTTGTGACCCGCGACCTGGGCAAAAGCTGGCAGGAACATCCGTCGTCGCATGGTGCGCTGATCGAGCCGGTTTGTATGGCCAGCATTCATAAACATTTTTATACTGAAAATGGAATCAGAAAAAGCATCCTGCTGTTTTCGAATCCCGATTCCAAAGCAAAACGAGTAAGGATAACCATCAAAGTAAGTTTCGACGATGGTAAAACCTGGACTGAAAAGCACCAGCTACTGCTCGATGAACTGGCGGGGCGGGGTTACTCCTGCATCACTTCGGTTGATGAGAAAACCATTGGAATTCTTTATGAAAGCAGTCAGGCAGACCTGGTTTTCCAGAAAATTGCGCTTGATGAACTGTTAAAAAAGAAAGGGCTATGAATAGCAAAATAATGTCTGTCTTAAAAAAATGCCGGTGCTAATCATTATTTAGAATACTAATAAAATCAAATATTCAACCAATTAACCATGAGATTAAATCAAGAATTTTTTTTGAAAAAGAGCATCAAGTTAATTTCGTTTCTTTTTCTTTTTGTACTGTGTTCAGTCCAAAATTCAATATTCGCCGGAAAACCTGCCGATCAGGTTGTAATGAAAAAAGCCCTTCCGGTTTGGGCCGAGGGACGGCAAACCGAAATGAACCTGAACCTCGGATTTCGCGGGGTTTTTCAGGTTAAGAAATCCCAGAACTTTAGCTTGAAAATTACGGCATCAACGCTTTACCGGGTATTCCTGAACGGCGAATTTCTGGGATATGGCCCGGCCCGCGCCGGACATGGCTATTATCGCGTCGATGAGTACGATTTAAGTCAGAAGGTACGAAAAGGTGAAAATATCGTGGCCGTTGAAGTGGCCGGATACAACATCAACACGTTTTATACGCTCGATCAGCCCTCATTTTTGCAGGCCGAAGTATTGTCGGGCGGACAAGTAGTGCTGGCTACCGGGAACAATACCGATTTCGAGGCTTTCCAGATTAAGGAACGTTTGCAGAAAGTGGAACGGTACAGCTACCAGCGGCCTTTTACCGAGTATTACCGTTTGACCGACGGATTTGATAAATGGAGATCTTCCTCGGTTGTGCCCGTCGAACCGTTGAAGCTTTCGGTTTTTCCGGCTGTTAAACTGCTCGGACGGAATCTTCCTTTCCCTGATTACAATTTGGCGCGTCCTGTTTCGATTTATTCCAGCGGAACAATAGAGCTTCAGAAACCTGAAAAATATAAAAAGGACCGGTCGCTGGTCAACATCAGCGACCAGCTCAAAGGTTACAAAGAAAGCGAACTGGAAGTTTTGCCATCGCTTATTGTCCAGGAATTTACCAATAAAACACAGGACTCCATTGCAAAATCTTATTCAGGTCAGAGCATCTTATTGAAAGAGATGCAGTTCTGTACGCTCAATATGGGTGTCAATCTTTCCGGGTTCATTGGATCGAAGGTTAGCTGCACCGAGCCGACAACCCTGTATTTTTATTTCGATGAAATATTGACCGATGGCGATGTAAAAGCCAAGAAGCACATGGGCGGAACAAACAATTACGTTGTTTACGAACTGGCGCCTGGCGATTACCAGTTGGAATCATTTGAATCTTACACCTTCAAGTATTTGAAAATGATCGTCCTGAAAGGTTCTTGCAGGGTTCACGACGTTTACCTGCGAGAATATGCTTATCCCGAAAACCCAAAGGCCGCATTTTGGTGCAGCAACAACAAGCTGAACGAAATCTACAAGGCTGCCAGGCAGACCTTCAGGCAAAACACGGTGGATATTTTCATGGATTGCCCGTCGCGCGAAAGGGCCGGCTGGCTTTGCGACAGCTATTTTACGGCCATCATGGAAAAAGAATTTACCGGACGTTCGGCTGTTGCCCACAATTTCTACGAGAATTTTGCCCTTCCCGAAAGTTTTGCCCATCTTCCCGAAGGAATGCTCCCGATGTGTTATCCGTCCGATCATTACAACGGTTCATTCATCCCGAACTGGGCCTTGTGGTTCATCATCCAGATTGACGATTATGCCCGTCGAGGCGGCGATCCGGTATTGGTCGCCCAACTGAAGCCTCGCATCGAAAAACTGCTGAAATACTTTGAGAAATTTGAGAATCAGGATGGCTTGCTTGAAAAACTCGATGGCTGGATTTTTGTCGAATGGTCGAAGGCCAATGAATGGGTAAAGGATGTGAATTACCCGTCGAACATGCTTTACAGCGCAGCTTTATCGAGTGCAGCCCGACTATATAACAACGAAGTCTGGCAAAAAAAGGCCGATCGCGTTAAACAGGTGGTGCAGAAACAGTCGTTCAACGGGACTTTCTTTGTTGACAACGCTGTCCGCGATAAAGACGGCAAATTGCAGATAACAAAGAATACCTCTGAAGTTTGCCAGTATTATGCTTTCTTTTTCAATGTGGCCACGCCTGACACCTATCCCGATTTGTGGAAGAAATTGACAACCGAATTCGGCCCCAACCGCGACGACAAAACCACCTGGCCAGAGGTTTACAAAGCCAATGCTTTTATCGGTAATTACCTCCGGCTTGACATCCTTTCGGGCTACGGGTTGCAAAACCAGTTGCTTGCCGAAATTCAGGATTATTTTTACAACATGGCACGGATTACCGGCACTCTGTGGGAAAACATGGGAACTCAGGCCAGTTGCAACCACGGTTTTGCATCGTACCTGGGACACGTTTTGTATCGCGACATTCTGGGCATCAGCAAGATTGATTACATCAAAAAAGAAGTTACCATCCGCTTTACCGACATCAATCTTGACGAATGTAGCGGAACTATTCCGATTGGAGACCAGGCTGTTGAACTGAAGTGGAAACGTGCCGGAAACCTGATCCGTTATTCGGTAAAAGCTCCTGCTGACTATAAAGTGAAGATTGAGAATCTGAGTTCTTCAAAGATTTTGCCACAGGAGTAAGCAACACCAGATATGAATAATCTTACAATAAAAAAAACTGTATTCAAGGCTCTGTTTGCCATTTGTTTACTTTTTTCTTTTGTCTTTGCACATGCCCAGACAAAGAAGAATCGGTTCGACCTGAACCTTGCCGACCGGTCTGTTATGCGTATAGAGGTTTGTTCTGATCATATTTTCCGCATCCGTGTTTCGGCTGGTAATCAGTTCCCTGAAAGCCTGATGGAACGCTACAGTATCCTGAAAACTGACTGGAATGCTCCGGACGCCAAACTGAAAACCGAAAAAGGGAAACTGGTAATTGCCACGGTAAACTATCAGCTCGAAGTAAATCCGAAAAGCGGCGAAATTTCGGTTACCGACTCGAAAGGAAAAACCCTGATTGACCGCATTTCGGTAATCGATTCAAAAAACAGTTTGTGTACTGAACTGGCCAATTCGCTGAACACGTATTTCGGGAAACCGAAGACTGGCGCGGAAATCATTGGCTCGAACAAAGGACCGGCCGAGAACAAAGATCTGGATGAAGTTGGCGACGTTTCGAAAAGCCGCGTAATCGAATTTTCACTGAATGCCGACGAGCGCCTTTACGGAGGAGGAAATACCAGCCGTAGCAACATTCAGCACCGCGGAACGGCTTTGCGCATGTGGGGCACTTACCAAAAGACTGAAATCCCAATGCCTTTTATGATGAGCACAGGCGGCTGGGGTGTTTTTAATAATACCACGGCAAAAAACTACTTCGATTTCGGGCGTTTTCAGAAGGATAAATTGTTAATCTACAACACCGACGGATCTGTTGATTTTTACCTGATGCTCGGCAATTCGTTATCCGAGATCATCAACCAGTACACCACCATCACCGGCAAACCTTACCTCATGCCCAAATGGGGATATGGCCTCGCATTTGGCGGCACCATGATGGAAAATCAGCTTGATATCATGAATGATGCTGTACGATTCAGGGATGGAAAATTCCCCTGCGACATTTTCTGGATCGAACCGCAGTGGATGAGCAAACGCTACGATTTTTCGACGGCAAAAAACTGGAACCTCGACAAATTTCCGGCGGAACCTTACTGGAAAGTGAAACAATATCCCAAATACGAAGACCGGAATTTGTTCATCGCCAAGCTGCATGGCATGGGCTTCAAGCTGGCGTTGTGGCTGTGCATCGATCACGACATGAGCATTGCCGAAGAAGACCGCATGGCTCAGAAAAACGGGAACCCACTGTCAGGACAGGAACACTGGTTCGATCACCTGACCAACTTTATGGATCAGGGAGTTGACGG
>CAZAVU010000129.1:4114-5700 GCA_964488805.1 uncultured Odoribacter sp. | reverse complement strand
TTATTATTTCAGCAATAACCTGCAAAACCTGGTCGGGTGAATTCTTCAGATCAAGCTGCCCCGAAAATGTCTCGTTAGCCAGCTCGTGATCGTTGAGTTGAATTGAAACATTGTAGTAGCGTGATACTTTCTTCAGGATTCCGCCAAGAGGCTGTTTTTCAAACACAAAATATCCATCTCTCCACGACATGTAATTTTGGGCATCTACCTTACGCTGAATAAGCTGACCATTCCCAGGATCATAAACAGCAAGCATTCCGGGGACCATCGTTTCTTTTGAACTTCCAAAAAGAGAATTCCCTTTATAATTAAGTTCAACCGAACCACTTTCCAAAACGGTACTGATGGTGTGATCATCCTTATAACTGCTTACACTAAAAACTGTTCCCAGCACCTTCACTTCCAGGTCAGAAGTAACCACAAAAAACGGGTGCGATTTATTGTGACTGACTTCAAAAATTGCCTCTCCTTCCAGGTAAACCTCTCTTTTGCCGGGGGCAAAACAAGCCGGATAAATCAACTTCGACCCTGAGTTCAGCCAGATCTTGCTGTGATCGGAAAGCGTGATTTGAGTGCGCTTGCCGTAGGGAACCACTAATGTATTCATCACCACACCACTGACCTTCACATTCTGTTTTACATCATGCAAAGCATCTATCTTAATTTCATTCCCGTTGCGCTCGTATTCAATTTTCGATTCCTTCGAATTAATCAAGATCTCCTTTTCTCCTGAAAGGATCAATCTGGTCTCTTCGGAAGGTTGAACTGAACTGTTTTGGGCAAACACCCGGATATCGGGTTCTTTATTGAGTTGAAAAAACAACAAGATGCCAACAAGAAGAACCACTCCAGCCGCATAGCTAAGCCCGATGACCAATCTTCTTCTCTTATAGTTGTAAATAGTTTGTCTAATTCTCCGACCAAGTTCTTCTTTCTGTTTAGGTTCCAGTTTGCCTTTTTCATGAGCAACAGTCTTTGCTACATCAAGAGCCAGTAACAATTCATTTTCATCAGGCTCTTGCCCCGACGCGTTTTCCTGTTTGGCCCCTCCGATCAAGCTATCACTGTTCAGAATATCCTCAGCTCTTTTATCCCGGAATTCATTTTCCATCTGTAATTCTTACCTTAATGCAGGATTATTTTCTGCTCGTTTTTATACCATAAGAACCATTTCAGAAAAACATAGACATGAAAGATTAACTTTTTTTAATGATTTCTCCCAAGCAGACAACAACACGATGTATATCAACAACTTTTAGATACACATTTTTTTACAGTTTCTGAAAGTATGGCCTTAAATTTTGATGATTCTTAAAGGAAAGCGTTAGTCGGGAACCAGAAATCTGGCGATTGGAGTGGCAAATAAAATCTCAAAGTTCACCGATATTAATAGCATTACAGCTTCACTGGATTTTATTCTTCCTTTGATCTTTTCATTGGCTTGGGGGCCTTCAAAACAATTTCGTACCTGCATTCGGGGCAAATGTAGGCTTCACAGCCTGTACACGCAAAACAATTGCTGCACGAGCGGTCTATCAGCCTTTTATCCCATGTTTTTCCGCAGTGGGGACAGGTAACTAAAAAAT
>CAZAVU010000129.1:0-4014 GCA_964488805.1 uncultured Odoribacter sp. | reverse complement strand
CCGACAACACGGATATTCAGCACGATGGTCAGCGAAATCAGCACCATCAGCAAATAATTAAAAAGATCGACGGGCAAATCGGAAGTCCGGGCATAATCCTCATTAAACGAAATGTACAGGATTGTCCGGTAGAAAAGTGTAAAAAACGAAACGATGATCACCGCCAGGGCCAGCATCAGCCAGATTTCGCCGGTCGAAACAGTCAGAATGCTCCCAAACAGGTAGCTCATCAGGTTGGGTGCATAACCGGGTGTCATGTAAACAAAAATAATCCCGATGGCCATTCCCAGCGACCACCAGATGGCTATCGACGAATCTTCCCTCACCTTTCCCTTGCTGCTGAAAAGCTGAATACCCATACCTGATAAAACCGAGAACACAGTCGCTCCAACCAATGGATTGATGCCCAGGTAATAGCCCATACCGATTCCGCCGAAGGAAGCATGGGTAATTCCGCCGCTGATAAATACAATGCGGCGCGAAACGATATACGTGCCAATCAATCCGCACGAAATGGCAGCCAACATCGAGGCCAGAAAGGCGTTGACAAAAAAGTCGTAGCTAAACAGCTCAATGAGTGTGTTCATGGTGTTCGTCGTGTATTTTGAGTACCGTATGCGGAATGTTTCCGTGAGTGATTATCTGCAACGGACAGTTGTACGAAGCCAGTTGTTCTTCGGAAATCACATTGCTGGGATGGTGATGCAAATGGCGGTTGACGCAGGCAATGGTTTTCACGAAAAACGAAATCGTCCCCACATCGTGCGAAATCAACAGAATAGCCATCTGTTCGTTCAACTCCTTCAGTTTCAGGTAAAGTTCTCCTTCAAAATTATTGTCGACATAGGTGCTAGGTTCATCCAACACCAGCAATTCCGGCTCATTCATCAGGGCCCGGCACAAAAAAACGCGCTGCATCTGCCCTCCCGAAAGCTCCCCGATAGCTTTGTTCCGAATGGAAATGATTCCCATTTCGCGAAGTAATGATTCGGCCTTTTCTTTTTCCTCGGTGTTCTTGTGAAACGACGAAAAAAGTGCAGAGTTTGCTTTTCCCGACCGGACCACATCAATCACCGAGATGGGAAATCGTTTGTCGATCTGGTTTACCTGGGGCAAATAGCCGATGTTGGTTTTACTGATGTGCAAAGTCAGTTCTCCGGAAAAAGGTTTGATCAGCCCGAGAATGGTCTTGATCAGCGTGGTTTTTCCTCCGCCGTTTGGCCCGATGATGCCGATAAAATCGCCTGCAAAAACTTCCAGGTTAACATCTTCAAGCACTACATGACCGTCGTATCCGGCTGAAAGGTTTTTTATTTCGAGCAGTTTCTTCATTTTTGAGCCGCCGTTTTTTCTGTAATGTCAAGCATTTGCTTTTCCCAATTGTAATCCAGAGGATCGATCACCATCACTTCTCCGTTTATTTCCCGGGCCATTTGTTGGGCAAACGAACGGTCAAATTCCTTCTGGATAAAGATAACGTGTATATTTTGCTGATGGGCCCGATCGACAATGTCTTTCATGTGTTTGGGCGAAGGTTCCTTGCCATCCATTTCCAGCGAAATTTGTTCAAGTTTAAACTGGCGTGCAAAATAAGCCAGGGCCGGATGAAAAATCAAAACATTCCGGTTTTGAAGCGGTGCAAGTTTCTGCTCAATCTGTGCCGAAAGAGAATCAATCTTCTGGATAAAACGGATGTAATTTTCATCAAAAGCGGACGCATGTTCGGGGAATGCAGTTTTGAGCGCCCCCAGCGTGTTTTGGGCGATAATCCTGACCTCAGCCGGAGCCAGCCACACATGCGGATCGAAGGCATCAGAGTGAGCATGGTCGTGACCTTCCTCCTCACATTCGTTTCCGGCGATCGGTTTGATCCCTTCCGAACAGTTCACAATGGTCAGATCTTTATTAATCGTGGCAAACTTCTCTTTCCAGGCATCCTCAAAAGTGAGCAACCCAATCTGCAACCAAACTTTCGATTTGGCCAGATCTTTCATCTGCGAAGGCAAAACCGAATAGTTGTGCGGACTTGAACCCGGAGGCACCAACACATTTATCTGCAGAAGATTGCCTGCAATCTGTTCAACGAAATATTTCTGTGGAAGAATACTTACAGAAACCATGCTGGCAGTTTCTTTCTTCCGGGGTTGACATGCAAATAAGATTATAACAAGCAGGTAGATGTATTTCTTCATATTCAAATCAGATTCTGAAGCGATATAAACATTTTCACCCAAAGATAGTTCGATTTGCCGAAAGAAGATTTGGGGATTTGAAAATTTGAGGATTTGGAGATTCAGACATCGCTGAAACACCAATTTGCGACAAGTTCACTTAACTTTCCCTTTCCTTAAAACTGATTACTGTGACGATCACTTTTTTTCTCTTTTTTCGGCGGCACCGGATCGTAGCCATGCGTTCCCCACGGATGGCATTTCGAAATGCGTTTGACGCCCAGCCAAAACCCTTTGAACGGACCATGTATTTTTATGGCATCAATCGCATATTGCGAACAGGTTGGAACGTGCCTGCAGGAAGCCGAAGTCAGCGGGGAAATGGCGTATTTATAGAAGTAAACCGGAACCATCATGATCCAGCCCAGCACCTTCAATATTAATTTGAAAATGAGTTTCATGGCCGTAAAACTACAACTTTTTCGGGCAAGTGTTCCGGAATGAGTCCTAGCCAATTCAGTATTTTGTGGTCAGGAACCTTATCAGGGAATCATGGCAAGACTCAAAGCCGGGCGGAACGGAGATGCCACAGCGACCTTTTTGGCGTCAATCGATTTGATGAATGGCAATTGTTCCGGCCAAAATGGCTTCTTATTTAACGAGTATTGTTTCATCCATTCGTACAACTCATCGTTGTCGAACTGCTTGCTAATGTCGTGTCCCTGATTGATCAGGCGAGAGAATTTTATATTGGCATTTTTCTTTTCCAGCGCATTGACCATCACCTCTGAACGGCTGATCGGAATCTGGCGGTCGGCAGTTCCATGGAAAACCCAGGTTGGTATCTTGCTGAGATGATCGGCCCATTTGACATCAGCGCCTCCGCAAAAAGGCGCAATAGCTGCAAAACGGTCGGGCATTCGGTTGGCAAGCGCCCAGGTACCAAAACCGCCCATGCTCATGCCCACCAGGTAAACACGACTATCGTCGACCCTCAATTTGGCAGCAACTTCATCGTAAACCGGGTTGAACCAGTCTTCCGAAGACCAGTTTTTCCCCCACGGACATTGAGGCGATACAACAATGAAGTCCATCTTTTTGCCTTTCGACAGGTAATAAGGCAAACCATAGCGCTTTACGCTCCGCAGGTCTTTCCCGCTCGCATGGCGTCCGTGCAGGTAAAAAATGACCGGCCATTTTTTGTCGGGATATTTGTTGTAATCTTCAGGTACGTGTAAAAGGTAATTGTATTTGACTTTTTTTAGAGCGGTAATGGCCCAGGTTTTACTGAATGAAAAGCACAGAAAAAGGCAAATAATAAGGTGTCGAATTATCATTTTCATGCTTCTGGTTTTACTGTTTCTGGTTAAAGTTATGAATTTTGAAACAGGCAACCTGACGCATTAACAAACATTAATAAAAAAGAAGAAAGGAAAGACCACCAAATAAAGCAGATCTTTCCTTTCATATTTTCAAACAATCCGATTACATTTAACTTGTAATCAGTCAGTTATTATTTTTCAAGTTCTTTATAAACCAGAGCGCTGGCGCCAACAATGGCGGCATCTCCCGGTTTCAGTTGCGATGGCAGGATTTTGATCTTGTTTTTAAAGATCGGAAGAAGGAAGTGTTCCATGCTATCTTTAGTCGGCTTGAAAATATAATCGCCGGCAGCGGTTGGTCCGCCAAAAAGGAAGATTGCTTCCGGGCTCAGGTGGTGAACCGTATCAGCCAATCCTTGTCCGAGCCATTTGCCAGTCTGTTCAAAAACTTCGAGGGCAACTTTGTCACCTTTTTCAGCAGCATCGAAAATCATTTTCGAATCCAGTTCGTTGAATGATTT
>CAZAVU010000128.1:0-5836 GCA_964488805.1 uncultured Odoribacter sp. | reverse complement strand
AATAATTGGTTCGCAAAATACTATTGGCAATTACCGATTAATGAATACTTTAAAAGTGTAAATTGCAATCAAATTAATTACCTATGGCTAACCCAATTAGATCTTTAATCCTTAATCGGGGATCATTATTGCTGTTTTTGTTGCTTTCTACACATTATGTATTTCCGAAGCAGGGAGCATCTCCTGCACTTCCGTATATCTACAATGAGTCAACATCCGCACTGCCCCAAAAGACTGCTGAACTACACCATTGGATAAATGAATATTTTGCCCAGGGAAAAATCCCGCCTTTTTCGTTTGAATACGGAGGTAAAAAATCGGATAAGTTTATCAAAAACTGGAAGTTTAAAGCTGAAAAAGGGAATGCGGTTGGGCCCAATTCTGAAGTGTCAGTTTTCACCTATTCCGAACCGTCCGGCGGTCTTTCAGTAAAATGTACCCTGACTTTGTTTTTCGATTTTCCGGCGGTAGAATGGGTTATTCATTTCAGTAATAAATCAGGTAAAAATTCACCAATCATTGAAAAAGCCTGTGCCATCGATTATTCGTATGCAAGCCAGGATACCGGCAAATTCATTCTTCACCATTCCAAAGGAAGTAATGCTGAAGTGAATGACTTCCAACCGTTTGATGAACAAATGCAGATTGGGAAAAATATTTACATGACTCCGGCCCGCGGGCGCTCGTCTGACGAAACAGCATTCCCGTTTTTTAATATTGAAATGCCTGCAAAACAAGGAATTGTAGTTGCCGTTGGCTGGACCGGAAAATGGTTTGCTGACGTAGTCCAAAAAGATGAGAAATCTGTTTCTCTCAAGTCTGGTATGGAAAATATGCATCTTTCACTGCATCCCAAAGAAGAAATCCGCACACCCAAAATTTGCCTGCTTTTTTGGAACGGCGAAGACCGAATGATTGGTCACAACCAATTCCGCAGATTTATTCTGGCCCATCATACGCGAAAAATCAACGGGAAAAACCCGGAACTGCCACTGTCTGTCTCATTTGAACTGGATGGCGCGCCTTCCCCATGTACTGTTCATACCTGCATAACAGAAACATCAGCGTTAGCACATATAAAACGCTATCAACAATTTAAACTTACTCCTGAACTTTTCTGGATTGATGCCGGCTGGTATTCAGGTTGTGGATGGGATAAAGAAAACGGGGAATGGCCACAGAATGTTGGTAATTGGACAGTTGACAAAGAGCGTTTCCCCAATGGTCTTAAACCAGTTTCAGACGCAGCCCATGCTGCAGGCGCCAAATTAATGGTGTGGTTTGAGCCTGAACGCGTTTATAAAGGGACGCAGGTTTACAATGAGCACCCGAACTGGTTGCAGAGTTTACCCAATTCCGATTCTTATTTATATGATCTTGGTAATCCTGAAGCCCGGTTGTGGATAACTAATTATTTGACAGATTTTTTCAAGAAGGAAGGTATCGACTATTACAGGCAGGACTTTAATTTTGATCCTATGCCTTACTGGAAGAAACAAGATACACCTGGCAGAATTGGCATTTCGGAGGCAAAATATATTGAAGGTTTATACGCTTTCTGGGACAGCCTGCTTGTTCGTTTCCCAAATATGATCATTGATAATTGCGCGTCAGGTGGCAGAAGAATTGATCTTGAAACCACTTCCAGAAGTACTCCTTTCTGGAGGACAGATTTAGAACAGAATTCTACTGGTAGTCAATGTCATACCTACGGACTGAATTTATATTTACCGCTACATGGAACAGCTTTGTATAAAACAGGTAATTACTATGTAAGATCGAGTTTGGGCGCTTTAGCTGTTATAACCTGGAGTGTCAACGGAAGCAATAATGAAACAATAGAAACCTATCAGCATTACATAGCTGATTTTAAAAGATTAAGGCCCTATTTCTACGGTGATTATTTCCCGTTAACCGTTGCTCACCGACGTTACATGAATAATAATTCCTGGTTGGCTTACCAGCTAAATCGTCCTGAACAAAAGGACGGAATTGTATTGGCTTTTCGCCGTGATCGGTTTACCGATGAATCGATGATCATTAAATTGAACGGATTAGTTCCTGATGCCCAGTACGAATTACTTTACGAAGACAATGGTGTCAAAATATCAAAATCGGGTAAAGAATTAATGGACGGAATTGAAATTAAAATTTTAGACAAGCCGGGCTCCTTGCTGATAAGCTACAGAATGATTGAAAAACAACATGTAATGCCCTAAAAATGGTTGGTGTTTTATAATTGTGAATGGTGGATAGCAGGAGTTGATGTGGAGAACCAAGATTTCGTTTCCAATAGCAGGCCCTTGAATTTTCATATCAGAGAAGCATCTAATCTTCTCTGATCTAAAGTATTTTTTCAGTAAAGGTCAATACGAAATAGCTTTTGAAAGAAAACCGTAATCGGCGCTATACCGAAGCATTTGCGAAGTGTAACCTTCATCGTAACGGATAGTAACATCGTAAGGAGTTCCACAAGGCCAAAATTTAAGTTCATAAACCGGATTCAAAAAACCTGTATATGGAGCCAAATCAAGTTTCTTAAACCGATCGAGTATTTCATCATGAAGCTGGCGATCGACTTTTACCCCGAAGTTTTCAACCAGATTCCGGGCCGCAACAAAATCGCCTTCCGACTTAATTCGCTGAACTTCTTTTAGTAAGCTGCCAAACAAACTGCGTAAAGCCTCATAGTCGTTTATTTTTACAAAAGTTTTGCCCTCCGATTTAATGAATTCAACCACATTCTGACTTTTGCCAGTTTCATAAGCCCATTTGGAGATCAACTGTCGGTTTCGCATGTGCGATTCTTCAATATTTTTACCAGGTTCAATCCGGGTCAATTGGGTAATCAGCCCGTTTCTCAGGTAATTGTCAAATTCTGCTTTTGCGACTTCCATTGAGGGTACCAGCCCCAGCTTAATCATTTGTTCGTCCATGAGGTAATAGAGGGCAAAAAGGTCGGCGCGTGTTTCCTCGATGGTCGAATAATAATTTTTCAGGCTTTCGGTACTCACGCCTTCTTTCACCTTTCCTGACCCATGGCCCAGACATTCATGCAAATCAGTATGGAGGTTTCCGGCCAGATAACCAAACTGACGAACCCGGTTAATTTCTTCGGTTGAGGCAGCAAATTCTTCCAACATTCCATTGTTCAGCGAATCCAGGAAATAGGAATAGGTAATATTTTCGATGGTAACCGACTTTGATCCGTGTTTTTCCCGAATCCACTCCGAGTTTGGAAGATTAATGCCAATGGGAGTTGCCGGGTAACAATCGCCCCCAAGAATGGCTACATTTATTACTTTAGCGCTTACACCTTTAACCTGTGTCTTCTTAAAGACTTGGGAAACAGGTGAATGATCTTCGAACCACTGGGCATTTTCGCTTAAAATCCGGGCTCGTTTGGTTGCTTCGTTGTCCTTATAATTTACAATAGACTCCCAACTACCTTTTATTCCAAGAGGATCGCCATAAACTTCGATGAACCCGTTCACAAAATCAACTTCACCGTCTAATTCTTTCACCCAGTCGATGCTGTATTGGTCAAAAAGCTTCAGGTCCCCGGTTTGATAATACTGGACCAAATGTCCGATACATTTTTTCTGAAGTTCATTTTCGGCATATTCGGCAGCTTTGTTGAGCCAGAAAATAATTTGTTCGATTGCCAGACTATATTTGCCGCCAACCTTCCAGATTTTTTCTTTCAGGAGGCCACCTTCTTTTACAAGTGTCGAATTTAGACCGAATGAAACAGGTTCTGGACCTGCTGAAGCTTTTAATCCGGCATAGAAGTTTTCGGCTTCGTTCTGTGTAACTTCCTGATAATAATTATTGTATGAAGTTTTTAGTAAATCATTCTCTGAATCAAGGTTTACCCGTTTGCTTTCAGTTTCAGGATTAAGAATAATTTCCTGAATTTCGGAAATAAATTCTTCAAAGGATTGTCCATTCGGCACTGCAAAACCAGACCAGTCGGACAGGCAAATCAACTCCTCAAAATATGACCTGGTGAAACCTGCAGGTATTTTCTCGGTTGAATAATGATGATGGATGCCATTGGAAAACCAGGCCCGCTTCAGGTAGATTTTAAACTGTTCAAAATCTGGAGTTTCACGGTTGCCTCTGAATGTTTTCAGTATAGTTTCCAGAACAGCCCGGATGCTGAGATTGTAACGGTTGTTCTGATCCCAAAGAATATCGCGCCCACAAAGAGCTGCCTGCGACAAATAATAGATGTATAGTTTTTTGTGAAAATCAAGCTTTTCAAAATCGGGAACAGCATAGTGCAATATCTTTAAGTCGGCAAATCGTTCGACAAAAACTTCCATTTGGTAGGCTATTTATAAAGTTTTTCAAAATTCTTCTCCAGTAAATCCACTCGTTTGATGGTCAGGCGCAACCATTCGAGCAGAAGCTGTTGCTTCTCTTCTTCTGTTAAATGCCAGTCGATTGACGAATGGTTGCGAAGTTTGTGTGTTAAATGATGCAACGTGATGGCCACCGAAACCGACACATTCAGGCTTTCAGTGAATCCAACCATCGGTATTTTCATGAACTCATCAGCTTCAGATTTAGCTAAATCGGTCAGCCCGGGTCTTTCGGTACCAAAAATAAAAGCGGCTTTCCCTTTTTCAAGGTCAAAGTTTTCCAGATCAACATCATGTTCGTGTGGGGTTGCGGCAATAATCCGGTAGCCTTCTTTTCTCAGATGATGAATTGCAGCCAGGGTGTTGTTCGAATTTTCCGAATTATAGCGGTTAATGGTCAGCCAGTTTGATGCCCCTCGCACCACATTGGGGTTAAGATGAAAGATATGTTTATCCTCAATTACATGAATATTCTGGATTCCGAAGCAATCGGCCGTGCGCAAAGCAGCACTGGTATTCTGCGTTTGATAAAAATCTTCAAGGACAACCGTCAGATAATTGGTTCGGAAGGATAAAACTCGTTGAAATAAAGCAAGCCTTTCGGGGGTAACGAAATCAGAAAGGTATTGAATTAAGTTGGGAGCCATATTATTATTCTTTTGGTCAGCAAAGATAAAAAAAGGGATACATCTGATTCATGCATCCCTTTTGGCAAAACCTTTTTTAAGGTTCTAAATTGTGTCGGCTAATTCTGCACCTGCTTTAAATTTAACAACTTTCTTTTCTGGAATTTCTATTGTTTTTCCAGATTGTGGGTTTCTGCCAGTTCTGGCACTGCGGGAAGCTACTGAGAATGAGCCAAATCCGATAAGAGCAACACGGTCGCCATTTTTTAAGGCATCAGTAGTGGCTTCAACAAAAGCGTCAAGAGCTTTTTTGGCATCAGCTTTAGTTAAGTTCGATTTTTCAGCAATTGCATCGATTAATTGTGCTTTGTTCATAAGAAAATTTGTTTAGGGTTAAAAAATATCTGTATTAAAATCATTCAACAAACACAGACTAAAAGAAACCGCCAATCAGGAAACCTCAGTAAAATCAATGCTTTCAAAAGGTTAATTTTAATCAGACACTAAATTCTTAAATCTGTATCAAAAAAGCAAATGTTATGAAAAGTTTTTTGTAAAAATATTTTTATCCAATTTTTCCTATTTGCTTTTGAAGTTTGAAAAAATGTTCTACTTTTGCCACCGCATTCGGAGAGATGGCGGAGTGGTCGATCGCGGCGGTCTTGAAAACCGTTGACCGTGAGAGCGGTCCGGGGGTTCGAATCCCTCTCTCTCCGCAAATGAATCAAAGCTGATCTTGAAAAAGGTCAGCTTTTTTTTGTGTGTTCGCCCGGCATGGGCAATACTTCGGATCACTTCATATTGTTGAGGGGAAGTATTAGTTAAGCAAAAATATTTGATAGT
>CAZAVU010000127.1:0-5952 GCA_964488805.1 uncultured Odoribacter sp. | reverse complement strand
TTTCAGATAGAGGACACATAATAGCTGAGGCTCCTGATTTTTGGGAGTCCTGGGAAAATAATAATTACTAAATGAAGAACGTAGCACTTATATTGTTTCTGACAGTTATTTCCTGGGCTGGAATTGCTCAGGGAAAATCAGGCTTTGGCTTTTTCACCGATCGGGATGTGTATGTCAGTGGTGAATCTGTGTTGGCAAAAATGTATCTTCCATCAGGCAATTCATCCACGATCGTCCATTTGGATTTGGTGAACAAAAGCGGGAAATGGATTTCGGGTGCTTCAATTGAAATAAAAAACAACCAGGCAGATGGGTATCTTCAGCTTCCGGATTCGCTTAGTTCCGGAACATATTTATTGCGCGCATACTTAAAAAGCAACTCAGAAGAATGCCGAATGAACCGCGAGATCTGGATTGCCAATCGATTTGATGGCTTGGGAAAAATAACAGAAATTAATGTCGCGGTAAATGTCGAACAACTTCAGGTACAAATGAACGACGAAATAAAGTTTTCAGGACTGGAAAATGAAGTAAAAAACACCTCCAACGTGCAGGCTCAGGTTGAACTCGGCGAATCATTATTAGGAAAATTGGATGGAAAATTGCTAATCAGTGTTGCCCGTTCAATTCCTCAATTTGAATCTTCCACATTTCGGGTTGGTTGCGCAAATGTGAGGGATGGATTAACCGAGACGAAGAATGAATTGTCCAGCAGTAAAGGCATTCTCTATAAAGGCACCGTTACCGATAAAACAACTTCGAAACCTGTCGCAAATATCACGGTTTGCTTAACCATTCCTGATTCAATACCAAAATTTCAGTATTACATCACAGGTAAAGATGGCCAATTTTCATTCTTGACGGACGACAATCATAAAGATGTCCAGGCTCTTCTCCACTGTTATTCAAATAATCCGGCACAACGATCAAAGGATAAAAACCTGCAGATCAATTATGTCCGTTCAGCCCCTCAGGCAGAATCTTCCACTCTTCAGCGCGGATCTGCAATGGTGGGGACTGGATTGACTGAAAGCAAAGGCATTATTTATTCAGGAACCATCACCGACAAAACAACGGCAGCGCCCGTTCCAAATGTCACTGTTTATTTAACTATTCCTGATTCAATTCCTGAATTTCAGTATTATATCACCGGAAATGATGGCCGTTTTTATTTTTTGATAGACCACTATTACGGCAACATCAAAGCTGTTATCCAATGCTTCCCTAACAATTCAGCCCAACATCTGAAAATTGTTCAGGACGAGCCCTTTGCATCTATCGGGGCAATGCCCGAGTTCAGAAGTAAGCCAATTCCTGAAGAATTTAAAACTGAAATTGTCAATAGCATCGATGCAACTACTTTTCAAAAAATTTTCGAACAGGAAATGCTGTCAAAAAACAAGCCTCCTAAAAAGAAATTAAGTGATTATGCCTATTACGGCATTCCTTCCAGACAGGTCGATCCGCAGCTTTTCATTGATCTTCCAAATTTCAGTGAGATTTCAAAAGAGCTTTTACCTGGGGTGAAATTCAGAAACTATAACAATGAACCAACCTTACGGGTGACGGCCAATAACATATACTTTGAAGAACAACCACTTGTGGTTCTTGATGGAATTCCTATCCGGGATCTGAATTTAATCAAGAACATGGGTACAAAAGATATCGATCGTGTTGATATTTGCCAGGAAGAACGGTTTTACGGCGATCTGAGATTTCCGGGAGTTGTTGCCATTTATAGTACAAAACCAGACTATTCGAATCTGCCAGAGAGCGACCAGCTTATAAAACTGGAAACCGAAGCAAAACAAATTCCGGTTCAACTTGCGGAGCCCATTGTGTCAGCCCCGTCTATTCCTGATTTTCGGCAAACATTGTACTGGAATGCCTCTGCCGAACCTATGAAAAATATTGAAGTTAAATTTGCAACGTCCAATGTTCGGGGACATTTTAAAATGATCATCAGGGGACAGACCACTGACGGAACGTTGATCTATTCAGAAAAGAAATTTGAGGTTAAATAACTATGACTAACAAAATTACATCCGGCATTCTTTTTATACTGATTCTGAGTTCCAAATTCATCGCAAATGCACAGGAAGCTCCATCCAAAAACTGGGATGCCGAAAAAATAAAAGGGGTTCGATATTCATTTCATACAAACGAAAAAGAATTCCATTTTTTAACTGATTCGTTGGTTTTAGGAAAGATAGAGTTGACCGACGGAGTTATCATTGATAGTTTAAAACTCAGGTACAATACATACAGAGACGAATTAACTTATTTCAACGAGAAAAATTCCTGTCTGATTGTTATTGACAAAATCAGCATTAACGGATTTTCATTTACGGAAAACAACGGCAATTATCGAATATTCAGAAAACAATATTACGATGGTTTTTTCAAAGGCGTTCGTTTCTTCGAAGTCCTTTCGGATGGCGAAACTGATCTTCTCGCATATCGAAAAACAAACCTGAATTCTTCATCTCCATACAAAATGGACATCATGGATTATTCCTACTATTTTTATTCTCCGAATCAAGGATACCTATCGGTAAAGACAGACAAGACCGATCTGCTTGAGAAGTTTGATGACGTGTCGAAAAAAGCAATAAAAAAGCTACTCCGAAAAAACAACATCACCATTGACGACGAAGAAAGTTTGATTTCGGCATGGAAAATCATAGAAAAAGCAGGGTATCGCATTAATTTCAAATCTTGATTCATCCTCAATGTAAAATTCGCCCGCAAAAACCGGGATTTTCCGAATTCGTTTTGTTAAATTTATTGCACAGTATCTGTAAATTAAGTCTCCGCAATACGTAACAAATGAAGGAAGAATTTTTGCAATTCATCTGGAAACATAGGTTGTTCAACACGACCAATCAAAAAACCACCAGTGGCGAGCCTGTTGAGATCATCTCAACGGGTCAGCCCAACCACGATTCTGGTCCCGACTTTTTCAATGCCCGCATTAAAATCGGAGAAACCATCTGGGCCGGAAATATCGAGATCCACCAAAAATCATCGCATTGGTACGTGCACCATCACAACACCGATGCAGCCTATGAGAATGTAATCCTGCACGTGGTTGAACATCAGGATTGCCCGGTTTTAATTAAAAGTCAGAAATTACCAACGCTGGAAATCCGGTATCCCAGGTCAATTCGGGACAATTACGAGCAACTTCTGAATTCGGAACGCTGGATCGCTTGTGAGGAGCGGCTGGCAGAAGTCGATCCGTTTGTGCTGCGCTTTTGGTTCAGCTCGCTGATGACCGAGCGCCTTCAATCGAAAACAGCCGAGATACAGAATTTACTCAACCAGAACAAGAACAACTGGAACGAAACATTTTATCAGCTTCTGGCCCGAAACTTCGGAATGAAGACCAATGCCCTACCCTTCGAATTGCTGGCAAAATCGTTACCCTTGCAGGTACTTTCGAGACACAAGAACGATTTGTTTCAGATCGAGGCCCTGCTTTTCGGACAATCAGGATTACTGAACGAAACACTGTTGGGCGACGACTACTATCTGGCGCTCCGAAAAGAATATTCATTTCTGTTTCAGAAATATAAACTTGCCGGCATCGAATCGCATTTATGGAAGTTCATGCGCCTGCGGCCAATCAACTTCCCGACTATCCGGATAGCCCAACTGTCCATGCTTGTCCATCGTTCTTCGGCTTTGTTTTCGCGTATCGTGGAAACAGAAAATCTGGATGAACTGCGGAAACTCTTCGATGTTTCGGCATCGGGTTATTGGGATACACATTACCGGTTTAATAAAGTTTCGGAAGAGAACAGGCCCAAGAGATTGGGAGAAACCACATTTGACAACCAGGTAATCAACACGATTGCACCGATACTTTTTGTTTACGGCGAACAGCATCTCAATCAGGAAATGAAAGATCGTGCTTTGCTTTTTCTCGACAAAATGGCGCCCGAAACCAATCAAATTATAAGGAAGTGGAATGATCTGGGAATCGGCAGCCGGTCGGCGTTTGAGACGCAGGCCCTGCTCCAGCTTAAAAATAAATATTGTGATTTAAAAAAATGTTTAAATTGCCAGTTGGGAGCGAAGATAATAACCTCAGTCAATCATCAGGAAAATGAACCAGCCGTACAATAAGTTCCAGGAAGTATCAAACAAAACAATCCGCACCGCTATTGGCCTGCTCGTGTTGCTTATAGCTTCAGGAACCTTCTTTTACTGGGGATATGAGCAATACCCGCTGATCGACGCCTTCTTCATGACCATCATTACCATTTCGACGGTCGGCTTCGGAATGATCCATCCACTTTCCGAAACCGGGAAGCTTTTTACCTCGGGTCTCATCATGCTGAGCCTGGGAAGTCTGGCCTGGGTCGGCTCCAATCTGGCCCGCTTTATTTTTGACGGCGAATTGAAAAATTACCTAAAAACATACCGAGTGGACAAGAAAATCATGAAACTGAAAAACCATACCATCATTATCGGGTATGGCCGGAACGGGGAACAGGCAGCCATGGAACTCCGCGACTACGGCGTTGATTTTGTAATCATCGATAAGCGCGACAATGTGATCAGCCGTATCTGTGAAGATGAAAACCTGCTTTACATCCGGGGCGATGCCACCCACGAGGAGGTACTGCACCAGGCCCGCATTGAATACGCAAAAGCGCTGATTGCAACCACCCCGAATGATGCCGACAATGTTTTTGTGGTTTTGACTGCCCGGAGCATCAACCCCAGTCTGAAAATCATCAGCCGTGCTTCGGAAGTGGGGTCTATCTCCAAGCTTCGTCGCGCCGGAGCCACTAACGTGATCATGCCCGAACGCATTGGAGGACAGCGAATGGCCAAGCTGGTCACCCAACCCGACGTGGTCGAATTCATTGAATACATTTTATTGCAAAAGAGCAAGGACGTAAGCCTCGAAGAAGTTTCATGCACTCACATGGCTACTTATTTCATTAACAAACCGTTAAAAACCTTACAAAACAAAGATAAATCAGGCATTAATATTGTCGGGATAAAAATCAGTGGTGCCAAATATGTTTTCAATCCCGACCCCAGCCTTACCCTCAGTCGCGGAGATCAGCTTTTTGTGCTGGGGTCTCCCGAACAGATTACCCAGTTCCGAAATCTGCTGGAAAACCAAAAGTAGCCGGGGATCAGAGGTATATTACGATTCTACATTCTATCAATCTTTCAAAAGATAGTAATGAAACAAATTACGGTTTTAGTTTTATTTCTGGTTATCTTCTTTCCGGCAATACTGCAAGCTCAGTGGAAAAGGGAAACCGGAATAGTAGTTGGGACTATCATTCCGGATTATCCTAAAGATTACACCTATTACGAAAAAGTCGGCTTTTCAAAAAAACTGGGACTGATATTTTGCTGGAATAATCAGGATAAGAAACTTTCTTTTCGACCTGAAGTCGGGATGAATTTTGAGCTGTTATCTGTTGATGGCTTGTATAGAGGGGGATTGGGAGGCGGCACTACCTATGACGGGACGATCCTGAGCATCAATGGACTGATAGCACCTCTGGCTCAAATGAAAATGACAAAAAGATTGTATCTTGCAATTGGACCCGTAGGAAAATATCTTCTTACTGACCTGACTAAAATGACTGAAAGCTGGTTTTTAGCAACTCAAAGTCCGCCGTTGAGAGGTGCAAATGATAAAAATGGATTTAACCGATATTATTTACACAAACCTTCTTTAGGGATAAAAGCTATGCTGCTTGAAAGAAATATAGGGGAAAAGATTAGCGTTGGACTTTCCTTAGAGCGCCACTGGAAAGCTTCCTCAGAATACTTTTTTGATTTTTCACGAACAACAGAAGTGTCGCTTTATGTGGGGTTGCATTAGTCACAGAGGCCTGTTATCTAAAATTATCCTCCTAGCATCTTGAATTTCAAAGATATTTGATTACTTTTGCCCAGCTTTTAAAAAACTAATTT
>CAZAVU010000126.1:4485-5955 GCA_964488805.1 uncultured Odoribacter sp. | reverse complement strand
GAAGTTTTCAAACGGGTTGGCGCCAATTATAACGGCGATGGTCCCGGCGCTTTACGCAAAATTCCACAGGAATCGCTCGATGAAATTAATCGCATTTTTGAAGTAACCGGAGGGTTCGAGAGATTTGAAAAAATTGAATACTACTCGAAAGCGAAAGCTAAAAGCATGGGAATATCTGACGAGAACGAAGGCTTCTCTGACTATGTGAGCCATATTTATACCACCAACAACGGCAAACACAACCGACAATAATGAAACTAGAAGGCAAAAAACAAATCTGGCAGGATTACCAAAAGGAAATAGCCGATGACCATTATTTTTATGTCCGTAGTTGTATCCGGCAAAACTTTTTCCCCGGATCAGAGCAAACGTTCCTGAAAATTTTAAGGGAGGAACTTAATAAAGATATTTACGAAAACCCACACCACACCACATGTTCAGGCATTGGATATCATTCTGATGTCGTTCCGTTCGAAACCATAGAAACCATTGTTGCACGCCAGTTTGCGCTGATGACTGAGGCTGGATATAAAAACCTTGCCGTTTCCTGTATCACTTCCTTTGGCATTTACAACGAAATCATCGAAACCTGGAAGGAATTTCCTTCTGAACTTGAAAAGGTACGCGGATTTCTGAAAAAAGCAACGGGCCGTGAATTTGAAGTTCCTGACAATGTGGCTCATGCAAGCGACATTGTTTACAAGTTCAGAGATAAAATCACCGGCAAGGCCAAATACCCGCTCATTAACCGGCAGACCGGACGTCCGCTTAAAATTGTCGAACACATTGGATGTCATTATTCCAAAATGTTCCCGAACAAAGGCGTTGGCGGCGCTGAGTTTCCGCATGTGCTGGTAGGAATGATCGAATCCTGGGGCGGTGAAGTGGTTGACTATCCTGAACGCCGTCATTGCTGCGGATTTGGATTCAGGCAATACCTGGTGATGTCGAACCGTGGCTATTCGGTTTCCAATTCGAGGAAAAAATTTGAATCGATGGAACCTTATAAACCTGATGCAATATTAACTAATTGTCCTGGCTGCCCCATGTTCCTCGACCGCTGGCAATATGTTATTAAAGAAATGGAAGGCAAAACTTATGGCGATGATGGTCAGGGAATCCCGGTTTTGACTTATGAAGAACTGGCCGGACTGGTGTTGGGATACGATCCTTGGGATATGGGCATGCAAATGCACCAGACTGATGTTGAACCTTTGCTTGACAAAATGGGGATTGATTATGATCCCGATTTAAAATATGCAACGAAAGAAGGCAAGATCATTGGCAAACCGATGATGGTGGGCTGTGGATGTTAAAATACCAATGTCAATTTGAATTAATTAAAAACCAGATATTTGACAATCAATTAACTGATACGAATATTTAAATGAAGCACGTTGTAATTATAGGAGGTGGAATTGCCGGATTGGAAACAGCCTGTGCGCTGACAGATGCCGGTCACTGGGTGAC
>CAZAVU010000126.1:0-4385 GCA_964488805.1 uncultured Odoribacter sp. | reverse complement strand
GCCCGTCGCAAAGAAGAATATGGCTATAAAATATACGATCACGTAATTACTTCGGCTGATTTGGAAGAAGCACTGAAGCCAGATGGTAATTTATCAGCCATCATCGATAAGGAGCCCAAACGCATTGCCTTTGTGCATTGCGTTGGTTCACGCGACGAAAAATCAGGGAACCACTATTGTTCAAAGGTATGCTGTATTACCGGCGTAAAACAAGCTATTGAACTGAAGAAACGATTCCCTGAAACCGAGATTTTTTGTTTCTATATGGATCTCCGCATGTATGGCAAACATTTCGAAGAACTATACCGTGAAGCCCAGGAAAAATATGATATCCAGTTTATCAGGGGACGTTTATCGGAAGCTTCCGAAAAGCTGGATAAAAGTTTGCTGATTAAAGCTGAAGATACCCTTTCAGGCCGTCCGTTGAAGATGAATGTCGATTTGCTTGTGTTGCTTGTTGGCATGGAGGCCGGAAACGGAACAGCAAGCGTTTCGGCCAGTTGCGGGCTTCAGTGCGATGCTTCAGGCTTTTTATCTACTGCCGATTCATTCATGCATTCAAACCTGTCGTCGCAGGAAGGAATTTTCGTGGCAGGTAGCTGTTCCGCTCCCATGTCGGTGAACGACACTGTTGTGCACGCCAGATCGGCTGCTTATGAAGTGAACGATTACCTTCAGAAAAACGATTAATTATGAAGAATTTTGGTTTTTCGGTACTGAAGCAACGCACAATTGACTACGATCAGTTTGACGGACGACTGCTGAACGAAATTCTGGAGTTGGAACCTTCCTTCAAAGTGTGTTTGTCTTGCGGTGGTTGCACCGCGACATGCAGCGCGGGCGATTTGGTCAGTTTCAATGTGCGGCGGATGAACCTGATGCTTCGTCGTGGCGAAACAGCCGAACTGGAAACTGAGATAAAGAAATGTATGTTGTGCGGCAAATGTATGCTGGTTTGCCCTCGGGGTATTAATATCAGGAATGTTGTTATGCTGTTGAAAAAGAGTATTTCCCGATATAAAACAATCAATCAGTAAACGCTATGGAAAACGATTTGTTTATCTGGCCTTTTACAATCGGGCTTTTGTTTATATGCTGCTTTTTGGTGGCAATCATTGGAATCTGGATCAGCGAATTGTCGAAAATCGATAAAGTGCGTATTTTCAAAGGTATTCCTACCCGGAAAAGTCTTTGGGCTATTCGCGAAGTTTTCATGGAAGCTTTGTTGCACCGAAAAATATTTCGCAAAAATCCGGTTCTGGGTTATATGCACATGAGTCTGGCCTTCGGTTGGTTCCTGCTGATTGTAATTGGACACATCGATGCGTGCAACCATTACCAGAGCTTTTCTGTTCCGGCTTACAAAGCCATTTTCTTTCGTTTTTTCGCAGATGAACCAGTTACTACCCTTTCTGGGAAAGTACTGGCCGCTATCATGGATCTTTTGCTTGTTTTTATCCTTTCGGGTGTGGCACTCGCTTACTATAAACGTGCAAACAGCAAATTGTTTGGCATGAAAAAAACCACCAGGTTGAAAGCCGGCGACCTGATAGCCCTGACTGCCCTCTGGTTTATCTTCCCGTTGCGTTTTCTGGCTGAAAGTACTGCTGCCGGTCTTCACCACAACGGAAGCATTATCAGTCAGCCTGTGGGTAATTTCATGGCCTCGCTCCTGCCCCTTCAATCGATGGAAATGCCATTGTGGTGGGCTTATTCCTGCGCTCTGACCTTGTTTTTTGTAGCTCTGCCGGTTTCAAGATATATGCACATTCCGGTTGAAGTAGTCCTTATTTTCCTTCGGAATTATGGTGTCCGCGTACAAAAGCGCATTGATGGTTTTTCACGCATTCAGGTATATTCCTGCTCGCGTTGCGGAATTTGCCTCGACAGTTGCCAGATGACCCATGCCGAAATTAAAGATACGCAGTCGGTTTATGTGCTGAAACATATCCGCAACAAGAACCTGACTGACGAAAAACTATTCAACTGTTTGCTTTGCGGACGTTGTCAGCCTGAATGTCCTGTTGGATTGGAATTGAATAACTTACGAATTACGCAGCGCATTGAATCCACCAAAGAATACAACTCTTCGTACGAATACCTGAAGAACGGACACACCAAAGCCAGCCCTCAGACTGAAGTTATTTATTTTGCAGGTTGCATGACGCATCTTACACCGGCAATCATCAAATCGATGAAGGAAATCTTCACGGTTGCCAACGTGAAATACTGGTTTATGGATGAAGATAAAACTGCCTGCTGTGGACGACCATTGATGCAGGTTGGGCAATATGAAGCTGCAAAGAAGCTAATACAGCACAATCGTGAGCAAATTATGTCGTCGGGAGCTAAAAAACTAGTGGTTTCCTGCCCGATTTGCTATAAAGTATTTAAGGAAGACTATGCCATCCCAAATGTCCAGGTTCAGCACCACTCTGAATATTTACTTGAACTGATGGCTGAAAAACGTTTGCCTGTCAATAAGATGCCGTATCGTGTGGTTTATCACGATCCTTGTGAACTGGGCCGTGGAAGTGGCATTTATCATCAGCCACGTTTATTGCTTGACGAATACGTTGACCTGGTTTCTATTAAAAATGAGAAAGAAAAGGCTTACTGTTGTGGTGGTAGTCTGGCCAACGTCAAGATACAAATGAATGAACGCAACCAGATTCGGGATAAGGCTCTGGACGAGTACCTCACTTATCAGCCTGAATTGCTGGCTACGGCATGTCCGCTTTGTAAAAAAACCTTTGCCAAAAGCCGTAAACTACCAGTTCATGATATTGCAGAAATTGTTTGTATGGCTATAAACAAAAAAAATGCGACCAATTCAGAAGCTGATAAGAAGAAAGAAGCGACGGTAGATCTTTGGCGATAATAGCATTGTTTTTTTTCAAATTGCGGTACTTAAAATAAAAAGGATCCGATCTTTCAATGAGATCGGATCCTTTTTTATAGATGGCTTGTCTTAGTTGGTAAAAACAATCTCAACAGGCAGACTGCTCATTCCGCTAACTACAATATCGTAAGTTGTTTCAGCATTCTGAGGTACATTCTCGTCAAAAATAACCAGATCATTCTTGGTAATTAATACCTGTTCCGAAATCACTTTACCGTCGCGCCAACGTTTAGCAATGATATAAGCACCAGCCCAGATATCGGCATTCGAATTCGGATGCATTCGGAACCCTGCTTTTATAGTTTTATCGCTTTTAAACCCGGCACATTTGAAACGGTAAACAACCGAATATCCATAGCACGTAGGTAACCGGTAAGCCTGTCCTTTTTGGTCATAATAAAACGTTTCAATGTTTTCACCTTTTTGGAAAATGGGTGGATCGAAACCTGTAATAACAAAGCGGTACGGTGCTTCAGCAGTAATCTGGCGATTAGGCAAAGTGGTTGTAACCATAGCTCCCACCCCAGATCCACGTAAGGCATTTGGCGTTTGTGCAATATCGTTGGTGGCAACTTTGCTGATAACCTGGTTTTCTTTTCCCGGAGTCATGGCATATACATCACAAAACAGTTTTGTCCCGCTATACAACGTTCCGTCTGTATTTTGAAGGCTGACATTCAGCAACCCGTTAAATGTACTTTTCACAGGTTCGTTCGGTGGAACAGTACTCAGGAAGATCCACCGGGCTGAAGCAGAAGGATTTGAAGCATTATAGGCCGGCAATTCAATCGGATTAGTTATAGACAGTTCATTGTCGTTGAGTTTATTATCAAACCAGTCGTGCCAAACTCCACACATGGCACCTTCCATACCGTCTGTTTCGGTCCAGCTAATGGCACTCGAAGAATTTAGTTTTACGCGGATTGGACTGGAATCTTTGTTCCACATCAGAACGCCAAATTTTAAAGCGTATCCAATGTCGTTACAATGCTCCCAATAAATGTTGGCATTTCCCTGCAATAAACTGCGAACCAGGCAAAAACCTTTTTCGCCCAGACAATCCTTTTCTGGTTTTAGTTCTTCCGGCGAATTCGAAATCAAGTAAGTTAACAGCGTGGTCGGCTCCCCTTTCGAATCGAGTTTTGTCATTGGAGGAAGACAATCATCAATTTTAACTTTCACCTCGTATTCAATCACCTGTCGATCAGGCAGTACCTCGACAAAATATTTCCTTGTTTCGCCCGATGTCACAAAATACGACATGCGGTTTTTCTGATACCAGCCACCGTACATGGTCACTCGCTGCTTTTTATCGTCAACCAAACGAATTGTGTAAACGTTGTCTTTAGGAAGGAATTCTCCATCGAGCGACACCAGGACGACTTTACCGGCTTCAACCGGTGTGTCCAGTTCAATACGAACAGTATCAGCCACAGTGACCTTTCCTTCGCCCTGAACCAGATGGATAACCGGGGTTCGAACC
>CAZAVU010000125.1:4570-6221 GCA_964488805.1 uncultured Odoribacter sp. | reverse complement strand
CCGCTATGGGCGACGACCTGAACAGCCCGATTGCCATTGCTCACCTGTTCGATGGCGTAAAAATGATCAACTCGATTGCCGACAAGAAAGAAACCATTACCGCAACCGATCGCGAAGCGTTGAAAAGCCTGTTCGAAGCGTTCATCTTCAACATCTTTGGTTTGCAGGCCGGTTCTCAGTCTGATGCCGGAAACAGCGAAGCGCTGAACGATGTTGTTGCCCTGCTGATGAAACTTCGCGCCGAGGCCAAAGCCAACAAAGACTGGGCAACTTCCGACAAAATCCGCAACGAACTTACTGCCATTGGTTTCGATATTAAAGATACCAAGGAAGGCGTGAGCTGGGATCTGAAGAAGTAGGAGGTCGCAGTTTGCAGTCTCAGTATTTTGAGGATTTCATGGGTGTTAGTTACGCTTATTGATCAGGTTGACAATCACTTTGGTCATCGTTTCCTTCTCTTCTGTGCGGCTGACTGCAATCATCAGGGTGAGTGCAACCAGCGCATTGTCGGCGATTCGCTTGTTACCGAAACGGTCAAACAAAACACCATTCTTCTCCAGAAAATACAAAAACAAGAATGCCGCGATTCGTTTATTCCCATCTGTAAATGAGTGGTTCTTGGTGATGAAATAGAGCAAGTTAGCAGCTTTCTCCTCAATGCTGGGGTACAAATCCGCTCCGTTGAAAGTTGAATAAATCGTTGCAATGGAGCTTCGGAAAGACGCGTCCTTCTCGTGCCCAAACAACTCACTATTCCCATATACTTCCTTCACTTTTTGTATCTGGGAAATCGCTTCTTCATAAGTTAGCCGGTATGTTTCTTTTCCTGAAGTTTCGGCAATTTCAAGGCTTTGATAATCGTACTGATCCAGAATATCCAATGCATAAGCATAGTCTGAAATAATCTTCAACAAACCTGAACTTTCATCGTCTGTCAGTTTTTTGTAATTCAGAACATTACCAAGTAGCTTAACCGATTCCTGAAGTTCGCGCAACTGCTCGTTTTGCTGCATTAGTTTTTTTTCGTTGATCGAATAGCCTTTAATCAGGTAATCTTTTATAATGCTGTTGGCCCAAATGCGAAATTGAGTTCCCCGTTGCGATTTAATTCGATAGCCTACCGATATGATTACATCCAGATTGAAAAATTCGATATTTCGCTCTACCGTTCTGTCTCCCTCAATTTGAACTGTTGCAAATTTTGCAACAGTTGAACCAAAGTCCAATTCCTTTTCTTTGAATATATTATTTATATGCCTGGAAATAACCGATTTATCGCGATGGAAAAGCTCAGTCAACTGCATCAGATTGAGCCAAACTGTTTCGTGATCCAGTTTTACCTGAATCTCAGTTTTCCCATCTTCGGATTTGTATATTTTGATTTCTGAACCGTTCATCCAAGCATTATTTCACTAAAAATACGACATTTTATCCAAAGGAAATTTACTCTAAACCAACAAGATTAATCCCAAACTAAGCATTACTGAAAATTTAAGTCGGTCGCCAATCACTATTACCCAATCTTCATCGAAGTCATGGTGAGTGAGCCCATCACCGGTTTGTCGTTGAAAAATGAGACCAGTTCGTTTTCTTCCTTTAAAGCCAATGTGTAAAGCAAAGGCAAAAAGTGGTCGGGTGTTGGAATTGCCAA
>CAZAVU010000125.1:2300-4470 GCA_964488805.1 uncultured Odoribacter sp. | reverse complement strand
TCAACAACTGATTTATTTCCTCTGTTTTCATGAATTACGATTTTATTTTCAGGAAAAGTAAGAAACTTCAAGCTAAAATTACTCCTTTTATCAGGAAGATAGTTTTGATCTGAAAAATAGCAGTAATTCCCAAATCGCAGAACTCCAAATTGAAAATTAACACACGTGCAACCATTATGGTTTTTAGGTTAAGTTACTTCCTTCCAATCAACATTTTCCGGAAATGGTCGTAATTTTGTGCATTAAACGACATCTGCCTTTCAGGTAGAATCTCGTTTAACCCTTAAAAGAATTTATGGATCAGCAAAAAACAACTTTAGCACTCGGGACCGACAATATCTGGCATCTGCTCTTACAGTACGCCATCCCGTCGATTATTGCGATGACGGCCTCGTCGCTTTACAACATCATCGACAGTGTTTTTATCGGTCAGGGCGTTGGAGCATTGGCCATCTCAGGATTGGCAATCACTTTCCCACTGATGAACCTTTCGGCGGCTTTTGGAGCGATGGTCGGAGTTGGTGCCTCAACTTTAATGTCGCTGCGCCTGGGGCAAAAGGACTATTCCACCGCAAACAATATCCTCGGAAATGTATTTGTACTGAATATCATTTTCGGGTTAATCTACACAGTCGTTGTTCTTCTTTTTCTGAATCCGATTTTGACATTTTTTGGAGCCAGCAAGGACACGCTTCCTTACGCTCACGACTACATGGTAGTGATCCTGCTCGGAAATGTCGTCACGCACATTTATCTGGGCCTGAACGCGCTGCTGCGCTCCTCGGGAAATCCGAAGAAATCGATGTTTGCCATGATTGGCTCTGTGATTATCAATATCATTTTAGTTCCAATATTCATTTACGGCTTTAAATGGGGAATCCGCGGCGCTGCCCTGGCCACCGTAATTGCCCAGTTGACAATGCTGATGTGGCAAATCTCAATATTCAGCAACAAGTCAAACTTTATCCATTTCCAGAAAGGGATATTCCGGCTGAAACGCAAGATTGTAGAGGATTCGTTATCGATTGGGATTGCACCGTTTCTGATGAACGCGGTTTCGTGCGTTATTGTCATCCTGATTAACCAGGGATTGATAAAATATGGCAGCGATTTGCACGTGGGCGCCTACGGAATCATCAACCGGATGGCTTTTTTGTTTGCCATGATTGTGATGGGCCTTAACCAGGGAATGCAACCTATTGCAGGCTATAATTTTGGAGCCCGCCAAACCGATCGCGTGACCAAAGTCCTGAAATACACCATTGGACTGGCTACGGCGGTTATGACTTTGGGCTTTCTGATTAGTGAGTTTTTCCCACATGCGGTAGCTTCGGTGTTTACCACAGACCAAACCCTGGTCGATATCGCCGTTCCCGGATTGCGTATTGTTTTTATGTTCTTTCCAATCATTGGCTTTCAGATGGTAACCGGCAATTTCTTTCAAAGCATCGGGATGGCCAAGAAGGCGATTTTCATGTCGTTGTCGCGCCAACTGATCTTTTTATTGCCCTGCCTGCTTATACTTCCGCAATTCCTTGGCGTGAAAGGAGTCTGGTTCAGCTTGCCGGTGGCCGATTTTCTGGCCAGCCTGATCGCTGTTTATATGCTGGCTGTTCAATACCGCAAATCGGTGCTTAAACACGAAATAAACTCATAAGCTATGGAAGAGAAAATTATCATCAATATCGGAAGGCAACTGGGAAGCGGAGGTCGCGAAATCGGCGAAAAATTGTCGGAACTGCTGAAAATTCCTTTTTACGACAAGGAACTTTTGCAAATTGCATCTCAGGAAAGTGGCTTGGGAAAAGAATTCTTTGAAAAGGCTGACGAAAAAAACACTCATAACATTTTAGGCAGTTTATTTAGCCAGAATGTCTGGGCCAATGAGGAATATTCCAACTATTACCTGAGCAACGAAACCTTGTTCCAGATACAAAGCGATGTGATCCGGAAACTGGCCGATCAACATTCGTGCATTTTTATCGGGCGCTGTGCCGATTATGTCCTGAAAGAAAATCAGCGCTGCCTGAACGTGTTTATCAGCGCCGACCTGAACGACCGGATCAGCCGAATCGCCAAGTTGCAGCAACTTTCAGAAAATAAAGCCAGGGAACTCATTGAAAAGACCGACAAGAAACGAGCCTCGTACTACAATTATTACAGCAACAAA
>CAZAVU010000125.1:0-2200 GCA_964488805.1 uncultured Odoribacter sp. | reverse complement strand
GAACGCTATTCAGATAGACACTTTTTATTTTAGTGTCAAAAACCAGGCAATAGTTTGAAATCCAACAGGAATGACACCAAGCGAGTGGTCAACTCCCGGAATAATGATCAACTGAATTTTGGAATCAGTAACCCCTTTGGCTTTAAAATCAGCCAGTGTCTTTTGACTCAACGCGATTGGAATGTACTCGTCATTAGCTCCGTGATACAGGCGGGTTGGAGTGGTGATTTGCCAAGCAGCCACGCTATTGACTGCAAATGCGGTGCGGGTAGTCGCAAATTTGGCATTGGTGGAATATTCGGTCCTGAATTCGTCGGTCAACAGATCGGCCACTTTGGTGGTTAAAGCAGCATTAATGGTACCCCCGCTGTGTTTGCCATCGAATAACCCGGTAATTTTTGCGGCGTAGGGAGTCTTGATGTAGTCGCTGATCGGATTGGTTACCAGACTGTTTGTCGTATAGGCATTCAGCAGATAAGCCATAAAATACGGCATCGGGTATGTGATTTGTTTGGCAATATAATCGTTCATGTATTCAATGGAATACGGACCTGCCCCGCACGAGCTGGCCTTGAGGTTAAATTCATTAGAATAATTGGTTTCGATGGCTTTCTGAAGTGCCAGAGTGGCCCAGCCTCCCTGCGAGTACCCAAAAATATAGAGGTCTTTGGTTGGTTTGGCCACAATCGAATCCTCGCTTCCAAATTCGTTTACAGCCCTCAGCATATCGAGAATACTTTGCGTGGTTGACTCGGCATGAAGGTAAGGATGGGCTATCGCCGACGATTCGCCAAAACCGATGTAATCAGGCATGACCACAATAAAGCCCATGGAAGCCACACATTCGAGAATCGAATAAGTGCTGCTTGTCGGGTTCTCGCTGGGGGCATCGCTGTTCAGCGTGTTGGTTCCGTTCTGAAAGCAAAGTACCGGATAATTTCCTGCTTTCCGGGGCAGACAAACCAGGCCCGATGCCTGGATATTTGTTCCCTTGAACACGGTTTTGTAAGTGACCTTTTCAACCGCGACATTGCTTTGAACAACAGCCCCGATTGCTGCAACTTCCGGAATAAGCACCTGGTAGGCTGAAAATTTGGTTTTTATTTCCTGACTGGTAATCCCGAATTTATAACTGGCTGAAATAAAATACTGGTAATCTTTTCCGTCCGGATCTTCGTCTTTCATACACGAATTCAGGAACAACCCTGTCCAGATAACGAGCAGGAAATAAAGGAATTTGATCTTTTTTGTTCTCATAATATGAATTTTTTACTTATTGTTTTCAAAACCCAGTTCTGCTGCCGAATCCCGCAGAAAATCGCGGGTATAATAATCCGGATCGACGACCTTATTGTTCCAGACCAGAATGTCGAGATCGATGTTGCGTGGTCCGTATTTTTTTTGCGTTCGGTCGCGCCCCATTTGGTCCTCCAGCTTTTTGAGAAATACGGTCAGTGATTCGAGTTCCATTTCGGTTCGGATGCTGACGGCTCCATTGGTAAAATCGGGCTGATCAGCGATGCCAATCGGTTTGGTCCGAACCAGTGCCGAAACCCGGATGATTTCGACCCCGGTAGCCAGTAACCTCAACGCTTCCTGAATATTCCGGTCGGGATCAAGGTTCGACCCGATACCAATGATGCAGTTATTCACTCGAAAATATTTTGTTCGTTAAATTGACTGTCTGTACGTTCTCGTGGAACTCTCAGGCCTGAAGATTCCCATTTCAGGCAAAATTTATTGTATTTTTTTATACCATCTTCATAAATATTAATTCGGTGGCCTGTTCGTTTCATCGTTTGGCCTCCATTTCAAAAGAGACTGACTCGGCAAAGCGCAAGGCTCCGGGTTTGTCTACTTCCACACGGGCGCGGCTCACCCTTGGGTCGCTCATGATCAGATCGAGAATCTTTTTAGTGAGCACTTCCAGCAATTTGAACCGGTTGTCGTGAACCAGTCCGATGATTTGTTTCGTGATGGTTTTATAATTGTAAATACCTTCCGGCTCGTCCGATAAAAGCGCTTCATCAGGGACAGCGGCTTCGATTTCGATGTTGATCACCACATCCTGTTTCGTGGTGGTCTCTTCAGGATTGAAGCCGATGAAGGTTTGCAGCAACAGGTTTTTTATGCGGATTAAAGCCATCGTTATTTTGTTTTAATTCGTTAGACCCAGGTTTTCGCCACCATCGCAAAACAA
>CAZAVU010000124.1:0-6683 GCA_964488805.1 uncultured Odoribacter sp. | reverse complement strand
TGGGATGGTTTTCGGTTAACGATTTTCGCACGGCCTGATACGCTTTTTCGGCATCGAAACCGCGAAAGCCTTTCAGGTAAGCATCTGCAATTACCGGAACGGCATGGTTGCCGATCATGCAAAGCGTTTCCTGTCCCCATAAGGCCCAGATCGGTAAATATCCCTGCTGATCGTGTTGTTTCAGCATCGAATTTACAAACCCGTCGACATGCTCTGGACTGAGAATGGTATAAAGTGGATGGGCTGCCCGATAGGTGTCCCACAACGAGAAGGTGGAATAATAAGGCTCAGCTCCAACATCGTTCAAATTGTTAGGCTGGACAAACAAATGATACATCGACGTATAGAAAATGTTTTTTTGCTCGACTGTTCCGTCAATCTGAACCCGCGACAAATAGTTGTTCCATGCCTTATTTGAAGCGTCTTTCACCGCATCGAAACTCCATTCAGGAATTTCAGCCTGAAGGTTCTTTTTGGCCCCCTCGATACCGGTTGACGAAAGGGCAACTTTTACCAGTAATTCTTCGCCCGGTTTTAAATCAAAATCGAAGACATACCGGGGAGCTTTTTCTGCTTCACTTTGCTTCGCCAATTCTACCTCCGAAACAAACGGCTTGCTGAATTCGATGGTGTAATAATACGTCCGGTCAACCCAAACTTTCGTTCGGGTGTAGCCCGAAACAATCGAGGTATTTTCGAAGTTAACTTTTGCGTCAACAACATGATTATGCAACTGATCGGTATTTCCAACCATCGCGCTCTGAAAATCGATCAGCAAATGAGGTTTTTGCTCGCCCTGGTAAGTAAACCGGTAAATGGCCGTGTGCGCACCTGCTGATATTTCGGTTTTTATCCTGAAATCATTCAGCAACACGGAATAATATCCCGGTGAAGCAAATTCATTTCGCTTATCAAACGTACTCCGAAAATGTGTGGGGTCAATTTCTCCGGCAAAGGGAAGTATCAATAAATCCCCCAGGTCAGTCATTCCGGTTCCATTCAGTCGGTTTTGCGAAAACCCGAATATCGTCAGGTCTTCCGATTGATACCCCGAACAGTATTTCCATTCGCAGTTTCCGGTTTGGGGACCAGCCTGAACCAATCCAAAGGGAACACAGGCTCCGGGAGAACAATGCCCGTACTCGGCAGCACCCACAAACGGGTTTACATATCGGGTATAATCTTCTTTATTTCTTGCTGATTTGCAAGAGTAAAACATGACACAAATCAGAAGTATTAAAGGACAAAACTTAAACATAACAAATAGCGTAATTTTATTAAACTAGTTTATCAATTTCCATTCGGACACCGAATATTGAAGACCACTCACCGTTCCTTCCCGGACAAGCGCACCTTTCCGGTTTGTATTGTTCCATTCCAATTTGACCGGAAGTATTTCAGCGTTCAGAGTTCCGTTATCTTCAAACAAAATGGCAGGTTTTACATTCTCGCCAAACACAAGGGCGGTCAGTTTATAGCTATCCGGATCGTCGGTGTGCAAAGTCGGTTGTGCCAATGGCAAAATAGTTCCGCCCTTGATGAATACCGGAATCTGATCAATTGGAACATCAATGTTGTATTCTGATTTCCCAGAGTAGTGTTTATGGGTAAACAGGTGATACCAATCGCCTTCGGGCAAATAAACGGTCCTGTTTTTTTCATCTTCAACCACCGGAGCAACCAGCATATTTTCGCCAACCATAAACTGGTTATCAATATTGGTTACTGCCGCATCATTGGGGTAATCCAATACCAAGGCCCTGAATGGCGGCGTACCATTCAAATGATAGTTTACAAAGGCCGAATAAATGTACGGGACCAGTTTCATGCGCAGCTCAATGATTTCGCGGCATTGAGCTTCCAGTTGTTGCCAGTTCTCAGCAAAACGGCCTTCATTATTGGCCTTCTGCTCAATCTGTTTCCATGGTGCATTTTTCAGGTACCAGGCATTGACCATTGCCAGCGGAGAAAAGATGACCGTCTGCAACCGCCGGATCAAGTCCTCGTTGCTTTTGGCATGACGAACTTCGGGTGTCCACAGCAATCCGCTAAAACCCGACTGTGCCACTCCCCGGATGAAATTCCGGTGATCATACAAATCACTGTAGATCGCAAACGGATAAGGCGAAGCCAACGCGCCCGATGAACGAACCAAACCATAGGTGCGTTCGTCCTTTTCCCGATAAATCCCGGTAATCGTATCCTGATACCGGATCCCCAGCAGGCAGTGCATTTGTTCCCCGTCAGCCCCGGATGGGAACCGGCTGATTTCGGGGAACGACCAGTTTCCGGTGTAATCGGAATTGTCGCACTCGTCGGCTTTATAACCCGACACACCTAAATCGACATGTTCTTTCCGGTGAAAATCGGCATATATTTTTTGTCCTTTGGATGTAATAAAGTCGGGTACCAATCCGCCCCAAACCTCGTAATCGCCCGAATGAGGAAGCAAGTCTTTATAAATGGGCGAACCTGGATTTACAAATGCATGTTCCCATAAATTCACCCGGAAATGATCCTCTTTCAACTCCTTCAGCATTTGTGCCGGTTGAGGGAAAAGGTCGCTCCAAACATACGAACACGAATAAGCGGCTGTTTGCCAATGCGGTTCAAGGCCAAGTACGTCGCACGGAATTTTACTGTCGCGAAAGTATCCGGCCATTTCCGTCACCTGTTCCTGCGAGAAATCAGCCTGCGCCCTGTACCAAAAACCCAGTCCCCACCTTGGAGGTAAAGCACCTCCTCCGGCAAAAAGATTATATCGCTGAACAGCCCCGATCATATTGGGGCCGCCAAAAATATAAACATCAACGCCCTGAACCCGCGGCACCTCAATCAGAATCTCGTTCTCTCCGGTCATATCCTGCAATTCGTAGGCGCCATTCAGGGCATTCATGCCCTCACGCTGTTTGGCATCCTGAACCGGTAAGTTGGGCCTGCGTTTCTTGTTCCCGATATAAATGCTGGCATAACGGGCTGTATCAATTAAAATTCCATATCCGCTGGTCGTTACAAAAAACGGAACCGGGGCATGTGAATCGCCCGTATCCATCGCCGGATCCGCATTTACGCGCAACATCTTTTTCAACCCGCGCTGCTGAAACGATTGCAACTGAAGCCCAAGGCCATATACAAACTCATTCGGCTTCAGCGGAAGCTTCACCAACACACCACGCTGGCTGACAGAACCCGAGATGCCTACCGGACAACGGTCAACCGCAGGTAGTTCCTGAAGCCCCTTTGTGGAAGGTTTGATTGAGCGAATACTTTGCGGTGTTATTTTTTCAGGAGTCCCAACGGTAAATTTCCATACCCCGGGAAACTCCGCTCCGATTTTTGATTCAGAACACCCCTGTGCCTTTAACTCTCCGGCCAGTAATGGGGAGGCCATTAAAAGGCCAGTTGCCCCACCCAAACTGTTTAAAAATTTTCTTCGTAGCATATTTTCAGGTTATAGTTTTTCAATCCAGTTGATTAACGGCTTCATCCATTCGCCAGTCGGCTGATTCAATACTGATTATTAGTCCTTTAATTATTTAACTCAGAAATTACCCGATTCACTTAAACGATTAAGTTGACGAGTAAAAAATTATTTAACTGCGAAACTCCAGTGAACACGAAAGAACAAGATGTTTCATTTCATTTTTTTGATTTCGGTCCCTCCTGTTTTGTATATTAAAATCAATCTGTTCCACTAATAAAGCAACGGCTTTCTTCCCAATTTCTTCAATGGGCATTCTTGCAACATTTATTCGGGGGGCAATAATCTTAAATACGGGAGCCTCGTGAATACAGGCTAATTCAAAATCTGTCGTTATCCCCTTATCCTTAAAATATTGAAAAGCCGCAAGTGCTAAAATATGGGTGGTGAAAAAGAAACTATCAACATCCGGAACTTTCTTAAAGATCCTATCCAATACTTCATAGATATGTTTTTCATAATCGGCAAAATTTACTTCCCCATACAGATTAGGATCAATGATAATCCCTGACTCCCTCAACGCATCTTCATACCCCTCTCTCCTATGGTTCATGGTCGTTAAATGAGGATTCGTAGTTAAGATCACCGTTTTTTTACAACCATTATTCACCAGATGCTTGGTGAGCATAAAACTACTATCTCTGTTGTTAATGATTATATAACTGGCATTTAGCTCGGGAAAATACCGGTCTATGGTAACCAGAGGATACGACTCATCGATCAACCGTTGGATCTCCACCTTGGAAAGTTTAGTCGGAGCTACAATTATTCCATCCACTTGTTTAGACTCAAACAAGCGAATAATGTCATCTTCACGGTTGACATCCGATTCGGAACTGCTTATCATTAAAGAATAACCACATTTGCGAGCTTCTGCTTCTATCTCACGGGCAACTTCAGAATAAAAACTGTCTGAAATAGATGGTAGTATCAGACCGATTGTCTTTGTCTCACCGGTATTCAAACTTCTGGCAATTAAGTTGGGCTTGTAATTGAGTTTTGTGGCATATTCAAGTACCTTCTTTGCTGTCGCTTCACTGATCCCCTTCTGCTGCGCAAGTCCTGACAATACCCAGGATACAGTCGTTGTGGAAACATTTAACTCTTTAGCTATGTCTTTTAATGAAGTCCGCATATCATTTACTTAACCGTTTAAGCTGACAATGATAGAAAATAAAAATTAAACAATTATTAAGAAATTCACTTTTCTTCAGATTAATCTAATTCAACTGAAAGAATTTTAAGTCATGCGGTTACACCATTTCAAAACAGACTAATGCTAATTTATTTGGGATGAAAAAGATGAGCTGACACTTGAAATAGGCTAAATGATCGCCTGGTGAAATAATATTTCATAAACAAAAATATAAACCCGTTCGGTGTTTCTGTTTTCTGTGAAATTTCCTATCCCCTTTTGGTTCTCCAAACTTATTAGGACAATTTTTTGAAGAAGCCCAATTTATCGAAAACGTACAATTTCTTTGCAAATCCCTTGATAATCGATCCAGTTGAATAATGGCTTCATCCATTCGCCGGTCGGTTGATTCAATACAAAACCGTGATTCCCGTACGGGAACAAGTGCATCTCCGCAGGCACACGACAACCTACCAATGACTGATAAAATCGTATGCTGTTTTCAACAGGAACGACCGTGTCGTCGCCGGTATGGGTCAGCCAAACCGGAGGTGTATTTTCGGTCACCTGCAATTCGTTGGAAAACAATTTGATTTGATCCGCATCGGGGTTCGATCCCAGCAAATTGCTCCTCGATCCTCCGTGTGTAATTTCGGGCATCATACTAATTACCGGATAAATCAGGATCATAAAATCGGGGCGCAAACTAATATTTTCTGCATTAGGGATGTACGATTTATTGAAATGGGTTCCGGCTGTTGCAGCCAGATGCCCCCGGCCGAAAACCCCATGATACCGACTTTATCCGGATTTAAATTCCATTCTCCGGCATGTTGCCGCACTGTTTTAATCGCTTGCTGGGCATCCTGTAACGGACCAACTGACTTATCCTTCATGATCGAATTGCTGGGTAAACGGTATTTCAGGATAAATGCAGCTATACCCTTGCGCAAAAAGGCTTCCGCGATCTGAATTCCCTCCTTTTGATAACAATTCATCCCATAACCACCCCCGGGGCAAATAATTACTGCAGCGCCGGTTGCTATTGTTGAATCGGGAAGATAAATTGCCAGTGTTGGTAGAGAAATGTTTCGGTAACCGACAAATGCACCATTCTCTTCAATCCGTATTTCTTTCATCGGATATGGAATGCTGTTTGGTATTTCGCCGGGATACAACGGCACAACCTTTTGTGCACTCAGGTTTAGCGTAACCAACAAAAACAAAATGGAAACAAACGGTTTCATCATGGCATAAGTATGTAAAATGATTTATTGTCGTATTTAATAATTGACTCACCCCAGGCCGCCAGAAAGCGGCTTAGCCCCTATCTACCCTTGTAGAAATGCGAAATCTTTTTATACTATACTAGTCTTGTGTTAACGAGCTTTTGAAGGATCGTCATGCCGAACTTGTTTCGGCATCTCTAAATAGCATCAGACCCTGAATGTTCGACGTGAGTTCTGTCGAACGTTCAGGGTGACTGGTAGCTGACAAAGCCAAACTAACACAAAACTAGTTTTTTACTTCGTGATATTTAAGCAACAACGAACCTGGCTTATCTGAAATCGACAATTCATAACCTGCCATCAGTTCACTTCCTTTTATCATCTGACTCTGACCATTGTTCTCGTTAAATACTTCGTAAGTCGCATTCGCAGAAAGCCCGCCAAACCTGACACTTAGCGATCCGTCGTTGTTGTTGTCGCGGCGAAAAGCCATTACAATTCCATCCTTTTCCGCCGGACGGTGAAGCTGGTAAGCAATCCAAATCTCGTTGCCGGTGTTGTTTATCTGGCTGGTCAACGGATAAAAATCGCCGTAATAGTAAGGCTGCAGAGTTTTGAAATCTTTTATGCGGTGCTGGATGTCGGGAATTGATTCGGGTCCCCATCCGGTTACCGACCAGTTCATTACCGCAGCAGCGCTCATGCTGGAACGGAAGGTGAAATTGTCGGTTTTATACATTCCTGCGCCATGCAAAGGCAGGTAGAAATTCAGGCCAAAAGTATGGCACTGGTAACCGTTGGGTTCGCCATACTGGTAATCGGTTCGCCAAAGCGGAGC
>CAZAVU010000123.1:2758-6827 GCA_964488805.1 uncultured Odoribacter sp. | reverse complement strand
CACTGATTAATTGTTTTTTCCGTGATGATACTGTTTATCCATGTTGGCAAAGGACTTCCAACATGATAACACACACCAAAAACCTTTTATCGTTAAAATGCGTCACCTCTTTTTTTCACTATTTTACTGGTTCCTCCATCGATCAAATCACTTCCATAGAAATTAGAGACAGTCAACGCATTCACTTCACTTTTGTCATTATTCAGGAAGAACGGGAAATGACCAAAGGCATTCGTATGAACAATATTGCAAGCATTGATTACATTAAGATTCCCGGATGTGTTAGAAATCAATGAAGCAATTCCATCGGTATTAATCCTATTGAATTGCAAGGTGTTAATATTGCAATTACCCTTAATCTTTAGCAAAACACTGTTGTTCTCAATATGGTTTTGTGTCCGCCTAATGGAAACATTCGATATACTGAGCTGGTTTATGGAAGCTCCTTCTACCAGAATATGATCAATCTTGGATTGTTTCGTCGTGTCAAGGCTATAATACCCGTCAATTTCCATACTGCCTATGACCGTATTTTTTCCTCTAATATATACAGTTGGTTCTCCGGCAGCAAAGAATTTTCTTTTGATGTTTTTCAGGACAAGCTGTTCAACGTTTGTACTCACGTTCATACAACTTTCATTCGGCATTTTTATTTTTCCGGGATGAATGGCAACATCAAAATCTTCGACATTGACTGTCCCAATGTTACCGGGGCCTGCCCAGGTTAATAGGTTAGGATCGTGTTGGAAATTGTCGATGACTAACGCATATCCCGTGGTATATCCTTTTATATTTCTTATGGTTATGCGGTCAACCCTGCTTTTCCCACTTAGAATTCTTATCCCGAAAAGAGAACTGTTAAAGGTAATATCATCAATCAAAATATCAGAAATTGGCCCGGCAGATGCTTCCGTATAAAAAGCGTCTTTACCGGATAATCCTTGTTTCTCAGTAAAGTACATATAAAGGTCATCTGCATTTAGGCCAATGCCATCGTCGTGAGTATTAAGTATGCAATGCCGTATAACACCATATTGGGAATTTCCGTCAATATGTAATCCATCGTTGTTAATTAGCGGATCGGGACCAACATCGACAATGATATTTTCATAGAGGACGTGAGTAATATTTGCTGCAGCCAGTGCATAAGTTGCCGGCTTATACAGGATAGCATCCTTTACCGTCAGATTATCAACCCCATAGAACCGGAAACAGCAAACAATCCCATGTATGTCATCATATTTATTTTGTGCTCCCTGTCGTATTTCAGGATTATAATAATTGCCATTCCATATCCCTCCAATAATCACAATATTTGAATCCTTCCTGGCTTTAAATGAATGGTTCGCGTTAGCTATAAGAGGTTTATCGGAATGGTTTCTCAGAATTGCACCACAACCTGCATTTGCAATGATTGTCGTATTGCTGTAAATTTTCAATCCTGTTACAGAATATTTGCCATCCCAATAAACGGTTATAGGAGAGGTTTTTGCTTTATTTAGCACATCTTGTATGACGGAGGTATTATCAGTTCCAAATGTCACGCTATTCATGCCGATCTCAGCATCAGATATCGCTCCATGCATCGACAAATAATAAACATTTTCAGGCACACTCAAATTTTTAAGGTTCTTCACATGCTTTTTGTCCGGTTGTGAAAAACTGGTGGTAAATGCCATCATTGCCAATATTACTAAAAGAGTCTTTTTCATCTTTAATTGTTTTACGTTCTGTTACAAACACGATAATCGTCAGAGATTTTGTTACTAAACAAACACAATGTACCACTGGTTAATACTATCGTATAAATGAAATATCCTCTTTTCACGGATATTAGTATTTATGAATATCCTACTTATTATCGAACAATGATTTTTTAAATACTTCTCCTAAGATTGAATTACCCTCCAGGTTTCCATCATCATTAATCCGGGTGATATTGGCAGTTTCATAGAAAACATAGCCATCCAATCCGGGATGATTTTTTACCAGTTCAATCTCCGCTTCAGTACTGGCAAACGGACCTTCGAAAGTCATTCCATGGAAATCGCCCTGTAAATAAACAGGCTTGCCTGCAGCACAAGCGGCAGCGCTGAAAAGATCTACCGCTTTTGAAAAATTCCAGGGACGAAGCTGGTAAATACCACGTATTTCCAGTTCATCAGCAATTTCGTTTACCCAGGTTTTCCACTGCCATTCAAAATTATAAGGAAGAGAACTTTGTTTTCCCCGGTCATCTGGCATGATTAACTCGGTTTCCAGGTGAACGGTAAGCGATTTTCCCCGGCTTTTGACAAGATCTTTTACTTCGCGCAGAAAAAGCGTATAGGCCTCGCCATTGATGCGGCTGATGGTTGCAAAATCGGTTTTGCCTCCTGACTTTTTCAGCACCGGCTCATTAAAACCATATTCCCAGTTTTCAATCGACAAGGTATGATTGGAAGTCCTGATGTTGATCCCGTCCACTCCCCGATCGAGGCAGAATCTGACCATATCCAGCCAATATTCCCTGACCTCAGAATAAATGGGATGAAACTGACCTTCAATATATTCAGGCTTTCCGCAAACCGCAGCCACATAACCATCTTTATCCAAAGTAACCAAGTCGGTTATATCGTAGTCGCCAAAAGCATAAAAATCGCGGTAATGCTTCTCCATTTTGCGTCGGTCGCTGATCTCGGCCTGAACTTCGGGGTGCTGCAAATACGACACCACCTGTTTTAACAATTTCGATTGATAAAAGCTTTCGTAATGATCGTTCAGACTAACCGGCCCGGAACTCAACGTATACGGAAGAGTCTTTCCACCGGCATCTTCCAATTCAATGATGTTTCCTTTTTCATTGCTAAAATCCCCTTCCCCATCAGCCACTGCACATTTTACCAGGAAATAGTTATGCCCCTGCGGAATTTTCAGACCTTCAAGATGGAGAACGCGACACTGCCGCCAATATGGGAACCGATAACGTTTTTCGATGGTTTCGCGAAACGTGACAGGACCTTCGTATTTGACAAACTGATTATTGGTTGGACTTGTCCAAAGGGAGAGATGCCCGGGCTTAACACGCGTTGGACGATTATCGCTTTTCACCAGACGAATAGCCGAAACCGTTCCGGAGCACTCGTAAGTACCGGTTTTTCGTTTTAGGTTGAACTCAGGATGGGCTGCAACAAAACGGCGCATTGAAGGGAATATACCGCGCAAATCGCGGAAAGCGCCGCAACTGGCAGGACATGGCATGGTGCCGGGCAAAATCAAACCGAAACCGCCTCCTTCAAAAGGTTTGATCTCGGCATAAAATTCCAGTCCATAGTTATGTGCCGAATCAACAGCAGCTTTCAGCAAATCAAATCCATGCGGGTAATTTTCATATAAGCACCACATGGTATCCACAATCCATTGATGCCGGGTAACGCCCACCGAAGCAAGAAACTGATGCAACCCGTCAAGTTGAGCCTGATCCATAAAGCACTTGTGCTGAAGGTAATATTCATCTGTCCGTGCTTCCGGCGCCCCATACCGGGTTCCGCGATGGTTAATGATAATGTTATCACTGAAATCAGTGGTGGCAAAGAGCTTTTTTACTTTTGAACCTCCGGCTTCCCGTGCCGTCATTTCTATTTTCGTGAATGCCCCAAGCGTGCTGCCCAACGCCACAGCACCCGCACCTGACAAAGTGGTTGCAACAAACGACCGGCGTGTGAATCTTTTATTCATCCTGTTTCCTGATAATGTTTATTTTCTTGTATCCGTCCAGTTAAAAAGCATCAGTCTTCCTGCGTTCCAAACTTTTTCATGGCAAAACAGGTTTAATTTATTTTGAGAATGCTTCTTTCAACGACCTGCCGGTTACCCATTCATTCAGTTGAAACCCAAACAGCCAGGCCACAGTCGGCGCCAGATCGCAGGTAAAAACCGGTTGTTTGATTTCGTAGCCTTTTTTTACTCCTTTCCCTGAAATTATAAAAGGAATGATCATTTCATCGGGATGAGTGCCGCCATGTTTCTTCTCAAAACCGCCATGATCGGACAGAACGAAGACAACCGTTTTGTCAAGCATTCCGGTATC
>CAZAVU010000123.1:0-2658 GCA_964488805.1 uncultured Odoribacter sp. | reverse complement strand
TTGCGGGTTTCCCCGAAGATGGTGGGAAACATGTTGTGTTCGCCCTTGTATACCGGCTCCAACACTTTGTCGTCGACCGTCCATGAGTTGTTGCCGACACCGTGCCGCTCAACCGTAGTCCCTGTGATCATCGAACTCCAGGCCGGACCGCTGCTGCTGGGAACCACAGTGCGTGCAGCAAGCGAATACGATCCATTTTTCATCAACTCATTCAGATGTGGTACACGGGACATTCCAATTCCATGCGCCCCTAACCCATCGAGGCCAATGACTAAAACATGAGGAAGATTCTTTTGCCTACTGGCTGCCTGAACAACAAATGCCGGGAATAGCAGCAAAAGGAGGTAGCTCACGATAGTTTTTGTATATCTAATTGTTCTCATTTAGTCAGGTATTTTGAAGTCACATTAACTCACATTTATTATCAATCACCCTTTACAGCACATTTAAAACACCTTCCATCCGGGTATCAGCAGCATTTTTCCCGATGTAAATTTTAAATTCGCCAGGCTCCACTCCAAACTCCAGGTCTTTGTTCCAAAACCCGAAACTCCGGTACGGAAGCGTAAGCACAACCTGACGGCTTTCACCGGGTTCGAGGGTTATCCGTTTGAATGCTTTTAATTCGCGGATTGGGCGCACAACTGAAGCCAATTCATCATGCAGGTATAACTGAACAACTTCATCGCCTTTTACTTCCCCGGTATTTTTCAAGGTAAATTTTACTTCAGCAGTGCCATCTTTTTTCACTTCCGATGGTAAAACCAGATCAGAATATTCAAATGAAGTATAACTCAGTCCATAGCCAAACGGGAACATCGGTTTCCCGTCGTCATCGTTGTAATCGTAACCGCGACCCGAAGGTTTGATGCTGTAATAAATCGGGATCTGTCCGGCGTGGCGCGGCCAGGTAATGGGCAAACGGCCTCCGGGGTTGATGTCGCCAAACAAAGCTTCGGCAATGGCGATTCCACCCTGTTCACCCGGATACCAGGCTTCCAGCAGTGCATCCACCTTGTCGATCCAGTTTCGTATGTCAATCGGAGAACCATTTTGCAAAGCCACAACTGTTTTTGTTCCGCTTGCCGCCAGATCGTTGATCATTTTTTCCTGATCGACATTGATGTACGTTTCTTCGGCTCCTTTAATAATAACAGCGTGGTCAAGACTTTGAGCTGCTTTCATCGGACGTGAAGGCAAGGACATCAGGCTGCGATCGTGTCCTTCTCCTTCCCTGATGGCACCAAAGAAAACCACCACATCGCAGCGGCGCGCCAGTTCTGCAACATCCTGCCCGGGGTGATGCAGGATTACTTCAGCTTTATTTTTCAGCCGTTTAGCCAGCGCCTGATAAGGATTCATTGTCCCCTCCCCTTTCCAACCGCCATAAGGGCCTGAATAATCGCCAAGACTCAGCACCTCAGCCGCAGGACCAAAAACGCCAATTCGTTTAATTGTCATATCTGACAGCGGAAGCAGGTTATCTTTATTCTTCAGAAGGGTCAATGATTTCGATGCCGCATCCAGAGCCATCTTTTTGTGCTCGCCGCAACGAACAATCAGGTCGGCTTTTGCAGCATCCACATAAGGTTCTTCGAACAAACCCAGTTCAAATTTGCAGGTCAACACCCGGCGCAACGATTCGTCGATCTGTTTCTCCGAAATCCTCCCGTTTTTTACCAGTTCAAGCAAATTCGGGTAACCATTCGACAATTCCACATCCAGACCAGATTCAAAACACAAGGCCTGCGCTTCAGGATAATCTTTAGCCACCTTATGAGCGCTGTGAACGCCTTTCACGCCGCTATAATCGGAAACAACAAAGCCTTTGAACCCCCATTCGCCACGCAAAATATCGTTCAGCAACACCCGGCTTGACGAACAAGGTATGCCGTCAATCGAATTGTAAGCCGCCATGATCGACCGCGCCCCTCCTTCCTCAACGCAAACGCGGAATGGTTCAAAAAATGTTTCACGAAGCACTCGCCAGGAGTTGTTCGACGAGTATGAATCATGACCGCCATCTCCGTAATTGTCAACGTAATGTTTGAGTGTGGCGATCACTCCGCCCTGCTCCAGCGCTTTGGTATAGGCCAACCCCATCCTGGAAGTCAGGTAAACATCCTCACCGTAACTTTCCTCAGTCCGACCCCAGCGCGGATCGCGCGAAACATTGATTACCGGTGCGTATACCTGTCGCACACCGACAGCCCTTAATTCTTTAGCCACCACCTGCCCAACCCGAAAATACACATCATCGTCGAATGTTGCAGCCATACCAATGCTCTGCGGGAAACAGGTAGCATTTCCCCACTGGGCGCCATGCAACGCCTCGCCGTGCTGAAGAACCGGGATTCGCCATATACTGAAATCAAGCGATTTACGGGTATCGGCATTGATGGCCTCAGCGCACGCCTGCGCGGTGACGGGTTCCCTGGCATCTTTGTGCATAAAATGCCCAATATTGCGAACATGACCCAGGTGAAAATTCCGTTTACTGTAATCAGGTAAAAACAACAACTGGCTTCGGAGTTGATTAACCTTCTCCTCCAGTGTCATCCGGGCCATCAAATCGTCAACACGCTTTTCGACTGAAACAGACCGATCCTGATAAGGACAAATCTGCTGGGCATAAGAAGCTCCATTCAGAAAAAAAGT
>CAZAVU010000122.1:0-7003 GCA_964488805.1 uncultured Odoribacter sp. | reverse complement strand
TTTCAAGCGAATGTCCGTATTCATCGGCTGTTCGCACCAAAGCCTGAACATCTTTGGGGAAACATGATCCACCGTAACCTGTGCCCGGATAGATAAACTTATTGCCAATACGGCCATCAGAACCGATACCTTTGCGCACCATGCTTACATCGGCGCCAACCAATTCACAAAGGTTGGCAATGTCGTTCATGAAACTGATTTTAGTCGCCAACATCGAATTGGCGGCATATTTGGTCATTTCCGCGGAAGCAATATCCATGAAAAGAATAGGATGACCGTTGAGCAGGAAAGGCTTGTATAAACGCTTCATGGTTTTCTCAGCTTCCGCCGATTCAATGCCCACCACGATACGGTCAGGCTTCAGGAAATCTTCAACAGCGCTACCTTCTTTCAAAAATTCAGGATTGGAAGCCACATCAAAAGGAATGTCAACGTTCCTTTTCTGAAGCTCTTCTTCAATGGCGGCCTTCACTTTCAGAGATGTACCAACCGGCACCGTGCTTTTCGTCACAACAACCATGTAATGATCGATATAACGTCCAACCTCGTGGGCAACACCCAACACATATTTCAAATCGGCGCTTCCGTCTTCATCCGGAGGAGTTCCAACAGCAATAAATACGGCCTCCGCATCAACCAGGCTATCTTCCAGACTGGTGGTAAACAAAAGTCTGCCTTTTTCAACATTCCATTTAAAGATATCTTCCAAACCGGGCTCATAAATTGGGATCTGCCCCTCTTTGAGCATGTTGATTTTGCGTTCGTCCACATCAACGCAAACAACATCAACACCCGTTTGCGAAAAACAAGTGCCGGAAACCAATCCGACATAACCGGTACCTACTACAGCTATCTTCATAACTTAATGGATTAATATTATTGACTTATTCAAAAGTAAGAATTATAATTTAACAGAAGTACAAAACAGAAATAAAAACAAGCTGATATTTTCGCGGTGGCACAGGTATACATGAAACCATTCAGCAAAGCTAGAATGCCGTCAGCAATGTCAAAACCGACGAAAAATCCCTGAAAACCTTTGTTTTATAGCGAAATACTCTTAATTTTGCGGCGCATTTATTTAATATACTGTCTAACTTATTAATTAATTGACTATTAAATGGTAGAAAACAACACAGAGAACCTTGAACCAAAGGTAGATCTCGAACAACAGGAAACTGTTGCGCCTGCTGAAGTATCAGCACAACCAAAATCAGCCAAAGCTGCTGTCGCCGAACCTGCAGAATTTGACTGGAATGCATTGGAAGAAGAAGACAAAGGTTTCGGCGGAAGAAACAAAAAAGACCTGGAAACTCTTTATGAAAAAACATTGACTACTGTTCAGGAAAAAGAAGTAGTTGAAGGAAGAGTTATTTCCATGAACAAACGCGAAGTCGTTGTTGACATCGGTTACAAATCAGACGGTATTGTTAGCTTGAACGAATTCCGCTACAATCCTGAACTGAAACCAAAAGACAAAGTTGAAGTTTACATTGAAAGTCTGGAAGACCTGAAAGGTCAGATGATCCTTTCGCACAAGAAAGCAAGAGCAATGCGCTCATGGGATCGTGTAAATGAAGCTCTCGACCAGGATGAAATCATCAAAGGTTACATTAAATGCCGTACCAAAGGCGGTATGATCGTGGATGTATTTGGAATCGAAGCATTCTTGCCAGGTTCTCAGATCGACGTGAAACCAATCCGCGATTACGATGTATTTGTTGGCAAAACCATGGAATTCAAAGTGGTTAAAATCAATCACGAATTCCGCAATGTGGTTGTATCTCACAAAGCCCTTATCGAAGCTGAACTCGAAAATCAGAAAAAAGAAATTATTTCTAAACTCGAAAAAGGACAAGTACTCGAAGGTACTGTTAAAAATATCACTTCATACGGTGTATTCATCGACCTTGGCGGCGTAGATGGTTTGATCCACATCACCGACCTGTCATGGGGCCGTATCACTCACCCGAACGAAATCGTTGAACTCGACCAGAAACTGAACGTAGTTATCCTCGATTTCGATGACGACAAAAAACGTATCGCTCTTGGTCTGAAACAGTTGACTCCTCACCCATGGGATAGCCTTGGCGCTGACCTGAAAGTAGGCGACTCTGTTAAAGGTAAAGTAGTGGTTATGGCTGATTACGGTGCATTCGTTGAAATTGCTCCCGGTGTTGAAGGTTTGATCCACGTTTCAGAAATGAGCTGGTCACAACACCTGCGCAGCGCTCAGGACTTCCTGAAAGTGGGCGACGAAGTTGAAGCTCAGATTTTGACACTCGACCGCGACGAACGTAAGATGTCTCTGGGTATCAAACAACTCAAAGCTGATCCATGGCAAAACATCGAAACAGAATTTGGCGTTGGTTCAAAACACAAGGCTACTGTTCGTAACTTCACCAACTTCGGCGTATTCGTTGAAATTCAGGAAGGTGTTGACGGATTGATCCACATCTCAGACCTGAGCTGGACCAAGAAAATCAAACACCCGTCAGAATTCACTTCTATCGGCGCTGAAATCGACGTAGTTGTTTTGGATATTGACAAGGAAAACCGTCGTTTGAGCCTCGGCCACAAACAATTGGAAGAAAATCCATGGGATGTATTCGAAACCATCTTCTCGGTTGATTCAATCCACGAAGGAACTATTGTCGAACTGTTCGACAAAGGCGCTACCATCGCCCTTCCTTACGGTGTTGAAGGTTTTGCCACTCCACGCCACCTTGTAAAAGAAGACGGAAGTCAGGCTCAACTGGAAGAAAAACTGGAATTCAAAGTGATTGAATTCTCGAAAGCAGCAAAACGGATCATTCTTTCTCATTCGAGAGTATTCGAAGATGAAAAGAAAGCCGAAGAAACAGCAAAACGGAAAACCCAGGCTAAAGCTACCAGCAAAGCTGTAAAACAAGTGAAAGAAAGCAACGCTGAAAAAACTACACTTGGTGATATTTCTGAATTGGCTGCTTTGAGATCTCAGATGGAAGCTGACGAACAGAAAGAAAATTAGTCAGTATTTAATTTAGAGTCCATCAGAATTCACTAAATTGCAGGACTATGGATTTCGAAATAATTAAAAAATCAGACTATACACTCATTCGGGTTTTGAATGACCGGTTGGATACGAATATTTCTCCCGACCTGAAATCAGAACTTGTTGCAGTGAATGCAAATGGTGAGAAGAACATCGTTCTGGATGTCAGTAGTTGTACCTATTGCGATTCATCAGGATTAAGCGCCATTTTGGTCGCTAACCGCCTCTGTGAAGATGCCATCGGAACATTTATCCTGACAGGCCTCCAGCCCGATGTAGAGATGATTATCCGGATTTCGATGCTCCATACTGTTCTGATTATTACCGGAACAGTTGAAGATGCTGAGAAACTCCTGAGCGAAAAGGAAAACCTGTAAGCTGACCATGTCAGGCCAGGAAATACCTTTTCAACTGACTATTCTCGGAACCAGTTCTGCATTACCTACATCGAACAGATATCCAACCGCCCAGGTACTTAATGTATCGGGGCGGTTTTTTTTGATCGATTGCGGCGAGGGGACCCAAACCCAAATGCGCAAATACAGGATCAGCTTTGCTAAAATCAACCACATTTTCATCACCCACTTACACGGCGATCATATCTTTGGCTTAATCGGCCTGATTTCAACCATGATCCTTTTAGGCCGGAAAAACGACTTACACATCTTTACCCATCTCGAACTTCAAAAATTCCTTTCCCATCAACTGAAGTTTCTCTATGCTGAAGAAATGCCCTTCAGACTGGTTTATCATCCCCTGAATTTCAAAAAGGAACAGAAAATCTTTGAAGACAAAAAAGTCTCCGTCTATTCGTTCCCTTTGTCGCACCGCATTCCAACCTGCGGGTTCCGGTTTGAAGAAAAACCCGTATTACCTAATTTATTACCTGAAAAAATAGAGGAGTTCCAGATTCCGATCCGCGACAGGCAACGGATCAAGGAAGGAGGTGATTTTATGACCAGCGACGGGCGGCTCATTCCTCATGCCGAACTCACCATCAACAAACACCGGCCGCGCTCGTTTGCCTTTTGCAGCGACACCCGATACAACGAAGCCTATATCGAATCCATCCGAAATGTGGACCTGCTTTACCACGAAGCCACATTTGCCGAAAACAACAAGGATCTGGCCCAATCGACTTACCATTCAACAGGGAAAGACGCTGCAACCATCGCCACGAAAGCCCAGGTTGGGAAACTCATTATCGGCCATTTTTCGGCCCGGTACAAAGACCATCACCTTATTCTGAACGAAGCAACTGCTATTTTTCCGAACACCGAAGCTATTAGCGAAGGACAGGTATTTTCAATTTAGTGGAGCATTATTGCCCTGAACAGGTGTGTTAAAATATCTGTAGAATAAAAATAAACACCCCATCAGATTCAGCAAATAAGACTACTGGCATAATTATTGTAAATACAGACGACTATCAACGTAATTTTGCCTGAGACGCAACATTTTTGCACATGCAAAACAAATAACTGTTAATTATTATGACAAGACTCATCGCAACAACAATGCTTATACTAATTGTTTCAGCACTAACCGCTCAGACAAAAGACAAAACAATATTTGTTGGTAATGTCATTTCAGACACAACGACATTTAAAAGTAATGACTATCAGACTGGATTGACATCCATTTTGAAATCAAAAAATAAAATCGAAATCCGTTTCATAACATCTCCATCATTTGCTAATGCAAACTATACAATTTTGACTTTTAATAAACAGTGGAGTGCTAAATACTATTATTGCAAACCTGGCACAAACGACTTGTTCTCGAAAGACATCAATGCAAAAATTGACATTGACACTATTTTCTCCCGATTGGTTTCAAACAATATTTTCTCTTTGCCCGACCAAAACAAATTAAAAACAGAAAAGTATGAATACAATCCAGAGACAAATGAATTTATTGGATTGAAAATGGCTGTTTGTGACGGAACTTGTTATCATATTGAATTCAAAGTTGGCGACTTTTACAGACGATACAGGTATTGTAATCTCGACAGTTATGCGGACTTTTATCCTCAAGTCTATGAACTACGGAACTTTGCAAACATTGTAGAACTATTTAAAGAATGTACGAATGAAATAGCCATGATTTGGTGAACACCAACCGAAAATGAGAATAATATTTCAACCATGGCTATTCCATCTGACAATTAAAAAACAAATTATTCACAGATGAATAACTGCTGGGAATAGCAGATTCTATTATTATTCTTCGAAAAACTCCTTATTGAAATTCACCAGGTACAGCCGTTCGGTCGGGCGGGTAAAAGCGGTGTACAACCAGCGCAGGAATTCGAGGTTGAGCATCTCTTCGGTCAGGTACCCCTGATCAACAAAAACAGCCTTCCATTGCCCACCCTGTGCCTTATGACAGGTAACAGCATAAGCAAATTTCACCTGTAACGCATTAAAATACGGGTTCTCCCTGATCTTTTCCCAGCGTTTCTTTTTGCTCCGGATGTCCAGGTAATCTTCAGCAACCGCCTCGAACAGTTTCCGGTTTTGCTCGGAGGTAAGCGATGCTGATTCGATGGACAGCGTATCCAGAATGATTTTGCAGTCGATCTCAATATCGGGGTAATCGATCAGCCTTAAAGTCACATTGGCAAACCGGAAGCCGTACAATTGCTCATATTTGTAAATGGATATTATCTCGGCAATATCGCCATTGGCTATAAAATCAATCTTTTCGTTTTCTTCGAGCCAGAAATAATTGTTCTTCACCACCATCAGCAAATCGCCAACCGAAATATCGGCATCTTTATACAAAATGGTGCTCCGGATGCCCTCGTTAAACTTATTGGCACGTTTGTTCGAGCGGGTAACCACAATCGTCTCGAAATGCCCAAACTTATCGTAACAGGTTGAGATTTCTTCAATCAAATCGGCGCCTCCAATCCTTCGGATATCGTCGAATGGTTCACATTCCAGATGAAAATACCCGGGAGTAAAAAAAGTGTCGGTAATCAGGTTGCGGATCATGGTGGCATTGTACAGAATTCCTGAGTTCTGATCCTGCCTCACCACTTCGGTCAGTTCATGCTCATAAACAACCCGGTCATAAAATTCGAGTTCGCGCTTCGACAGTGCCGGACTAACATCAAGCCCAACAGGCGGGAGCTGGGCCGTGTCGCCAACCAGCAGCAACCGGCAATTCGAGCCCGAATAGACGTATTCGATCAGATCTTCAAGTAAACGGCCCGAACCAAAAATCGAGGATTCGCCATTCGAGTTGGAGACCATCGAGGCTTCATCGACAATGAAAAACGTATCCTTATACAGGTTCTTATCCAGCACAAAACGGCCCATGCCGTCGCTCGACGATTGCTGCCGGTAAATACTTTTATGAATGGTGTAAGCGCTGTGCCCCGAATAGCCCGATAGAACCTTGGCCGCACGACCGGTCGGGGCCAGCAATACCGACCTGAACTTGAATTTGGTAAAGGTTTTGACCAGCGAACTCAACATGGTGGTTTTCCCGGTTCCGGCATAACCTTTCAGGATAAAAACAGCATCCGAATCGGACTCCGCAATGAAATCAGCGAGTTTCAGGGAAAGTTCTTCCTGTCCCGGGGTAGGCGATTTCCCTAAATTTTTAAGAATCTCCGACTGAATGTGATTTTTAATCATGACGGCTAAAATAAAACAAAACCAAAGATCATAAATATTTTTTATCTACTTTTGCAAGTAAACGGTTATCAGGGGTAATTTTTCCTATGCACGAAATAAATTTTGTTGACGAATCATTCGATTTAAAACTCGCTTCAGAATATCATTTGTCCATCCAGGTTGGCTTGGATGGATTTTCTTTTTGCATCCTGAATGTCAACCGGAGAAAGTATATCGTACTGAAACACATTCCGCTGATTGTTGGCAAGTTGCAGTTTCTGACCAAAAAAGTTGAAACTATTTTTGAGCAGGAAGAAATGCTCAATGCCTCCTACCAATCAGT
>CAZAVU010000121.1:0-7346 GCA_964488805.1 uncultured Odoribacter sp. | reverse complement strand
TTTCCCCGAAATTAGGTTAATCTGGAGATATAACCTAATTGTTAAGTAATTATTTGATTGGAGATGAGTTGGAAATATCTACTACAACCGGGTTGAACGGGACCCGGTGCTATGGGCATTGTATGATGTTTTTCTTCCTGTCCTCAGAACGAAAAAAAAGGGCAACTGCTGTTTCAATCAGCAATTGCCCTTCAAAATATCTAAAACAAAACCGGATTACCGTTTCGACAATACGTCTTTTTCGTATTGCTGAATTTCAGTGATGTAATCAGTTCCAACGGCAACACCCTTGTTCATACAGAAGTAATCCCAAACAGCGCTGAAAGGTTTGGCTTTCATTTCTTCCAGCAAAGCCAGACGTTCAAAATACTGTCCTTTGGCTTCGTATTGGCGAAGTGTGGCAATTGGTTCGAGCATTGCCTGCAGGAAGCATTTCTGTGTGGCACGGGTTCCAATTACATAGGCGCCAATGCGGTTAATGGAAGCATCGAAATAGTCGAGACCGATGTTTACACGACCCAAAGCGTCGCAACGAACAATTTCGCGAGCCAGATCCAGTGTATCGTCGTTCATGATGGTTACGTGGTCAGAGTCCCAACGGATCGGACGGCTCACGTGCAACATGATTTCAGGAGTGAAGAGCAACAGCGACGAAATCTTGTCGGCAATGCTTTCAGTCAGGTGGAAGTGACCGGTATCCAGAGTTACGATCTTGTTGTTTTTAGCGCCATAACCCAGGTAGAAATCGTACGAACCAACGGTGTAGCTTTCAGCGCCGATACCGAACAATTTGGCTTCGATGCAGTCTTTCATGTCATCGTATTTGGTTTCGAAGATTTCATCCAGCGATTCCTTCAGCAGGCGACGATATTCCAGACGGTTTACAGTCTGGTCTTTGCTTCCGTCGTGAATCCAGAGGTTCATCACGCAGGGAGTGCCCTGGTATTTACCCATAGCGTCGGCGATAGCACGGCAACGTTTGGTGTGTTCGATCCAGAATTTGCGGATTTCAGGATCAGGATTTGACAAGCTCAACTCGCCTGATTTCGGGTGCGAGAAAGAAGTAGAGTTGAAATCGAGCTTGAAGCCGTTTTCTTTGGCCCACTTCATCCAGCTTTCGAAATGTTTGGGTTCGAGCTGATCGCGATCCACGAATTTTCCGCCGAAGTCGCCATAAATGGCGTGCAGGTTCAGACGGTGGCTTCCGGGAATGAGGGAAGCAGCGTATTTAATGTCAGCGCGAAGTTCGTCGATGTTGCGTGCTTTGCCCGGATAGTTACCGGTAGCCTGGATACCGCCGCTCAAACCAGCTTCGGGATTTTCGAAACCAGTCACGTCGTCGGCCTGCCAGCAATGCAGCGAGATGGAAAGTTCACCCATTTGTTTCAATACGGCATCGGTATTGATGCCCAGTTCAGCGTATTCGGCTTTTGCCAGTTCATACGCTTTTTCAATTCTTTCTTTGTTCATCTTTCTAAAATTTTAAGATTCGTATTTATTCCAATTCTCTATTTGAATTTCATTTCTGAAGCCGGTAACTGAACGAATAGGTTCCGGAGCCAAGCTGAATGGTAACATTGTTTCCGCTTTGTGTCAGTTGCGCTTTCAGTTCAGCAGCAGTTTCCACCTGGGCTGCCTGTGCAGCAGGAAGGGTAACCGTAGCAATCGTGTTTGCCGGAATAGTTACATTGTAAACGAAGTTATCGCCATCAATTTTCCAGGCCGATTTAATTTTTCCGTACACTGAAGCAAATTCAGCATCGGCATTGGTCAAACCTCCTCCCGGGTGCGGGGCCAGCAGGATGTGTTTGTAACCGGGCTTTTCCTGATCGATATCAATACCGGCCACATGACGGTAGAGCCATTCGCCAATAGCGCCATAGGCATAGTGGTTGAAGCTGTTCATACCCACATCCTGAAAAGTGCCGTCGGGTTTCTGTCCATCCCAGCGTTCCCAGATGGTGGTTGCTCCCTGGGTTACCGGGTACAGCCACGATGGATATTCCTTGCGGTTCAGCAGCATGTAAGCCAGGTCGTCGTATCCCTGGGCCGACAACGTTTTGCACAAAAGCGGGGTTCCGACAAAACCGGTGGTCAGGTGGCCAAACTGTTTCACATCTTCGGCCAGGAAGTTTGCAGCTTTCGGCACCAGATCTTCCGGAAGAAGGTTGAATGCAAGAGCAAGACAATAAGCGGTCTGGGTATGCGAAACCAGCCGTCCGCCAGAAGTCACAAATTCTTTGACAAAAGCCTTTTTGATGTTCTGAGCCAGAGCGGCATATTTATCAGCATCGGCCTTATTGCCAATAATTCCGGCAATTTTGCTCAGTAAAGTTGTTGAGTAGCAGAAATAAGCCGTTGCAATCAGGTCTTTATCGGTAGTAGCACCAGTATAGTCAGAGCGATTTGAGGCAAAAGCCAGCCAATCGCCAAAATGAGAGTCTTTCGTCCAAAGGTTATCCTTTCCTGCCCGGTCGTTCATGTATTCCACCCATGCTTTCATGCTTGGGTACTGCGTTTCCAGGATACGTTTGTCGCCATAAACCAGGTAAGTGGTCCAGGGAACAATAACCGAAACATCGGCCCATGCGGTTGAACCTCCGCCGCCATTCAGCACATCGGGAATAACATGAGGGACGCGGCCGTTGGGCAACTGGTCAGTAGCCACATCGCGCATCCATTTGGTATAGAAAGGGGCCACATTGAAGTTGAAGGCTGCGGTCATGCTGAAAACCTGGGCATCGCCGGTCCAGCCCAAACGTTCGTCGCGCTGTGGGCAATCGGTCGGAACATCAAGGAAATTACCTTTCTGTCCCCACTGAATGTTGTGCTGCAATTGGTTAATCAGCGGTTCGGAGCAGGAGAACGTTCCGGTAGGAGTCATATCCGAATGAATCACCACGCCGGTAACCTGGTCGAGCGATGGCGGAGTTGCCAGTCCTTCAATTTTCACGAAACGGAAGCCATGGAAAGTAAAATGAGGTTCGAAGACTTCTTCTCCGTCACCTTTCAGGATGAACAGATCGGTACATTTTGCCCTGCGCAGGTTGTCGGTATAAAAGTTTCCGGCCTTGTCGAGTACTTCAGCAAATTTCACAGTGATCTGATCTCCTTTGTTTCCCTTAACTTTCAGGCGCACCCAGCCAACCATGTTCTGGCCCATGTCGAGCACCATTTCACCTTTGGGAGTGGTTATCAGCTTGACAGGTTTTACTTCCTGAATAGCTTTGACCGGGACGCCCTGCGGGGCAATCAAAATATCATTGGATTGATTGGTCACCGAAACGCTGGCCCATTTGCTGTCGTCGAAACCGGCAGTTGCCCATCCCGGCATTTCTTTGCGGGCGTCGTAAGTTTCGCCGTTGTAAATATCCGACATGACAATTGGTCCATTCGACGCTTTCCAACTTCCGTCGGTGCCAATCATTTCCGTAGTACCGTCGGTAAAGGTAAGCTGAAGCTGGGCCAGAAGAGCCACCTGACTTCCGTAGTAGCCGTTTTTGCTGCTCCAGCCAATGTTGCCGCGGAACCAGCCATCGCCCACCACAGCGCCAATCGAGTTCTTCGGCTGGATCATCGGGGTAACATCGTAGGTCTGGTACTGAATGCGGTTTTTGTAGCTGGTCCATCCGGGAGTGAACAAGTCGTTGCTGACCTTCTTCCCATTCAGGAACAATTGATAAAGCCCTTTGGAGGTGACATAAACGCGGGCCGATTTCACTGTTTTGCCTGCCGCGAAATCTTTCCGGAAATACAAACAGGGTTTCGAACCTTTCACGTCCTGTCCCACTTCGCTGCCAATCCAGAAAGCTTTCCAGGCCTCCGGTTCCAGAAGTCCCATTTCCCAGTATGCCGGGGCGCTCCATGCAGTAGCTTTTCCGTTGTTGTCCCACACGCGCACCTGCCAGTATACCCGCTGCATCGACTTCAATGCCGGGCCTTCATAAGCGACATTGACCGATTGGTCGGATTGCACTTTACCTGAAGTCCAGATCAGTTTGCCGTTCGCGGTCTGATCGGTCACTTTGATTTCGTAAGCCGTTTGCATCACGTTCTTTCCATCAGACTGGATCTGCCAGCTTAAACGCGGCTTCTGAATGTCGATCCCGATCGGATTGGAGTGGTATTCGCAAACCAATTCTTTAACAGATGTCTTTTCGGCAGAAACAGCATTTAATACGCTGACTGCCAGCAGAACCAGGAACAATCCGGTTCTTCTTAAAATTTGTTTCATGTTATAGTTGTTTAGTTAGTTTTATAAAATTCCTGAGTAAAACAGACACAATAAGTTATAAGAATAAAAAGATGTTGCATTTCGAATATTTATTTTGACTCACCCCTCGCTCGCCATGCTCGCTCTTCCCCTCTCTACTCTTGTAGAGAGGGGGGAAGCCACCTGAAGGCGGCTTGGGGTGAGTCAATTATTAAATGCAGAAATAAGTTATTCCATGTAGAATACTTCTTCCAGAGGAATAGACACGGGAGAATTGTCGGGATTGGTTTTCATGACGTCGGCCATGAAAGCCCACCATTTCTGAACAATCTCAGTCTGGCCCAGGTCCTGTGAACCACCTTCGCCGCTCACCTTCTGGAAAGCAAACAGGATGTTGGTTTCTTCGTCCAGGAAAATGGAATATTCGCTCACTCCGGCATCTTTGAGCAACTGGCGCAATTCGGGCCAAATCTCGTTGTGCCGTTTTTTGTAAACTTCTTTCTGACCTTCGTTCAGGTACATTTTAAAAGCTAATCGGTTCATCGTTTTGTTTGTTTAAGGTTTATCGTAGTTTTTTCATGCTATTCACGGAGCCACTTTAAGAGACCCCGTGAATAACCTGTAAGGAACGGCAGATAAAGCTGATCTCCGTTCCATAATGAACAACCGGAATCCGGCGTTTAGAAGTTGATAATGAAAGTTGAGAAGATCAGGATCAGCAAGCCAAGAACCAGAACAGCCATGGTCTTTTTACCGGCGCCTTTCCATTCTTTGAGCAGGATTCCCCAAACATTGCTGAAAGTAACATTCAACGACATCAGGATACTCCAGGAGAAAGCCATGATGATGCTGCCTTCTTCGAAGAAACTTTTACCAACGCCCAGTCCGAAGAATTGCGAATACCAGAGTCCACCGGCCAGGGCACAGAAAAGGACATTGGAAACAATGATATTTTTTGGAACCGTATAGTAATCGCTGAAGGTTTTATTTTTAAAATTCTGATAGAGACAATAGATGGCATTGGTTATAAAACCGCCCAATGTAACCATCAGTGTGGCAGGCAAAGTGACAAAAAGTGCCTGAGCACCGAAACTTTTGGCAGCATCGGCAATTGGCTTTCCAGCTTCCAGTCCCAAACTGAAACAGGCGCTCATTACACCGGCCAGCAAGGCAACCATAAGACCTTTACCCAGAGCAAAATCCTTGATGGCAGCCCGTTTTTGTTCTTCAGTCATATTTTGGGCGCGAAGGCCTCCTGCATAACCAATGGTAGCAATCCCGGCCAGAGCCACGCTCACGGCAATCAACAAAATCAAGCCCTTACCTTCGAACAGGTTGGTTCCGGCCATGATAGCAGGAATTAAAGTTCCGAATGCCGAACAGGTTCCCAACGCAATCGACTGGCCCAAAGCCACTCCAAGGTAACGCATACTCAAACCAAAAGTCAGACCGCCAATGCCCCAAAGCACTCCGTAACCCATGGCTTTCAGAGCAGCGCCGTTACCACTGGCCAGCACTTCGCCCAACGAATGCCCTTCGGATACGGCCAGCAAGGCTCCCAGTAACGGGAAAATCAGCCATGCAAATATTCCCTGGGTCAACCAGAAACTTTCCCACGACCAGTTCTTTACTTTATTGATCGGCACATACGAACTTGATTGTCCAAAACTGCCAATCGCGATAATAATCATTCCAAGAATGTAATTCATAATACCAGGTGTTTGTTTTATTAATTAGTTATTTTTATCTTTTCTGACTTTTGTCAAGAGTTAGGTAAATACAAAATTAATTAGCCGTTACGCTGAATCAATGAATAAAATGACTATTAACTTGCACTAAATGACATACGAAGGGTGGTCTGACTTAATCAGGCACAGAAGAATCAGTCTTTTTTCAGGAAGAAGTAAAATGAATTTCTAAACTCATGTCGAACGATTCGTTTGTAAAATACATCAATGCCGGGCCACTTGATAAGGAATGGGGCTTGTACCTCACCGTGGCCGGATACGCACAGATACCGCCATCACTGGTTTACCCGCCACGAATGCACCCCAGCGGCTATTTCTTTACCTGGGAAAAAGGACGGGTGCTTCAGGAATACCAGATCAACTACATTACCGAAGGCTCCGGAATTTTTGAAACCAGCAACGACCAGTTCCAGGTGGTGCCGGGTTCGATGCTCATCATCCGTCCGGGAATGTGGCACCGTTACAAGCCCGACCCGAATACCGGATGGAACGAGCATTACATCGGATTTAACGGCGATTTCTGCTCCCATCTGTTTCACGAGGGATTTTTTCAGGCTGCCAAACCGGTTTTGTATGTCGGGTTCCAGGAGAATATCCTGAAGCTTTTCTTCGAGATCATCCAGCAGGTGAAAGAAGAAAAAAGCGGTCATCAGCAGGTATCAGCGGCAAACACCATCCTGATGCTCAGCAAAATACTGTCGGTAGTGCGCAACCAGGAATTTGCCGGAAAGACCATCGAACGAACCATCCGGAAAGCCTGCCTGTATTTCAGGGAAAACCTGAATACCAATGTGAACATCGAACAACTGGCTACCGAACTCAACGTTGGGTATTCCTATTTCAGGCAAATGTTCAGGAAATATACCGGCATCTCGCCCACTCAGTACCATTTGTCACTCCGGATACAAAAAGCCAAAGATTTACTGATCATGACCGACCAAAGTTTCAAGGAAATTGCCATTGATCTGGGCTTTGAGTCGTATTTTTATTTCTCAAGGATTTTCAAGGACAAAACCGGGAAAAGCCCGATGGAATTCAGGAAAGAGCACCAGCAACCTTGAGGAAAGTAGTCAAGTCGCAGTGGTCAGTTTACAGGGCAAAAGCATTTATTTTTTCTTGTTGTAGCAGTCGTTTTATCGCCCAGTGCAATTTCAGGATGTTTATTTCTGTTGTGGTCAGCCCGGTACGGGCTGCATATTGGTAGGAGGCTGTCCAAAAAGTCTTTGACTACGTCATCCTGAACTTGTTTCAGGATCTCAACGCATTGTATATCAGATTCCGAAATAAATTCGGAATGACACGATCATTTTGACTTTTGGACAGCCTCTTTAAAATACGGTAAGAAAATCGTCCGCGAGAAACTGTTCACAAGAGAAAAGAAACTC
>CAZAVU010000120.1:0-7350 GCA_964488805.1 uncultured Odoribacter sp. | reverse complement strand
ATCGAAAAGCCTTTAGAAGAAATAAACAATTGTAATCGAGATTTAGATTGGGAGCTGGGAAACTGGTTCCCTTTTTTATGCAAAAATGGGCTGTCTCAAAAGTCGTTAGTCCAGTCATCCTGAACTTCCTGCCCGACTGGTCAGGCGGGGTTCAGGATCTCAACTCATTTAATGTCAGGCCCCGAAATAAATCCGGGGTGACGATTTTTACGAGTTTTCCACTTTTGAGACAGCCTTATTTCAATTATCTTTTCCAACTCATTATAAGGTTGCTTCTCCCGGAACCCAGTCGCAAGGAGTCAGTTCGCCGGTTTGCAGGGCATCGAGAATGCGGATCACTTCTTTCACATTACGGCCAACGTTCAGTCCGTTCACCGAAACATGCTGTATCGTGCCTTCGGGGTCGATGATGAACGTAGCACGGTAAGCAATTTTATTGACCGGCTCAAGAATACCTAATTCTTCCGAAAGTGACTTGCTGGTGTCGGCCAGCATCGGGAATTTCAATCCTTTTAATCCGGGGTGATTATTTCTCCAGGCCAGATGTACAAACTGCGAGTCGATTGACGCGCCCACTACATTGGCCCCACGCTTCTCAAATTCTTCGAAATGCTGGTTGAACGACACAATTTCGGTTGGGCAAACAAACGTAAAATCGAGCGGCCACCAGAAGAATACGGTCCATTTACCATTGATGTCAGCATTGGTCAGTGTTTTAAACTCTTTGCCAGGTTCAAGCGAAACCAAGGCTTCTTTAGCAAAAGCAGGGAATTTTTCTCCAATCGTTTTCATATAAATAATTTAGAATGTTTATAAATAATAGACAAATATAGGTTCCTGAAGTTCACCAGTCAAATCGAATTTTTCAATAAGGAATAGACAGAAACTATATGAAAAAATTCATTTACTTGATCTTATGATTAAATGTGATTCGGACACTTTTTTTTGTTCCTGCGCATGATCTCTGAAATTCGAAAAGTTGGAACTTTCAGGCTTGGCGATTCTGGAAGATAATTTTACCTTTAGGGGATTTTTTAAATCACAAACAATTATTGTTATTAAATACCTAAATCAAAATCAAATTATTAACTAATGGAAAACAAATTTAGCAGAAGATCTTTCCTTGCAACTTCGGCTACTGCTGCCGCAGCAGTGACCATTCTGCCCAGCAACGTAATCGCTGGTATGGGGCATAAAGCTCCGAGTGACAAACTGAATATTGCCGGTGTTGGTGTCGGCGGTATGGGGTTTGCTAACCTGAAGAACCTGAAATCTGAAAACATTGTCGGTCTTTGTGATGTGGACTGGAAATATGCCGAAGGATGTTTCAACACGTTCCCAAATGCGAAGAAGTACAAAGACTGGAGAGTTATGTACGACGAACTGGGTAAATCAATCGATGGTGTTGTTATTGCCACTGCCGACCACACTCACTGTATTACTGCAGCTCATGCCATTACACTAGGCAAACACGTATATGTTCAAAAACCTTTGACTCATTCGGTTTACGAATCACGTTTGCTGACCAAATTAGCTGATAAATATAAAGTTGCCACCCAAATGGGTAACCAGGGATCATCAGCCGAAGGTGTTAGCCAGACTTGTGAATGGCTGGCTAATGGCGAAATTGGTGAAGTAACCAAAGTGGAAGCATTTACCGACCGTCCGATCTGGCCGCAAGGTTTAAATACACCAAGCCAGGGACAATGGGTTCCTGAAACACTGGATTGGGATTTGTTTACAGGTCCGGCTAAAATGCGTCCTTACAACGAAATTTATCACCCATGGAACTGGCGTGGTTGGTGGGATTACGGTACTGGTGCATTGGGCGATATGGCTTGCCACATCCTTCATCCGGTATTCGTAGGCCTCGAATTAGGCTATCCTACAAAAGCTCAGGGTAACTCAACATTATTGCTTCAGGACTGCGCTCCTTCTGCACAATCGGTAAAACTTACTTTCCCTGCCCGTAAAGTAAAACGTCAGTGGAAAGGATCGAAAAAAGCAGAACTTCCCCAGGTAGAAATTTACTGGTATGATGGTGGTATCAAACCAATGCTCCCTGAAGGATGGCCAGCTGGAAAAGACCCGAATGACGGAGGCGGTTGCGTTATTTTCCACGGAACCAAAGATAAACTGATTTGTGGTTGCTACGGGAAAAACCCCTGGTTGTTGTCAGGTCGTAAGCCCGAAGCTCCGAAGTTCCGTCGCCGTATCGAAACTTCACATGAAATGGATTGGGTTCGCGCTTGTAAAGAAACTCCTGAAAACAGGGTATTGACAGCATCACACTTTGGTGAAGCCGGACCATTCAATGAAATGGTGGTTATGGGTGTTCTGGCAGTTCGCCTGCAAACACTGAATAAAGAATTGTTGTGGGATGGACCAAACATGAAGTTTACAAACATCAGCGATAATGAACAAATCAAGATCATCACTGAAGACAAATTCAAAATTCACGATGGGCACCCAACTTTCGACAGAGGCTATACCGATCCGGTTCCTGCAACTCAGTTTGCTGCTGAACTGATCAAGCATACTTACCGGAAACCTTGGAGCCTTCCGGATATGCCGGCTTAATTGTTTAATTTATGGATATCGTATAAGGTGGACCCGGAAAGGGTTCACCTTTTTTTGTGTCTGGGCCTGTCTGTGCCTGCTCAATTCCATTTTTAAAGTATTTTCAGAATCGTTAATTTTCTTTTGTATTTAGAATGGAATATCTATTTTCACACATTCTATCTTTGCCTTACATATTACAGAACCAATACAGCCATGGGAACCAATCCTTCAAATATCAGCCGCCGTCATTTTTTAGGGACAACCGCACTGGCAGCCACTGCCGTAACCATATTGCCTTCAAATGTTATTGCAGGCCTTGGGCACAAAGCGCCAAGCGATAAACTTAATATAGCAGGAATTGGAGTGGGAGGCATGGGCTTCAACAATCTGATCAACATGGACACCGAAAACATTGTTGCCCTGTGCGATGTGGATTGGAAATATGCCGGACGCAATGCTTTTCGGAAATGGCCACTTGCGCCCAAATACCAGGATTACCGCATCATGCTCGAAAAACAAAAGGATATTGATGCCGTGATGATTGCCACTCCCGATCATTCCCATGCACTTCCGGCCCTGATGGCCATGAAGTCAGGACGCCATGTTTACCTTCAGAAACCGCTGACTCATTCAGTTTTCGAATCAAGAATCCTCACTGAAACGGCACTGCGCTACGGCGTTGCCACCCAAATGGGGAATCAGGGGAATTCCGGTGAAGGAATCCGCCGGGTTTGTGAATGGATTTGGGCCGGAACCGTTGGCGAGATAACGGAAGTGGATGCCTGGACCAACCGTCCGATCTGGCCCCAGGGACTCGAACGCCCCTCCGAAAGGATGAAAGTTCCATCAACCCTGAACTGGGACCTTTTTATCGGACCGGCTAAATTCCGTCCGTACCACGAAGCTTACACGCCTTGGAACTGGCGCGGCTGGTGGGATTTTGGCACCGGGGCCCTGGGCGACATGGCCTGTCATATTCTCGACCCCGTTTTCAAAGCCCTGATGCTTCAACACCCGTCGGCTGTCGAAGCCAGCTCAACAACGATAAATACCGAATCGGCGCCCAACGCGCAGAAGGTAACCTACTGGTTCCCGCGTCGCGACAATCTTCCCAAAGTCGGAATGCCTGAAGTTAAGATTACCTGGTATGATGGCGGTTTCTTGCCTGAACGCCCCGAAGAACTTCAGGATGGCGAACCGATGGGCGACTGGAATGGCGGGGTTATTTTTTACGGCACCAAAGGAAAAATCATGTGCGGATGCTACGGGGCTAATCCCACTTTGCTTCCCACTTCAGAGATGGCACACTTCAACCAGCCTGAAAAAACCATCCGCCGGATTCCGGATGCCGAAACCAACGGACACGAACAAGACTGGATTCGGGCTTGCAAAGAAAACAAGAACAACCGGGTGGAAGCCAGCTCGAACTTCAGCTATGCCGGGCCTTTCAACGAAATGGTTGTGATGGGTGTTTTGGCCGTTCGTCTTCAGGATTTACGGAAACGCTTGCTGTGGGATGGCAAAAACATGCAGTTCACCAACATCGGTCAATCTGAGAAAATCAGGATCGTAACGTCCAATAAATTTGAGGTGATCAACGGCGACCCGAAATTCGACACCAAATTCGACACGCTTCCGGCGCTGGCTTCAGCCGAAGAATGGATCCGGCACAATTACCGCGACGGCTGGGAACAAATCTAGGCTTCGACAAGCTCAGCCTCCGGCTTTCTAAAATAACCACATAGACACAGTAGGACACCTAGATTTTCTAGGGATTTTCTTCAGATGTTATTGAGGCGTTTTTAAGCCCTCCCTTGCGGGGAGGGTTTGGGTGGGGCTAACTATCATCCGATTATCGGCCATTCGATTGTTGAACTGCTGAACAATGGCTTTCTGAAGCTGCTGCTCTGCCTGAAAATCAACTTTCCCGATCAGGTTGTTTTTTAGCTCAGGGTCTTCTTTCCGGTTATAGATGGCGGTGAGTTTATCGTCGGTGAGGTGAAACACGTAATCGCCGGTCAAAAGCTGGTACGAGTCTTCGATGTAATTGATCACAAATCGTTTACCCTGCGGATCAAAAAGGTTATTCCCGAAAGCAACGTATGGCTGCGGATAATTCAGGTAGCTCAGCACGGTGGGCATGATGTCGGTTTGCTGGGCCAGTCCGTTATCCATTCCTTTCAGGCTGCCGTCGGCTTTGTAAAACAGGATCGGGATAGCAAAATGGTTCACCGACGTGTAATATTCCTTGATGTCGGAATCGACGGCGTGGTCGGCAGTGATCACGAAAAGGGTATTCTTAAACCACGGCATCTTTCGGGCTGTGTCGAAGAACTTTTGCAGGGCCATGTCGGTGTACCTGATACATTTGTTCAGCGGAATCCGGCCTTCAGGAAACTGGCCTTTGTATTTCTCCGGAACTTCGTACGGATGATGCGACGAAACCGAAAACAGGGTGGTCAGGAAAGGTTCTTTCATCTTGTTCATGCCCTGTGCAAAAAACTGGAAGAAAGGTTCATCCCAAACACCCCAGATGCCATCGAAATCGGCTTCCTTCCCATATTCGTTCAGCCCGTAATAGTTTTGAAACCCGGCTATTTTGGTGAACGCATCAAATCCCATCGAGCCGTTGGGCGCCCCGTGGTAAAATGCGGTTTGGTAACCCTGTCCCGCCAACAATCCTGCAATGCTGTTAATTGCGTTCCCCGACCGTTCTGAAATAACATACGGTAAAACCAGGGCCGGAATACTGGCTGTTACCGACGGAATGGCGTCGATCGATTTGCGGCCGTTGGCAAAGGCATTGGGGAAAACAAGGCTTTCGTGAATCAGCGAATCCAGGAACGGCGTGTAACTCCGGTCGCGAGGGTTTTCCAGTTGCGGGTTGAGCGCCCCGACAAAGGCCCGGCCAAAACTTTCCAGGATAATGACCACCACGTTGTCGTTGCGGGCAGGGCCGACACTGTCGGGCACATGCACCGGCGTGAAGATGCTTTCCAGTTCCTTTTCCGACGAAAAATATTTTTTATGGACGAACGCCTTTTTGCCCCAGGTGCGCATGATGCAAAACGGCGTATTTTGAACCAGCGCCATTTCTTCGGGCGAGCTGACAAATGCCCCGGCATTGTTCATGTTGATGGGACGTGTACTGTGTCGCCAGCCTCCGCGCATTCCGATGACCGAAAGCCCCGAAACAATGAAGATGACTGGAACAACTGAAAGAAAATAAACGAACGGGTGTTTGATCGGGAATGGTCTGGGTTTCAGCAAGGAGTACAGCCACGAAAGAAAAACGAGCAAGACGATCAGAATCAGCGGAATGAACCAGAAATCGTAAAAGAACCGCATGATCAGGTTGGTGTTTCTGGCATCGAAGGCCGCCACATCAAACATGCTTGCGGTGGTGCGTTTCAGGATATACCGGAAATAAATCATGTCGATCAGGTTGAACGCGATGCCAATACCATTGCCAATCATGAAAAGCCATTTCAGGAAAACCTGGTATCCGTTGCTGAATTTAAAACGGAACGGGAGCAGGAACAGCAGGATATATACAATATTGAGGTAAAGCAGCGCACTGGTGTCGAACAGCAGGCCCCCTTTCAGGATGGTGAGGAACGATGAAAGACTGACTTTGGGAAACGATGCCGTATTGAACAGGTAAAACAAGATGCGGCAAACGGTATAAAGCGCCATCAGGATTGCAAAGCGGTACGCCAGCACCAGGTATTCGTTGGCCTCGTATTTTTTCGTATCAATCCGGAACCTGATCATGCTATTGCATTAAAATTCAGGATGCAAAAATAACAGCTTATTTGATTTGATGCAGAATTTTGCGTTTCTGCTGAAAATATAAAACCGCCGAATCGGTAAAAAATTATGAGTTAAAAATTTCCTGGTAAACGCTTGCATCATAAAAATAAATCATTTTACTTTGTGTCATACTTTACTAGGACACTAAACTTCTATGTCATGATTCAGATTGAACAATTAACTTTTCACTACCGAAAACAACACGCCTTGTTTTCAAACTTATCGTTTCAACAGGAAAACGGAAGCATTACCGGGCTGCTCGGGAAAAACGGCGCCGGAAAATCAACGCTGCTCAAGCTGATGGCTGGTTTGCTGAAACCACAGATCGGGCAACTTGCCATCAACGGCTACCAGCCATTCGACCGCCATCCCGATTTTCTTCAGGATGTATTTATGGTTCCCGAGGAATTTTCGTTCCCGCCGGTAACCATCGGCTGCTACGTCAAAGCAACAGCCCCGCTTTACCCGAACTTCGGGCAGGAAAAGATGGACCGGATTTTAAAAGAGTTTGAACTCGACCCGGGAAAGAACCTCAACCGCCTGTCGCACGGGCAACGCAAGAAATTTTTGATTGCCTTTGCGCTGGCTACCAATTGCCGCCTGCTGATTCTGGACGAACCCACCAACGGGCTCGATATCCCTTCCAAAAGTTTGTTCCGCAAGATTCTGGTCAGCTCTGTTTCTGACGAGCAGTTGGTGCTGATTTCGACCCACCAGGTGAAAGACATCGAAACCATCATCGACAAAATTGTGATGCTCGACGAAGGTGAAATCGTGTTCAACGAAGAAATGGACAACATCAGCCGGAAATGGCAGTTCCAAACCGTTGCCAGCCTCTCGGGCCTTGAAGAACCGCTCTATCACGAAAAATGCCCCGGAGGTTACCGGGTATTGCTTCCGGTAAACGGCGAAGAATCGGATATCGATATCGAATTGTTATTCAATGCCATTGTCAACAAAGCCACTTTAAATTAG
>CAZAVU010000119.1:4051-7386 GCA_964488805.1 uncultured Odoribacter sp. | reverse complement strand
TTTCATGGTTCTCTGATCTGTGGTTAAAAGTTGAAATTATAAGTAACTGCCGGAATCATACTTCCGAGGATTGACAAGCGGGTCGCTTCCGAAATGTTCGGATTGTCTTCGTTTTGGCGGAAGGTAACCGAATAAGCATTCCGACGGGCATACAGGTTGTAAATCGAGAAGTTGAGCGATTGTTTCACTTTCCGGTGGTCGTTTTTCCTGAAATCGTAAGTCAGCGAAACATCCAGCCGGTGATAGTCGGGGATGCGGTTGCTGTTCCGGTCGGCATAGTAGTAAAACGTGTTCCCCTGAACATCATACTTGGCTACCGGATACGAAGTTGGATTTCCGGTTGAGAATACCCAGCTCGTGGAGAAATTCAGGCGGCGGGCCAGTTCATAGTTCACCACCAGTGATACGCAGTGTGTGCGGTCGTAACTCGATGGATAGACCTTGCCTTCATTGATGCCTGGTACTTTGCGCATCGAGCGCGACAGGGTGTAACTCAGCCAGCCGGTCGCCCGTCCTTCCTGTTTCTTCGCATAAAGTTCTAGCCCGTAGGCATAGCCATTTCCCCGCAACAGTTCGGTTTCCATGTCTTCTTTCAGGAAAAGGTCAGCGCCATCCTTGTAATCGACCACGTTTTTCATGTCCTTGTAATACACTTCGGCCGATGTTTCAAATACATTGTTTTTAAAATTCCTGAAATAACCCAGTCCGACCTGATTTATAATCAGTGGTTTGATGTAGCTGTTGCTTGGCATCCAAATGTCGAGCGGGGTAGGTGAGTTGGTGTTCGAAATCAGGTGAAGGTTCTGCGCCATCCGGTTGTAGGAAGCTTTCAGCGAGCTCTGCATGCCGAGCATGTATTTTAATGCCATCCGGGGTTCGAGGTTGTGGTACGGAGGTGGAATCAGTTTGCCGGCGCCATATTCTTTTACTTCGGTCACTTCATCCTCGTTGGGCTGATCCTGATTTTCGTATTCCCTGACTTTTCCTTTGCCAATCTGCTGAAAGTAAGAATAACGCAGTCCGTATCTCAGGGTTAGCCGCTCCCCGATGCTCTGTTCGTTCGAAATATAAACCGAGTTGTCGAGGGCATTGTAATTGGTAAGTTTCCGATCGGTGAAATAAGACCCTTCGTTGGCATCAATTTCTCCGGGCTCAAAGTGATGGTAGATCAGGTTAAATCCCAACGTAAGCTTGTTTTTGGAATTCAGGTACCACCCAAAGTCTTCCTTGAAGTTGTAATCCGAAATTTGTGAATTCCAGTCAAACTGGTCGGCTCCGGTTCCCGGGACACCAAGGTTGTAGCTGTATTTTGACAGGATCAGCGAGGTGTTGGAGAATAGCTTGTTGCTGAACAGGTGGTTCCATCGGGCTGTCGAGGTCAGGTTTCCCCAACGCATATAAATGGATTCCCCGGCTTTAAAATAATCGTCGCCCGTGTAAGCTGAAAGGTAGATTCGGTTGTTGGCATCCAACTGGATGTTTGTTTTCAGGTTGAGGTCGTAGAAATACAGTTTGTTTTCCTGAAGTTCGTCGATACCGGCAAGTTTCCCGATAAAATCGGCGTAGGTGCGGCGCCCCGAAACGATAAAACTCCATTTGTCTTTGATAATCGGGCCTTCCACGGTTAACCGGCTCGATATGTTGCCAATACCTCCGTTTACGCCCAACTGCTGGTTGTTCCCGTCCTTCATCCGGATGTCGATCACCGACGAAGCTTTTCCTCCATATTCGGCCGGTATTCCTCCTTTGTAGATCTGAACATCCTTGATGGCATCCGAATTAAAAACCGAAAAGAATCCCAGCAAATGCGAGGCGTTGTAAACGGGAGCTTCATCCAGGATCATCAGGTTTTCATCGGGGCCGCCTCCACGGACATACAAACCGGAACTGCCTTCTCCTCCGTTTTGAATTCCCGGCAGAAGGGTGATGCTTTTCAGGATATCCACTTCGCCCATGAATGCGGGCAGTTTTTTTACCAGTTTCACCGGAACTTTTTCCATGCTCATCTGAAGGTTGGCCACATTCCGGTCTTTCTTTTCGCCGGTCACAACCACTTCTTCAATCTTTTTGGCATCTTCTTCCAATAAAACGTTGAGCTGCCTGTTGTCTTTTAAATCAATCGTTTGTGATTGACTTTGATATCCGATGTAGGAAAATGTAACAGAATAAGAACCCCGCGGCACTGAAATGGAATAGAATCCGTAGGCATTGGTGATTGTTCCGGTTTTAAGTGCGGGGATGTAAATGCTGGCGCCAATCAGCGCCTCTCCGTTGGCCTTGTCTTTCAGGTAACCGTTTAAGGTTACCGCTCCCGCTATTCCGGGAAGCGACAGGGAAATCAATAGCAGTAAGATTTTTAGTTTTTTCATAGTGTTTTCTGAACGTTGTTTAATGTTTCCAAATGTTTATGGCAATAGGTTGCGATGTCAACCTGAAAATTACGTCAGTCGATCATGTTTATTTTGTTTCTCAATGGCGCTGCAAATGAAATTATATTTAGCAAGATCAGGGTAACTATTTACCGTGAATGCCTGCTTTTTGATGGTGAATGGCGATATGAAACGATAAAGACGTGGAATGAATGCCGGGCTTATGTTGCAGGAGAGGTCCGCTGAGCCAATGGCTCCACTCTTCCGTATCTCTGGAAATTATTGTTACATCAGATCGTGAATGCAGTTAAAATAGTTTAAATTTGAGCTACAAGAAGATAACACAACAGCTATGAATGTCATCGAAGTCCAGAAACTTGAGAAAATCTATGACGAATCGGAAGTCAAAGTTCATGCCCTGAACGGAGTCGATCTGACCATCGAGCAAGGCGAATTTACCGCCATCGTCGGGCCTTCGGGTTCAGGCAAAACCACTTTCCTGAACCTGGTGGGCGGATTGGACCAGCCCACTTCAGGCCGGATTGCCATCGACGGAACCGATATCAGTACGCTGTCGTCGTCGCGACTGATTGATTTTCGGCTTCGAAACATTGGCTTCGTTTTTCAGGCTTACAACCTGATTCCAGTGTTGACAGCCCGCGAAAATGTGGAATTCATCATGCACCTGCAAAATTGTTCCCGGCAGGAACGCGAAAGTCGGGCCATGAGTTTGCTCAAAGCCGTTGGTTTGGAAGGCCGTGAAAACAGCCGTCCCAATAAGCTTTCTGGCGGTCAGCAGCAGCGAGTGGCCGTGGCCCGCGCTCTGGCTTCGAAACCCAAATTTGTGCTGGCCGACGAACCTACGGCCAACCTCGATAGTAAATCGACTGAAAACCTGCTGGAAATCATGGAAGAACTGAACCGCAAGGAAAACATTACTTTCGTATTCAGCACTCACGATCAGCG
>CAZAVU010000119.1:0-3951 GCA_964488805.1 uncultured Odoribacter sp. | reverse complement strand
AAACTCTTGAACCCCCAATGTATAACTCCTGCCACATACGATTCCTTTTTCTGCTGCTGATGCTCGTTCCGCTTCGGGCATTTGTGCAGGAACGGAAAATCACCGTTGCCGGTTATGTGAAAGAGCTGTATATGCTTTATTCTCCTGAAAATCCGATTCCAGGGATCGATCAGGATTACCTGACTACCCATGTCATTCATAACCGGCTGAACCTGAAATGGTACGCAAGTAGCAAGCTGACCACGGTTGTCGAAATGCGCAATCGCCTGATGTTTGGGAACCTGGTCAACGAATTTCCGGGTTACCAGTCGATCGTCGATGTCGACAAGGGTTTTGTGGATTTATCGTGGATCTCAGCCCAAAGCAACAATTGGTTCCTGCATTCAATGATCGATCGGGCTTACCTGGATTACACTTCCGGAAAGTGGCAGTTGCGCATCGGGCGGCAGCGGGTCAACTGGGGGGTGAACCTGGTGTGGAACCCGAATGATATTTTCAACGCGTTTTCCTATTTCGATTTCGACTACGAAGAACGACCTGGCACTGATGCTGTCCGTATTCAGTATTATCCGGGAACTACTTCCTCCGCAGAACTGGTTTACAAGCCGGGGCGTGATCATGTCAGCTCCGCTTTGGCCGCGATGTACCGCTTCTCGAAATGGGATTACGACTATCAGTTTATGGGCGGCCAGTCGGGAAACGACTGGATTTTGGGCGGCGGCTGGTCGGGAGATATCCGGGGGGCTGGTTTTCGGGGTGAACTTACTCATTTCGAGCCCCGGAACAATCGTTCAACCCGGGCGACCGTGGCTTCTGTTTCGGCTGACTACACCTTTAAGAACAGTTGGTATATTCATGCCAGCGTCCTGTTCAACAGTGCCGGGAAAACCGGGAAAGCCGGAGGCATGGATTTGCTTTTTAATCCGGATATGTCGGCCAAACACTTGTCGTTTGCCCGTTATTCGTTGTTCGGGCAGGTCTCAAAACCGATTACCCCGCTGTTTTCAGGAAGTGTCTCCGGAATCGTGAACCCGTTGGATGGCTCTTTCTATTTTGGACCGGCAATAACCTATTCGCTCCTCAATAATCTGGAACTGATGCTTGCCGGGCAGATCTTCCTGGGTGGCTCCGGTACCGAATTTGGCGACATTGGCCAGCTTGCCTTCGGACGGTTGAAGTGGAGCTTTTAGTTTCAATTGAAGGACTGAAGGACTGAAGGATAGAAGGATTGAATGGAAGATCGGTGAATCAGGAAAGGCTGAAGTCTTTGGGGCAAGACACTTTTCGTTACGGAAACTCGTATAAAGCAATGCAATTGGACGTGTGTCAGGATTTCAAACCTCAACTCGAATGGTCGTAAGGAAAGATATAAGGTCAGCTCTGTTGCCCGTGATCAGGGTTTTTATCCTGATCATTGCATTTTGCATTTCGTGTTCACCGGCCACACCTGATCGGGATAGAGGAAATAAAAAAGGATTGTCTGTCATGCAAAACGATCAGACCGATATTACGCAGAAGTGGATGCAGGAAGCGCGAAAAATGGTGCTGCACCAGTTGATTCCAAGAGGAATTTCCGATAAAAGTGTTTTGGAGGTAATGGAAAATACTCCCCGTCATCTCTTTGTCCCCAAAAACCTGATCAATTATGCGTACGACGACGGACCTTTACCCATTGGCGAAGGACAAACCATTTCGCAGCCTTACATTGTTGCCCTGATGACCCAGTTACTAATGTTGAAAGGAGATGAAAAAGTGCTGGAAATTGGCACTGGTTCCGGTTATCAGGCTGCCGTTCTGGCTCAACTGGTTGATACCTGCTACTCGATAGAACTGGTAAAAAAGCTGGCCGACGATGCAAGTGACCGTCTGCGGCGGCTTGGTTTTAAAAACGTAATTGCCAAATGCGACGACGGATACCTGGGATGGCCTGAACATGCGCCTTTCGATTGCATCATCATTACTGCGGCTCCCGAAGAAATTCCGCAGACGCTGGTTGATCAGTTGAAAGTTGGGGGACGAATGGTCCTGCCGGTTGGAAGGTTTTACCAGGAGTTGGTGCTGGTAACCAAGTCTGCTAAAGGAATCCGTAGGGAAAGTATTATCCCGGTCCGCTTTGTCCCGATGGTAAAACCTAAATGAGGACTGAAAATCAGGAGTTCGGGGGATTTTTTAAGAATGTCTGGAATATCTGGAAAAGCAAAAAACCAGCTTCGGCTGGTTTTTTTTATATCGATTTTAGAAAAATCCAAGTTCCAGACGAGCTTCTTCGCTCATCATCGATTTGTCCCATGGCGGATCAAAGATCAGTTCAATATTGGCATCTTCAACATTGTCGACGGCCAGGGCAGCCTGTCGTACATCTTCGAGCAGCACGTCGGCAACCGGGCAGCCAGGCGCGGTAAGGGTCATGATGATGTTCGCGGTATCGTTTTCGTCGATATCGATGTTGTAGATCAACCCCAGATCATAAATGTTTACCGGTATTTCCGGGTCATAAACATCTTTCAGTCGTTCTATTATCAGGTCAATTCTTGAATCCATCGTTTATTCTCCTCTGTCTGAAATTCTGTTATAAGCAACAGCATACAGTTTTATTTGTTTAATCATCGCCAGCAATCCGTTCGACCGGGTAGGAGAGAGGTGCTGTTTCAGCCCGATTGCATCCACAAAGGTAAGTTCGTTGTTGATGATTTCTTCCGGAGTCCGGTTCGATACCACCCGAAGCAGCAAGGCTACCAGACCTTTCACGATCACGGCATCGCTTTCTCCGCGGAAGATAATTTTCCCGTCAGCAAATTCGGGAATGAGCCACACCCTCGATTGACATCCTTTGATCAGATACTGGTCGGTTTTTTCTTTGGGATCAAGGTCCTTCAGATCGTTGCCCAGTTCAATCAGGTAGCTGTATTTGTCCATCCAGTCTTCGTAAGCCGAAAACTCTTCGACAATTTCCTGTTGTATCTCGTTTATAGTCATCTGTTCCGGTTTAAAGGATGCAAATGTCGTTATTTTTTTAATTTTCTTCAAAATGAAAAGTAATTCCTGATATAAGCTTAACAAATCGGGCCGAAATTATTTTGATTATAAAAAAGGTCCGGCATCCTGATCGGCTTGAATTATTTTGTACTTTTAAGCAAATTGTTCAACCAAAAAACCTAAATATTAAAAACAATTACACATGGAATCATTAGCTGGAACACAAACCGAAAAGAACCTGCTGAAAGCTTTTGCCGGCGAATCGCAGGCTCGCAACCGTTACGAATTTTTTGCCAAACAGGCACGTGTGGAGGGACTGGAACAAATTGCCGCCCTTTTTGAAGAAACGGCGATAAATGAACGTCAACATGCCAAACAGTTCTTTAAACAGTTGGAAGGACGACCGGTAGAAATTACTGCCACCTATCCGGCCGGAAAAATCGGGACAACCCTGGAGAACCTGAAAGCTGCCGCCGATGGCGAAAATGAAGAATGGACCGAACTGTATCCTGAGTTTGCCCGGATTGCTGAGCAAGAAGGCTTCATGAAAATTGCAGTTCTTTTTAAATCGATAGCCAAGATCGAAAAAGCCCACGAAGAACGTTACCGGAAACTCTACCAGAACCTGGAAGATGGGAAGGTTTTTGAACGTGAAGGGAAAGTGGTCTGGAAATGCAGGGTTTGCGGCTTCCTGCACGAATCGACCAAACCGCCATTGAAATGCCCGGTTTGCGACCATCCTCAGGCTTACTTCGAAATCGAAGCACAGAACTATTAGTTCAGGGCATAGATATAAAAACAAAGAAGGCCGGTTCCAATTTGGAACCGGCCTTCTTTGTTTAAGAAGTATTTTGTGGTGCAAATTTGTGGTGCAAATAAAAAGGACTCACAAAATTCAATTTGCAAGTCCTTGATCTTTAGAGCGGGAAACGGGGGTCGAACCCGCGACCCTCAGCTTGGGAAGCTGATGCTCTA
>CAZAVU010000118.1:0-7669 GCA_964488805.1 uncultured Odoribacter sp. | reverse complement strand
GATCCGGTGAATACATTTCGCTGGTACGAAAGTCCTTCGGTAAACCTCTTAAAACCTGATGGAAACTGATCAATCAACCGCAGAGATCGCAGAGAAAAAAGGAAACCTCTGTTTTAGCTCTGTGTTCTCTGTGGTTATAAGATGAATTATAAACAATAACTCAAATACTATGAAACCAACACTTTTATTTCTGTTAATTCTTTCTGTCTGTTGGAATTTGCAGGCCCAAAAAGTGAACGATTCCACGTCACCGCTTCACCTGATGAAACCGGATTACGAAACACCTTATGGTCGTCCGGACGAAAAAACGGTTGTGGCGGTTCTTGATCGTGTGTACAACTATCTGGAGCAATGTACCCCGATGGCTTTGATTAACAAGGAGACCCAGGCAGAAGTGAAAGACTATTCGCTGATTGACGGAAATACCATCTTTAAACCGGGCGATTTTCGGTTGGTGAGCTACGAATGGGGCGTTACTTATGCCGGAATGTTGCTGGCCTCGGAAACGACAGGCGATCCGAAATATGCGTCATATACAACCAGTCGCCTGAAGTTTTTGGCTGATATTTATCCCTGGTTTGTCAAGCTGGAGCAGAAACAACCGGATGCCCGTCATGCTTATGCCCGGATATTGCATCCTCATGCGCTCGATGATTGCGGTGCCATGTGTGCTGCCATGATCAAAGCCCGCAGAGCCGGCCTCAATGCCGGCCTTGACCCAATGATCGACACTTTTGCTGATTATATCAGTACCAAAGAATTCCGTTTTGCCGATGGAACGCTGGCCCGAAACCGGCCACAGCCCAATTCGCTTTGGCTCGACGATTTGTTTATGAGTGTTCCTGCTTTGGCACAGATGGGAAAAATGACCGGGGATCAGAAATATTTCGACGATGCAGTAAAACAGGTGTTGCAGTTTTCACAGCGAATGTTTAACCATGACAAAGGATTGTTTATGCATGGCTGGATTCAGGGAATGGATGAACATCCGCAGTTTCACTGGGCCCGTGCCAACGGTTGGGCAGTAATGACTATGGTGGAATTGTTGGAAGTACTTCCTGAAAATCATCCCGGGCGGACTCAGGTTCTCGACTTGCTTCGTAAGCATATTCGTGGACTGGCCAATTACCAGACGGCAAAAGGGTTTTGTCATCAACTGATTGACCGAAATGATTCGTATCTCGAAACTTCGGCAACGGCTATTTACACCTATTCCATTGCCCGGGCGATTAATCGCGGATATGTTGATGCTTCTGTATATGGACCGATGGTTTGTCTGGCCTGGAATGCGGTGGCCAGCAAGGTAAACGAAAAAGGTCAGGTGGAAGGAACCTGTGTTGGTACAGGAATGGGGTTTGATCCGGCATTTTACTACTATCGTCCGGTGAACGTGTATGCTGCTCATGGATATGGCCCGGTATTATTGGCTGGTGCTGAAATGATCCAGTTGCTGAAAACCCATAAAATTGAAATTAACGATAGTGCGCTGATGCTGTATAAATAGCGCAGAGCGTAGAGCATGGGGCATGTTTCCCGTCAGGATTGTCTGATTATTCCAGGCTCTCTGCTCTTAGCCCCTAGCAATCAGAACGATTTAAATCAAACTAAAACGATGATACGATGAACACAACCAAAATCTTAGTTTTACCGCTTGCGATTCTCCTTCTTATCGGCGGATTAGCCAATGCTCAGAATCTGCCATCCAAAAAAGAAGTGATGGATAAAATGGTACTGACCAATGCTTATTTTATGAACAAGTGGCCCGATACGGGAAAAACAATTATCACCAACAAAGAGCGTCCGAGTAATATCTGGACACGTGCGGTTTACTACGAAGGGCTGATGGCTCTTTATTCTGTCAACCCCGACAAAGCCTATTATGATTACGCCATGTCGTGGGGCGAAGCACATAAATGGGGCCTCAATGGTGGTGTAAAAACCCGCAATGCCGATAACCATTGTTGCGGACAGACTTACCTCGATTTGTACGAAAAAGAGAAAAAGCCTGAGATGATTAAAGACTTGAAAGAGTCGATTGACGCGATGATTGCTTCGGATAAAATTGATGACTGGACCTGGATTGATGCCCTGCAAATGGGAATGCCGGTATTTGCCAAGCTGGGTGTGCTTACCGGCGACAAAAAATACTCTGAACGGATGTATCAAATGTATATGGATTCCAAAGTTCGTCAGGGTTTTTACAATCCAGAAGATAAACTGTGGTGGCGCGATAAGGATTTTCGTCCTCCATACAAAGAACCGAATGGCGAAGATTGTTACTGGTCGCGTGGAAATGGCTGGGTGGTAGCGGCTTTACTTCGGGTGATGGAAATTGCTCCGAAAGATCCGCATTACAAGGAATACAAAAAGACTTATCTCGAAATGATGAAAGCCTTGTTGCCTATTCAGCGGGAAGACGGTTTCTGGAATTGCAGTTTGCACGATGCCACCCATTTTGGCGGGAAGGAAACCTCAGGAACAGCATTGTTCGTGTATGGCATGGCCTGGGGTGTGAACCATGGCTTGCTGAGTGCTAAAAAATATACTCCGGTTATTGCTAAAGCCTGGAATGCCATGGCCAGCGAGTCGGTGCATGCTGATGGATTCCTTGGTTTTGTGCAGGGTACCGGAAAAGAACCCAAAGACGGGCAGCCGGTAACTTACACCAGCAAACCCGATTTCGAAGATTACGGTTTAGGCTGTTTCCTGCTGGTCGGCAGCGAGGTGTGGAAAATGGTGAAGTAGAAAGGAATACTTCTGAAAGCAATAAAACCCGGTCGTGAGATCGGGTTTTTGTTGCTTTATTATGTTTTATTTTCTAAATGTTTCTCCAGAAGTGATTTAATATATTCTGGTAAAGCTATTTCACCTTTATCAGCTTCTTCTTTTAGTGCTTCGAAAAAATTTACGTCTGTACCTTGCCAAGTTAATTCAATTCGACGAATCTTTTCTAAAGTGATGTGGTCATAATTTTCAGGTCTGCCCCAATAACACTTTAAACAGATTTCAATATCTTTTGAATCATTCCAGTTTTCACAATGTTCGCAAGACCATGACTTTGCTCTATTACAGGAAGCGCAAAGAAGCATATAATCATTAATGTTTTGCTGGAAATTCTCATCATCACCGTTTATTTCATAGGGTACTCTGTGGTCAACTTGTAAATATCTTTCTTCGAACTTGCCATTGCAGATGTAGCAATGTCCATTTTTTGCATCATATAAAGACCTTTTAAACTCTTTTGAAAATATCTGTCGTCCGTCAACACGATTATTACGGATTTTGGAAAGGACACCAAATCTATAGGCAGCAATTGATTTACCTTCGGCAGACTTTGTTTTAAATGTTTCAAGAGGAATTCCCGCTTCTCGAACATCTCTTGCCGCTCGAGGTGGATGATTATATCCGTATGTCTTTTCTAAATCTTCTGTTGTTATAAAACCATGTTCAAGTATGTGATCAATAACAATCTTTGCTCTTTTGTTGGTTATTGATTCAGCAAGCTTTAAAAATTCCTTTGGGTATTTTTTCATACGAAGTCAAACAATGAAGGCTGTTTAATTGAAATTGATTCTATCCGTTTATTTATATTTGAAATTGAAGCTAAATTATCAGAAATATAAACAGCTTCATAAGTTCGTTCGTTTCTGCTATGCAGAGTTGCTATTGATGAACGACCGGCATCAATTTCTATTTTGCGCAAATTTAATTCTTTGGGAAGCTCTTCTCCATAAGTTTTATTGCCTGTACGACCATCATAACTAAGTATAAATGGAATATTTCGGTTATTTAACTTGTAAAGTGAAATAACAAAATTCTCATGATTGAGGTCTTCCATATATCTAAATCCACCATTCTTTGCTGTACCTTGATAAGGAGGGTCCATGTATACTAAATCCTTTTCAGTTGCCATATCTAGTATTTTTTCGTAATCAAATGAATAGAAAGAAACTTTGCCTTTTAGTAAGTTAGATACACCTAAAATGTCATTTCTCATATTTTCAGGTAAACGACCTTTTCTTCTTTTGTCAGGACTTTGGTTAAAATTACCATCTGCGTTATATCTTACCGCTGATTTAACACATTTCGCCAATAAGAACAATAAATACTTTGCTTCTTTTGTTCGATTGAAGTTATCTCTGGTTTTATAATAGTATTTTTCTTCATCGCCAAGTTGGTTATTCCATATATGATGATAATCTCGGATTATTGTTTGAGGTTCATTTACAATTTTGTCCCAGAGGTTTACTAGAGGCTCATTTATGTCATTAATGATAAACTTGTCTGCCTTAAAGTAATATGCTGATGCTATGGTTATTGCAGCCGAACCTGCAAATGGTTCAATCAATCTGTCAATTTTTTCTGGAAAAAATCTCAAGATGTCAGCAGCAAGGTTTCTTTTGCTCCCTTGGTAGGGTATTGGGTGAGGTATCTTCATATAATCATATTTTAAACAAATTTAGAAATTTTAAAAGAAATGGATCATAGTACAGTCCGTTTAACACATTTGGAAACCAAATTCTTTCTTAAATCTTTGTGTAACTTCGTGAACCCTTCGTGTTCTTCGTGGTTACAAACCTTATCTTTACCGGCGCAAATCAATTCGCACATTCCATGATTCAGGATATTTACCCGCACCGTTTTAGTAACCTGTATTTGGCCTACCACACGCCTCAGGATGATGATTACATTTTTCATTATCAGGGAAATACTATTTTACTCAAAACCATTGGCGAGGAGCTGGCGCTTCCGCAGAAGAAAGATTTTCAGGAGTTGGGTGAGTACGCCGAATGGGTTTTCCTGTTTACACTCGATGAAGTACCGTGCTTCCTGGTTTGGAGCGAGCTGAAATACGACAATCCGCACCTAGCCTTTACCGAAATTGGGTTCTTCCGCACCACCACGCAGCGCGAAATTGGCTGGGTGAGTTTGGTGGGGCTTCATCTGCGCAACTGGTACCAGCAAAACCGTTTTTGCGGCGTATGCGGTACCCGCACCCAACACAAACCCGACGAGCGGGCGGTGGTTTGTCCGGCCTGCAATGCGGTGGTTTACCCCAAAATTTCGCCGGCCATTATTGTGGCCATCCTCAGCAACGACAAGATTTTGCTGGCCCGAAACTCGAATTTCACAGGTGGCTGGTATTCGCTGGTGGCTGGTTACACCGATGTGGGCGAAACGCTGGAGGAAACCGTGCGGCGCGAAGTGAAGGAAGAAGTGGGCCTCGATGTGTGGAACATTCGCTATTACAAGAGTCAGCCCTGGGAGCTTTCGGGCTCAATGATGATTGGCTTTATTGCTGATGCCGACGAAAACCAGCCGATACAAACCGATGACAAAGAGATTACCCACGCCGCCTGGTTCACCGGCGATAATTTGCCAAACCATCCGAAAAACATCAGCATTGCCGGTGAGATGATTGAGAAGTTTGAAAGGGGAGAGTTGAAGTAATTGGCGATTTTCATAAACCAATAACAACAAACCCGGTCATTTTTTTGACCGGGTTTGTTGTTATTGGAAAATAGTGATTGGCTCTAAAAAAGTATCGGCATTATTTTCGGCTCGCTCATCAATATGGCAGGCTTATCCTTTTTAATTTCTTCAATGGCTTTTTCTATTTGCCCAAGGCTACAGGGCATGGTAGCCACCGAGAATATAGCTTTTTCGCCGGCATAGCGGTTATGGCTTACGGTTTCAATATTTATTTCCTGTTTCCCGATGGCCGTGGTAATAAAGCCGGTTGTTCCGGGAAGATTGCCGGTATGAAAGGTAATCAGGTAAGGAAATACAAACTGACTGGCATCAGCAAAATTTCGTTTCTGTTTAGCCGGTAAATTTTGAATTTTATCACCATAACGGGCTATAAAAACAATGTCTGAAACTACCGACATGGCTGTTTCTGTTGATCCGGCCCCTTTCCCGATAAGGATCTGAATTCCGGAGTATTTGTTATTTACCCTGACTGCATTGGTTGCCCCATTCACCCCGGAAAGGAAATTGCTGTTCTTTACCAGCATGGGCCGTACCGTCGCGTATATGTCGCCGTTTACTTTTTTGGCGTAACAAATCAATTTAATACGGGTATCGATTTCTTCCGCGAAGTCAATGTCTTCTTTTGAAATGTTCTCTATTCCAATGATTTGTAGTTTTTCTTTTGGAACATCGATGCCGTAAGCAAGTTTGATCAGTAAAATCAATTTATGACCAGCATCACCTCCGTTGATATCAAGCGACGGATCTGCTTCGGCATAGCCATTTTCCTGAGCCAGTTTCAGCGCCTTGTCAAATTCAAGTTTTTCGCTTTGCATCTGGGTAAGGATATAGTTGCTGGTCCCATTCATGATTCCTGAAATGGATAGTACTTTATCACCCGTAAAACTCTCTTTGATCGTCTTGATAATTGGGATAGAACCACAGACAGCAGCTTCAAATCCAATCTTGACATTCTTCTTTTCAGCAGCTTCAAAAATATCTTTTCCCCGCTCGGCCAACAGCGCTTTGTTTGCTGTCACCAGGTGTTTCCCCGAATTCAGAATCCTGACGCAAAGATCATGAACGAAATCACTTTTACCACCAATAGTTTCAACGACTAAATCGATCTCGTCGGAAGCAATAATTTCGTCGATGTATTGGTTGGCTTCGTCGGAAGTTATTTTTTTGCCACCAGCACAAAAAAGGTTCAGGGGGATTGAAAACCTTTGGGAGGCAGTAACCGGGTCGAGTTCAACGATCTTCTTTATGACTACCTTTTTATTTGCCCTGATTTCCAGATCATTTTCCATCTCTGAAATAATTTGAGCAACACCGCCTCCAACGGTTCCACATCCCAGGATGGCTATATTTATTGTTCCCATTTCGATAGTTTTATTAAGTTTCCGCAAGATAAGAATAATTAAAGATTCCAAATGGCAAGGTTTATATCGATTCGTTTATTGGAAAAGTAATGATGGAAAACCTGTTTTCAGCATAAAGTTTCCATTGAAAAATAAATGAACATCATTCAAAAACAATGTTTTACGTGATTTTATATTGGCTCAGACTGGTGATCGTTCGAACATTTTTCTCCTAATTCTTAATCTTTCTTTTGGCAACTCCTTCGAAGGTTATTTTAACGGGCTGAATGGTTCCATCCGGATTGAAAACAAGTTTATCCATACAGGTTTCCCGGTGATTGCCATTGGTTTCGCCCAGAGGTCGGCGATGATAGACAATAATCCAGTCATCAGTCCCCGGAATATGAATTACCGAATGATGTCCGGCGCCTGTGGCAATTTTGGGGTCTTGTTGCAAAATTTTCCCGATGCGTTTAAACGGTCCCATAGGAGAATCGGCTATGGCGTAGGCAACGCTGTAATTAGGACCGGTCCAGCCGCCTTCCGACCACATAAAGTAATATTTCCCGTTCCGCTTAATCATGAACGGACCTTCAACGTAATTTTCGGGAGTTATTTCCTTGAATTTAGTTCCGTCTTCAAAGGGAACAGTGCTCAGCAAATCATTGCTTAGCCTTACCACATTGCAGTGTCTCCACCCTCCGTAATACATGTAATATTGACCGTCGTCATCACGAAATACAAATTGGTCAATTGGCTGGGCTCCGTTGTAAAAATTATCGATCAAAGGTTTTCCCAGGGCATCTTTATAGGGGCCTGCCGGTTTATCAGCTACA
>CAZAVU010000117.1:0-7949 GCA_964488805.1 uncultured Odoribacter sp. | reverse complement strand
AACTACCAAAGATCAATCTTCGGGATTTAACCGTCGGAAATTTATCGGCACAACTGCTGCTGCAATTGTCCTTCCCGGCCTTTTTATGAGGAAACAGGGCTATGCACAAAATTTCGTCGACCCATCGCAATTTTCAGAACCAGCCCGGGAAATACCTGTAAAAGACGAAGTCGATGTCATTGTTTGTGGCGGCGGCCCGGCAGGAATTGGAGCAGCCATTACTGCGGCCCGTGCCGGGGCCAGTGTCAGGCTTTTCGAAATGCACGGGTGTCTGGGTGGTACATGGACTTCCGGCCTGCTGACCTGGATTTTCGACATTGACAAACCCGGCATTGCAAAGGAGATCCGCGAAAAGCTCGATGAACGGGGCGCCCGCCGGGGAACTGACAAAGACAACTTTGTATATGAACCCGACGAAATGAAGCTGCTCCTGGAAGATTTGTTTGTGGAAACAGGTGTCAAACTTCGGCTGATGACTCAGCTTGTTGCAGCATATAAAGACAAAAATCGGCTAACAACCATTATCACCGAATCAAAATCGGGTCGGGAAGCCTGGCGGGCCAAGGTTTTTATCGACGCGACGGGCGATGGCGACCTCGGTGCCCTTTCCGGCTGCGGATGGGATATTGGTAGGCCTGGCGACGGACTTTGCCAGCCCCTGACCATGAATGCGCTGGCTGTTGTTCGCGATGTTACCCTTCTTCAAAAATATATCTGCTTTTACGGCGGCAATCAGTCGTGGCGAAGTGAACCCAATAGAAATTTTAAATCTGAAGTCAGGCGTGCAGGGATCGAGCCGTCGTACAACGTGGCTAAACTTTTCCATGTGCGCGAAAATATCGTGCTAATGATGGTGAACCATGAATACGGCGTGAAACCCTTCGATACCGATGCAATGACGACTGCAACTATCCACGGACGGCATGAAGTTTTCAACATTGCCAGAGGGCTACGTAATTTGGGTGGAGTTTGGGACGGGTTTCAGGTGATTGCTTCTGCCGAGCAAATCGGCATTCGTGAAGGACGGCGGATACATGGGCTTTATACTATTTCAGAAAAAGATATTACCGAAGGAGCAACCTTCGAGGATGGAATTGCAAAGGTCAATTTTGGTGTTGATATACATCAACTTTCAAAGGGAGATTCTGATTCAAGGAATAATGTTACAGTAAAACCTTATGAGATTCCGCTTCGGGCGTTAATTGCAAAAGATGTGGATGGTTTATTGATGGCCGGTCGCTGCATCAGTGGCGATTTTACTGCCCATTCAAGCTACCGGGTTACCGGAAATGCCGTGGCGATGGGCGAAACTGCCGGGATTGTTGCAGCAATCGCTTCAGCTAACAAACGATTACCCAATGAAGTTTCATGGCTTGAAGCAGAAGACAGATTAAAACAAATGGGGCAACGGTAAAACAATTAAATTCTGAAAATGACAAAAGGTTTTACACGCAGAAGATTTATACAGAATGGCATAGGAATGGGCTTAACCGGCAGTCTGTTGATTAATCCAGTATGGGCTTCGTTTATAAAGAACTTTTCAGAAGAACAGAAAGCAGAAAGCATCCCCTTTTTAAAGAATGGTGAAAAGCAAATCTTTGTGGACGATGTAATGATTGCCCATCAATCAGGTGTAGTAAGAAAATGCCATGCAGCCCGGAAATTAAACCATCCGGTATTGGAGAGCGATAAACCCTGGGAATTTGTTGAAAATAAGGAAGAACGAATCCCATACACCGGAATTTATGGAACAGTCCTTCGTGATGGAAAAAACGAAAAGTTCCGGATGTGGTACAATGTTTACAAAGAAACCGGCTATGCTGAATCATCCGATGGAATAAACTGGCAAAAACCGGAACTCGGATTAGTAGGTCAAACCAATAAAATCAACCTTTTCGGATTCCAAAGTCCAAGTCTTATTCTGGATGAAAAAGAAACCGATCCTGCAAAGCGATACAAAGCTATTGGTTCGAAAGAAGATTTCAGTAAAGAAGAAATCAATAAACTCAAAGCGAAATTCAACTCTCCTGAATGGTACACCCGAAGGACTGCATACTGTGCAGCATATTCGCCAGACGGACTACACTGGGAAATGTATCCCGATCCCATACTGATGGGAATGGATACCATCACATTTGCACAAAACCCGGTTACAGGCGAGTACCTGGCTTTCCATAAGCAGACCCAGGATCCGCGTTCTTTTGGACGACAGGTGTTTCTTTCGACAAGTAAAGATATGCTTTCATGGTCATACCCGGAACTGGCAATGGCAACTGATGAAACGGACCATTTGGAAGCCCGAAAACTCAAAGATGGCACACATACTGAAATTTACAATATGTCGGCGTTTTATTATGCCGGTCAATGGCTGGGACTGATTACAATTTTCAAATGTATTGGTGAACCTTTGGTAAACGGGAAAGCAAAAGCCGGACAGAAAGGGAGCATTGATGTGCAACTGGTCCACAGCCGGGATGGCTACCGTTGGCAACGATGCTCCGACCGAAGCCCTGTTATTCCGACTGGACCTTTTGATTACGACAAAGGAATGGTTTTCGGGGTCTGCAATACACCCGTATTGGTGGGTGATGAAATGTGGATGTACTATTCTGCGTCAACCGACATTCACTGTGCCGAAAACCAGGACAAAAAAGTTTCCATTGGGCGTGCCGCCTGGCGCCTCGATGGAATGGTTTCGCTGCATGCCGACAAAGAAGAAGGAGTCATCGAAACAATGCCGTTCATAACAGAAGGCAATAGTTTGACTGTAAATGCAGATGTTCAGCAAGGTCAGCTCTTGGTTGAGGTTTTGGACGAGAATCGGAAAGTAATTTCAGGATATAGCAAAGCCAATTGCAGACCGATCAATGGCTCAGGCATCTGCCAGCCTGTTGAATGGGGAAATACGAAGAAAACTTTTCGGGGAAAACCAGTCAGACTGCGTTTTTACTTGATCAGAGGAGACCTTTTTAGCTATTCAATCGGGTAACATGACCAACAAAGCATTTGAAAAACCACCAAATAGGCACTGAGTATAAAAATTAAGAATTCGCAGAAATGGAACGAAGATATTTTCTTAAATCGCTAGCATTAACCACTGGGGCATTGTATTCACAAAATATCTGGGCGGACGGTGTTTCCAACGAAAAAAACAACATCAAATCATTTCAAATTTCTGTTGGTTCCGGGATTCTGGATAACAATCCTGATCTTTTTGAAATTATTTCAGGTAGTGGGATTACCGATGTCTGGCTCACCGGGTTTATTAACGGCTATTGGTACTACCCCGATGAAAGGATCACATATTGGAGAGAACGTTTCCTGAAAAAAGGAATTGGTGCCCATATCATTCATGTGCCATTGGGGCATCCTTTCAATTTATCGACACCCCAGGCGCACGGTGCATTGGGCATAGAAGGGGAAATACCTAATATCACACCCAAACACTGGAAGAAAAAAACAAATAATGATGGATCAACCTATTCCGGCGTTTCCATTCACCCCCCGGTGATCAGGGAAAATATCGAAGCTATAAAAAGGGCTGAATCGTTGGGCTTTAAAAAGTTGTTTTTTGACGATGATTTCAGGCTTGGAATTTATCCCGGATTGATAGGCGGGTGCTTTTGCCCGGAACATAAGCTGGAATTCCTGAATAAATACGGGTATAACGAAAACTCGTGGAACGAACTTCTGGATGCTGTTCGACAACGCAACCTTACCGAAACACTGAATTCCTGGATAAACTATACCTGCGACCAGCTTACTTCTGCATATCAAACAATGCAGGCTTCAGCTCCAGGTGTCCAACTCGGTATCATGGTTATGTATCTGGGGGCTGAAAAATCCGGGATTCGGCTAACTGACTATAAAGGTATTCCGATGCGTGTGGGAGAACTGATGTTTGACGACACGATGTTCGGGACAGTGAAAGGAAAGACTGATGAGCTCTTCAGTTCGCTTTTTCACCGGCGTTATGTAGCCCCGGAACTTGCTTTCAGTGAAACAACCGCTTTTCCCCCCGAAAAATTGTCTGCAAAAAATCTGGTTGCCAAGCTAAATGTTTCTTTGTTAAGCGACGTGCGCAACACGATGTTCATGAGCGGCATGACACCTTATCCCCTCGACTATTGGCCGCTACTCTCTACCGCTATGATTAAAAATGCAAAAATTCATGCAAAAATAGCAGGACAGGTTGCGCGGGGACCTTTTAAACATTACTGGGGCAGAGCAAGCCGCTACATTGGAGACGATAAACCGTACAGTTTGTTTCTTGCCTCGGGCGTGCCATTCGAGGTAAACGATACGCTGGATACTGATGGCTGGACTTTCCTGGCTGAATTTGATGCAAAAGCCATTTATTCAGGTAAATCAAGGAAACGGTTCTCAAATCTAATTCATAATGTCAGTAAATTGACTGACGAAAAAAAGTTTATGTACCTGCCTGAAACGATGGAGGATATTTTCCGGTTTAAGCAGAAAATATTACCTGAACTTCAAAATATTCCATACGTAGTTGACGAATTGCCGGTAGTTTGTGCCTGGTATCCCTCCATAAACTCGGTATTACTGTGGAACCTGTCGGAAGAAACAAAAAACCTGAAGGTTAGATTCAAAAACCAACAGTACACCATTAAGTGTGAAGCGTTAAATGCGGAACTCGTCCATCTCTAAATCAGTTGCAATGACTACATTAAATTTTCCATCTTTTAAACCAGGCCATCTTGTTTTTTACGTCTTGCTTATTGCATTTACCTCATGTAATGCCCGATGGCAAATCAGTAATCCATATAAACAGGTTAATTGGGAAAGGCATAGGCAATACAAGGCGAACCTTCATACACATACGACAAACAGTGATGGTCATTTAACCCCGGATGCAGTGGTTGACAGGTATCACCAATTGGGATATCGGATACTGGCGCTCACCGACCACAATGCAGTCACTTATCCATGGACGGATTTTGCATCAATGTCGCCTGGCTCACATACGGAAAAGCTGGTAGCAGAAGGCAACCTTTCGAAAAAAGCTCCTGTATATGAAAACCGCTATCCTGAACAATTGCAAATGATTGCCATCCAGGGGAACGAAGTATCATCGCCACATCACGTGGGGAGCCTTTTTAATGATTATAATCATCCCACATTGCAGGAAGATTCTGCGCTATCGGCTATCGCAGCCAAAAACGGTCTGGCCATTATGAATCACCCGGGACGTTACAAACACGATGCAAAATGGTATATCGATCTCTATCAGAGATACAGGCATCTGAGAGGTATGGAAATATACAACAACGGCGACCGTTATCCGGGCGACCGTCAGTTATGGGATTCTGTTTTGGTTGCGTTACTCCCCGTCCGTCCGGTTTGGGGCTATTCCAACGATGATATGCATCAGGAAAAAAGCCTTGGCCGCAACTGGAACATTTTTGTTTTGCCTGAACTTTCGAAAGAATGGGTACGAAAAGGAATTGAGGAAGGACGTTCATTCTATGTCTATTCTCCTGAAGGGCACCGTACGCAAAGTATTCCAGAGATTAAAGCTATTCGGACCAACCGGAAGAAAGGATGTATCCAACTGATGGTTACCGGACAAGATTCTATTCGATGGATTTCAGGAGGGAAAATCATTCAAAAAGGAAACTTAATAAAACTGGACGATTTTCAGGAGTTATCTGATTATGTACGTGCTGAGATATTTGGCCCCGAAGGATTAATTATGGGGACTCAGCCTTTTATTATTCAGAAAAAAAAATAAACAGAAACCGAATTGAGTATTTTTTTTGAAAAATAGCTACTAAATGCAGAGCAAAAATCGATTTGCCCTGATGGAGGCAGAAAATTTTTAAAATAATCTATTAACCAGATATTCTTCATGCTTAAGAGTAAACTTATCATCTGTTTCATTTTGGGAATAACAATTTCAGCAAAAGCATATATCCAGCGTGATATTTTGCAAAAGAAAAGCCAAGCTATCAACTTGTCGCAAACGATTATTACAGACAATCGCTGGAATGATTTTCCAGCGTATTCCGACCGAAATTTTTGGCAGGCGTTGCCAAAAGAAATTTTAGAACAGTACATTGCCAATGCTGAAAAGTACCTTGGCTATGGCTGGCCTTCGGTAAAAGCCACGGATTTTCTGGAACTTATTCGTTCAGGAGATCGTCGGGGGGAAGTTTTTGTTGCGCCAAAAAATGCGCTTCTTTCGCTGATGATGGGCGAACTGGTCGAAGGTAAAGGTCGTTTTATAGATCAGATTATCAACGGAGTTTGGTTCTATTGCGAACAAAGTTGGTGGGGTATGTCGGCACACATGTACCTTCAGAAAGCACCTATCGGATTGCCCGATCCGAATGACCATACCATCGACTTAAGCGTAGGCGAAATGGCCAACATCCTTTCCTGGGTATGGTATTATTTCCACGGGGAGTTTGATAAAATACACCCGCTGATTTCAACCCGGCTGAAAGATGAAATACAGAAAAAAGCCATTCAACCTTATCTCGAACGGACAGACTTCTGGTGGATGGGAATCGAAGACCAGTCGCACATCAACAACTGGAACCCATGGATCAATTTCAACATGCTGAATTGTATTTTACTGATGGAAGACAATCCGGCGAAAAAAATTGCAGGCGTGCAAAAAATCATCCGTTCGCTCGATGTTTTTCTGAACAGTTATCCCGATGACGGAGGTTGTAACGAAGGACCTTCATACTGGGGGGTAGCCGGGGCCCAACTTTTCAAAAGTCTTTCCCTGTTAAAAAAAGTCACTTCCGGAAAACTTGATGTTTTCAACCATCCGTTGGTGAAGAATATGGGGAAATACATTTACAAAGTATACATCCGTCAGCCCTATTTTATCAATTTTGCCGATGCCGATGCAAAAACAAACAGCTCTCCATTACAGATATACATGTACGGAAAATCGATCAACGATACAGTAATGCAACAATTCGGCGCATTTCTGGCGCAAAATACAGGCTGGGGAAAACAAGTTTTTGGCGGAACTGCTGACGAGCAGATCACCAGTTTGATGTTGCGTGATGAAATTCTGAATGCAAATGCAAGCGAAGCGTTAATCGGCGATTTCTGGCTGCCCAACACAGAGGTCGGAGGAGCCCGTGACCAAGAAGGATCGTATAAAGGATTTTTCTTTGCAGCCAAAGGCGGATTTAACGCCGAAAGCCACAACCACAACGATGTTGGTTCGTGTGTACTATATTTCGACGGGAAACCTGTACTGATTGACGTGGGACACGAAACTTATACAGCCAAGACATTCAGTAGCAGAAGGTATGAAATCTGGACCATGCAGTCGCAATACCACAACCTGCCAAAAATTAACGGGGTTGACCAGCATGAAGGAAAAGAGTTCAAAGCTGCAAATACCAATTTTTCAAATACTGACACGAGAACCATTTTCACCACCGATATTGCCCCTGCTTATCCAGAAGAAGCAAAAGCTGAAAGCTGGAGAAGAACTTACATTCTGCAAAAAGGAAAATCATTTGATATTATTGACGAATATAAACTCTACGAACAAACCGGACAGCCTACTTCTCTTAATTTTATGACCTGCTGCTCCGTAACCGTTGAGGAACCGGGCCTGCTTATTTTAAAAGGTGCTGAACACTCCTTCAATCTGTATTATAATCCGAAGCAGGTTGATCCTTCTATTGAATTCATAGCAATCACCGACAACAAGCTGAAGAACTACTGGCCGGATGGACTGACCCGTATCGTTCTTCATGTGAAGAATCCAGGCACAAAAGGGAAAATTGTCACGAAAATATCGATGTAACCAAATTTATAACCAGAGCAAAATTTTGATTATGCCTTTGACTGTCATTCAATTTATAAATAGGTTTATATGTAACAGTCCAATAAACTTTTTAAGTATACAATCTAATTTGTAACGGGTTAAAACAATAAATGACTATGCAGAA
>CAZAVU010000116.1:0-8228 GCA_964488805.1 uncultured Odoribacter sp. | reverse complement strand
GATTCTGTGGGCTTCAAGAAAAAATGATCCTCCCGCAGCAAAAGCAGCCGATCAGCAATAAAAAATGGTGATGACAAATCGATTGAACTTGCCAGCACCACTTCTCGTTTCATCTTATTATCTCTGGATACTACCAGATTGCAGCCCTGTCGCCTACGTTCAGGAACATAAAATCACCTTCTTTCACATTAAACGCTTTGTGGAATTCAGGCATGTTGCGAAGCGGTCCCAGCACCCGGAAACGCCCCAGTGAGTGAACATCCGTCTGGGTGCGACGAACAATCTCCTTGTCGCGGATGTTTTGTGCCCACAAATGCGCATAAGCCAGGAAAAAACGTTGATCGGGAGTAAATCCGTCAATAGGTTGTTCCTTACCTGTAAGTACTTTCTTTAAGGCATTGTAGGCAATATTCAGACCTCCCAAATCGGCTATGTTTTCGCCCAACGAAAGTTCACCATTGGCTTTGAGGGTATCGAGAACCGTATAATTATTGAACTGATTTACCAATACCTTGGTGCGTTCCCTGAACAGTTTCGAATCTTCGGTTGTCCACCATTCGCTGAGGTTACCCACCTTGTCATACAAACGGCCCTGATCATCAAACCCGTGAGTCATCTCGTGACCAATAACCACACCAATTGCACCATAGTTTACAGCATCGTCACCTTTGAGGTAAAAGAAGGGCGGCTGAAGAATAGCAGCCGGGAAAACTATTTCATTCAGGCTTGGATTGTAATAAGCATTTACCATTTGCGGCGGCATCATCCATTCGGCGCGGTCAACCGGTTTATTCACCTTACCAATCATATAATTAAAAGCAAAACTCCTGGCTCGTAAAACATTGGCCACATACGAATCGGTTGATACCTGAAGGGTTGAATAATCGCGCCATTTATCAGGATAACCGATTTTTACGTTAACAGCGTCAAGTTTCTCCAAGGCCTTGGCTTTGGTGGCATCGCTCATCCAGACCAGGTTTTTAATTCGTTCACCCAGCGAAACTTTCAGGTTCCCAACCAAAGTAAGCATCCTCTGTTTGGCTTCAGCAGGGAAATATTTCTGAACATACATCTGGCCGATGGCTTCACTCAGCGCATCGTTGGTGGCATCCTGAACCCGTTTCCAGCGTGGCCGCTGAGCCAGGCTACCGGAAAGTGTTTTCCCGAAAAATTCAAAGTCTTGTTTGTCAATAGCAGATGGCAGACAGGAACTCAAGCTGTTTACAACCTGCCATTTTAAATAGATTTTCCAGTCGTCAACCGAAATTTCTTTCACCATTTTACTGAGTTCAGCCACAAAATCAGGCTGCCCCACAATGAATTCTCCCGGATTTTCAAGACCGATATTCCCGAAATGGGCTGCCCAGTTGATTTCCGGAGAAATTTTCTGAAGTCCGGCCAGATCCATCTTGTGGTAAATCTTATGTGGATCGCGTTGTTCCAACAAAGTCATTGATGCCGTAGCTAATCGCTTCTCAAGGTTATAAACAACCGAAGCATGAGCTTTCGACAGGGATTCATCGTCGCCGGTCAGTGCGAATATTTTCTGCAAATGTTCCTGATAAGCGGCCTGAATTTCCTTGCTGCGCGGATCATCTTTCATATAATAATCACGGTCAGGCATTCCAAGTCCACCCTGATAAAGATAAGCAACAACCATTTCAGAATTTTTCTGATCAGCGTCGGAGAACAGCCAAAACATTGGGTAAATGCCTTTGGTATGAAACCCGGACACCACTTTCATCAGGCCCTCCTTATTCTGAATGGCATTGATCTGATCGAACAATGGCTGAACCGGAGACAATCCCTGAGCTTCAATTTTCGCAGTATCCATCCCGGTATTGTAAAAATCAGCAATTTTTTGCCCGATACTTTCAGTTTCCTGTTTCTTCGAGGCTATTTCAGTAATCAAGGTTTTAACCTGAACTTCGCCGGTATCAGCCAACACATCGAATGTGCCAAATCGGCTTTTATCATCAGGCATCGGAAATCTCTTCTTCCAGCCGCCATTGGCATAGTTATCAAAATCGGCAGCCGGATTAACCGAAGTGTCCATATCGGCTAAATCAATAGTTTTCGACTTGCGGTTTTCCTGTGTGCATCCAAAGCTCCATGTTAACAGAGCAATAAAAATAAATCGATTAAAATTCCCCATATTAAAAATTTATAATGTTGTAGGTTTCTGCCCCTATCAGAAAAAATACGAAAGATTAGTACCCTAAAGTGTAAATGATTACAGTCACGAGCGAAAATGAATGGGATTTTTTCGGTTTTTGAGATCTGAACCTCAGAAAAACAATTGCAAACATGTTCAATAGCAGATATAAACAACTAATAATCAACCAATAAAAACACATTGCCAGTTTTTTTATTTGCGCCAAATAGCGTAAATTAATATCAACAATTGACAGAATCTCAAATGAAGATTTTATTCCTTTGCACCGGAGGCAATTCGTGCCGCAGTTTGATAGCAGAAGCATTTCTTCAGGAAATGGACAAGTCGCTTGAAGTATTTTCGGCAGGTTTGCACCCTGATGAAGAAACCGATCCATTGGCAATTGAAGTTATGAAGGAAGTCGGGATCGACATCAGCATGAAAAAACCAAAAAGTTTCAAGGAATTCGAAGGCTCTACGGTTGATTTCCTGATTACCCTTTGCGACGGAACAAAAGATAACATTATTTCGGTCAACATTTTAGCCGGGCACAAAATTCACCTGGGATTCGAAGATCCTCGCAAAACAGCTTATACAGACTCACAAATCATTGATATTTACCGCGATATCCGGGATGAAATCAAAAACGAACTGGATTATTTTTATCACCGCATTTTACCACAATCGAAAATTACTTCAGAAAACTGACTCCTCTAGTTGTAAAAAGTCTGTCTTTACGATCTCATAATATCTTCCACATCTTCAGGCGTAATCGGTATCCTGTCTCCAATTATTTCGCTGCCTGTTTCAGTTACCAGAATATCATCTTCCAGGCGGATTCCACCAAAGTCAAGATAACTTTCAAGACGATCAAAGTTGATAAAATCCGTATTGATTTTTTCAGTTCTCCACTTCTCAATCAAAGCCGGAATAAAATAAATGCCAGGCTCGTTGGTGATTACAAATCCAGGTTGAAGCTTTCGCCCCATGCGCAGGTAAGCCGTTCCGAACTGGTCAACCGGTCGGGTTTCTTCATCGTACCCCACATAAATCTGTCCCAAATCTTCCATATCATGAACATCCAAACCAAGCATGTGTCCCAATCCATGAGGCATAAACAAAGCATGAGCGCCATTTCTGACAGCAGCAGCCACATCGCCCTTCATCAATCCGATGGATTTTAGCCCGGCGGTCAGTACCTCGGCAGCAGCCAGATGAACAGACAAATATGTTGCTCCAGGTTTGGTTAACTCTCTGGCCCGGTTATTGGTTGCCAGAACAATCTCGTAGATCTCACGCTGTTTTTGGGTAAACTTTCCTCCAACGGGAATGGTCCGGGTAAAATCGGAAGCGTAATGGGATGCAATTTCAGCGCCAGCGTCAACAAGCAAAAGACGTCCGTTCTGCAACGCCTTTGAATGATCATGATTGTGAAGTGTTTCGCCATTTTGCGAAAGAATAACCGGAAAAGAAACCATCCCGCCTCCGGCATTGGCAATTCCTTCGATGGTACCGGCAATCGACTGTTCCCAGACTCCGGTTTTGGCCATCTTCATGGCAGTAACATGCATCTGCACCCCCACTGCACAGGCCTTCCGTATTTCATCAATTTCCTGAGTCTCCTTCGCCGACCGCAAACCAACAACAGCTTTGATTAATTCAACCGAAGAATAGGCTTTTTGTTTCGAAACAGAAATGCCAAGTAATTCCTGAAGCAGAATCTTATTCTCGGCCCGATATGGCGGAAGGAAATGAATTTTTCGTCCTGAAGAAAGGGCATTCGCAATAAAATCACAGAGCTTTCCAAAAGGCTCTGTCCGGGCAACTCCAACCTGTTCAGCTTTTTCCCGAAGCGAAACCTGGGGCCCCATCCAAATAATATCTTCGATATCGACATCGTCACCAAAGAGAACGTCATCGCCGGTTTCCAGGTCAATTACACCAGCCAGACGCTGGAAATCCAATCCAAAGAAATACAGAAAAGAACTGTCCTGCCTGAAATGATACGTATTATCGGCATAATTCATTGGCGAATCAACATTCCCCAACAGTAAAATAATTCCACCCGACAGTTTTTGTTTAAGCTTTTCACGGCGAGCAATATAAGTTTCACGACTAAACATCTGAACATGATTTTTAAAATTGACTCTGAATATAGAAAAATAAAGCCGAGCAATCGCTGATGAATCTGTTTTTAAAGTCTGAAACAACGCAATAAACTATAAATCAGCATTAAAAAATTTGGAACAGCGATAAAAAAATTTTGTAACTTAAGACATAAACTAAAATCGCTACACCATGGACAATACATTGATGGTTTATTTGAATAAAAGGCTGAATCCGGGCAATCAGAAACTCAATTCGGCCAATGGCGAACCCGGCCCGGTAATATGTATCTCCCGGGAAGTTGGATGTGGTGCGTTGAATATCGCAAAAATGCTGGCTGCGGAATTTGAAAAACAGTCTCACGGCAAGAAATGGAAAGTAATCAGCAAGGAAATTCTGGAAGAAAGCGCCCGTGAATTGGATATGGCTCCTGATAAACTTACCAGTTTCCTGAAAAATGAAAATCGCAGCCTTTTTGAAGAAATTTTAACTGCATTCAACGAAAAAAGGTACAAAAGCGACAAAAGAATAAGGAAGACACTCATTGACCTGATTACCTCTTTCGCCAACGACGGAAATTGTATCATTGTTGGTCGGGCAGGCCATATCATTGCCAGAGACATTGAAAAATCACTGATGATCCGGTTAACAGCTCCTCTCGAATGGCGGGTAAAACAGATCATGGAAAAGAATAACCTGAATAACAGGCAGGCCTTCGAGTTTATTGAAAAAACAGAGCAGGAACGGCACAACCTCCGCAAACACATTGCAGGAGAAGCTGCTAAAGAAGATGTATTTGACCTGACTTTTAACCTGGCCCGAATGGATGTGGAAGATGTTATCGCGATAATTCGCTTCGCAGCGCAAGCAAAAGGATTGATCGAAATTCACAAAAGCAAAGCTGAGATTTCCTGACTTCTCATTTTAAGTTCCAAATTTCAGAGCATATCTAAAATTTGGAACTTAATCTTTTGTTTATTTAAGCCACTTATCCAGCCATTGTTTAAATACCCGTTGCCACAAAATGCCATTCTGGGGCTGCAATACCCAATGGTTCTCTTCCGGGAAAATCAGCATCTGAGCCGGCACTCCGCGTAAGATAGCTGCATTGAAAGCAGCCATTCCCTGAGAGGCCAGAATCCGGTAATCCTTTTCTCCATGAATAACCAAAATCGGGGCATCCCATTTATCAACAAACCGATGGGGCGAATTGGCATACGACCGTTGAGCAATCGCATTGGTTTTATCCCAATATGGTCCGCCCAGATCCCAGTTTACGAACCACATTTCTTCGGTTTCAAGGTACTGTTGTTCAAGGTTGAACATCCCGTCATGAGCAATAAAAGCTTTAAACCGTTTCTGGTGATGACCGGCCAGCCAATACACCGAGAATCCACCATAACTGGCTCCCACGCACCCAAGTTTGTCTCTGTCAACAAACGGTTCCTGGGCCACTGCATCAATGGCTGAAAGATAATCTTTCATGTTTTGCCCGCCATAATCGCCGCTGATCTGTTCGAGCCATTCCTTTCCAAAACCAGGTAACCCGCGGCGGTTAGGTGCAACAACAATATAGCCGTTTGCAACCATCTGCTGAAAATTCCACCGGTACGACCAAAACTGGCTGACCGTCGACTGAGGACCACCTTCGCAGAACAACAAAGTCGGGTATTTTTTATTCGGATCAAAATGAGGGGGATAAATTACCCAAACCAGCATTTGCTTATTATCCATAGTTTTCACCCATCGTTCCTCAACTTTCCCCATGGTGAGCTGATCCAAAATTGGCTTGTTCTGAAACGAGAGTTCCGTTTCGTCACCGTTTTTCGGATCAATCGCATAAATTTCGTCGGGTTTGCTCATCGAATGTTTTACTCCGACAAGCTTTTCTTTCGCTTCGGCTACAAAAGCATAATCCTGAACTCCTTTGGTAATCTGGGTAATCTTTTTGTCTGCAAGGTCGGCCCGATAAAGCTGTGTAAGGGCTTTCCAGCAACTCACAAAATAGATTGATTTGCTGTCGGAACTCCATGACAAAGCACTTGAATTCTGATCAAAACCAGCCGACAAGTCAGTCTTTTCGCCGGTTGCCAGACTCATAACAAACAAGCGTATTTTATCGGCTTCGTAACCATCTCGTTCCATACTTTCCCAGGCAATCCATTTCCCGTCAGGAGAGAAAACCGGATTTTGGTCGTAGCCCATCATCCCCTGAGTTTTGTTTTCAGTCTGTTTAGTTTCCAGGTTGTAGAAATATATGTCGGAATTGGTGGATAGTGCATATTCTTTCCCTGTTTTTTTGCGGCAGGTATAAGCTATTGTTTTACTATCAGAACTCCATGCCAATTGTTCAATGCCGCCAAATGGTTTCATCGGACATTCAAAAGGTTCGCCATCCAAGATATCTATTGCATTTTCGATTTTCCCTTCTTTATAATCTGCAACAAACGGATGTGGGACCGTTTGTATCCATTCATCCCAGTGCTTGTACATCAAATCATCCACCAAATGGGCATTGGCTTTAGGCAGATCCGGGAATAAATCATGAACATCCTTACCCGCTTTGACATCAGCCGTATACAGAAGGTGAGCCATGTCGGGCGAATATTTAAACCCGGTAATGCCTCCTGCTACTTGAGTAACCTGAACGGGATTACTTCCATCGGTATCCATTTCCCACAATTGCATGTCACCTGACTTTGATGAAAGAAACCCGATCTTCTTTCCGTCAGGACGCCAGGCCGCCGAAGATTCTTTTTCAGGCGTTGAAGTTATTTTAACAGGATCGCCTCCTGAAACTGGTACGGTGTACAAATCGCGGTACGACTTGTTTTCTTCAATGTTATAAGTTGTTACCGAATACAAAACGGTATTTCCATCGGGCGATACAGCAGGTTCGCCAACGCGGCCAAAACTCCACAAAACCTCAGGAGTCATCATATCCGAGCTGAGTTTGAGCGTTTCAGGAAGGTCTTTTTTTGTCATTTTCGCAGATTCCTTGTTTGAACATGAACTCAATACTGCCACTAAAGCAAGTAAATAAACTGATTTTAACATATCGAGCTAGTTGTTTTTGAAAATCAATAGATGCCGTGAAATTAAGTATTGTAGGGCAATAAACAAAAAAGCACCTGCTATTGACTTGCAGATGCTAAAATTAAAACTCGAATTGATTGACCTTTTCAATATTTGTATTCTCCGGTAAATTCAAAATCCTTACCGTCAAAATCTTTGGCAACAACTTTAAATGGCGTACTATTCTTTCCCGCTACTTTAAGCGAACTCAAATCAAAAGTTACATAGGCTGAAAGAGGGAAATGTTCCCTGTCTTCATTTGTATTGTGCCGAAGTTCCAAAATAACAGGCCCGTTGTCTGGGTTGATAGCTCCAGGTTGTTTGACCAGATTGATGTAATGAACCTTCTCTCCGCCAAAATACCGCAATTCAAAATTCAGCATGTTGTTTTTGATCCATTTGTCTTTAACGCCAATCGGATCATTTCCAATACTGTCCTCTTTTTCAGGCGTAATGTCCAGAATTCCCTTATAAAGGATCTTTCGCATTGAGTTGATTCTCACATAATACTGCTCATCTTTATCCGGATTCGTTTTATTTCCCAGAATCGTGAAGTTGACCAAGACACGCTCATTATTAGCCACTTCATTCCACTCCACTGCATTAGTTGCAGGAAAAAGCAGCTCCCCGTCGTCCAATAAGATTGTGAAAGATTGATTCCCTGAGTCTTTATGAATCAATCCAAATCCTACCCACGCATTATCCAAACAATACCCGTCATCATCATCTAAACTGCATCCCGAAAAAAAGCCGGAAACAGTTGCCAACAAGAAAACCAATATTAGCCTTTTCATTTTACTCTTTATTTAAATTGTTTTAGTTTATCTTTTAATGGTTCACTGAAATTCATTTAATAGATCGTGATTTCTCAAATTTGGTTGCGTTGGACATT
>CAZAVU010000115.1:0-8314 GCA_964488805.1 uncultured Odoribacter sp. | reverse complement strand
AATATCACTCAAAGGTAAATAAAAAGAAGCACCTTTATCAAGATGCTTCTAAATTTTTTTCTGAATCAATTCAAATTCAATTCTATATTTCCGGTCTGTTTTGATTTCAGCACTTCGTATTGCGATGCAAAATTCAAAATGGCATCAATACTGTTTTGCGAAGGCTCAAAACCATCAAGGTCAACATTCATGGCATATTCTTCAGGATCGGCAACATTAAATTGAAGCCTTTCAACTTCTTTTTTCCCGGCATAGTATGAATTGATCAGAAAATCTAAAGTAGAGAGTTTACTCATAGGCTAATATTTCTTATTACACAGAAATAACGGGCCTATGGTAATTATATTGCTGTCAATCGACTAAATCCTCGTCAAACTCAGATTTTTTTTCTCAATCAACTTCCGGAGGTTAATTAATGCGTAACGCATCCGCCCCAAAGCGGTATTAATGCTAACATCGGTCAAATCAGCAATTTCCTTGAAGCTTAAACCCTGAAAATGACGCATGATAATCACTTGTTGCTGATCTTCAGGCAATTCATTAATCAAAAGCCTTACATCACAAGTTATCTGATCGTAAACCAGTTTATCTTCGATATTATCTTCCGAATACCTCGGCGAATTAAAAAGATCGATATTGGTATCGTCGTTTGAGGTTGTATTAAGCAATTTCTCCTTCCTGAAATGATCGATGATCAGGTTATGCGAAATACGCAACACCCAGGAAATAAACTTGCCATTTTCGACATATTTCCCGGTTTTTAACGAACGTATCACCTTTATGAAGGTATCCTGAAAAATATCTTCTGCCAGATGATGGTTTTTTACAACTAGTAAAATGTAGGTAAAAACTCTCTTTTTATGGCGGGCAATGAGAATTTCAATTGCAGTTTGATCGCCATTAACAAATTGCTTTACGAGCGAATTATCGCTCAGATCTTCTGTTCTGAACATTACTCAAATTATTATGTGACTGGTTTCTAATAATTAAAGAGTAGAGTTCTTTCGATAGGCAAGCTTTTTTGAATCAGAGTTAAACAATTTGCTAATTTTGTACTGGTAAAATTGATGCATTTTTTTCAAAAAACCAAATTTTCGCACTCACAACAACATAAAAAAAATGAATTCTTCTCTCAAAAATTCATCATACATCCAAATTAAAGGTGCTCGGGTCCACAATCTAAAAAATATCGACTTAAACATAAACCGAAATAAATTCATCGTAATCAGCGGATTATCCGGTTCTGGAAAGTCCTCGTTAGCCTTCGACACCCTTTATGCCGAAGGACAACGACGATATGTGGAAAGTCTTTCGGCTTATGCCCGCCAGTTCCTGGGGCGCATCAACAAACCCGAGGTTGATTATATCAAAGGAATACCACCAGCAATTGCCATTGAACAGAAGGTAAACACCCGGAATCCCCGCTCAACGGTGGGAACATCAACTGAAATTTACGATTACCTGAAACTGTTATTTGCACGGATTGGGAAAACCATTTCGCCTGTTTCGGGGAAAGAAGTCAAACAACATCACGTAGGCGATGTAACAAACTTCATCCAGTCGTTTCCTGAAAACACCCGTTTTTTGATCTGTTCACCGTTTCGAAAAAAAAACGGGAGGACTTTATTACAGGAAGCGGAACTCTTGCTCCAGCAAGGTTTCTCAAGGCTTGAAGTTGACAATGAAATCAGAAAAATTGATGAGCTGTTAAAGGAAAATAAGTTGGAGTTTTCCAACCATACAACCTGCAACATCGTGATCGACAGGGCTTCTGTTTTGAATGACGAGGATAACCAAAGCCGCATTGCCGATTCGGTACAAACTGCATTTTTCGAAGGGCAAGGCGAATGTATCATCAAAGTTTACGACGGCACAGAAATCAAAGAAGAACATTTCTCCAACCTTTTTGAGGCCGATGGAATTGAATTCGAAGAACCTTCAGTACACATGTTCAGTTTCAACAACCCGGTTGGAGCCTGCAAAACCTGCGAAGGATACGGGAAAGTAATCGGCATCGACGAAGATCTGGTAATCCCGAACAAATCGCTGTCGATTTATCAGGATGCCGTGGCCTGCTGGAAAGGAGACAAAATGAGAGAATGGAAAGACGAACTGGTATATGCTGCCGAAAAATTCAACTTCCCGATCCACAAACCTTATTACGAACTGACCGAAGAACAACGGCAACTTCTGTGGGCCGGAAATAAATATTTTCAGGGATTGAACCAGTTCTTTAAAATGCTGGAGGAAAACACATACAAAATTCAGTACCGCGTGATGCTTTCGAGGTACAGGGGAAAGACCAACTGTCCCGATTGTCGCGGCACACGCCTGAAAAAAGAAGCCATGTATGTAAAAGTAGGAGAAAAATCCATTCAGGATTTGGTTTTACTGCCAATAAATGAGCTTCAGGATTTCTTTTCAAACCTGAAACTTACCGATCACGAAACCAAGATTGCAGAGCGAATTCTCACCGAAATCAACAACCGACTTGAGTTTCTGAATGATGTTGGTCTTGGCTACCTGACTTTAAACCGGCTCTCATCAACTTTATCGGGAGGAGAATCGCAACGCATCAACCTGGCAACATCACTGGGCAGCAGCCTGGTCGGTTCCATGTACATACTCGACGAACCTAGTATCGGACTGCATTCAAGAGATACCCAACGATTGATCCGAGTCCTCCGCAAGCTTCAAAAACTCGGGAATACAGTACTGGTTGTTGAACACGATGAAGAAATCATCCGGGCAGCCGACGAAATCATCGACATTGGCCCACTGGCCGGTCGTTTGGGTGGTGAAGTTGTCTTTCAGGGAACCCACGAGCAACTTGAATCCTCGGAAAACAGCATGACTGCAAAATACCTGACTGGGAAAGAGAAAATTGCCATTCCGCAAAACCGCAGAAAATGGAGTAATTTCATTGAAATTACTGGAGCACGCGAAAATAACCTCAAAAATATAAACGTTAAATTTCCGCTCAACACCATTTGCGTGGTTACCGGCGTCAGCGGTTCAGGAAAATCATCATTAGTCACCAAAGTCCTGTATCCGGCGCTGGCCAAGATGTTTGGCGGGTTCAGCGAAAAAACCGGGCAACACGATATCATTCGCGGAGACTTCAACATGGTCAGTTCGGTTGAATTTGTCGACCAGAACCCGATTGGAAAATCATCACGATCGAATCCGGTGACGTACCTGAAAGTTTACGACGAAATCCGAAAACTATTTGCCGACCAACAGAGTTCGAAATACAACGGGTTCAAACCATCACATTTTTCATTCAACATCGAAGGCGGACGCTGCGAAGAATGCCAGGGAGAAGGCGAAATCACGGTCGAGATGCAATTCATGGCCGACGTTCACCTGGTTTGCGAAAGCTGCAAAGGCAAACGGTTCAAAGACGAAATTCTGGAGGTCACTTTCGAAGACAAAAACATTTACGACATCCTGGAATTAACCGTAAATGAAGCCATTGACTTCTTCGGATCGCACAAACTGACATCGGCAAAAAAAATAGCCCGGATGTTGAAACCGCTTCAGGATGTAGGTTTGGGATATGTCAAACTCGGACAATCATCGAGTACGTTATCCGGCGGAGAAAGCCAGCGCATCAAGCTGGCATCCTTTCTGTCAAAAGAAAAGGAAAGCCCATCCCTGTTTATTTTTGATGAACCTACAACCGGACTTCACTTCCACGACATACGCAAACTGCTTGATTCGTTCAATGCCCTGATTGCCCGCGGTCACAGCATCATCATTATCGAGCACAACCTTGATGTTATTAAATGTGCCGATTGGATCATCGACCTTGGACCGGAAGGAGGGAAAGACGGGGGACAAATTATTTTTGAAGGCAAGCCTGAAGATCTGGTCAACGTCGCGGAATCGCACACTGGAGCTGCACTTAAAGAAAAGTTAAAGGTATTTTAAAAACTTCTTAAAAACAGAAAAACCGGCTAAACCTGTCGAATCCGGAATGCAAAAAAAGAGGTTGGCTCCTAAGAACCAACCTCTCACATAAAGAATATCTTTCTCACACACGTTTTTCTTTGATACGGGCTTTCTTCCCGGTAAGAGCACGTAAGTAATACAGTTTAGCTCTGCGAACACGACCTTTTTTGTTCACTTCAATCAGGTCGATGAATGGAGAATAAAGAGGGAAAATTCTTTCAACCCCAATGTTTCCCGACATTTTACGAACAGTGAAAGTTTTGGTAACTCCGGTTCCTTTTGTTTGAATAACTACTCCACGGTAGTTCTGGATACGCTCTTTATTACCTTCCTTAATTTTATAATGAACGGTAATCGTATCTCCTGATTTAAATTGCGGTTGTTCCTTTGTTTCAGCAGCAAACGCGTTTTGTGCAACTTTAATTAAATCCATTGTTTTAAGTTTTAGTGGCAATATTACATCAAATCAATGAGTAAGAGATTGCGGAAATGTGGCGCAAAAATAATAAAATAATTTACTCCACAAACATCTATCAGTGTGATAATTTGCAAATAACCTCCAACAAACAACTTTTCTGTATTTTTAGCACATCAAAAAATTGAAGATTCAAAATGACCGAACAACTTGAGATAACGTTGCCGCCTTTCAGACGCGGCTATCATCTGATCACAGATTTAATTGAGAACCAATTACCTCGATTGCCTGAGAAAGGCTTGATAAACATCCTTATTCAGCATACTTCAGCAGGTATCAGTCTGAATGAAAATGCCGATCCATCAGTGCGCCGCGACTTCGAATCGTTTATGAACAAGCTGATCCCTGAAAATGATCCTGCATACGTTCACGTTTTAGAGGGAAGCGATGACATGCCTGCCCACTTAAAAAGCTCTCTGATAGGCACCAGCCTGACCATTCCGGTTACCAACCACCGGCTAAACCTCGGAACATGGCAAGGCATTTACCTGTGCGAGTTCCGTAATTTTGGTGGAAGGAGAAGATTGGTGGTAACCATTTTGAGCTGATTTTCCTTTCGATCGCAGCCTCAAATTCTCCCGATCATAAAAATGGCCGGTCTTTTCTGAATGTCTGGCCGATGCGTTTTCCAGTACGAAACGGGTTTGGCAAAAATGAACTCCGTATCGAGTGTAATGTCGGACGCAATGCACAACAGGGTTTGCGGGTCGCAGTTTTTCACCAGATCGTCGAAAAGCTGCAAATTCCGGTAAGGCGCTTCAATAAAAATCTGGGTCTGTCCTTCGGTTTGCATCCGCCGTTCCAAAAATTTGATTTGCTGCGCTTTCTCCGGATTTTTCACGGGGAGATAGCCGTTGAAAGCAAAATTTTGTCCGCTCATCCCCGATGCCATCAAGGCCAGCAGAATAGAAGACGGGCCCACCAGCGGAACAACCTGAATATCTTTGGCATGAGCCAGTTTCACCACGTCAGCCCCCGGATCGGCCACTGCCGGACAACCAGCCTCAGAAATAATTCCAATATCAAATCCAGATTGAACAGGTTCCAAAAAACGGCTGATTTCCTTGCGGTCGGTGTGTTCGTTGAGTTCGAAAAAACGCAGGTCGTCAATCACGATGGCCGGATTCACCTTTTTCAGGAAACGGCGGGCTGTACGAAGATTCTCGACGATAAAGACCGGTATTGACGAAATTATCCCCAGCAAGTCGGGAGGCAAAACCCGTTCAATCCGGGTATCGCCTAAAGTTGTAGGGATGAGATAAAGCTTGGCCATGAGTAAAATTTTCTCAAAAATAGTCAAAAACCTTCGGCAGGCAGAGGGCATTCCTTATTTTTGTGGATCAAAATAAATGTTGTGGTGAAACTTACTTTTTTAGGAACGGGAACCTCGCAGGGAGTGCCGGTGGTCGCCTGCCAGTGCCCGGTATGTCTGTCGGATGCACCCAAAGACAAACGATTGCGGGCTTCGGTAATGGTTGAAACGGAAACTCAATGCCTGGTTGTGGATGCCGGTCCCGATTTCCGTCAGCAGATGCTGAAACATCAGGTACACCACCTGAACGGCATCTTGCTCACCCACGAGCATGTGGATCACATTTTCGGATTGGACGACATCCGCGCATTCAACTGGGAGCAAAAACAACCTTCCGATATTTATGCAGAAGAACGCGTCCAGATTGCTATCCGCCGCATTTTCGACTATGTGTTTGCCAGCTTTAAATACCCCGGAATTCCACAAATGCGCCTCCATCAAATCGATAACGAGCCGTTTACAATCGGAAACATGGAAATTATTCCCATCCGGGGCTATCATTACAAACTGCCGGTCTTTGGTTTCCGGTTCGGAAAAATAGCTTACATCACCGACGTAAACCGTCTGGAACATGCCGAACTCAAAAAACTTGAAAATCTGGAAGTATTGATACTAAATGCCTTGCGCAAAGAAGACCATATTTCGCATTACAGTTTAAGCCAGGCTCTTGATGTTATTGACAAAGTCCGTCCCGGGAAAGCTTACCTGACCCACATTTCGCACCAAATGGGATTTCACGAGGAAGTTCAGAAAGAGCTTCCTGAAAATGTCTTCCTGGCATACGACGGGCTGCAGATTGAAGTTTAAAGATACCGTGACAATGTCCTTTGCCTAAATACTGACACAGACCGTTAAAGGGTAATTCTTTCGATATTGATCACCGGCATATCTTCAAAATCAAGCATCGAATTAACCAATCCCACTTTCTGATAGTTGAAAATGTCTTCAACCCTGATTTTCTTTTCACAGATAATCCCCCTATCCAACAGGAACTGTCGTTGTGTTCCTTTTAACAGCGGAGAATCCGGCGTGACCCATTTTTGTCCATCGAAAAAAAGAAGATTTGCCGCAAACGAATCGGTTACCAGCCCGTTTTTTACGATGATAATATCATCACAATCAACACGTTGGGCAAACAATTCCTGAAGAACCTGCCGGTTGGTATATTTCAGGTGATAATCAACGCTTTCGTGAAGGACAATCTTCAGACTTCGGATCGTCCGGGGAATGTAGGATGAAATCTCAACTTTATCGATAGTTGGCCCATACAGAACACGCACCTTATAAAGGCCTGACAGATAATTTCCCGGAATCAAAATCGCGGATGCCAGATCGATGCGTTCAGCCTCAGGGAAAAGCTCCGCCATTGCACCATTCAGACGGTACTGATGGTATTCCGTATTGTGGACAATCCCATCCTTTAGCTTCAAGGTTTCAACCAATGGGCACATAAATTTTCTGAATCAGTTCGTTGTATTCGGTTTGACAATCGCTTAAAAAAGTAATGCCGCCGCCACTTTTGAAAACCAGCCTGTTATCTTGCTGTTCCAGGTAGCGGATAAGTACACAACTGTCGAGATTTTTCCCGTCGAAGATACCAAATATGCCGGTGTAATATCCCCGCTTGTAGTTTTCGGCTTTGCGGATAATTTCAACAGTCTTGGTTTTTGGAGCTCCGCAAATCGATCCGGCAGGCAGCAATTTGGCCAGGATGGAGCCAATCGATTGCGGATAATCGTGCGGAAGCCTGCCCGAAATGTGCGAACTCATCTGCAACAAATCGCCGCGATTGGTGCTTAACTGATCGATGTACATCAGCCGCTCGACCTGAACATCTGAAGCAACCATACTTAAATCGTTGCGGATCAAATCAACAATAGTGTGATGCTCAGCAACCTCTTTCCTGTCGGTTAACAATTGTTTCCTGGCATTTTCAAGCCCCGCGTCAATCGTGCCTTTCATGGGATACGACGAAATGACTCCATCATTTATCCGGACAAAAATTTCAGGTGAAAAACATACGAATTCGTTTTTGAGCCATATTTTATAGGGAGCTTCACTTCGGAAAAAAATATCCGCTAGAGATAGGTTTGTTTCCACTTCGCTTGGCATGGTGAGGTTTAGCAAATACGTATCTCCGTTGTGAATATGTTGGCTGACAGTCACAAAAGCCCGATTGTAGCATGAATAGTCAACCGGTTGAATTTTCCACGCTACCTTTTCCGACGGTGAATTTTCAGGAGTAAAATTAGCCGCGACGGGAGTTTTCCATAGTATCCGGGACGAATCGTCAAGATCAAAAATCAACGGCTTTTCAAAATCGAAATCAATCAGGAAAGCAAAGGATTTTCCCTGAGCGCCAAGGCTATTTATCTTCTGGATGGTATGGTTTCGGATATCGTTCATCGTGAGGCGCAAAGGTAGAGAAAACAATGAATGGAATGCCGCTGGTGCAACAACCTGACGAAAAAAGAAATTGCCCGTTTTTCAGTTGAATGTTGTAAATTGTATATAGTTTTAATGGTTCATTCCCTTTTTGTGTATTACTTTTGAAGTATGAGCATAGCAGAAAA
>CAZAVU010000114.1:0-8473 GCA_964488805.1 uncultured Odoribacter sp. | reverse complement strand
ACCCCAGTCGTGAAAAACTTGAAATTGCCAGTGGCGAATTGCTGTATATTCCCATCGAGGTCACCGATAAAAATGGGGTACGCTGCCCGAAAGCCGCCAACAACATCCGTGTCGTGGTGGATGGCGCCGGAGAACTGATTGGAATGGATTCGGGAAACCAGTCGAGCCACGAAATCTACAAAACCGATCATCGCAATGCTTTTGAAGGACGAATCCTGGCAACGATAAGACCGGTTAAACCGGGAAAAATCTTGATAAAAACCTTCGCCGACGGAGTGGAAAGCGGACAAAAGGAAATTACAATCGAATAGACAAAAGTTTCAGACCCAAAATTCGGATATAAAAAACAATAAAAATAAAAACCACTAAAATCTATTTGACTATGAAGAAAACAACCTGGCTAATCGCCTGCGCTTTTGCGGCACTGCTTTTTGCAGCGTGTGCAACCGAAAAAGGACAGGTTTCTGACAAAGCGTTGGAAAGCGGCTTTGTTACTCCGGCCGACTCGATGCAAACCAGTGTTTACTGGTACTGGATTTCGGACAACATTTCCAAAGAAGGGGTGATCAAAGACCTTCACGCGATGAAGCAAGCCGGCATCAACCGGGCTTTTATCGGCAATATCGGTCTGGATGATGTGCCCTACGGAAAAGTAAAAATGCTCAGCGACGAATGGTGGGACATTATCCATGCGGCCCTGAAAACAGCTACCGAACTGAACATCGAAATCGGTATTTTCAATTCTCCGGGCTGGAGCCAGTCGGGCGGACCGTGGGTGAAGGCGGATGCCGCCATGCGTTACCTTACCGCTTCGGAATTGCGGGTAAAAGGTCCGCTGAAACTCAGTCAAAAGCTCGATAAACCCATCGATCTCTTTCAGGATGTGAAAGTCATTGCTTATCCTGCGCCTAAAGACGACCAGCTTGTTTTGAACAACCAAAATGCAAAGATAACTTCTGTTCCGCAGGTGGCCGATCTGGCGAAAATCGCCGATGGCGATAATAAAACCGGCATTACCTTTCCGGCAGAAAACGATTTTACAATTGATTTGGAAGCCAAAGCGCCGTTTACCGCGCGGAGCCTTTCGATACGCACCACCGAGAATCCGATGGGCGCTCCGGCTGTTCTTCAGGTGAAGGACGCCAACGGAACTTTCCGTACTATTTCTGAATTTCAGATCAACCGTACCAATCCGGCGCTGAATGTTGGTTTTGAACCTTATGCACCGGTAGTCGTGTCATTCCCAGAAACTACGGCAACCACCTTCCGCCTGATCGTTAAAAATGCCAAACCGGGCACAGGACTTGCCGAAGTGGCGCTGTCCTCATCGCCCCGGGTTGAACGTTATGCCGAAAAGAAACTGGCCAAGATGCACCCGACTCCGCTTCCTTACTGGCACGAATACCAATGGGCTCAACAGCCCGAGCCAACCGATAAGTCAACGGTGATCGACGCTTCGAAAGTCATTGATCTTTCGAAAAACCTGTCGGCTGACGGAACTCTTACCTGGGATGTACCGGAAGGCGAATGGGTGATCCTTCGTACCGGAATGACCCCTACAGGAACCAAGAACAGCCCGGCCTCGCCCGAAGCTACCGGTTATGAAGTGGACAAGATGAGCAAAGAACATGTAGCCATGCACTTTTACGGGCACATGGGCGAAATCCTGAAACGCATTCCCGAAGCCGACCGCAAAACATTCAAAGTGGTGGTTCAGGATAGCTACGAAATGGGCGGACAAAACTTCACGGACGGATTTTTGGAAGAATTCAAACAACGATATGGTTACGATCCAATCCCGTACCTTCCGGTTTACCAGGGTATGGTGGTCAACAGCGAACTGGAATCCGACCGCTTTTTGTGGGACATGCGCCGCATGGTGGCCGACAAGGTGGCTTACGATTATGTTGGCGGACTGCGAGACATCAGCCACAAACACGGGTTGCACACCTGGCTCGAATGTTACGGTCACTGGGGCTTCCCGAGTGAATTCCTGATGTACGGCGGACAGTCCGACGAAATTGGCGGCGAATTCTGGAGCGAAGGTGATCTGGGCAACATCGAAAACCGAGCGGCAACTTCATGTGGCCACATCTACGGAAAAACCAAAATTTCAGCCGAATCGAATACCTGTGCCGGCAACCCGTTTGCCCGCTATCCGGGAGTCATCAAGCAACGTGGCGACCGCTTCTTTGCCGAAGGAATCAACAACACTTTGCTGCATGTTTACATTACCCAACCTTACGAGGACAAAAATCCCGGTGTAAATGCCTGGTTTGGCAACGAGTTTAACCGAAAAAACACCTGGTTCTCTCAGCTCGACGTTTACACCCAATACCTGAAACGCACCAATTACATGCTTCAGCAAGGTTTAAATGTTGCCGATGTGGCTTATTTCATCGGAGAGGACGCACCCAAAATGACGGGGATTGCTGATCCGGCCCTTCCGGTTGGCTACCAGTTTGACTACATGAATGCTGAAGTGATCGAAAAATACATGACCGTGAAAGATGGACTGATTACTCTGCCCCACAGGACGCAATACCGGATTCTGGTGTTACCCAAACTGGAAACCATGCGGCCTGAGTTACTGGCTAAAATCAAACAGTTGGTTCGCGATGGCGCAGTGGTTCTTGGTCCGGCTCCTAAACGTTCTCCCAGCCTACAGAATCAGCCCGCAGCCGACCAACAGGTGCAAACACTGGCTACCGAGTTGTGGGGCGAAGTGGATGGCGTGAAGGTGAAATCACGCAAATTCGGAAAAGGCACAATCATGAATGGATTGAGCATGGAAGAAGCATTCGCACAAATCAACTGTGTTCCCGATTGCAAGTTGCCCGAAGACCGCACCATTCACTACGGACACCGCACTTCAGGAAATGGCGAGTTCTACTTTGTGACCAACCAGACCGGAGAAACCAAGCTGATCACTCCTGAATTCCGCGTCAAAGGACAGCAACCCGAGCTTTGGGAAGCCACCACCGGCTCGATGCGCAACCTGCAGGCTTATGAACAGAAAGAAAATACGACCATTGTTCCATTGAAACTGGCTCCTTACGAAAGCGTATTTGTGGTTTTCCGCAAACAGGCAGGCCCGGCTTCTGCCAGCGGTGTGGATGCCAACTACCCAGAGCCAACGCTTTTGACCGAACTGAAAGGCCCGTGGACGGTACAGTTTGATGCAACCCAGCGCGGCCCGGAACAACCGGTTGTATTCGAAACTCTTCAGGATTGGACAACTTCTTCGGACGAGCGAATCAAATACTATTCAGGAACAGCATCTTACGCCAATAAATTCAAGCTCGACCAGCTTCCTGAAGGCAAAAAGATTGTGATCAACCTGGGCAGTTTCACTGCAATGGCTAAAATTACGATTAATGGCACCTATGTCGGTGGCTTGTGGACAGCACCATACCAGCTCGACATCACCCCATTTGTGAAAGCCGGAGAAAACGACCTGAAAATTGAGGTGGTCAATACCTGGGTGAACCGCCTGATTGGCGACAGTAAATTACCGGTAGATCAGCGCAAAACCTGGTGTCCCATCAATATTTACAAGCCGGATAGCCCATTGCAACCTTCCGGATTGTTTGGACCGGTGACGATTTCGGATGTGCAGTATTAAGATCTTATAAAAACCACAGAGGACACAGAGAAAGTCCGCAAAACAAATTCTCTGTGTCCTCTGTGGTCAAATACAAAGGGATGTTCCGCCAAACAAATTAAAAACAAATTATTCCCGAATGAACAAACGTTTTAATCCAAATAGCTTGCTGGCCCTGACACTTTTAATGGTGTTCCCGTTCCTGACCAGCTTATCGAAAGACAAAAAGACAAACCCGAAAGCTCCTGAAACCATCGTTCAGGCTGCAACTTCCGGCGAAAACTATTACCGCGACCTGTATCCCGATACCTGGGTAGCCAACGACGCGCTGGGTCGAACCATGCCCGACATCCAACAGGTTGGCCCTATGAAAAACGATCAGCGACGGGTGGTCGGCATTTTTTACATCACCTGGCATACACAGGATCACTATAAAAATTTCAAAAGCCCTTATTCGGCTGATGTAACCAAGATTTTGACCGGAGATCCCAATGCCCGGCTGGATGCCAAACACCCGCTCTGGACCGAAGGCTCATACCATTGGGGAGAACCTGAAAACGGTTATTTCCTGAGTCAGGATGAATATGTAATCCGCAAAGACATGTCGATGTTGGCCGATGCCGGAGTCGATGTGCTGGTGATGGATGTGACCAATGCCGTGCGTTACTGGGACGAATGGGAAGTGACCTTCAGCACCATGGAAAAGATGAAAGCAGAAGGAAATAAAGTTCCGAAATTCGTTTTCTGGGCCTTCAACGGACCCGTCATTACCGTGGTGCAGGATCTGTACGACCGAATTTACAAACAGGAGAAATACAAGGATCTTTGGTTCTACTGGGACGGCAAGCCACTGTTGCTGTACAACGGAACTCCCGATTTTGATGCCAACAGCGGTGGGAATAAGCACCCGAATCCGCATTACGATGCGGCGGCCAAAACCGATCCGAAGAACCCGCACTACGGCGATCCAGACTATACCGAAGAGTTCTATAAAGATTACACCAAAGAGGTGAAGAACTTCTTCACGCTGCGCACCATGTGGTGGGGCTATTACGAATGGGGCGGAAAACGCTTTATCGGCACGGAAGACAACTGGAGCTTCGGTTACAGCATGGCCGATGCCAAGGTAAAAGCGCTGAAACCCGAAGAGCTGGTTTCGACACACAACGGCAAACGCGAAGAGGCTGCCGTTACCCCGGCCCAGCACCCGGTTACCATGACCAGCGAAAACATGGGCGTTGGCAAATCGTGGTCGCGCCAAAGTGGGGAACCCAAGTTGAATGAATACGATATGCCGGAATCGGCCTATGTCCCCTGGTTAGGGAAAACGGTAAAAGATCCTGTCGGATATGGCATCTATTTCCAGGAACGCTGGGACGATGCCCTTGCCGCCAACCCCGAATTTCTGTATATCAACGACTGGAACGAATGGACCGCAGGCAAATACCAGCCCGATGGCGGAGGAAAAACACCCTGGCTGGGACGTAATAATCCGTTCTTTTTTGTCGATCAGTACAATTCGGAATTTAACCGGACCGTCAGCCCGATGAAAGGTGGCTATACCGACAACTATTACATGCAGATGGCCCAGAACATCCGGAAATACAAAGGCATCAGGCCAATTCCGGAACTGAAAGGTTATTCGAAGATGAAAACCGACGGCAACTTTGAAGACTGGAATTCGGTTACCACCGAGTACCGCGACACCAAAGGTGATGTTGCTCACCGCGACCACAATGGTTATGGAGGACTGCACTATACCAACACCTCAGGACGAAACGATATTGTTACAGCAAAGGTGGCTGTCGACAAACAAAACATCTCGTTTTATGCTGAAACCAGCAACAACCTGACGGCCTCAACCGACAACAACTGGATGCTGCTGCTGATCGATGCCGACAAAAACCCGGCAACCGGCTGGTATGGCTACGACTTCCTGATCAACAAGAAGGTGAAAGACGGGCAAACCACCACGCTGATGAAATATGATGCGGCCCATCCCGAGAATCCCTGGGTTGAAGTGGCCGATCTGAAATACCATATTTCCGGAAATAAACTGGAGCTTTCTGTTCCCCGCGGGTTGCTTGGCTTATCGGGCACCCAATTCTCGTTCGATTTTAAATGGAGCGACAATGCTGCTGAACTGAAAGATCCGATTTCGTTGTGTACCGATGGGGACACCGCTCCCAACCGCCGGTTTAATTACCGGTGCATCTGGGGAAAATAGGAATAGAGTTGAAAAACAAAGGAATAAGAATAAAAAAATGTCGAATTTCTAATTTTTATCTTGACTCACCCCTCGCTCGCAGAGCTCGCTTTGCCCCTCTCTACAAGAGTAGAGAGGGGGGAAGCCGCCTAACGGCGGCTTGGAGTGAGTGAAATATAAAATGAGTCAATAATTTGCTTTACCTATTATGAACTAATCTCTTAAACTTTAAACCACTAACCAACTAAATTAACCAATTATGAATATTCTAAAACAAAAATGGCTTTTCTGCTGCCTGGGGTTGTTCCTTCTGGCGCTTTCAATGCCCACTTTTTCGGCAGTGATCATCTTGACCAGCGACAAGCAATTAAATGATCTGCAAAATCCGGATACGAAAATTGATGTTTCTACCGGATTGCAAAAAGAGTATGCCAGTCTGCGCGAGATTTGCGAACAGGGGCAAAAACGGGGCGACAAAGTGCTGACCGTCGCCTTCGACGAGTTCTTCCGCCAATACCGCAAGGAAGCCGGCGCCGATCGCCTGCTCACGCCTGACATGGACGAATACATCGACAAAATCAAATTTATCAGTGATTTTGCCGCGAAATACGGAATGGGCATTGACCTGAGTTTGCTGAGTCCGCTGGAGCTCGGAAGTGCATTTAAGAAAAGTACCGGACAATCGGGTCACTGGCTTCATTACAAAACAGGGCTTCGTGATCCCCAAACCGGGAAATTTACCGTACAACTTTGGAAACAGTTGTTCTGGACCAACAACAAGGGCCGTTTTGCTATAAAACTGACCGGAGTAAAAGCGTATGCCTTTAAAGAAAAATCGTTGTCCGACAGCCCCTGTAAAATGGTCAATCCGTCTGATATCGTTGAGTTGAAAGACGGTATTCAGATCGAAAACTACACCGACCTGAAAACACTCACCGGAGAAGAACAACATAAAAATGCAGAACTGGTGCAGGTTTTCTCGGCAGGCGACAATCAGGCCAAAGGCTACGACCATGTGCTGGTTTTATTGGAATATGAAACTCCCGAAATGGATTATTTCAGTCCCGAAGCCTTGCCTTTCCTGAAAAACCTGATGAAAAAATACCATAACAAAGGTGTAAACCTGGTTTCGCTGTATTCCGACGAAATGCACATTCAGCAAAACTGGTTCTATTTCAGTCATCACGACGATGGCCAGTTCTGTGTTCGCTATTATACTCCTTCCATGGGGAAAATGTATGCCGACAAATACGGGAAGTCATTCGACGAAAAACAGCTGCTCTACTTTGTTTATGGAATGCAGCCAACTTCGAATTTTGCTTCTGCGCCTGTTAACGCGCAATACGTTTTTGGCGATACACCCGAAGCAATTCAGCAGTCGATACTCATGCGCCACCGTTATTACAAACTGCTGAATAACCAGGTGGTCGATTTGTTCTGTCAGGCAAAGAAATATGCCGAAGATTTATTTGGGCGTGAACTGCGTACCAGCGCTCATTCTTCGTGGGCCGAAAGTCCGACGATCGACTATTGCAATACCGAGAAATTGAACCAGAATGCCTATTTGTATGAATATACTTCGAATTTCATCTGGTCGAATACGGTTCAGCAGGCCTCGGCTGCCTGCTACGATTATTTCAAATGGGGAGAATATTTGCAGCCCACCGGGAACGATTTTGCTGAGTGTGGCTGGCTCGACCGCAACTATTATGGTGCAGCCATGGCCACGTCAATTGGCGTAATTAATAAATATCCCAATGCTTATGCAGCTTACTGGGGAATGCCCGAACCAGCCCGTGTTCGCAAGGAGGCTATCAACAATGCTTTTGGCGCCCAGGCTTCCAGACCAATCGACCTGATGACCGGTCATGTTCACCGCGATGTGGATGTGCTGATCCTTTACCCGATGAACCTGGTGGCCGCCGAACCCCGCTTTGGAAGCTGGATGACCCAATATGCCTACGCCAACTACATCACTTCCGACAAACTGCTTGAAATGGGGAAAATCACACCTGACGGCCGAATCCAGATTGCCGGGAAAAGTTATTCGACACTGGTTGCCTTGTACGAACCGCTTCCTGCCGCCGGGCTGCTCGATTTTATGCAAAAATTTGCCACTTCAGGAGGGAAACTGGTATGGTTTGGAGCTCCGGCCATGATCAACGAAAAAGCTGAAAACTGCTCGGCTCAATGGTCCGACTTGTTTAAGGCTAACTATAGTTATTCAATTTACCAGGGCGAAATAGCAGCCGGGAAGATCGTAAATTTCAAAAATCAACTGGGAAAAGTTCCTTCACAAACTATTCTGACTGATTTCCTGGTCGACCGTATTTATCCCGTGACTCCAATGGCGGGCGCTGAAACAGTGGCAGAAGCCGACGGAAAGATAATCGGGGTTTCCTCCAAATTGGGGAAAGGATCGGTTTGCTATCTGGGCTTCCGTCCGCGCGACGATCAGTCGGCCAGCCTGGGCTACGAAACCCGCACGCTTTTCGAAATTCTGAATGCTGTGGGAGCCTATCCCGCCTCCGGTAAGTTTGCCAACACGAACGACAATACGGAGTACGTTTCCCGAAACAGCGATTATTTCACCACCCGTTTCCCCAACGGAACTACCATCATCGTCCGCCATTACCGGACTCACCGCGAAAACTGGCCTGGCG
>CAZAVU010000113.1:4524-8837 GCA_964488805.1 uncultured Odoribacter sp. | reverse complement strand
TGTGAAATAACTATAAACATGCAAACCCTCCGGGTTTATTAAAAGATTGCTCATATTTGCTAAATGCCTAATTCAAATAATTATTTTAAAAACAGAGTACAATTCAAGACTTAAACTGGAAGTCTGATTCTTGCTGTCTAATTCTCCCGGCCAAATATCCTTTTCAATGAAAAAAATATTGAACCCGTGTATGGTCACACCACTTTTTCACCGGCACGAAAGAGAAATCCGGGCAGGTTTAGAAAGCTTTTCCACCGACACTAAAGCCTGTTTTTGCCTTGAGTCCTGTCATTACAGTACAACTACCCGAAGTACTGGCTCCCGCCTTTGTAACGCCTGGCCCGAATGATGTGGATACATCAAATTTTCCGCCAACATCTTCAACCTCATTATTATCGGTAACTGTAACCTCGATGCCAGCTTTAACGCCAGCCGATATAAAGCCGGCGCTCCCCTTTATACCTACTCCAAGGAACCCGGTGGTGGTTTTTTTTACAAAATTCCGTTTTATGGACGCAGCTATTCCTGCTACACAACCAAATTCGATGCTTTCACAATCGAGGCTCAGGTCGCATTTGTCCAGCGAAATTTTGATTTTACCGATATTGGGGCATTGATTGGCTTCGGGTGACTTTTGGCGGACCTCAGATGGACGTTCTGGAAAGGGATTTGCATAAACAGAACAATCATTTACACAGATATTATGCGCAAGTTGCTGAAATAATTGAGGATAGTTGCCATAACAATTTCCGATGATGCCCAGGGCTACCCGTCTGACTTCGTATGCATAGATTCTACTCCAATAAGGACTAGATAATCTATTCATCCATGGTTCAGTAAAACCATATAAATCATCCAGCAACTTTTCCTGTTCATTTTTCATATTGAAAAATGCAGTTTGCCAGTCTAAAAACGAGTGTCTTAAAATATCGTTGTATTTATTGGCATTAGGGCATTCTTTTTGACAAAATTCATATTGGCATTTTTTTAAACAATATTCGTCTCCACAACTTTCAATACAGGAAGCATATTTTTGGGATAACACACTGTTGGTTTGAAGATATTTTTCATTGGCTGTATTTACAGTTTGCTCAATTTTGTTAATTAATGTTCGGTATTTTTTATCTATGTCTACCGACATAGAATAAATTTGTTCTGTTATGCAATCCAAGGCTAAACGCTCATTCGGATAATCGCGCAAAACGGCATTTTCAGGAAGCTGTGGAATATCATCATTAATTTGGTTAAACTCTTTTATAAAATTCGTATCATAGTTAACAAAATTTTGCCATGCAGAGATTGCCCCTTCATATCCTCCGCCTTCCTGCCAATCTTCTACGCGCTTGCATTCCGGAAATTTTGGCATTTGAATCCTGTTATCCTGTGGAACTAAAGGCGCTAATTTATCATCGTCAGTTAAAGTCTTTTCCGGAGGAACTAATGAAGCCAACATGTCTTTCATGTCTATTTGAATCTCATTACTTTCTCCAGTAGCATCATCGCCTGAATTTGAATTGTTTTGTTGAACTACTGCTGAAATTTTAAGCCGGTTATTAGCCGAAGAGTTGCTGGAAGAACTTGAAGAATCAGTCAGTCTCTGTAAATTAGACGCCCCATCCATGTAAGTAAAGCCTCCATTGACAATTCCGGCAAATAGTTCTTGTAATGCTTCTTTCCATCGGCCCAATTCTAGGTATAAATTGCAAAGAGCTGAATGTGTCTGGCCAAAACGAGGGTTATATTTTAAAGCTTCCCTATAATACTTTTCTGCCTTTATAAAATCGTTCAGTTCCAAATAACAGTGGCCCAACTGAGTAAGAATAATCGGACTTTTATCAAAAATACTATTTGCATAGAGTAGCACAGTCAGTGCAACATTCGTAGAATCAATCATTCGAAGATAAGCCCCAAAGTTATTGACACACAACGTATCCGAAGGATTTGCTTCAAGAGCCGAAGCCAAGTACACACACGCTATATCGGGATTATTACTTAAGTTTAAATACTCACCGCCAATACTTGATAAGTTTCTGACTGACTTAAAACTATTTTTTGTTGATTCAATTTGTTTTAAATCCAGATCAAATATTGTTTTCTCAGTAGCAGCCAATTGCTTATATGTTTTTTTATAAAAACGATCGGCTATTTTCACCACATTTTCCTTTGTTGGTTGAACAACAACTTTTCCTTCAACGGATTTCGATTTGTCTTTTGATTCTTCTTTTTTCCCAAAAGTTACAGGCAGTTGTTTCCCTCCATTGAGCTGTTGTGCTAGTTTCTGTATTTGCTCATTGGCCTTTTTTGCTGCAACCGGGTCGTTCCAATTCGTGGTTTGCCGAATTTTAGCCATTTGCTGCCTGATCTGCTCTGTTGTAAGCTGGCTGCTCTGGGCTCCAGCTACAACATACAGAAATATCAATATGACCATCAATACATTTCTCATGTACCTAAGGTTTTAAAGTGGAGTTTGGCGGTATATCAATTGTTTTTGGCGATCAGAGGTGCATATTTATGAACATTTTTCAGGCATCTGAGATAGTCCCTTATGGCTTCCAGTGCGGGAACATCAATCATTTCAGCAGGTTGCTCAATTTTTGTCTGATTGGAGATGTAGGCGCAATTGGCTTTCCCGAATTTACGATATTCGGGCAATGAGGATTTTAACACGGATAAATGATTTCGTAGCTGTGCCCTGTATTTGGGCGTTTGAAATTCGCAGTATTTAAGCCTTTCGGCATTGATGAGTACCTCCAGTGAATCGATTACCTTTGCCTGCGCTTTGGATACAATCTCGCCAAACGACCGTTGTTTTTGCTGCCATTTTTGGATATTTTCGAGCATGGCTTTTGCCTTGGTTGCATTGTCGATGGCTGCGTACTGGTCAATAATCTTTTTCTGACCGTCGATGTAGGCATTCATAAGTGTTTGTTGCTGATTGAGCAGATCAGTAGTCTTTTGTATATCAGCAACCGCCGGTGAGGTTTGTTGGTTGTTGCCTGAAGTGGCCATCATTTCTGTCCCCATGGCTTGCATATAAGCTTGCTTACCAGCTGCGCTCATTGTCGAAAGCTTTTTGACTTCGTCCATCGACATGTTGGTCTTTTGCATCAAAATCTGGTTTGCCAGTGCTTGTTTTTCAGCGTCGGTCATGTTCTTCGAGTTTTTCAGCTTAGTTAAGTCAGCTTGTGACATACCGGTCATCTGCGAAACCTGGTTCATGGCGTTTGCTTCAACGGCATCTTTATTAGCCTCCGCAGCAGCATTCACCTTTTCGTTTCGGGCCTCAATATCCGCCTGAAGTTCGTCGATGAGTGACTGAACCTTTTCTGTATACATCTGATTTGATTCCAATGAGGCAGAACACGAATCTTTAGGTAACGCCGGTATACTTTTCATATAAGCTTCAGCGCTGGTTTGGGCATACCCGATTGCACCGAATATCAGGATGAAAAAAACTGTATTTAAAACGCTTGATGGTCTGACTGTTTTCATTTTATTGAATTTTAAATTGTTACACTGCCTGACAGTATTATTTCTTTATAATTTTGAAATCATTCTTTCAGTTCAACCAGTTCGGTGCGTGAAGAAAGTTCGCCCTTCTTGTCGTAGCTTTCTGATTTAACGATACCAACCCCTTTGGCGTACCATTCAACACCCGATGATTGCACCTTTATCCCAAGCGCCAGCGAATTAACCTGACTGGAAAATTTGTAACATTTAAAACTACCTGCCGGAACAGTAACATCTTCGATGGCTTCAACCTTACGATTGGTAACATCGGCAGCTATTTTCAAATTGACAAAGCCCATTTTCAACGACATTTCTACGCTGGCGTCGGGTAAAGTCTGTCCAGGCTGAGGATTCATCGGTATTTCCATGTTGTTGCCTTTTACCAGAACTTCAGCCGGAATCTCGCCATTTTGCTGAAATGCAGCTTTGTTAATGAAGTTGCTCATGTCGAGGTACATGATGTCGCCCTTCTGGTGGATGGTAATTTCTTCCTTGAAAATCAGTTTGTCCTTTGGGTCTATAGATTCGCACAGATAGGTAATGTCTATATCGTTTCCGCTGATACTGACATGTTTAATGGTGTACTGAACTTTGGTGGTCAGTTTCTCTTTCTTGTCGAATGTTTTGTAAACCAACACGGTTCCTTCCTTGGTTGGGAAAAACGTTTGCTGTGCTTTTAAAGACACTGCACAAATAACAACTGCTGCAAATAAGAATAACACTCTCATAATATTTAATTTAATAGTTTCAAACTAATTTATTTGGGTCAATTACTGCTTGATAAATTCCACTCTACGGTTGAG
>CAZAVU010000113.1:0-4424 GCA_964488805.1 uncultured Odoribacter sp. | reverse complement strand
AAATCTTCGTAAAAAATAACTTTTTCGCCTGGAATAAAATCGTATTTCGAATAGGTGGCCAGCGATGGAGTGGACTTTCCTCCTGCTTTGCTTTCTGGTTCTGTCTTTTGGTTCTGATTAACCTCGGCGCTATCCTGTTCATTCTTGTTTTTCTTTTTAAACAGGTCTTTGACACCATCTTCAACTTTATCCAGTCCTTTATTAATGCCTTGATCGGTCTTTCTGTTGGCCCGATTTTGAGTGGCATTTTTCAGTTTATCCTTTAAATTGATTTGGGCATCCAGGTTTGTAAATCCCAGACAAAAAATAACTGCGATGATAAATTTGATTGTTTTCATATTGTTTAGCTTTTATTTATAACTAATTTACTAATTTTCAAGGAAATAACAAGTGTATTGCATCTTGTTTTTCTGCCTGAACTTGTTTTTAGGAAAGCGCTTGTTTCCTGGAAAGGGTAATAAAAAGAGGTAATATTCGGTAAGATAATAAGGTGTTGTGAGTGCTCTGTGTTTTGATGCCCACGATGGAGTGATGTACTACACCATTGACATAATGGCGTACGACTTGCACCGGCAGGATTTATCCTTCTTGCGATTTATAACGTTTATTTAAAACAGTGCAAAACTTCCTTAATGATTTGCCAAGGGTAAAAGTCGTATCTTTCGGCACAAAATGACAGATACCCGATTGCGAACCAGATTTTTCGTAATCCGGGGTAAACTCATGGAGGAAAACAAATATTTATACCATAAATGAAACGACTTTTCAAATATTTTTTACAGGGATTATTGTTGCTGGGGCCTTTGGCCGTGACCTTGTACACGGTTTTCCTGATGTTTAACTACGTTGACCGCCTGATCCGCGATCCATTGAAGGAACATTTAAAGTTCGATATTCCCGGAATTGGAGTGGTTGTGCTGTTCATATCCCTAACGCTCCTTGGGCTGATCGGACAAACCATCATCGCCCGTCCGTTTATTAAATTCACCCGGAAACTGCTTGCCCGCGCACCGTTGCTGAATGTGATCTATACTTCGTTGAACGACTTGTTTACCGCATTTGTCGGCAAAGAGAAAAAGTTTAATGTACCGGTTATTGTGTGCATGAATCAGGAAAACGACCTGTGGAAAATGGGCTTTGTAACCGAGAAAAATCTTCAGGAATTTGGCCTTAACGAGATGGTGGCTGTTTATTTTCCTCATTCCTACAATTTTTCGGGCGAATTGTATATTGTTCCTGAGAAGTCGGTAAAATTGATAAATTTGAGTCCTTCGGAAGTAATGAAGTTTGTGGTTTCCGGAGGCGTAACTAAAGTAAATTAAAAAATATGTCAGCAGAAGTACTTTTGATGGGTGGTTTTTTGATCTTAATCATCTGCGTGTTAATGATTGATTTGTTGGTCGTTGGCCGACATTCGCATATTGTTTCCACCAAAGAAGCATTGAGTTGGTCATGCGTTTGGTTCATCCTTTCGATGGGATTTTATGTGTTTCTAAAATTCTATGGCCACATGTTACATGGCATTGAAACACCTGAACAGCTTTCGGAAATAGCAAACAGGTATGCTCCGGAACTCAAATTTCTGAAAACGGATTTTGGAGGAATGGTCGGTGAATACCGTAACCACATGTCGATGAGTTACCTGGCCGGTTATTTCATTGAACAGACGCTTTCTATCGACAATGTATTTGTTATTTTGCTTATCCTTCAGGGATTTTCGGTTCCTTTGAAGAACTACAAAACGGTGTTGTTCTGGGGCGTTCTGGGAGCAATTATTTTACGGTTCATCTTCATTTTTGCCGGGTTCGAGCTGATCCATCGTTTTGCGTGGATTCTCTATATTTTTGGGGCCTACCTGGTTTTCCAGGGAATCAAAATTCTGGTGAAGAAAGAAGATAAAGAAAAAGATCCACATGATTCGCCTATCGTTAAATTCGTATCTAGGTATCTGAACATTACCAAGGATTATCACGACGACAGGTTTGCCATTGCCCGTAAAGGAAAAGTATTTTTTACTCCGCTGATGCTGGTTTTGGTCATGGTCGAATTCACCGACGTTATTTTTGCACTCGATTCAATTCCGGCGGTATTTTCCGTATCGTTCGATCCGTTTGTGGTTTTCTTCTCGAATATTTTTGCCATTATCGGGCTCCGTTCGTTGTTCTTCCTGCTGGCCAATATGGTCAAAAAGTTCAGGTTCCTTAATGTTGGAGTGAGCGTATTGCTGGTTTTTGTGGGCATCAAGTTGCTGGCCCATTCATGGCTGGAAGATATCGGCTTTAAATCTTCCTATTCCCTGTATTTTATTGCCTTAACCTTAACATTGAGTGTGATTTTCTCAATGCTTTTCCCTGCAAAGGAAGAAGCCTGACGGTTGAACCGTTCAACTATCTTAAAACAAAAACCTCCGGAGAAAAGAAACTCTCCGGAGGTTTTTGTTTATTCAGATTTCCCAGTTTTAAAAAACGGCCCGGTAGCACAATCCCATTCCCCCTTGTGGCAGAATGGCAGGCATGAGAGAGGCCGATGAACCGCGGGCGTTTCCTATCTTTGGAATTACCTGATTTCCGCGTGCTACAACTATTTTCCCGCAGGTATACCCAATGGCAAGAGCCAGCGGATAATCACTGATCCAATGAACCCCGTTGTTAAGCATGGCATAGCCAAGAAGCCCCATTAAAGAATAGCCCACTGGTTTTATGTATTTGTTGTCGGGATAATTGCCGGCAAGAATAGTGACCGTTGCCATGGCTGTTGCCAAATGGCCCGACGGGAAAGCATCGTAATTGGAAACGCTTTTCTGGTATTTGGCCGGATTGGGAAAAGGATGCCAGTCGCCGCCGGGAACCCCGTTGGGATCATCCATGGCCCGGAAAGGACTTTGACGCCCAGTGATTCGTTTTAAAAACTGAGTGGTAAAACCCATTGTAAAAAAAGCTTCCGCAATTTGCGACGTGGTCTGAAGGGCGCGGTAATCGTTCGCCACAAGGCCATAGCTGTATAATCCTCCGGCTACCAGTATGCTGGTCCAGCCTTCGCCCAAATAATAAATTGCGGAATTCGCATTGTCGGGAATTTCAAGGGCATTCACATGAAAGCCGCCAATATTGAATTGAAGTATCGTTTTTGATTTTCGTGAAGGATCGAGATTAATGTACCGGCCAAATTGCTGAGCGGCATCAATAATAGGCTGGTCGACAGCAACAAGTAAGGCTGTTCCGGCTAAGATGGCCCCCAGTTTGGGTAAGCTTTTCTTCGAGAAAGCCGTTTTACCCAACTGATACATGTTTGAAGGTACATTTTTGGCAAACTGAAACGGCTTTGGGCGGACATAAACAGCCGGACAACCTGAGCCTGTATCAAAAATCTGGGCTTTTCGAACCCGAAAAGTATCTCTCCGAACTTCATTAATCAACGTGTCTTTCTTTAATTCCGCCTTTAGCTGAAATGAAGCGAAAAACATCAGGAAGAATAGAATTGAATGCTTACAATAGTTTTTCCAGAGTATTCGTTTCATCTTAATTCCACTTATTGAGTTTGTTCTTGTAAACGTAGTTGGCCGACTGGTAATAGGTTATTGCTTCTTTTTCGATTTCAGGATCACCCGGCACGGCTCTCATTTCTCCCTTTGCAGGATCAATCAGGTACTGCGATACTTTTTGCTGCGGGCTCAGAATCGTCAGGTGGTTGTTTTTGATGTATCCGAGTTTCTGGTAGTTGGAAATGAATGCACGTTCTTCTTCAGGAGCCATCTTCAGGATATCTTTCCCGAAAAACTTGCTTTTGTAACTCCAGTTCATCAATCCCAGCAAGGTTGGCGCCACATCAATCTGGCTGCACAGTTTGCTGATTTGTTGCGGACGGATAAGTCCGGGATTGTAAATCAGGAAAGGGATCTGGTATTCCATGAATGGCAGTTCGGTCTTTCCGGCGCTTGCGGCACAATGATCGGCCATGACGACGAAAAGGGTGTTGTTGAACCAGGGCTTCTGGCTGGCTTTGCGGATGAATTCACCAATGGCATAATCACAGTATTTCACTCCGCCGCGGCGACCACCAGCATGCGAGGGAATGTCAATAATTCCCGCCGGATAGGTAAACGGACGGTGGTTCGAAGTGGTCATCACATGGTTCAGGAATGGTTTCCCGCTGGCAAACGACTGGTCGCATTCTTTCAGTGTGCGGTTAAAAAGGTCCTGATCGCACACGCCCCAGGCATTGGCGAAAGTAACTTCATCTTTTTTCAGATCATTGCGATCAACAATCTCATAGCCGTTATGCGAAAAGTAATAGTTCATGTTGTCGAAATAACCATATCCGCCGTAAACGAATTTCAACTGATAGCCACGCGCTTTAAAAAGTTGTCCGATCGAAAACATGTTTTCGTTGTTTGGCCGTTTGATCACACTCTGGCCGGGTTTCGA
>CAZAVU010000112.1:0-8952 GCA_964488805.1 uncultured Odoribacter sp. | reverse complement strand
TTTTTCAACAAAGATTCAAATTAATACCATTCCCCACAATAATGTCAAGTGATCCAATACTTCCTCACAACAATATGAAGTGATCCGTTTAAACAGAGTCTTGGAAGAAGCTAAAAAGCCCGGGAAACAATTTGTTTCCCGGGCTTTTTTGTCGGGGTAGCCGGATTTGAACCGACGACCTCGTCGTCCCGAACGACGCGCGCTACCAAGCTGCGCTATACCCCGTGCAATAAATTTGAAATCCGTTTTCCTTTACATGGAAGCTCTTCCTTTAACGATTGAAAGATGAATTTCAGATTGCGGTGCAAATCTATAATTTTCTGGGAAAACAAAATTGTTTTGGACAAAAAAAACGATCGCTTGATGTGTTCTTTTTGTTGCGGATATTCAGATTTGTTGGCCCAATCATCCCCTTGCAGGCACGTTTCAGGAGCTAACGGTTTTATAGATAGCTCAATAGTTCATTCGTCCTGAATTATAGACTTTGACTTCAACAAAGCCAAAAAAACTGATTTTTTTGTGATCTAGCTTTATGAGATAAAAGTTAATTTTGCTTTTATAGAATAGAGAAAGCTCATACATCTCGGAAATGGATGGGGACAGGACGAGAAAAATTTATACGAATGAAGAAAACATCGCTTAATGACATTGCAACACGCCTGGGTGTATCCAAAACGCTTGTTTCTTTTGTTCTGAATGGGCGGGGAAAGGAGTTCCGGATTAGCGATGAAATTTGCCAGAAGGTAATTGATGTTGCTGCTGAGCTAAATTATCAGCCCAATCGGTTGGCCCAGGGATTAAGAACTGGAAGAACGAATACCATCGGGTTAATTATTGCTGATATTGCCAATCCCTTTTTCGGAAAGCTTGGACGCGAAATAGAACAGGAGGCTGCCCTTCATGGATTCAATGTAATTTTCTGTAGTTCAGACGAAAATCCGGAAAAGTCGGGGCAACAAATTGCCATGTTACAGCAAAGCCAGGTTGATGGTTACCTCATTTCTCCGCCGGCAAACAGTGAAGAACAAATTCAAATGCTTGTTCAAAACAATATTCCATTTGTCCTGATCGACCGTTATTTTCCTGAAATAGAATGCAGTTATATCGTGGTTGATAATTATCAGGCTGCCTATAAAGCCACCAGTCATTTGCTGAAATTGGGAAGAAAAAGGATTGCCAATGTCACGGTAAATTTTGAATTGATTACGATGAAAGAACGGGTTGAAGGCTATAAAAAGGCATTGTTGGATTCGGCGGTTCCGGTTGATGAAAGTTTGATAAAAGTATTGCCTTTTTCGCACGAAAATAAGGATGTGGCAATGGCAATCAAGGAGCTTGTCGGAAAGAAAAATGCTGAAAAAGTTGATGCCATTCTTTTTTCGACCAGTAAACTTGGTATTTATGGGATTGAATGTATTTCAGCGTTAGGCCTAAAAATCCCTGAAGATATTGCCATCGTAAGTTTTGATAATCCTGACGCTTATAAAATATGCGTTAGCCCGGTAACCGTAATTGATCAACCCTTAAAAGAGATTGGAAAGACTGCTGTGCAGGTTTTACTTAATCAGATCAGGCATCCCGAAACTAAGGTTCAGCAAATTACGCTTAAAACTGATTTTATTGTTCGGAAATCTTGCGGATCCTAAATTTTTTATACTTTTAGCTAAAACGATTTAGTGTTTGTTGACATTTTTTAATTGATTAAATTTCAATAATATAGGGGGAATGATCCGTAATTTCAAGATGCTGTTAAAAGTTCAGTGTTTACTGAGCATCGAAACGACTTAATGATAAAACAGGTGAATGCCGTGTTCGGTCAATGCCCGAAAGACCTGAACCTGTTTATTTTTGCCTCACAGGCTGTTCAGGCTGAAGCCATGAAGTTTTTTGTTGAACTATGGCGAATGGATAAGTTCCGCAAAAACGGAATTATCTGGTGGAATCTGCGCGACGGATGGCCGGTCATTTCTGATGTTGTGGTCGATTATTACAACAGCAAAAAGCTGGACTACTATTCTATCCGGCAGGTGCAACACGATGCCTGCGTGATGCTTGGTGATCCGATAGAAGGGAAACATCCGGTGGTTGCCGTGAACGATTCAAGGGAAGAAAAGTCGGGTGCCGTAGAGGTTAGGGGTGCTGACAGCGGAAAGGTAATTTTTTCTGAGGCGTTTAAAATTCCGGCCAATGGGAAAACTGAGGTCGGAAGTATCCCGCAAACTCAAGAACAGTCCATGTGGCTGATGGAAAATACGATAGGTAAGGAAAAGTACACCAATCATTACTTAGCAGGAGTCGCTCCTTTTAAGTTAGACGATTATCAATCGGTGGTTTAAAAAATTAAATATAAAAAAGATTAAACATGAAAATTGCAGGTATTGATGTTGGCGGCACCAAGTGTGCGGTCATTCTGGGCACAGTTGAAGAAGGAGAAAAGCCCTCAATCATTGATAAAACAGTAATTCAGACAAAGGATTATCCCGATCCTTATCAAATGATCAGCCGGATGCAGGATGATCTGGAGAGTCTGTTGTTTCGTCATCAGATCGGAATTGAAGAAATTGCTTCTATAGGAATTAGTTGCGGAGGTCCGCTTGATAGCGTGAAAGGGATTGTTCTTTCACCGCCAAACCTTCCGGGTTGGGATGAAATCCCGATTGTAAAGTTATTTGAGGACAAATTTGGGGTTCCGACCGCAATTCAAAATGATGCCAATGCCTGTGCCTTAGTTGAATGGCTGATGGGATCGGGTAGGGGAACCTCTAACATGGTGTTTCTGACTTTTGGAACCGGAATGGGCGCAGGCCTGATTTTGAACGGGAAACTGTATAGTGGTACCAATGACCTGGGAGGTGAGGTTGGGCATGTCAGACTGGCAAAAAAAGGCCCCATTGGGTTTGGGAAAGCCGGCTCGTTTGAAGGATTTTGCAGCGGAGGTGGAATTGCACAACTGGCTAAAACAATCGTTTCTGAAAAGCTGAAAAATAACCAGCCGGTGAGCTTTTGTCCTTCTCAGGAGATGCTTGATGAAATTGACACCAAAATGGTGGCCCTGGCTGCTGTTGATGGCGATCCTGTTGCCTGCGAAATCATTGGCATATCGGCCGATTATCTGGGCCAGGGGCTTGCCATTTTAATCGATATCCTGAATCCCGAATGTATTGTTATCGGGAGCATTTATTCGCGCAACGAGATGTTGTTTAAACCATTGATAGATGAAGTTCTGAAGCGCGAGGCCATTCCCTCGGCACTTGACGTTTGCCGGATAAAACCTGCCGAACTGGGTGATTCAATTGGTGATTTTGCTGCTTTGTGCGTTGCTCTTTATGTCAGCCGTAATTAGTTTAAGATGGGAAACAGTAACATTTTATTAGAAGAGCTGATCCGAAGATATCCGCAGTTGTTGCCGCTTCGGGATGAAATACAGCGAGCGGCTGACTGTTTGATCGCATGTTATCAGCGTGGTGGAAAAGTTTTGGTTTGTGGAAATGGTGGAAGTTGTTCAGACTCAGACCACATCATTGGTGAACTGATGAAAGGCTTTGAGAATAAGCGTATCGTTGAAGATCGGTTAAGAAAACAACTTCAGGAAGTTGACGAAGAAAGAGGAACGTACCTTGCTGCGAAACTTCAGCAGGGATTACCGGCGATTTCACTTACAGCGCACCATGCTCTGATTACCGCTGTTGCAAACGACATTGATGCGAATCTTGTTTTTGCCCAGCAGGTTGTTGGATATGGAAATGCGGGTGATGTCCTGATTGGAATCAGCAGTTCCGGAAATTCACAGAACGTGGTTGATGCCATGATTACTGCCAGGGCAAAAGGATTGGATGTAATCGGATTGACAGGCGAAACGGGTGGAAAGATGAAAGCTTTCAGCGACATTCTGATCAACGTTCCGGGGAAGCGAACTGCTTATGTCCAGGAGTTGCATCTTCCTGTTTACCACACCCTTTGCATGATGGTTGAATTCCATTTTTTCGGAAACGTTTATCTGGCGACGAGCTGATCATTCTTCACTACGTCAGAAATCAAAACGTTACGGCTGAATGAAAAATCAGGTGCTGTAAAAGAAGTTAATCTTCTGGAAGAATTGGAGCTAAAAGTATGTGTGTTGTAATTTAATTTGTCAAATAACTAAAATCTAATCTTGTGAACAATTCAAAAATCGAATTACGGAAGATCCTTCCGGTTTTTTTGTCATTCATTGTAATGGGGTTTGTTGATATTATCGGAGTAGCAACCGGCTATGTGAAGCAGGACTTTGCCTTGACCGATTTTATCTCGCAATTTTTACCGATGATGGTGCTTCTATGGTTCTTTGTGCTGTCGGTTCCTGCAGGTGTTCTGCAGGACAAATTTGGTAAGCGGAATATGCTGAATGTTGGTATGGTTATTCAAGCCATCGGGTTGGGGCTGCCATTCATTCATTATTCTTTTGCCATGATGTTTGCATCATTCATTCTTCTTGGGATTGGGAATACGGTTATTCAGGTTTCGGCCAATCCGTTGCTACAGGATGTAACTCCTTCCGAAAAACTGGCCAGTTACATGAGTACCTCTCAGTTTGTAAAAGCAATCATTTCGTTTTCAGGTCCATTAATTGCAACTTTCATGGCGAGCAGTTTTGGCAATTGGAAGCTGGTGTTTGCTGTTTACGGTATCACTTCGCTATTGGCAGCGTTGTGGCTTTCAATGACTCCTATTAAGGAATCGAAACCAGACAGGAAACCGGCATCTTTCTCATCCTGCTTTGGGTTGCTTAAAAACCGGTTTGTAGCCTTAATGGCGTTATCTATTTTTTTGATTGTGGGTGCTGAGGTTGCTGTAAATACCAATATTGCGAACATTCTTATTGCAAAGTTTGGATTGCCCCTTGAAACAGCAGCAATTGGGATCAGCTTGTTTTTTGCCGGAGAAACGGTAGCCCGTTTGCTTGGGGCAATCATCTTAAACTGGATCAAGCCGCGTTTCTTTCTTTTGCTGACCACCTTAGTTTCGCTCGCCGGCGTGCTGGGAGTGTTTTTTGCCCCCGACGATACAGTTGCTTTTATATCCATATTTATTTTGGGATTGGGGACTGGCAATATGTTCCCGATCATCTTCTCGCTGTCGCTGGACAAAATGCCTGAACGGGCCAATGAAATTTCAGGTTTGCTGATCATGGCAGTGTCCGGAGGCGCCGTCATTCCTCTGGTTATGGGATTTGTAAGCACTAAATTTGGGCCGCTGGTCAGTGTTTCGGTTGTGGGCGTTTGTATGCTTTATGTCCTTTGGGTGTCGTTTTTTGTTCGAAAAAGCTGACGATTAGGACAATAGCAGTATCACTTCATCTATATCCGGTATTTCCTGTCGTTTCTATCATTGGGGCAGGGGATACCGGTTTTTTTTACTTCCCGGAACGAAAACCCAAACGCGTCAACAATTTCCAGTCTGTAGCAAAAGAATTCACACACACATTAAACAAAAAGCAGCAAGTATAAACCTCCCGTTTACACAAGTTTGTGTATTTTTGACTCTTTCAAAAATCTGAAGCGCTTTGGAAATCAGTTTCGATCATAGTTACGCCGGACTTTTTGTTTTTTTGTCCATCATATTCGCAGCAGCAATTAGTTATGTGCTCTATTTCAGAGTCCCTGAAAATGCAAGCCTCAACCGGGCTCAACGATTTTTTTTGCTGATGCTGAGGTTTTTATCCCTGTGCCTAATCATATTATTCATGTTTTCCCCTTTAATTGAACGAACTAAGAAGATAAAACAAAAGCCAATCCTGGCAGTTGCCTTCGATAATTCTCAGTCCGTTAAACCCTATCAGGCTTCGTTTGAACAATTCAGAGAGAACCTGAATGATAAATTTGCCGACAACTATCAGCTCGAATTTTGGTCGTTTGGTGAAAAAGTTGAACCCACTGCAGATTTCACCGGAACGGAACGTAGGTCTGATTATGGTCAAATGATCAAATCATTGAAGAACAAATATATAAACCAAAATATTGGAGCCATGGTCATATTTGGCGATGGCATTTATAATGAAGGCCAAAATCCCGGGAACTTTGCTCCAACATTGAAATTTCCGGTTTACTGTGTTGGTGTTGGCGACACAACACGAAAGACCGATGCTTTGATTCAGAATGTAAAAACCAATAAAGTTGCTTTCCTGAAAAATAAATTTCCGGTCGAGATAGAACTGAAGTTTTCGAAACTGAAGGGTAAGATAGCCTACATTGCCATTGAGAACAATCATAAACAGGTATATTCCGGCTCGGTTCCAATTAATTCGGAAGACGATTTCAAGCTTGAGTTTGTAAATCTTGAAGCATCTGAGACCGGGCTGCAACATTACCGGATAAAAATACAGCCACTCGAAGGTGAACTCAACCTGAAAAACAACGAATATGAGTTTGCCATTCAGATTATGGAAAACAAACAGAAGATACTGATTCTAAGCGATGGGCCGCATCCTGACGTGGGCGCTGTTCGCAGCAGCATTTCCGAGCTTCAGAATTATGAAACCAAACTGGTGACCGGTGACGAAGTGCCCGATAGCCTTTCTTCATACAGCCTGATTATTTTAAACCAGATACCTTCGAAAAAGAATGCTGCAAGTAAACTGCTGTCAAAAATTAAGGACAGCCGGACTCCTTTACTGTTTCTGATTGGCCCCAATACGTTGACCGAACAGGTGAATTCGCTGGAAATGGGATTAAAAATTTCGGCTAGCAACGATACGGAAGAGGTTCAGGCTGTATTCGACAATAACTTCTCGCTTTTTATACTCTCGCCGGAAACGAAGGAAATATTGCAAACAGCTCCTCCGTTACTTGCGCCTTTTGGAAATACTGAACTGGCTCCAATGATTCAAAATCTGGCGTTCCAAAGCATCCGGAATATACAAACCAACAAAACTATAATGGCCTTCGGAACTGACCGGGGACGAAAAACCGGTTTCATTGTAGGCGAAGGCCTGTGGCGCTGGCGTTTGTACAACTACCAAACATCAGGAAATTTGGATGCTTTTAACGAGTTGGTTCATAAAACCATACAATATCTGGCTCTGCATGAAAACGAAGATAATTTCAACATTTATCATCCGGCAATTTATCATGAAACCGACAACATTGAGCTGACCGCAGAATTGTATAACGACAGCTATGAATTAGTGAATACGCCTGACGTAAACATCCGGATAAAAAATGACAGCCTTCATGAATTCCACTACCAATTCGACCGTATCAATGATTATTACCGGTTAAATGCGGGAAATATGCTTCCCGGTGATTATACTTTTGAAGCTGAAACTATGCTTGGCAACCAGCACTATACCGAGAAAGGAAGCTTCAGTATTATCAAGAATGACCAGGAAACTCAAAACACAAGAGCCGACTTTGGTGTTTTATACCAACTGGCTCAGCAAACAGGAGGACAGTTTTTCACTCCCGAAAATAAAGATTCCTTGTTTGACGTTATCAAAGAAAATAAGCAAATTGCAGTTCAGATACATAAACAAACCTTGCAAACCGAATGGATAAATCTGAAATCGCTGTTTTTCCTTTTGGTTCTTTTATTGAGCCTTGAATGGTTTTTCCGAAAATATTGGGGAATATATTAATTTAATCAAAATGCTATTAATCAGAAACATCATATCTAATAAAACGATCATATTGGTATTCATTGCCGGAATAATCCTGGTTTCGTGCAGAAGCAATTTTGCTACCATAACCATCGAAAATGCCAACCCGGCAAAAGATGAGCTTCCGTCCGACATTCGCCGTATTGCCCTGGTAAACCGAAGCATGAATAAACAGTTTATGAATCACTGCGAAGATTCGCTTCAAATGTATTTCTACCGGAAAGGCTACCAGCTTTCAAATATTGTACTTGATAGCCTTGCTTCAGACACTACGGTTCAGGCATTAGCCTCACTACTAAACGAATCGGGCAGATACCAGACTGTTATTCCCGGTGAGAAGAACATCTATCGAGATCTTTCCTATGAAATAATCCCCGATACGCTCGACCCGGAAGTTGTCAGTAAATATTGTAGGGATTATCAAACTGATGCCCTGATGGTGCTGGAACGTTTCTATACAAAAACCATGGCTGATTTCTCGGCTGAAAAAGAGTTTCGGGAGAATGGCCTTGGAATATATTCGTACTACGCTTCTCTTGACCTGAAATACAATGCTTTTTTCAGGATATACAAACCTGGTGAAAAATCACCAATCAAGCAAATCAACCTGACCGACACCATTTACTGGGAAAGTTTTGATTACAAACAGAAATCCCTGATGGAAAAACTCCCAACTGTAAAGCAGGCATTAATAAACGCCAGCATTAAAGTTGCCCTGGATATCGACAGCAGAATATCGCCCAACTGGATTCCTGAAAAAAGAGGATATTTCCTGTTCAACAGGAACGATGATCGAGGTGAAAAATTAATTCAGGATAACAACTTCGATGAAGCTGAAAAATACTGGACCGGATTAACGAAATCAGAAAACAAAAAAATCAGGAGTAAAGCTGAGTTTAACATGGCTCTGATCAATGAATTAAACGGGAATATTGAATCGGCAATCATCTGGGCTCAAAAATCATACTATTCATTTTACCGTCATCAAACAGAGACTTACCTGAATAAACTGAAAGTGAGAAAGGAAATTTTGCAGAAGATGAAATAAGGAAGGTCTTAGGTTAAACACATTGACAGCCTGCCCTAGAAACCTGCATTGACAGTTTATCTGCCTGTTTAAAGACCCAAAGCCGGTTGTAGACACCTCCTGCTTCCCATCTGGCGATTTCGTCCTAAAACGCGTAAAGACACCTTCAAGAAAATGAATAACACCAATATCTTGGCTAAAATTCGGGTCGAGAAGGTTTGACAATTCTGGATTAGCCCAGTAGTCTTGGCTAAGTTCAGGATATTTAAATAGACATGCCGGTCCCGTCCTT
>CAZAVU010000111.1:0-9259 GCA_964488805.1 uncultured Odoribacter sp. | reverse complement strand
TTAAATATTCGATAAATGCCTAGATTTGCTCTCGAAAAAGCACCTGTGTATAATGGAGACAAAACAATACATTAAAAGTGACATAAAAACCTTCAGTAGCATTCAATCTTTTTTTAGGCTTTCGGATGAGGAAAAAGAAATCGATTATAATGAAGTAAGTAGGGAAAATACACGTCATGCATTATACCTTTCCTTGATTGCTATACCTGTCAGTATTATCCATATTGTATTATTTGCGTTAAAGCTTAAAGTTGTCACTGGTCTTGAACGACAATGGGTGTTTTCAATTATTTACACCCACCTGTCCTTGCTAATCCTGTCGACGTTTTTTGGGATATTTCTGTACTTTTTTTTCTATCGTGGGGGGAAAAATAATCTGCCATCCAGAATTTGTACCCACGTAATGTTGATTTTACTGCTAGTTCTGGGTACGGTCCTCGCTGCTTTTGATCAGTATGTAACACCAGCAATCACCCCTTTCCTTAATACAACCATATTGGTCAGTTTGTTATTTCAGATACGACCGGCTTTGTCAATCATCTACTTCACTGCATCATACCTTATTTTTTACGTTGCTATTTCGCAGACACAATTGAATCAGGACATATTGATTTCCAATCAGGTCAATGGAATATCCATTACCGTAATTGGCTTGAGTTTATCTATGATTCTATGGCGTTCAAAACTTACCAGGATTTTACAAAGGGAGCAGATTACCAAACAAAACAAGGCGCTATTTGAAACCAATGCTGAGAAAGACAAATTTTTCTCAATCATTGCCCATGACTTGAAAAGTCCTTTCAACGCCATTTTGGGGTTTAGTGACATTTTGATCGATCAAGTAAGGGAGAAGGACTATGATGGTATTGACGAGTATGCTCAGATTATCAAGCAATCGTCAAAAAGCGCCATGGATTTGCTTATGAATTTGATGGAGTGGTCAAGAGCACATACAGGAAGGATGGAATTCAAACCCAGGTATATTGAACTGAATGAACTTGTCGATGAATCAGAACATTTGTTTGTCGGCGCACTTCGGCAAAAAAGAATAGGTATTACGCTCAATATACCCGAAAACACGATCGTTTATGCTGATAAAAATATGATTCGCACCATATTGCGAAACCTCATTTCCAATGCCATAAAATTTACCCATCCAGATGGACACATTGTTATAGCGGTTATGAAAAACCAACATGAGGACTTGATTTCTGTCTCGGACAACGGTGTCGGAATTTCCAAAGAATCTATCGACAGGCTATTTAGGATTGATCAAAATAATTCAACAACAGGAACACAAAAAGAGACAGGAACCGGTCTCGGTCTTATATTGTGTAAGGAGTTGATTGAAAGGCATGGTGGTAGGATTTGGTGTGAGAGTGAACTCCGAAAAGGTTCAATATTTTATTTTTCGCTTCCATGTATTTCTGAATCTAAGGATAAACAGCGCAAGGATTAATCTTTGGGAAAAAATGCCCCCCTGCTAATCAAGTAGATGGCCGGTAAATTAGTTGTACTCTTCAACGGATTTCAAAAGAAGACACAGAAAACACCCAAGGAAGAAATTGATTTGGCGTTAAGACTTAAAGACGAATATTTTAACTCAAAAATGAAATGAGATGGACAAAGAAATGATTAGAAATGCTAAAAACTTTGATGAGTTGTTAGACATTAAATACGGAAAAATCGGAACCGAAAAACGGGATGATTTTGAAGAAAGAGCTCAATACTATGTGATTAGTGAAATGTTGAAGGAAGCTCGAAAAGAAGCAAATATGACCCAAGAACAACTTGCAAAAAAGGTTGGGACTAAAAAAAGCTATATTTCCCGACTTGAAAATGGAAAGTGTGACATACAACTTTCAACACTTTATAGAATATTTGAGTTTGGACTTGGGAAAAAAGTAAATCTCTTAATCGGATAAAAAACTCCTGCCAACTTCCTTATTTTCGTCAGATCCGTTCTTTGATTGTTCCCCAGTTGTGGGTAGTTACAAAGCTTTCGGGAAGGAAACCGGCCAGTTTTTTCAGGAACGACCAGGGAAGGGCAAACGATAACAGATCGGCAGGCATCCGGGTGCGGGCAGCAATATCGAAATTTCCCATGACAGCTTTTTCTTCGTGGGCGCGGGCCATCTTCAGGGGCAGGGTAACCAGGGCCATGCACGACGAGGCAAAGGGAGCCAGCACGCGATCCATGCTTCCCGGCGCATCGTAATGCGACAGAAAGACCAACGCGCTCAGTTGGTCGGCATTCACAAAAAACAATACCGATTCAGGTTCTTCGCTGGGCTCAAAACTTTCGAGCGGCTTGATTACCACATATTTTTTGCCGGGTTTCACCGGATGCAGATTGTCGATCAGGTTTTTTGCCAGTGCAGGATTCTGGATAAACCGTTCGCAGGGTCGCCAGAAATCGTCTTTGTTCGACAGGAAATATTCAATGCCATCGAAAATGGTGTCCTGAAAGCCCAGGTAGAAAGCCGAGCAAGGCCAGCCGGTCGATTCTTCAGAAAAAACCAGCGGCACGCCGGTTGAAGCCTTCAGGATTAAAGGAACAATGCAACCGTTGCCTTTCTTTTTCAATTCGAGGGCTTCATCGGGTTTCTGATCGCTGAAATAGACGCCACAGGGCTTGTATTTATTGAGTTTCAGGGCTTCGCTGAACGACTTTGCAATGGATTGCGGATTCATGAGTTTGTTTTTTGATTTTAATCCAGATAAAGATAAATGAATCCTTTCATGATTTCCATTTCTGATGTTTTTTCTAACGGCCAACTATCAAACTTAGGATTTCTCATCGTTCCGTTTTTACATTTTCCCCGCCCGTTGCTTCGATTATTACATTTTATTCTTTTCTTTAATTCCAATTCGAACAAGCTTTTTGAAAACAGTAGCAAATGAGCACCAAAGAAGGATTAAAAAGGGAAATCGGAACGTGGGGATTGAGCGCGAACATTGTCAACCTGATTGTTGGCGCGGGGATATTTGTGTTGCCGGCCATTGTTGCCGAAGGACTTGGAGCCGCAGGGATACTGGCCTACTTGTTTTGCGGCTTTTTAATCATGATGATCATGCTTTGTTTTGCCGAAGTGGGCAGCAAGCTCACCCAGTCGGGAGGGGCTTATTCGTACATCGAAGTTGCTTTTGGGAAATACTGTGGATTCCTGACCGTCAATTTTTTCATCCTGGGCGCCACCATCATGGCCGATGCGGCTGTTGCCAACGCTTTGGCCGGAACCCTGGCCTATTTTATACCGGCCTTTAAAAGCGGAATCATTCGGGCATCGTTCTTTATCTTCCTCTTTTCGGGGCTGGCATTTATCAACATCAGGGGGGTGAAAGAAGGCATCACGCTGGTTTCCCTCACCACCATCGCCAAACTAACGCCGCTTCTGCTGCTTATTTTTATTGGTCTTTGGCAGATTTCGCCTTCGAACCTGGTTTGGGAGCAGATGCCTGCAGCCAATGATCTGGGCAAAATCTCCCTGATTTTGTTTTTCGCTTTTCAGGGAGCCGAAACGGCCCTGACGACCGGCGGAGAAATGAAAAACCCGCAACGGACAATTCCCAGGGGAGTCCTGATCAGCATTTCATTCGTGATTTTGCTATACGTGTCGATTCAATTGATTGCACAAGGCATTCTGGGCAGTTCGCTGGCCGGTTTCAAGGAAGCGCCGCTGGCCGAAGTGGCCAAACATTTGTTCGGTCCGGTTGGATCAACCCTGATCCTGGTCGGAGCGGCCATTTCCATGTTCGGGTTCCTCAGTGGCGATATTCTGAATATGCCCCGGGTCATCTACAGCGCAGCCCGCGACAAGGTAATCATACCTTCGGCTCTGGCGAATGTCCATAAGAAATACGCTACCCCTTACAATTCCATCATTCTATATGCAGCAATGGGGTGTTTTTTCTCCATTACCGGCGAATTTAAACAACTGGCAATCCTTTCCAGCGCATCGGTTTTGTTGATTTACCTGGGGGTAGCCCTGGCCATGATCAAGCTACGGATGGACAAACAAGCCGAAACCGGTTCGTTTAAAGTCAAGGGCGGGTACACGGTCCCGATTATTTCGGCGCTGTCGATTCTATGGGTTCTATCGAAAATGACTTCCGGTGAAATAGTAGGCATCCTTAGCTTTACTGCAATTATCAGCGCAATTTATCTAGCAATGAACCTGGTGAAGAAGCACCGGGAAAACCGGCGGAACAACTAAGTAATTGATAATTTATCATTCAATGTCGTTTAGTCAAGAAAACCAACATTTCCATGTCCGTCCGCTAAAGCGAGACGGCAAAGTATAAAAGCATTTCAAATCAACAATTTCCTAAAGCAAAACTGAGCCTATTCTTTGCCGTTGACTTCAGTCAACGGACAGTGAATTGGTCTAACTAAACGACATTGATTTATCATTGATTATTTTACCTTCTCAAGTTTTAACTTCCTTTAACTTTGGTTGATAAGTATTAACCATGTGGCGGCTTATCTTTGTCACCAGCAATAGGACAAAAGTTTTTTTTTCATAGGAAATAGGTTAAGTGAAGGGATGGAGTTTTCCATCCCTTTTTTGTTTTCTGTGATGTCAAAAATGCTTAATTTTAAAAATAAGCTGAAAAAATTTCCTGTTAACTCGTTTTTAAACAGACAATTTGTCTTTCAACCCTTTACAATAACCATTGGCAGAATTGTTGAAGCCTTTAGGGAAATCAGAAAGAACAATCAAATTTCACAATATGAACTTCAATAATTTTACAATCAAATCGCAGGAAGCAATCCAACATGCTTTTGAAGTGGCCCAGGGCAAACAGCAACAGGCCATCGAGACAGGGCACATCCTGAAAGGCCTGTTCCACGAAGCCGAAAATGTCACCGGATTTTTACTGAAAAAAGTTGGAGCCAATCCGGGTGTTATCCATCAGGCACTCGACCGCATTGTGGATTCCTATCCGAAAGTGACCGGAGGTGAAGCTTATTTATCGCAGGACGCCAATAAAGCTTTGCAAAAATCCATTGCCGTCATGCAGGAAATGAACGATCAGTTTGTTTCCATCGAGCATATCCTGATCGGACTTCTGGAAACCGGCGATACCATCAGCCGTTTGCTGAAAGATTCAGGCGTTGCCAGGAAAGAGCTGGAACTTGCCGTTAAGGAATTGCGGAAAGGGGCCAAAGTCGACAGCCAAACCGCCGAAGATAAATTCGACTCGCTGAACCGTTTTGCGGTGAACCTGAACCAGCGCGCCCGCGAAGGCAAACTTGATCCGGTAATTGGCCGGGATGACGAGATTCGACGCATTCTCCAAATCTTATCAAGACGGACCAAAAACAACCCAATCCTGATTGGTGAGCCCGGAACCGGGAAAACCGCCATTGCCGAAGGATTGGCTCAACGTATCATTCGTGGTGATGTGCCCGAAAACCTGAAGTCGAAACAGCTTTTCTCGCTCGACATGGGCGCCCTGATTGCCGGCGCCAAATACAAGGGAGAATTTGAAGAGCGACTAAAAGCCGTTGTTAACGAAGTGATTAATGCCAATGGCGAAATCATCCTGTTTATCGACGAAATTCACACCCTGGTAGGGGCAGGAAAAAGCGAAGGTGCGATGGATGCCGCCAATATCCTGAAACCGGCCCTGGCTCGTGGTGAACTGCGCGCCATCGGTGCCACAACCCTAAACGAGTATCAGAAATACTTCGAAAAAGATAAAGCTCTGGAGCGCCGGTTCCAGATTGTAACGGTAGACGAGCCGGATACCATGAGCGCCATTTCAATCCTGCGTGGACTGAAAGAACGCTACGAAAATCACCACAAAGTGCGAATCAAAGACGAAGCGATTATTGCGTCAGTCGAGTTGTCGCAACGGTACATTAACGAGCGTTTTTTGCCGGATAAGGCGATCGACCTGATGGACGAGGCTGCTGCACGGCTGCGTCTGGAGATGGATTCGGTCCCGCAGGAACTGGATGAAATAGACCGTAAAATTATGCAGCTCGAAATTGAACGGGAAGCCATCAAGCGTGAAAAAGACGAGAAAAAACTTGCGGTTCTGAATGAAGAAATTGCAAACCTGAAACAGGAGCAATCAAAATTCAGGGCTCAATGGCAACTGGAAAAATCGCTGATCGATGGAATCCAACAACATAAACGTGACATTGAATCGCTGAAACTGGAAGCCGAACAAGCCGAACGGGCCGGAGATTTTGGACGTGTGGCCGAAATCAGATACGGGAAAATACGCGAAGCTGAAGGAGAGATTGAACGGCTGAAACAAGAGCTGAGCAAAAATACCGAACCTCATCTGATTAAGGAAGAAGTTGATGCCGAAGATATTTCGGAAATTGTTTCGCGCTGGACCGGTATCCCGGTAGCCCGGATGCTGCAAAGCGAACGCGAAAAACTGCTCCACCTCGAAGAAGAACTTCATCGCAGGGTAATCGGCCAGCAGGAAGCTATCCGCGCCGTGTCTGATGCGGTAAGAAGGAGCAGGGCAGGCCTTCAGGATGAAAAACGGCCAATTGGCTCATTTATCTTCCTGGGAACCACCGGAGTCGGAAAAACTGAGTTGGCCAAAGCGTTGGCTGAATTCCTGTTCGACGACGAAAACATGCTGACCCGTATCGATATGTCGGAATACCAGGAAAAATTCTCGGTAACCCGTCTGATTGGTTCGCCTCCCGGATACGTGGGCTACGAAGAAGGCGGGCAACTGACCGAAGCGGTGCGCCGGAAACCTTATTCCGTCATTCTTTTCGACGAATGTGAAAAGGCTCATCCCGATGTTTTCAACGTCCTGCTGCAAGTGCTGGATGACGGCCGATTAACCGACAACAAAGGCCGCGTGGTGAACTTTAAGAATACCATCATCATCATGACCTCAAACCTGGGATCACATCTGATCCAGGACCGTTTTGAACAGATGACCGAGCATAACCGCGCTCAGGTGGAAGAGCAGACCCGCAGCGATTTGTTTGATCTGCTTCGAAAAACCATTTCGCCCGAGTTTTTAAACCGTGTCGACGAAGTGATCATGTTTACACCGCTGACCCGGAAAGATGTGCGCAACATTGTGAAACTACAGTTTAACCTGATTCTAAAGCGAATTCCGAACAACCAGTTTACCATCGAAATGTCGGAAGCTGCGGTCGACTGGCTGGCTGCGGTTGGTTATGATCCAACGCATGGGGCACGTCCGGTAAAACGAATGCTTCAAAAGTACCTGTTGAACGATTTATCGAGGGAAATTCTCTCGGGCCGTATCGACGGATGCAAAAAAGTAAAAGTGGATGTTGAAAACGATGATATTGTTTTCAGGTATGAATAGGATTCAATCATTCAATTGATTGAGTTGAAAAAAGGCTGCTTCTGGTTTACAGGAGCAGCCTTTCTTTTTGCAGCCGATGCGGCTAATCTTCGACCTTGTGTTTGAGCGACTGGAAGCCTTCTCCCAAAATTTCGTGCGTGTCCATTACCGTAATAAAGGCATCAGGATCAATCCTGCTGATGTATTCTTCCAGAATAGCCACTTCGCGGCGGCTGACCACGGTATAGATGATATGCTTGTCGCTTCCGGTATACATGCCGGTTCCTTTCAGGTAAGTGCCGCCACGCTCAAGGTCGACCAATATTTTATGACTGATTTCTTCGTGCTTCGAAGAAATAATAAGCAGTGCCTTGTTGTAATCGCTTCCTTCCAGAACCAAATCGATGGCCCGCCCGGTGATGTAAATAACCACCCAGGAATAAAGCGGGATCTGCCAATCCTTAAAAGCTACCAAACTGAGCAGCACAATGGTTGAATCGACATAAATCATCAGTTGCCCCAATTGCATGCGGGTATATTTGGCAATGATCATGGCAATGATGTCTGAACCTCCTGAAGTTGCCCTCGACTTGAAAATCAACCCCAGGCCGAACCCGACCAGCACGCCTCCGAATACGCACGACAGAAGAACATCGGGAACCAGAGGGGCATCGCCGTCAACACGCATGTAGGTAATCATATCCATGAAGACCGACGAAAGGACAAAGCCAACTACTGTTTTCACGCCAAAACGCGGCCCCAGAATCTTGATTCCGGCAATGGTGAGCGGAATATTCAGGATTAAGCCAAACAAACCAATAGGGAAACCGTCGGGCCAGAAGGAAAACATTCCCTGGGTCATGTAGTGAACCACGATGGCTATCCCATAAACTCCGCCGGGCACAATGCGGTGAGGCGAAATGAAAAATACAAATCCAACTGCCAGGATAAACGAACCGATTACAATCAGGCTGTAATCCCTAAACCATTTGGCACTGAAAACTTTATCGTTTGGAAGGAATGTCATAGGATTACTGATTTAATTTCATACAAAGAAACACAGGATATCCGGTTTTTTGCTGATTTTTATCAAAAAAAGGTTATATGCAAAATTTTGATAAGGGGTGCAAATACAAAGGCGGAAGACACAATCGCTCGTGCTCGAACGTGGAGTACAGAGAGGGATAACATTTCTTGTTTGTGATGTATTTATCAACTACTTTTGCAATATACCTTATCGGAGACAATTAAGAATAATGATTTAAACGCAGTTACAATGGAACTACAGTATATTACCGACCGCAAAGGACATAAGAATGCCGTGCAGTTGTCCATAAAAGACTGGGAACAGATAAAAAAGGACCTTGACGAACTGGAACGCCTGCGCAACAAGAAACAGTTTATGACCGAACTGGCTGAAGCTATTGAAGAATTAAAGCTGGTGAAGGAAGGTAAAATCCAGGCGCGTAACGCCGAAGACCTGCTCGATGAGCTTTAGCGTTAAGACCATATCGGTTTTTGACAGGCAGGCTAAACGCCTGGCCAAAAAATTTCCTTCGCTTAAAAAGGAACTGCATACCCTTATCTGCGAATTGAAAGAAGACCCTAATCAGGGAATACCCATTGGTCACGATTGTCAAAAGGTACGCCTGTCTATTGCCAGCAAGGGCAAGGGCAAATCGGGAGGCGCAAGGGTTATTGTTCATGTTGTTTTTAAGGATGACACGGCTTACCTGCTCTCCATTTACGACAAATCGGAACTCGAAAACCTTACCGATAGCGAAATTCTGGAACTTATTAAACTCATTCCACAATAAAGGCCACTCCGGCACAAATCACCTATCGCCTAAATGAAGAGGAAGAACTGGGATTACCGGTTGGAAAGGCCACACTCTGTTACTAATTATCCACTTCATTTCTCCGGTACCCGTCATTCAGGTTGATGGCAACCGAGATC
>CAZAVU010000110.1:5495-9908 GCA_964488805.1 uncultured Odoribacter sp. | reverse complement strand
GAAGCCGAAGCCCGAAAACTTCAGGACGAAAAAGGATGGATTTTCAAACCATCGTCAAAAGCTCATGGTGGCTGGCGCCGGATGGTTTCTTCACCCCAGCCTATAGACATTATTAATGGTGAGATCATTGAAAAGCTGGTACTGGACGGAAATATTGTAATTACCACAGGCGGAGGAGGAATTCCGGTTTATTACGACGAGAACAATGACTTGAGGACATTGGATGCCGTTATCGACAAAGATCTGGCTTCAGCATTGCTGGCTTCAAAAATAAAGGCCGACGAATTTTATATTCTGACAGATGTTTCCTTTATTTATAAGGATTTTGGACTGCCAACCCAGGAGAAACTTGAATTTCTAAACTATGCTGATACCATCAAGTACCTTGAAGCAGGGACTTTTAGTGAAGGCACGATGGCTCCAAAAATAAAGGCCTGCCTGTATTTCATTAAAAACGGAGGCGAAAAAAGTGTGATCACCGAGGCAAAAAAACTCGAAGACAAATCATACGGTTCAAAAATCACGATGGAATACGACAACCACTAAACACATAACACCATGGAAATCAATTTAAAAAACAGACATTTTCTGAAACTGCTCGATTTTACAGCCGACGAAATAAAATACCTGATTAAGCTTTCATCAAAGCTGAAAAAATTAAAATCAACAGGGCTGGAAGATCAGATATTGAGCGGAAAAAATATTGCACTGATATTTGAAAAAACATCGACCCGCACACGCTGCGCCTTTGAAGTGGCGGCCAGCGACCAGGGCGCCCATACCACTTATCTTGGGCCGGGTGGTTCGCAGATCGGTCATAAGGAATCGATCAAAGACACTGCGCGCGTGTTGGGCCGGATGTACGACGGCATTGAATACCGCGGATTTGGACAGGACATCGTCGAAGAACTGGCCCGATATGCCGGGGTTCCGGTCTGGAACGGACTGACCAACGAATCGCATCCAACGCAGGTGCTGGCTGATTTACTGACCATGAAAGAACACTCTTCAAAACCTCTTTCGGAAGTGAAGTTCTGCTACCTGGGCGATGCCCGTTACAACATGGGCAATTCGCTGATGGTTGGAGCGGCCAAACTTGGCATGGATTTCCGGGCAGCGGCCCCTGCCGATTGTCAGCCATCTCCTGAATTACAGCAAATCTGTCGTAAGATTGCAGCAGAATCAGGTGCACGAATACTGGTTACCGATAATCTGGCCGAAGCAGTGAAAGATTGCGACTTCCTGTATACCGACGTCTGGGTTTCGATGGGCGAACCCGCTACTGCTTGGGAAGAACGGATCAAACTACTCCTTCCCTACCAGGTAAATAAAACTGTCATGGAATTGACGGGCAACCCAGACGTAAAATTCCTGCATTGTTTGCCGGCTTTTCACAACCGCGAAACTAAAATCGGAGAGGAACTCTATCAAAAGTTTGGGCTCGAAGCACTGGAAGTCACTGACGAAGTCTTTGAAAGCGAAGCCTCCATTGTTTTCGATCAGGCCGAAAACCGGTTGCATACCATTAAAGCATTGATGGTTGCCACCATTGGATAATTGCCGGATCATTACCCCTTATCGAACAAAAATAAATCCGTTTCAATTTTATCATGAAACGGATTCTGTTATATTTGTCAGCACAATACAGCACAGTAAAACCTAAACTAAAATTTATGACGTCAAAAAAATGGATGGCAGGAATCATCCTTTTGATCTTCCTGTCGAACAACCTAAAAGCACAACCGGGCTATCAGCCCACCGAGAAAAACCTTCAGAACCGCGAATGGTTTCAGGATGCCAAATTCGGATTATTTATTCACTGGGGATTGTACTGCCAGTTGGCCGGTGGTGGCGATCAGGGCATTGCCGAATGGATTATGAACCAGAAAAAAATCCCGATTGCCCAGTACGAAAAGCTCACTAACTTTTTCAATCCCATCGCTTTTAATCCGGCCGAATGGGTTGCCATGGTCAAAAAAGCAGGCATCAAATACATCACCATCACCAGCAAACACCACGAAGGCTTTGCCATGTACAACTCGCAGGTAAGCGATTACAACGTGGTAAAACGCACCCCGTATGGTAAAGACATCATCCGGATGTTGAAAGACGAATGCGACAAACAGGGAATCAAACTATTTTTCTATTATTCACAACTCGACTGGCATCATCCCGATTATTTCCCGCGCGGAAACACCGGTCAGGGATTCACAGGCCGCCCCGAAAAAGGCGAATGGAACAAGTATATCGATTACATGAATGCCCAGCTCTCGGAACTTTTGACCAACTATGGCGAAGTGGGCGGCATCTGGTTCGACGGCATGTGGGACAAATGGGATGCCCCATGGAGGTTGGACGATACCTATTCCCTGATCCACAAGCTCCAGCCCGGAGCTCTGGTCGGAAGTAACCACCACAAAGCTCCTTTCCCCGGCGAGGACTTCCAGATGTTTGAGCGCGACCTTCCGGGCGAAAACTCCATGGGGTTCAACCAAACCGGAACGATCTCCGAATTGCCGCTTGAAATGTGCGAAACCATGAATGGTTCGTGGGGATTTAACCTGGCCGACCACAATTATAAATCGACCACTCAGTTAATTCAAACAATGGTACGGGCTTCGGGTTATGGCGCCAATTTCCTGCTAAACACCGGCCCGATGCCTAATGGAAAGATTCAGCCTGAAAACGTGGATACCCTGATGGTTATGGGCAAATGGCTCGAAAAATATGGTGAAACCATTTACGGAACCCGCAAAGGGCCAATCCGCCCGACAACCTGGGGCGCATCAACCCAGAAAAACGGGAAAGTCTGGCTTCATATTCTCGACTGCAAAGACGAAAACCTGTTCATCGGGAAACTTCCAAAGAAAATTAAATCGGCCAAGTTCTTCGACGACCAGTCGCCTGTCAAATTTAAAGAAAACGAATCCGGGATTATCCTGAACATTCCTGGCACAAAGAAAAAACCGGTTGACACCATCATTCAGATAGATATGTAATCATATTCAATACATTACACACAAAAGCTGTCTGAATTCAGGCAGCTTTTGTTGTTCCTGACAAATCAGTTGTCCCCGGAAATGAATGTTTCGAAACATTTGAAATGTGTTTCTCAACATTTCCGGTTCTGGAAAAAATCATTTACTTAGCAGCACAGTACAGGACAATACAAACATTTGTTATTTCATAAAACTAAAACTTAATAATTGAAATGAACTCAACAAGTAAACTGATTGGTCGTTTGCCTAAAGTAGGTATCCGTCCTATTATCGATGGCCGCCAGGGTGGCGTGCGCGAAAGCCTCGAAGAACAAACCATGAACATGGCCAAAAGCGCCGCTGCGCTCATTTCTTCCATGCTCCGTTATCCCGACGGAACACCCGTACAATGCGTAATAGCCGATGGAACTATTGGTCGTGTACCCGAAGCAGCCGCTTGTGCCGAAAAATTCGAAAAAGAAGGCGTTGGCCTCACCTTATCGGTAACTCCCTGCTGGTGCTACGGAACCGAAACTATTGATATGAATCCGCTTTATCCAAAGGCAATCTGGGGATTCAACGGAACCGAACGTCCGGGAGCTGTTTACCTGGCTGCTGCATTGGCCGGCCATGCGCAAAAAGGATTCCCTGCTTTCGGCATCTATGGCGAAAATGTTCAGGATGCTGCCGACACCAGCATTCCAACCGACGTAGAAGAAAAGATCCTGCGTTTTGTGAAAGCAGGTCTGGCTGTGGCCATGATGAAAGGTAAATCGTACCTCGGCGTTGGCGGTCAATGTATGGGTATTGCCGGTTCGGTTGTCGATCACGATTTCTTCCAGGATTACCTGGGTATCCGCGTCGAAGGCGTTGACGAAGTGGAGATCCTTCGCCGCATGGAAAAAGGGATTTATGATCCTGAAGAATTTAAAAAAGCAATGGCGTGGACTGAAAAATACTGCAAAGCCAATGAAGGTACCGACTTCAATTCGCCGGAAAAGCAGACCAGCCGCGAACAAAAAGAAAAAGACTGGGAATTTGTGGTAAAAATGACCATCATCATCCGCGACCTGATGCTGGGAAATCCACGCCTGAAAGAACTGGGATTTCTGGAAGAAGCGCTGGGACACAATGCCATTGCTGCCGGATTCCAGGGACAACGTCAATGGACGGATTTCATTCCAAACGGCGACTTCAGCGAAGCTATTTTGTGCTCATCGTTCGACTGGAACGGCATTCGCGAAGCCTATATTCTGGCCACCGAAAACGACTCATTAAACGGAGTTTCCATGTTATTCGGCCATCTGCTCACCAATACAGCTTCAATCTTCTCCGATGTCCGCACATTCTGGAGTCCTGAATCAGTAAAACGTGTCACCGGTTTCGAGCTTGAAGGCCTTGCTGCCAACGGCATCATTCACCTGATTAATTCAGG
>CAZAVU010000110.1:0-5395 GCA_964488805.1 uncultured Odoribacter sp. | reverse complement strand
CCTCAGTTTAAGGATGTTTACAGCGTGATGAACAACTGGGGAGCCAACCACGGAGCCATCAGCTACGGACACATCGGCGCCGACCTGATTTCCCTGGCTTCAATCCTGCGCATCCCGGTTTGTATGCACAATGTTCCTGACGATCAAATCTTCCGTCCTGCTGTATGGAATGCCTTTGGCATGGATCCGGAAGGAGCTGATTACCGGGCTTGTCAAAACTTCGGACCTCTTTATAAATAAGAAAGTGTCGAAAGTGAACTAAAGTTCGGAGTGCGCAAAGTTTAAAATTGTTAACTTCGCAACCGTAATAAATCATTGAATTAAAGCCTGAATTGGACGTCCAGTTCAGGCTTTTTCAAAACCAACCGAATGGAAAAATTTGCATTTAAATTCGATGAAACTTCGTCGCAAACCAAGCTGCAGCAACTGATTCATGCCGTCAGCGAAGCCATCAACCTGGGAATACTGAAGGAAGGCGACTTTTTGCCCTCGGTGAACCAGTTAAACAAAGAGAGCGGCATTTCGCGCGACACTATTTTCAAGGCTTATTCAATTCTGAAACAACGAAGTATCATTTCGTCGACCCCGACCAAAGGTTATTTTGTGGCCTCCGAATCGTATCGCGTATTCGTCCTGCTCGACGACTTCAGCGCATTCAAAGAATTGCTTTACAAATCATTTCGCGCCAATTTGCCCGACAACTATTCGGTTGACCTGATGTTCCACCACTACAATCCAGAGGTATTCAACCAACTGATACAAAACAGCTTGGGAAAATACAGCATGTATATAGTCATGAACATCGACAACAAGAACCTGGAAGAAGTCGTACGGAAAATTGATCCGAAAAAGCTCCTGATCCTCGACATGGGCTGTGATCCGAAAAATGAAATTTCCTACCTGACCCAGGATTTCAACCAGGCTGTTTACGATTGCCTGAATTCAGGATTGGATCTTATCCGAAAATATCAGGAATTTATCCTTGTATTCCCACAGAACACGCCCCATCCCGCCGAAACGATCGATGCTTTCGACCGTTTTTGCAACGACAATCAGCTAAAACACGCCATTCTGGAAAACATCGACGACCGGGAAGTTCAGCCCGGGCAAGCTTACCTGGTAATCAAGGACTCCGATTTGGTTAAAATCGTGAAAGACTGTAAAAAGTATGGATACAAACTTGGTTCTGATGTGGGCATCATTTCATACAACGACACGCCAATGAAAGAGATTGTTGGTTCGGGGATTACCGTTATTTCTACTGATTTCATCCGAATGGGTAAAGATTGCGCCAATTTCATCGTTACAAAGGAAAAAGTAAACGAAGTTATTCCTACTCAGTTAATTGTCAGAGGATCTATGTAACTGATCAGATTTTCTGAAAATCTTCATAAAACAGCCATGGTTAACCAAAACGCTCAGGATTCGGCAATCATCAAAAAGGTCAATCAGAAAGTTGGGAAAGCCATTCAGAAATACGGACTGATTGCTGAAAGCGACCGCATTTTAGTGGGACTGTCGGGAGGGAAAGATTCGCTGGCGCTTCTGGAAATTCTGGCTGGACGACTCAGGGTTCAGCCTGTGAAATATGAACTGGCAGCCATTCACATCAGTTTAAAATCGCAACCCTATACCATCGATCTGGAATATCTGAGGTCTTTTGCCGAAAACCTGCAAGTTCCTTTTATTCACCGGATCATCGACGTAGATTTCAATCCTGAGGACAACAATCCCTGTTTCTTTTGTTCCTGGAACCGCCGTAAAGCATTGTTCGAAACCGCCCGTGAATTGGGTTACAACAAACTGGCCCTGGGGCACCACATGGACGATGCCATCGAAACGTTACTGATGAACATGGTTTTCCAATCGAGTATCAGTTCAATGCCACCTATCCTGCCAATGTTCGAGCAAAAACTATTCATTATAAGGCCTTTGTCTTTACTAACCGAAGATGAAGTCAGGCAATTTGCCCGGGTCAAAAATTTCAGGACCGAAATAAAAACCTGTACTTTCGAGAAAGATTCGAAACGGAAGGACATCAAAAAACTGATCGGGCAGCTTTCGGAGCTGACCCCCAATGTCCGTTCAAACATTTACGCCTCGATGACCAACATTCAGGAGGAATACCTGCCCAAACAGCGATATTAGCAACTTTCTGCATCGAATGTTTGCAATTGTGTTTCCAGAATCAGATATTTGAGCAAACCATACCAAGCAATCACAATAGAATTTTGATATCAACGTTTGATAAAAAAACAACAATCATGAAGAAATTTACACTGATTATCGTCCTGGCAATATTTTCAATTGCCGCTGAAGCGCAGGATTTCTTTGACGCCGGCCTAAAAGCAGGAATGAACACCTCAAAAATATCGACCAAATTGAGTGACTACAACGCCCAAACCATTAACAACTACCTGTTTGGTGCATTTGCCCGTTTAAACCTGGGGCGTATTTATATTCAGCCCGAAGCATATTTCAATTCAAAAGGAGGTAAAGTAGAACAGATTTCTACGTCAACCATCAACGAGTTCGATTTGAAAACCATCGATGTTCCGGCATTGCTAGGACTGAATATCATTAAAAAAGAAGCCTTTAACCTGCGTGTCATGGCAGGACCGGTCTTCTCGTTTGTTACCGACAAAAGCGTCAGCAGCCAGTTGACCAAATCAGCCATAAAAGACAATTTCTTCGGATGGCAATACGGGGCTGGTGTCGATTTCCTTTTCCTGACCTTCGATGCCCGGATGGAATCATACAGCAACAACCTTTACGACGCTCCTAGTTTTGACAGTAAAAACGGAACTTTTGTTATCAGTCTGGGAATAAAACTATTCTAAAACCGGTGGCGATGAAGCGGTTTGTTTTGATGCTGTCATTCTCGTTTAGTATGCTTTTTGCTTTTGCTCAGGAGGAAGTTCTGCCAGACAGCCTCAAGGCATTCCAGCAAAACATTGATGGAGAGCAGCTTAAATTTGACAAACCTCTATTTTTTGACGACAGCTTTTTAGACGAAGGAATCAACTTTTTTGACAGGAGCCTGTTTCACCAACCGCTACTCCCCGATTACACCAAGAATCTCGATCTGAAAAAGTATCTGTTTTCAGGGATAACCTCTCAATCCTATTCATTCAACAGCTTCGGGATCCATCCGTTCTTAAATTTTGGAAGTGTTTTCAATCAGGCTTCATACCGGGTGAACGACAGGATCACCATTGGCGGCAACAGTTTTGGGGCACAATCGGTGTTCGACCGCCCCAAAATGAATCCGGCTATTCAGGACATGAGCATCAAAGGAGCATCCATGTACATGCAATATAAAATATCCGACCACTTTAAAGTAGAAACAAGGGTTAGCATCTCCAACCACCAATCGCCCTGGTAACCTGGTTTTGTTTTTCAAAACCGCATGTCTTAACCAATAATTGATGTTTATTTCAATCTTTTTGCCTGTCAGGATATTTTATCAACATTTCAACTAAATTTGGCGCACTTTTTACACGAAGTTTTCTATGCTGAAAAAGATCAGAAAAGTTGAACAGGTATTTAAGCAACTGGAAAAGGGAACCGATAAATTCGGAAAACAATCAGGACTTAAATGCCTAACAAACTGTAGCTTGTGTTGTCTGAAGAAAGATCTGGAAGCAAATGTCCTCGAATTTCTTCCATTGGCCTATTATCTGGTAAAAAATAATCTGCACGAAGAAGCCCTCGATCTTTTGGAAACCAATCCGGAGCATTGCATCAACCTGGCAAAAAACCAGGCTCCCGGAACCACCGCAGGCTGCTCAATTTACGAACATCGGGGATTAATTTGCCGACTTTTTGGTTTTTCTGCCGTTCGCGATAAAAACTCCAGGCTGGCTCTGTTTACCTGCTCACACATAAAGAATGAGTTTCATACTGAATATCTGAATGTTATGGAACGAATTAATGTTGATATGAGCATTCCGGTAGTTGCCGATGTTTATTACCAGATTTATTACATCGACAGCCAGATGGCCAGCGACTATAACCCGATCAATGTAAGCATCCGAAAGGCTATTGAAAAGGTGGCCTATTACTATTCGAACAAACCAATGAGAAAACCAAAGGCAAAACCGGAGCAGGCCAACGTACCGAAAGCAGAATGAACGAACCAATCGCAAATATTCCGGATTTATCACCCGAATTTCAATTTCTTACGTCCAGGAGCAGCGGGCCTGGCGGACAAAATGTGAACAAGGTGAATTCGAAAGTCGAACTTCGGTTCGACATCCAAAACTCATTGCTGCTATCCGACGAACAAAAAGGAATTCTCTGGATGAAACTTGCTGCAAAAATCACGTCCGACGGGCTGTTATGTATAGTTTCACAACGGGATCGTTCGCAACTTGCCAACAAAGACGATGTTATTAAAAAGTTTTATTCGCTCATTTCAAAAGCCTTGCAACCAGCCAAGCCCCGCAAGAAAACAAAACCAACTCTGACATCAGTTGAAAAAAGGCTAAGCTCGAAACGGATCAAGTCTGAAATCAAACAAGGCCGTTCGAAAATCGGCGAATAAGCCGTCTTCAAATCATTGATGCTTTTTATATTTTTGCTGACATAAAACAATTCGAACAAACAGGCAATTCATCATTATGAAATCGCTATATACACTTTTGCACCAAATATTTCTGGATTTGAATTTTCTGGAAATGTATGCCACACTTTCGGCTGTAGTTCTGACCTTCGTGGGAATCGTTCTGGTAGCCATGCTTGTGCATTGGATCACTAAAATGATTGTAATCAAGGTAATACACCGTCTTGTCGAAAACACCAAAACAGAGTGGGATGATTACCTGCTGAAACGGAAAGTGTTCCAGTCGTTATCGCATCTGACTTCGGCCATGGTCTTCTATTACTCCTGTAATTTCTCGGAGATCCTTGAGGTTACCAGTTTCATGACGACCTTTACCAACATTTATTTTGTGATCATCTTCGTTAAAGTTGCCAGTGGGTTCCTGAATGCTTCCAACGACATATACCTGACAACTCCCTATGCGGCAACCCGTTCCATAAAAGGATATATCCAGCTTGGAATGATTATTGTTTATTTCGTTGCCGGAATATTTATCATCGCCTTTATTTTCCATCAATCACCCAAGGGATTACTGACCGGATTGAGCGCCATCGCTGCCGTGCTCATGTTCGTGTTTAAAGACACCATTCTCGGGTTGGTTGCCAGTATCCAGCTTTCGGCAAACAATATGCTGAAACCCGGCGACTGGATTGAAATGCCCAGCCACAACGCAAACGGAACGGTCATCGATATCTCGCTGAACACGGTAAAAGTTCAAAATGGCGACAAAACCATTACAACCATCCCCACCTACTCGCTGGTAGCCGATTCGTTTATGAACTGGTCGGGCAT
>CAZAVU010000109.1:0-9916 GCA_964488805.1 uncultured Odoribacter sp. | reverse complement strand
ACGTCCGGTACCCACGACTCGCTCCATCTACTGCTATCCCTAAACCGGTGGCGCCACCGCCGATGATTAAAATATCGTATTCACGCTCTTGCTGTTCTATTTCTTTTAACAATACATCTCGTTTCATATCCAATCTTTTTCTTATCGTTGACAAAACATGACACAAATATAGAAATAAAACGAAACAAAGAAACAAAACGAAACAATTTTAATTTCCATTTATTTCTTTTTTAATCATTCTTTAATCAAAGTAAGATTCTCTTTGTTTCTTTTGACAAATCATTTATTTTTGTCTATGAACAAAAAAAGGAAACAATGATCAGCATAGCAGAAAGACACAAATACATTCTTGACACACTCAAGAAAGACGGTTTTATAAAAGTAGCCGACCTGGCCAAGTCTCTGGAAGTAACCAGCGTAACCATCCGGAAGGACTTAAAATATCTGGAAGAGAAAAAACTTCTTTACCGCACTCACGGCAGCGCCAGCCCCATAAATCCGCTCGCATCCGACTTGAATGTGATGGAAAAAGAAAAAATGAAAAAGGATGAAAAAAGAAGAATTGCTTTTGCTGCCTGCAATTTAATTGAAGAAAACGATTCAATTATCATCGCATCCGGCTCTACTGTATATACGTTCGCCGAAAACATAAAACCCATCAACCACCTGACCGTGGTAACGGCCTCACTGAAGGTTTCCATTCTTCTAAACGAGATGAACAACGTTGACATACTGCAACTTGGCGGAACTGTGCGTAAAAACTCCTGCTCTGTTGTTGGCGACTATACAAGCCGCTTTTTCGAAGACATAACCTGTTCCAAACTCTTCCTGGGAGTCGACGGCATCGATCCGGAGCATGGCATCACAAATTCAAACATCGAAGAAGCCCAGCTAAATAAAAGGATGATGGGCGCTTCGCTAAGAACAATTATTTTGGCAGACTCTTCCAAATTCGGAAGAAGAGGCTTCGGAAAAATCTGCAACCTCGATCAGGTTGATGTCATCATTACCGATTCGGGGATATCGGAATCAATGGCCAAAATCATAGAAGAATCTGGAATTGAATTAATTATCGCCTAATACACACCAATTCAAATAAAGGGAATCAATATTCCGCCAACAAAAAACTCCGGCCTTTGAAAGACCGGAGTTTTTTTTCACCTCACCACACACCTAAAAAGAAAAAGAAACAAAACGCTTTCCTTTCATGCCTTAAAACAAATATTGAAAATTCGTTTTATACACTTTTATACTTGATGAGCGGTTTTCGCATTGTTCGGAAGGGTAATAAACCAGGTCAGAACGGCGCTGATGAAATATAAAGTTGCCAACACCCAAATAACGCCGGCATTTCCAATCATCCCAATAAACAATCCAACCAGAGCCGGACCGACAAAAACCGGAAGACCTGCTCCCAGATTCAGGATCGCCATTGCCGCCCCTTTTTCGGTCTTTACCAACGAAGGCACCAGTGCCGATAGCGGCACATATCCAGCCAACAAAGCTCCCCACAAAACTCCGGCAGCCATCACAATCCAGAAACTTTCACCAAATAGTTGGGGCGAATAATAAAACAGCAAAGTTGAAATACCACAACCAACGCCTCCAAACCACATGACTGTATTCCGCCAGCCAATTGAGTCGCCCACAAAACCAAAAATCAGGTTAAAGATGATATTTCCGGTAAAAATCGTTCCCCATATCTGTAACCATTCGGTAGTTGTGAATCCACGCGAAGCCATATAGGTAGGCAAAAATACGGGGAAAGCAAACTGTGCAGTAGTATTTATTACCCGGACCAAACCTCCTAGTAACACTTTAGGCTCGTCGCGGGCAATGGTAAAACCTCGTCCAAGTTCTCCAAGTTTTTCTTTCAATCCACCAGTCATTCCGCTGGCGGAACTGTCTTTTACCAGCACCAGCGCAAAAAAGGCACCCAAAAGCACCCAGCCTAAAGCGCTCCAAAGCGTTTCCATATATCCAAAACGAACGATTGACCAGCTTGAATAATAAGCGCCCAATACCACCAGTCCGCCGGTAAACACAAACCAGAACCAGCCTACTGCCCTTCCCAGTTTCTCTTTCGGACTACGATAGGTTATCCATACCAAAAACGAATAGGCAAAAAGCGGGTATCCAAATCCCCGCAGGGCATAGGTCAGCATCATCACCACCTGATGAAGTCCCGGCAATCCATAACCTACAAAGCCAACGGTACCAAACAGATAAAGGATCAATCCGGCAAGCATAGTCTTTTTCACGCCAAAACCTTCAGCCAGGACACCTGAGAACCAGGAAGAAATGGCGATTGTAATGCCATAAACAGTAAAAAGTGTGGCCGATTGCTGCATGGTTAGCCCCCGCTCGATCAGGTAAGGACTGAGCCATCCCTGCTCCATTCCGTCACCCATCATGAAAATCATGATGCCGAGATAGCCCCATGCCAACGATTTGGGAATGCCAATGCGGTCAAGTAAATTAGGATATTCTCTTATTTCGTTGTTCATAAAATCGATATTTAATGCATGAATAATTCGATCAGCATTGTCAACACCAAACCAGCAAAACCGGTCAGAGTCTTGACAAGAAAAAATCAACCAACAAAATACAGAGAGAGGGAAACGCAAAATGCTCCTGAAGATCAACCCATAACAAAGATTTCCAAGTCAATTTGTCGGGATAAGCACATCAGGATTAGGGCGAAAGTAGTGAATTAGTTTTCATTTTCCACCACGAATCTGCATAAAACAGATAAAAAATCGGGGCTGGTCCTATTCAGGCCCTCAAGCCCCAAATGACAATCCCAAACTTTAAACCTGAAACTAATACAGCTCGGCTTCCAGCGAATCCTTTATTTCCAGAAAGTTCCGTTCAAGGATGAGCATATTGCCGATGAAAAAATTGAAGATGTCGGGCCACTGGTTTTGCCGGTGAAAGTCAACACCTGTAAGCGACTTGTAGATACGGCAAACTTCCTGCCCGCTTTCCCTGACAAAGCAAAAATCCCAGATCAGCGGTTCTTCAAAACCTTCTTCGAGTAACAGACGATATTTCTGCATGGTTTCGAAAATTTCCAGACGCCGTTCCTCCAGGCGACTGTTTATTTCAATCATCACCAGCGCCTCCTTTCGGGTCACATCAAACTTCAGGTCAATACCGCTCAGACCTGTATCGTATAAAACCCATTTTTTCCTGCGGCATTGCAGCTCGGGCACAATTTCGCAACGGTGGGCAAATACGGCCCAGAATTCCTTGCGCAAAAGTTTGAGTTCGTCTTTATTGTACATTCTAAAGAATTAGGCTGCAAAGATAATGATCTAAAGAAATTCATCTACACCATAAAAAAAGCCGGAATCCTTTCAGACCCGGCCTTTTCGTCAAAGTTTGATTTCTTTTATTTCTTCACCACTTTCTTATATCCGTAGATAGCCGAAGCACCCAGTTCTTCTTCGATGCGGAGCAACTGGTTGTATTTGGCCATACGGTCGGAACGGCTCAATGAACCTGTCTTGATTTGCCCGGCATTGGTTGCCACGGCAATGTCGGCAATCGTCGAGTCTTCGGTTTCTCCCGAACGGTGCGAGGTTACCGAAGTGTATCCGGCCCGGTGAGCCATTTCAATGGCATCCAAGGTTTCGGTTAACGTCCCGATCTGGTTTACTTTTACCAGGATGGAATTGGCAGCGCCCAATTCGATACCTTTTTGCAGGTATTCCACATTGGTCACGAACAAATCGTCGCCCACCAACTGGCATTTATCGCCCAGTTTTTTGGTAAGTGCAATCCAGCCGTCCCAGTCGTTTTCGCTCATTCCGTCTTCGATCGAATCAATTGGGAAACTTGCAACCAGATGGGCAAGGTATTCAGCCTGTTCTGCAGAAGTCCGTTTTACCCCCTCCGGGCCCTCAAATTTTGAATAATCGTAAATGCCATCGCGGTAAAATTCGGAAGACGCACAATCCAATGCAATCGAAACATCACCGCCTTCTTCTGCGCGACCTGGCTTGTACCCGGCATTTTTAATGGCTTTCAGGATACAGTTCAACGCATCTTCGGTACCATCCAATTTCGGGGCAAAACCACCTTCATCACCAACAGCCGTGCTCAAACCACGATCGTGGAACACTTTTTTCAGGTGATGGAAAACCTCGGCCCCCATGCGCAAACCTTCGCGGAAGGATTTTGCTCCAATCGGGCGAATCATGAATTCCTGAAATGCGATAGGAGCATCAGAATGCGAACCTCCGTTGATGATATTCATCATCGGAACCGGTAATGTTTTGGCATTAACACCGCCGATGTACCGGTACAAAGGCATATCCAGCGCATTGGCTGCGGCACGGGCTACAGCCAGCGAAACGCCCAGCATGGCATTGGCTCCCAGTTTCGATTTGGTTTTTGTGCCATCGAGAGCAAGCAATTTTTTATCGATAGCAACCTGGTTAGAGGCGTCCATCCCCATAATCTCTTTGGCAATCACCGTGTTTACATTAGCCACAGCTTTCAGCACACCTTTGCCCAGATAGCGACCTTTATCGCCATCGCGCAATTCGAGAGCTTCATTTTCTCCGGTTGACGCTCCGGATGGAACGGCAGCGCGTCCAATAGCGCCACATTCGAGGGTGATTTCAACTTCTACGGTTGGATTGCCTCGCGAATCCAAAATTTCCCGACCAACTACTTTATCAATAAACATCGCGATTTGGTTTTAGATTAGACGTAAAAAAAATGACTAAACATTCCTCCAAGATTCTGATTCAAAGGTTTTTCAAACTCAAACAAAGTTAATAAAAGAAGCTGAAAAATTGACCTAAACCAATCAGGAACCTTCGGTCTTAAACAACAAACAATTCGCGATATTGTTATCTGCCTGCATCAGAAAAGCTGATTTTCGAAAGAATTTCTCTCCTGAAAATCCACTCAATGTATTTATCTTTCCGGCACAAAAACCAACACCGATGAGCAAACCAAATAGTCTTCTGAAGATATTCAGTTTCAGCCTTTTTATTCTTTGGGTTACTTTAACGAACGCACAAAACCCGATAACCTCTATTCAGCAAAGGATTTCGGCCTGGCAAAATACTTCAGCCTTTGCCAATGCAAGTATTTGTCTTGCAGTTTCCGACAATCAAACCGGCGAAGCCCTGCTGAAATCAGAACCACAACTCAGCCTGGAGCCGGCATCAATCATGAAAACAGTGACCACGGCTACGGCATTGGAAACTCTGGGCCCCGATTTCAGGTTTGAAACCGTTCTCTCCTACTCCGGAACAATCCGCAATGACACGCTTTTCGGCGATTTGCAAATCATCGGGGGAGGCGACCCCACGCTTGGATCGAAATACTTCCCCGAAAACAATCATTTTCTGGAAGATTGGACAAAAGCCTTACAAAGCAAAAATATCAGGGTAATCAGCGGAAATCTGGTTCTGGATGCCTCCATTTATGAGCAGCAATCGATCCCCGGAACCTGGATCTGGGAAGACATTGGTAGTTATTACGGCGCCGGCGCCTCCGGGATCAGCGTTTACGACAACATGTACGAGATTCATCTGAAATCGGGAAATGAAGCCGGTCAACCTACCCTGGTGACACGCATTGTCCCGGAAATACCGAACCTGGATTTGCAAAATGAAGTTTTGTCTTCTGATTTAAACAGCGACCAGTCTTATGTCTTTGGCAGTCCGATGGAAAGCCGACGGATCATCAAGGGCACAATTCCAAAAGGGAAATGCGATTTTGTGTTGGATGCCTCAGTGCCAGATCCGGCAGCACTTTTAGCAACCACCTTCAGGAAAAAGCTTTCGTCAACCGGAATTTCCATCTCAGGCGAAACAAAATCCGAAAAAGCAAAGCCAGCTTCTGTCCAATTGTCGGTTAATCAATCACCTGTCCTGAGCGACATCATCCGGGTTACCAATCACGAAAGCGTGAACCTTTTTGCCGAGCATCTGCTCAAACATTTGGCTTTCAAACAATACGGATTGGGAACGACCAAAGAAGGCTGCAACCTGGTCGTGCAGTTCTGGAAAGACAAAGGTGTTAACATGACCAACTTTTTCATGAACGACGGCAGCGGCTTATCGCGGTTTAACGCAGTGACGGCCAGCCAGATGGTCAACATACTGAACTACATGAAAAACCAAAGCAAATATTCCTCCGACTTTTACCAATCACTGGCAACTACCGGAAACGGCACTTTGACTGTCTTTAAAAATGAGAATTTTCCGAATCAGTGCCTTCGGGCCAAAAGCGGATCGATGACCCGGGTGCGCTGTTACACGGGTTACCTGACCACCATCAGCGGACGCCAGCTTACCTTTGCCATCCTGCTGAATAATTTCTCGTGCAACCAACAGGAAGCCATTCAGAAAATTGAAGATCTGCTGGTTGATCTTCGCAAGCTGTGATAACCACATAGGCACATAGATCACAATAGATAAATTTCTGGTTCCGTCAAAACGGCTATCAGAATTAGTTCAATTCACTTTTTTGCTGTTATAAATTTCTATGTGACCTGTTTGTCAATGTGATCCAACGAAAAAAGCCCCGCTTTTCCGCGAGGCCTTTCCTTGAATATCAGAGAGTGTGTATAACTTATAAAATCTTTTTCATTGCTGTCATTTCAGCACGCAATTCTTCACCAATCACTTCGATATCGTGGTAGCGGATAATTTCGTTTACACTGATCAACTGTTGGTTGTCAACGCCGTTGCCTTTGCCTGCTCCGTAAGGTTTGCCGATCACATCAGTATCGATTTTTGCCATGAAATCAGCCAACAGCGGTTTGCAGGCGTGATCGAACAGGTAACAGCCATATTCGGCAGTATCGGAAATGGTACGGTTCATTTCGAACAATTTCTTGCGGGCAATGGTGTTTGCAATCAGCGGAACTTCGTGTAACGATTCGTAATAAGCTGATTCTTCTTTGATTCCGGCCTCGGTCATAGTTTCAAAAGCCAGCTCAACGCCTGATTTCACGAAGGCAATCATCAGCACGCCGTTGTCGAAATATTCCTGTTCGCTGATTTCCATAGTTCCGGCAGGAGTTTTTTCGAAAGCGGTTTCGCCGGTTTCAGCTCTCCAGGTCAGCAATTTCACATCGTCGTTCGCCCAGTCTTCCATCATGGTTTTCGAGAATTCGCCCGACATGATGTCGTCCATGTGTTTCCAGAACAACGGACGCATAATGCGTTTCAACTCTTCTGAAAGTTCGAAAGCCTTGATTTTAGCCGGATTCGACAAACGGTCCATCATGTTGGTGATACCGCCATGTTTCAACGCTTCGGTAATCACTTCCCATCCGTACTGAACCAGTTTGGCAGCATAGGCCGGATCGATTCCCTTTTCAACCATTTTATTGAATGAAAGGAGGGAACCTGTTTGCAGCAAACCGCAAAGAATGGTTTGCTCACCCATCAAATCTGATTTTACTTCAGCTACGAAAGAAGAACTGAGAACACCAGCTTTGTCAGCGCCAGTGGCAGCAGCATAAGCTTTGGCAATTTCGAAACCATCTTTATTCGGGTCGTTTTCAGGATGAACGGCAATCAAGGTAGGAACGCCAAAGCCGCGTTTGTATTCTTCGCGAACTTCAGAGCCCGGTGATTTGGGAGCGACCATGATTACCGTAATGTCTTTGCGGATTTGCATTCCTTCTTCAACGATATTGAAACCGTGTGAATAAGAAAGAGTTGCCCCTTTTTTAATCAATGGCATCACGGCATTGATCACGCCGGTGTGCTGCTTATCAGGGGTCAGGTTGATAACCAAATCGGCAGTCGGGATCATTTCTTCGTAGGTTCCAACTTTAAAACCGTTTGAAGTAGCATTTTTATACGATTGACGCTGTTCTTTAATGGCTTCAGCACGAAGGGTGTACGAAACATCCAGCCCCGAGTCGCGCATATTCAGCCCCTGGTTCAATCCCTGGGCGCCGCAGCCAATGATTACAATCTTCTTGCCCAACAGCTTTTTAACACCGTCAGCAAACTCCGAACGATCCATAAATTCGCAGGTTCCCAATTGTGCCAACTGAAGACGCAATGGAAGTGTGTTGAAATAATTTGCCATTTTTTTTAATTTTTATAGTTTTTAATTCTGTCTGTGACAATTTTGATCATACAAAGCAAAAAAATATTCCGCAAAAAGCGGCGTAAAAATTCATGTATTTTAGGTACTTTTCACGGATTTGCTTTTCAGCAAAGAAAACACACAAAAATTACACTCTAAAATACAAGAAGTTACCAAACGAACAAGATTGGTAATTTTGCAGGTTACTTTAGTGTATCGGCACGATACTGAAGCGGGGTCATTCCGGTTTCGCGCTTAAAAAATTTGGTGAAATACGACTGATCTTCAAAGTTCAACTGATTGGCGATTTCTGAAATGTTCAAATTGGTATGAACCAGAAGACGCTTTATTTCAAGCAGTTGCTTGTCTTTGATGATTTGCGACGAAGTTTTACCGGTCAGCAGCCTGACCGTTTGGGTCAGGTGGTTCGGAGTTACGCCAATCAAAGCGGCGTATTCGTTCAGCGAAAGGTTTTTCTGGTTATTCTCTTCAATCAGGTGAAAGAACCGTTTCACCATGATTTGCCCTTTGCCTTTGTTCAGTACATTTTCGTTCGCCGGATAACGGGTCGCGCAGGTAGTCAGGATCAGATCGAGAACCGAGCGAAGCATCTCAAGAGAATAAGCCCCGGGCCGGTCAAGCTCTGCAATTGCCTGTTGGAACAGGGATTCCAGGAACCGGACATCGGTTTCGGTTTCAAGCCTCAACGGAGGATTATCCTGATGAATCGTGTAGAAAAACGGAAACTCAATCAGCCGGTTCTGATCGCTTCGGTTGAGCAAATAAAAATCGGCAGTGAATATAAAAATGTAGCCTTCGATGTCGTGCGAGAGTTCGAGTTTGTGCGCCTGTCCGCGCGACATGAAAAACACACAAGGCGGCTTGATCTCATAGTTATTGCCGTCAATCACATGAAACCCGGAACCTTTCAGCAGGTACAGCACCTCGAAAAAGTCGTGCCGGTGCGGGTATTTCACGCTGAAATGCCGGTTGGCATCGAACACCTCAACCTGAAATTGCTGGCTTTTCCGCTCCGGAGAGCTGAAACTTTGCAGACTGTAGACCGGTAACTGTTCGGCAATAGGCTTCATAAAAACAATTGGAGTTCAAATTTCTTACGAAATTACGAACAAATACATAAAAAAAGAACCTTTGCCAGACCCAAATGCACTTATTTCAGGATCACCAAAGGTTCTTTGCCAGACCGTTTCATCCAAAAATGAAAACGCGCAATTCAACACCAGACCATCTTTACAACGACTGGCCCACATAAACAGAGGATTCTTCCCAGGGGACCAGATCACCGTCGAAGGTAAGCCTGCCCGACCGTAAGCTGGTTAACTGCGCAGAGGCTTTTCCAGAAGCGCCAATCGTTAGAAAAAGGTCATAAAACCCAATATTGGTCATCACGGTCATCCTTAAAACAAATGATTTGTTTTTGGGGTTTTCGGTCAATTCCCACTTGGAAATCATTCCCTTTGCAGTAACCCCTCCTACTCCATTGGGACCTATCCTGAAATTCGATCCGGTCTGAATAATAGCTGTTGTAGAATCCACAGCAACGAAATTAACCACCGAACTTACAAAAATCCGGTTACCATACCGATCCTGCAGGAAATCCGATTCCAGCACAAAGTTTCTATTCTCCAGCATGCTCCGGGTCAACTGATATTGTTTTTCAAACTCAGCTTCCCGCTTCTGCTTTCTGGTCAGTGCAGAATTCTCATCATTTCCCTGTGCAAATATGAAGTTGAAAGAAATGATGAACCCGAAAATGAAAAGTAATCGTTTCATATACTCTAATAATTTACAAGTTTTCAAGCCACCTTTTTAGAGGAGCTGT
>CAZAVU010000108.1:0-10006 GCA_964488805.1 uncultured Odoribacter sp. | reverse complement strand
AAAGCATTAATGCGGGTTTAAATCTCAGCCAATCTTTTCTGATTAGCTTTATCAATGCGGGCCGAAATAAAAATACTGATCTCAAAAAGGATTACCAGAGGAATAGTTACGATCATCTGGCTCAGAACATCAGGAGGCGTAATGATTGCAGCAATAATCAGCAAAACAATATACGAGTGTTTCCTGTACTTCCGCAGAAACCGTGGAGTCAGCAGCCCGATTTTACTCAGAAAGTACACAAAAACAGGCAATTCAAAGGCAACTCCTCCCGAAAGAACAATTGAAACAACCATACTGATGTATGATTTGATATTGATTTGATTGACCACTTCATCGCTAATGCTGTAGGAGGCCAGCCAATCGATTGAGAAAGGCGCAATCAAATAGTAACCGAACAGAACGCCAATCAGAAAAAGTCCGGACATGACCAACACTGCTCCAGAGGCATATCGTCTTTCGTTTTCATAGAGCGCAGGTTTTATAAAGCTCCAGAACTGATAAACAACGTATGGGAAAGCTATAATAAACCCCGCAACAATTGCGGTCCAGACATCCATATTAAACTGCCCTGCCATATCGAAATTAATCAACTGAAGCGGCTTGTTGTTCAACCCATCAGAATGAATTCCAAATAAATTACTGAGTTGTATAATCATCCGGCTGGTCCAGAAATCAGAACTCTTTGGAGCCATAACAATGGACCAGATAAAACCGCTATATAGGTAGGCAAGAGTAGCAAAAACACAAATGGACACAACCGATTTAATGATATGCCAGCGCAATGCTTCCAGATGGTCGAGAAACGACATTTCTGACTTCTCGTCTGCCTTCTTTTTCGATTTCGTTGATTGTTCTTCGGTGTTGGTTTCTTCAGCCATAACAGGGAATTAATTAGATCTGATTGGTTTAAAAAATTCGCACAAATATAGTTTATAATCCGGATTCGCCAGATTGGCTCTATCTTAATTTTACTTAAAAGAGGGTGCAAAAGTATTTAATTTCAGACAGAACCCTTGCAGTGGGATTGATATTTTATATATCTTCGGGATTGCTTATAAAAATTGCGATTTAAATTTTGATCTGTAAACCGGTCTTTTAATCATGGGAATAGAAAACACTTTAACAGAACATCTCCAGAAATATTTTGGATTTGATCGTTTTAAAGGCCAACAGGAAGAAGTGATCAAAAGTGTGTTGAGCGGCCACGATACCTTTGTATTGATGCCCACGGGGGGAGGGAAATCATTGTGTTACCAATTACCAGCACTTATCATGGAGGGAACAGCCATCGTCATTTCTCCATTGATTGCTTTGATGAAGAATCAGGTTGATTCAATCCGGAGTTTTGGCACCGAAGATGGCATTGCTCATTTTCTGAATTCGTCGCTCACCAAGGCTGCGGCCCAGAAAGTGCGCGACGATGTGATGAGTGGGAAAACAAAACTGCTTTATGTCGCTCCTGAAAGCCTGACGAAAGAGGACAATATCGATTTTCTGAAAAACGTGAAGATATCGTTCTATGCTATTGATGAAGCACACTGTATTTCGGAGTGGGGGCACGATTTCAGGCCTGAATACCGCCGCATTAAACCTATTGTATCCGAAATCGGACATGCGCCGTTAATCGCACTTACCGCCACAGCCACAGCCAAGGTCCAACACGATATCCAGAAGACACTGGGCATGCTCAATGCCAACGTATTCAAGGCCTCGTTCAACCGGCCCAACCTGTATTACGAGGTAAAACCCAAATCGAAACCCGAATCCCAGATCATTAAATTCATCAAAGAAAACGAAGGAAAATCGGGCATCATTTATTGTCTGAGCCGCAAAAAGGTGGAAGAACTGGCCGAAACGCTTGTGGTCAACAACATCAAAGCGCTACCCTATCACGCCGGAATGGATTCGGCCACCCGTTCAGCCAACCAGGATAAATTCCTGATGGAGGAAGTCGACGTTATTGTAGCGACCATCGCCTTTGGAATGGGGATCGACAAACCGGATGTTCGCTTCGTCATCCATTACGATATCCCCAAGAGCCTGGAAGGATACTACCAGGAAACCGGGCGTGCCGGACGCGACGGAGGAGAAGGGAAATGTATCACCCTCTATTCCTCGAAAGACATTCAGAAACTCGAAAAATTCATGCAGGGCAAACCGGTTGCCGAACAGGAAATCGGGAGACAACTACTGCTCGACACTGCCTCGTATGCCGAATCGGCTATTTGCCGCCGTATCATCCTGCTGAATTATTTTGGCGAAAAACTCGAAGAACCTTGCGGAAACTGCGACAACTGCATCAACCCCAAAGAACAGGTTGAAGCCAAGGACGAAATCTGCCGGGCATTGCAGGCCATCATCGAAGTCAAGGAAAAATACAAAGCCGAGCATCTGTCGGACATCCTGACCGGAAAACAAACTGCCGCAGTCAAATCATTCCGTCATTACGAACTCGAATCGTTTGGATCAGGCAACGATCACGGCGAAAAATTCTGGAATGCCGTATTCAGGCAAACCATGATTGCCGGCTTCATCTATAAAGACATTGAAAACTACGGATTGCTGAAAATGACCCAGAAAGGATACGACTTTCTGGAAAATCCTTACGATTTCATGCTGGTTCGCAACCACGACTACGATGCTATTGAGGAAGAAGCCAATGCTGCCGCAGCCCAGGCCAGTGGTGCAGGCGACCCCGAACTGTTTGCCATGCTGAAGGACCTGCGCAAAAAACTGTCGAAGAAACTGAATCTCCCGCCTTTTGTTATTTTCCAGGACCCATCGCTGGCCGACATGGCTTTGCAATACCCCATCACACTTGATGAACTGAAATATATCCAGGGCGTCGGCGAAGGCAAGGCCAAACGATACGGGAAAGAATTCGTCGAACTGATTAAAACTTACGTCGAAGAAAACGAGATTGACCGTCCTCAGGACATGATCGTTCGGAGTGTGGCCAACAAATCGAAGACCAAGGTTAGCATCATTCAAAGCATCGACCGTAAACTGATGCTCGAAGACATTGCAGATTCGCTGGGATTGGAGTTGAAAGATTTAATTACCGAAATCGAGACAATCGTGAATTCCGGGACCAAAATCAACATTGATTATTATCTCGACGAAACTATGGACGAGGATCATCAGGAAGAAGTGTACGACTATTTCCGCGAAGCCGAGGATGACAGCATTGAAAATGCACTTAAAGAACTGGGCGAAGACGAATATTCGGAAGAAGACGTCCGTTTGGTGCGAATCCGTTTCCTATCAGAAATGGGGAACTAACCTCATCTCCCATAAAAAAGAATCCAGACAGGCCCCTTTACTTGTCTGGATTTTTTTATGCGATATCTTCAGAAATCAGAAATAAGCAGGTTTGGTATATCTTTTCCGGTACAGATTGAAATCGTATCCAACCACAACTTCATAAGTTCCAAGCTGAAACTTGCGGATATCCTGAGTAACGGCATAATCGGCAGCAAAACCAATCCTTACGCCGTTTGGAAATGTATATTGCCCCGAAGCACAAGCCATTCCGTTGGTACGGACATTCAATCCAAACTGGAGATTTCCTGGCAGATAAATTAAAGCGGAAGCATCGGCAGCAATTGTTTGTCCGACGGTGCCGACAACCAGCAAATTTGGACGTAAACGTATGCCCTGGCGTAGCTTGAAAACATATCCTCCGCTCAGGTAAACCGTTTTAAGTTCCTGAACCGATGAAAATGAATTACGGTTCACTTTAAAGGTATTATTAATGACTTGCGGGACCGAAAGACTGATGAAATATTCATCACAGAAAAACACAGCACCGAAGCCAAAAACAGTCATGTAATACATTTCAATATCAGATGCAAATTCCGGATCCGGAATCTGATCGGGATACAACTGATAGTCCTGGAGGTTATTGTCGTAATTTACTATCCCGGCTTTAAGGCCAAAACGCAAATAATGGGTCATATCGGCACGAACCATGTACGAATAATCACCAGTTAAAAACAAACGCTTCTCCCGCCCCATCTTTATCCGCATCAAATCAAGCCCCACTCCACTTTTTTGATTTCGCATTGGAGTAAAATAAGAAAGTTGTTGAGTCGTTGGAGCGCCCTCTATGCCAACCCAATTGGTACGTGTTGAGACAAAAAGGCCAACCTGATCCCACATGCCAACAAAAGCCGGGTTGATGGTGTGCATATTGGTAATGTACTGCAGCGATTGTGGAAAATCCTGCCCGTTAACCAGTGTCCCTTTAAACGCAGTCAAGGAAAGCACCAGCACTATCCGATATACAAACTTTCTGATCATGAATACTGTTCCCTTGTCACATAACACTAATACGACACAAAAACATAGCTCTTTTTAACTTCACCATTCCCTAAATTAATCACATAATAATACGTTCCGGGTAAAACTTTGCCATTTAAAACAGCCACCGAGCGATTGGTAGTTTTTCCGTCCCACCAGGCCCGTTCAGCAGTTCCCCAGAATTCCAGATTCCCATAGTGGTCTTTTTCAAAGACCTTGTTCCCGTTTTGATCAAAAATATACATTCTGGCGTTCGGAAAATGATCGATGCAATATACCTGGAAATAATCATGAATATTGTCACCATTCGGGGAGAAGGCATCCGGGATAAACAACTCGCACGAACGTCCATAATCCAGATATTCGGGATACCCATCCAAATCAGTATCGTCATTACTGAAGTCTCCATCCATGTTCAGGTCTTCGTATTTGGTCAGATACTTATCATCGTCATCATTGTTGTCGCGCCAGTCTTTTGCCCCATCGCCGTCAAAGTCCTGCAAAGGAGCGCTGCCACCAGTGGCATTAATATCCAGTGAAGTGCATCGGTCAACCGTGTCAAAAACATCATCCAGGCCATCGCCATCCGAATCTTTACCGGCCATCAGCTTATAATCAGGCTTCCCATCAGCATTTAAATCATGACCTTCAATGTAATCAGGAACGCCGTCTCCATCCGAATCGGAATCCAGGAAGTCGGGAATACCGTCACCATCAGTATCAATGGGAACAATTTTAGTACCACCTACTGCAGGATCATAGGCATCATCGATTCCATTCTTATTAGCATCACGATTTAAAGGAGCAATATAGGCAGAAGTACTTTGCGCTTCAATATTATCCACAATGCCATCGTTATCCGAATCAATATCCAGCCAGTTCAAATGTCCGTCGCCATCCGAATCGGCAGTCAAACCGCCTTCGTCAACATTCAGGATTCCATCGGCATCAGCATCCGGATCAATGTTGTCGGCCAATCCATCGCCATCGAAATCTGCGTTTACGCGAATGGTAACTTTAGCCGTGTCGCCCAGGTACTTGTTTTTATCATAGATGGCATATTCAAACACATCAATACCGGAGTACCCCGATGTGGCTACATATTCGAAAGACCCGTCCTTATTCAGGGTTAAAGCGCCATGCAATGGTTCGACAATCGGTTTTTGATCGATAAAGAACAAATCGCCATCCGGATCATAATCGATTCCCTTTCCGTTGTCGGCAAATAAATTCCCGGAGGTTCCCGAGCATCCTGCATCAAAAGTGTCGTCCATAGCCACAGGTGGCAAGTTGGGCAACGGCATGATAATCGATTTCTGAGCCTTACAATTGTTTTCGTCGGTCACCACTACAGTGTAAGTTCCTTCAGTTAGATCTGTAATATCACGCGTGGTTGCACCGGTACTCCATTGGTAGGTGTATTTTCCGGTTCCGCCGGTAACAGACAGGCTGATGGAGCCTTTTTTCTGAGTTTTATAATCAATTTCGGTAATCGTCTCGCTGATCACAATCTGATCGGGTTGAGCGACAACTGCATCAACATCATCTATAGAAGCACATTCATTGGTGATAATTGTTAAATTATTATAGGTACCAGCCGGCACTGCAAATGTGGACTTGCCGCTTTTTACAGTGACATTCTGGATCTGACCTCCCTGATAGGCAATGGAATAAGCCCCATCCTTCACATTCAAAAATTCAAGACTGATCATCCCCGAATCTCCATAACACTTGCTGTCAACTTTGCTAACGAACTTTAGAATCGGGGTCGGCGGCATCGCATTAATTGTAACTTTAGCAGAGGCCTCCGATTCGCAATTGGTTCCGAGATACCGCACTTTAAAAGTATGCTCACCCCCCTTGATCCCGGCAAAAGTTGCAGAGGTTTGATATGCGCCTCCATCTATGTTGTATTCAAATCCAGTCCCTTCCTTTGGACTGCTAACAACAACCACTCCGTTAGAATTGTTACAGGTTGGATTCACTGCAATACCGGCAACCGGAGCTACCGGAATCGAATAAATTCCCAAAGTCACCCGTGTGCGGGTAAAGCTGCTGCAATCCCCGTTACTGGCCTCGGCATAATAATCCCTGACACCTAACGCATTGAGTGTCGGCGAAGTTACCTTCGTCCCTCCCACTGCTTCATCGTACCAAACGATAGTGGTTCCGGCAACCGGCACAACAGAAGTATTGGCATCGAGCGTCTGGACCGGACTCTTCACACATTCCAACTGATCGCCTTTGCTAACCGGCGCTTCAGGAACCGGAAGCATCGTTAGCTTGACCGGAGTGCGGGAAAGGCTATGACACTCTCCTGAAACAGTTTCGGCATAGTACGTTTTCGAGCCTACCGTTCCGAGAGTAGGAGATGCAACCTGAACGCCGCCTACGGCCGCATCGTACCAAACAACAGTCGTTCCGGCAACTGGCTCAACAGAAGTATTGGCATCGAGAGTCTGAACCGGATCGGAAACGCATTGAGCCAGATCGCCTTTGCTGACCGGAGCCAACGGGATATTGGGAGGATCAATTTTAACTCTTGCAATCTCGATTGGACATTCATCTGCATAACTTGCATCGCGTATCTCGACCACGTAAGTACCGGACACCAAATTGGCAAACTGCCAGATCTTATTCAAAGGCGCCCGAACCCAATTCTTTCCGTCAATCCGGGCTTCATACACTTTCGAACCTCCCACAGGATTGGAAACGGTAATTGTACCGTCACTGGGAGCATTACAGGTAACGCCGGTATATTCAACCTTCGCCGAAAGAGGATCAGGCCCCTTGACCTCAACCACATTCGAATTCGAAATATTTCCACTGAACAAGTCCGTCACAGCATACTGGTAGGTTCCGACCGGCACATAAAAAAGTCCATCGCCACTGAACGGACCTATTGCGCCCGATGCAGTGACCCGGATTGTTGCCAGCCCTCCCGGACAATGGATCGGTTCGATGATCTCGGCCACAACCGGGAATGCTTTGGGCTCGGTGACTTCGTAGATTATTTCTTTTGACTTACAGCCATTCGAATCGGTGATTACTACTTTGTATAAACCAGCCCTCAGATTTGTTGCCGTAGCAGTCGTTTGCTTCAACGGATCGTTCCATTCGTAGGTGTAACTTCCGGTTCCCCCGCTTGCTTTTACAGTCAGGGTGGTCCTTCCTCCGGTAACTGTAATAGGTGGTCCCTGAGTAATAACACCGGTAACCTCACTTGGATCAGCAAGTATTTTGGTTCCGAGCGAAACACTGTTGGAGGGAACACTGGCGTCGCGAATCATTAATTTATATCCTCCAGCCGTCAGTTTCGTGAATATTCCGGTGGCACTCCAGGTTTTACCTCCATCGCTGCTGTATTCGTAAACCCCTGTACCACCTGCCGGATTGCTGATGGTGATCGTTCCTGTATTGTCACCATGACAACGAGGGTCGGTTGAGCTCACACTTGCGGTCAGAGTTACGCCTAAAGGAACATCAACATTTTGCAGCAACAAGGCACAAGCCGGATTGGCCGCATCGCGCATCCAAACCTGATAAGTATTAGGAGTAAGGTTACTGAATATTGCCGACGGTTGCCATGTTGTGCCATCAATGCTAAACTCGTAAGCCCCCGACCCTCCTTTGGGATTAGTAATCGCAATTTTTCCATCTCCAGCCCCCTTGTAGGTTTCTCCGGTTACGGTTATTTCGTCCGACAATTTCTCAGGCTGAATGATTTTTATATTTCCAAGCAACGACTTGTTGGCAGGCGTCGAGGCATCACGGATGATCACTGCATAGTCGCCTGCTGGCAAGCCTGAGAAACTACCCGAGGTGTACCAGTTTGCTCCCGCATCAATGCTGTATTCATAAACTCCCGATCCGCCCGAAGCCTTGCTGACAGTCAATGTTCCGTCGTTTCCGCCAAAGCAAGTGACCGGTTTAAATGCCACTTCGGCTTTCAAAGCTTCGCCTCCCGCTATCTCAACCTGATCAAGCTTGACAAAACAGGATGCGGATTTAGCATCACGAAGATAAACATCATACTTACCGGGTTTCAGATTCTTGAATACTGCCGGTGCTTGCCAGTTGATCCCGTCAAGGCTGTACTCGTAGCTTCCCGAACCTCCACTTGCTGAAACAGTAATAATTCCATCCGAAGCTCCCGAATAGGTCTCGGCCGTTCCAACAACGGTAGCTGCAAGGGCCTGGGGCTCTGCGACATTTCGCGTTCCAAGAGTTGCTTTGTTGGCAGGCGTTACAGCATCGCGAACATGAATGGTATAGTCGCCCGCTTTCAGATTAGTGAATACGCCCGAAGTATGCCAGGTAGCTTCTCCGTCGATACTATACTCATAACTACCTGAACCGCCAGTTGTTTTACTGACACTCAACGAACCATTGCTACCTCCAAAGCAAGTAACTGCCGTTGCCTCAATTTCAGCAGTAATTAAAGCGCCCTCCAGAATCTCGACCATCTTTATATTTACCGAGCAAGTTGTGGTGTTTGCATCACGAATCCATACAGGATAGATACCAGGCTGCAGCCCCGTAAAAGTTAAAGATGACTGATAATCAACCCCGTCGATACTGAATTCATAAACTCCGGAACCTCCCTTCGGATTACTGAGAGTTATTGTTCCGTCGCCTGCATCCTGATAAGTTTCATTGGTTGACGAAACCGAAGCTGTCTGCAATGCAGGTTCAGCAATTGTCACAGTCGCCGCCATTATGAAACAACCTTTCGCATTGGCATCGCGAACCTGAACCACATAATTCCCGGGCGAAACTTTGCTGAAGACAGGACTGGCAAACCAGGTCGTTCCGTTGATGCTGTACTCATAACTGCCCGAGCCTCCCGTCACATCGCTGATAGTGATGGTTCCATCGGCTTTTCCAAAACAGGTTGCGTCGAACTTGGTAACATTAGCGGTAATATTGGTTCCGGTGGGATCAATCGTCACCTTAAAGCTGGTTTCGTCGCTGCACCCGGGCAGAACCTGATCATAAATCCAAACCTGCTGAGATGATGTCACTGGCCCGGTAATCTTCTTGCCACCGTTGGCCTGACTGTTATCGTAGTAGTCCTGGGTTCCGCTCAGATTTTTACCCGTGATGATTGGCAAAACATAGCTTTCACAAGCTGTAATATCCTGTTGATCATCCAATTCCGGCTTCTTAAAGATATTCACTTCGAAGCTGTATTCATCGCCGCAGGCCGGATCCGAACTGGTGACATCGTAAATCCAAACCCGCATCGAAGAGGTTACCGGCCCGGTAATTTTCTTGCCGCCCAAGGCCTGACTGTTGTCGTAATAAGCTTGGTTCCCTGTCAGGTTAACGCCTGTAATTTCGGGAAGCGTGTAGCTGTCGCAGGCTGTCACGCTGCCCGGTTTAAACAGGTTCGGCGTCTTATATATGGTGACATCAAAACTTTCTTCATCGGAGCAATTCGGGACAGTAGCCGTTTCATCGTAAATCCATACTTTCTGAGAAACGGTTATCGCGCCGGTAATCTTTTTCCCGCCCAGAGCCTGACTGTTGTCGTAATAGCCCTGGTTACCCGTCAGGTTAACGCCTTTGATTTCAGGCAGCGTGTAACTGTCGCAGGCCACAATGTTTCCCGGATTTGTGATTTCCGGTGTGCGATTAATGGTCACCTTGAAGCTGGTTTCGTCTTTACATTCGGCATTCGGACCGTCGTAATCGTAAATCC
>CAZAVU010000107.1:0-10085 GCA_964488805.1 uncultured Odoribacter sp. | reverse complement strand
ACAGGAATAATAAAACATCAGGAATACAAGTCCGGAATAAAGTCTATGTTTGTATCCTCTTCAAGTAAGTAGTATAAATCCTGTCAAGTTATTTTAGGGAAGGTCAACAAAGCAATAGCCTATGACGAGTGAACAATGGACGATGACAGGCTCGCAATGAAGGATGACGAACAATCAGAACCCGATGACCAGTAAACAATGCAAGATGACGAGTGCGCAATAGCCGATGACAGGTAAGCAATGACCGATGACGAGCAAACATTGCAGGATGACAGGCTCGCAATGAAGGATGACGAACAATCAGAACCCGATGACGGTCAATATTTGGGATCAGAAGGGATAACCTATCGCGAAAGAAAGATTGAAATGATCGGCGGTAATCCGATAGTTCCCGGGAATAAAGCGTTTACCGGCTTCAAGAGAAGGATCACGCATCTTCATTCCCAGGTCGAGCCGAAACAGGAAATAGGTAAAATTAAAGCGCAGGCCAAACCCGGAACCAACAGCAATTTGTTTATAAAACTGATCAACTTTAAAAACAGAACCTTCACGATTATCTTTACCATTAATAGCCCAAATATTACCCGCATCTGTAAAAAGTGCACCTTCCATCAGCCAAATCAGTTTAAACCGGTATTCAAGATTTGCTTCCAGTTTAATGTCGGATGATTGGTTCGGATAAATATCGTTTGGAGCCTTGTAGGTCCCGGGGCCAAGCGACCTTACCTGCCAGGCCCTGATTCCGTTTGCCCCGCCCGTAAAATATTTCTTTTCAAAAGGAAGAACGTTGAAATTCCCATACGGGACGCCGATTCCAGCAAAAGCCCGACCCACGACCGAACTCAATCTGTTGATCATGTGCCCATACCGGTATTCGAAATCGCCTTTAATATACTGGGCAAACCTGGTATTCAAGACTTCGTAATAGGAACTCAATTGATTCGTCAAGGTATCCGTGACTTCAGCTTTGTTCTTATTGACCAGACGAGAGTAAATCGCAAGAAGGTTACCAGCCGATTCCAGATTCACCTTGTAATACTTGTAATCTTCGCGTTTATTCACATTTTGGGTGTTGTACATCCAACTGTAATTGGAGGCAAAAATCAGGTGATCGGTAAAACTACTTTTTATGTACAAATCTTCAATTGAATTTATAAAAGCCTGATTAAACTCAAACAGATTCACATAGTTAATATCAACCAAGTTCAGGCTGTGAAACTGATAATTGGTCGTTTTCCAGTTATAACCGAACTTTAGGTTGGTAATCGTCCGCGTATAATCGGGGCGGCGTTGATAATTAAACCCGACTGTAAACTTGGTTTCAGGGATCTGGAAAGCAAACATCTTCCTGGCTTTTATAAAACTCAGGAATTTGGGTATGGTAAGGCTGGACTCAATCCCCAGCTCGCGGGTATTAAAATTGTTATTTACCAAGGCTTGCTGACGTTCGCGTGCTCCTTTAATCTGCAGGTCGAACACTTCGGCGCCTCCAAAAACATTCCGTTGCTGAAAATTCAAATTCCCGGCAACTCCAAGGTTCCCCGAGGAGTTTGTGCCTTCAACATCAACCGAAAAGTTCTGCCGGGGCAAAGGAGTTAACTGGATACGGCAATCCAAAAGCGGGATCGAATCACGAAAAAGTTGGTCTGTCTCGGTAAAACCAATATTAATAAGCTTGAATTGTTTCAAACGATTCAGCGCATGATAGGTTTTTTCAGCATTCTGGAGGCAGTAATATGTACTATCCTTCATCCTGTTCAGATTATAAAACAAACCGGGATTGTATCTCAACTTACCTGAATAGGTAAAAATATAATCATTATCAACCAGCGTGTCCAATTTCTGACCGATCGCGTCGCCAGCCAGATCAGTGGCTTTAAACGTTGGATTGATCAAATAATTCCGGATCTTATACTTCTGATGATTAATCACTTCCTTTTCGTCATTCTTCAGCGATGCATCATCAACAAAAACAGTCAGATCGACACGGTGATTATAAAAATTGGTATCGGCCTGAAATGTGACAAAATCTTCAGAAAACTTGAAATATCCCCGGTTTTTCAAATGCTTGACAATTCGTTGCCGTTCGGCATTCAAAACATCCAGATCAAAAATATCGTTGGTTTTCAACAATTGACCGACTGAATCTTTGAGCAAAATGTCGTGCAGATTCTGATCCTTAATGGAATACACATAATTGCGCACCCGGTAGGGTTGCCGTGCCTTGATGTCAAAAATCAGGTTCAGTTTTTTACGGTTGCGGTCAAACACAAGCGAATCCTTCACCAATGCGTTGTAATAACCTTTGTTCTTGAGATAAATCAGAAGTTGTTCCCGACTTTTTTGTGTCTGGAACGCATCGTACAAAACCGGAGCCTCACCAATCCTTTTCAACCAGTCATTTTCCTTTTTACCCGACGATAAGTTATACATCCCCAGATGGAATTTCAACACCCCCAGAATCCGCAGGTTTTCTTTTTGGCGGATGTGTGTTTTTAGCTCCTCACGTTTCAGGTTTTTATCATCAACCTTTAAGGTAACTTTATTGAGCAGATACTTCCCTTCGAGCACAAACCTGGTTGAGTTGCAGGCTCCGAAGATGAAAATGCAGGCCAGCAGGATATTGGTTTGTATAGTGATATATTTGTTCCGAAGGAATGATGGCATGATTCAGTGTTTTTACAAAAATAAACAGAGCATTTGGTTCGCAAATCTTTCAGACCTTTTTATTTTTACAATTTTAGAACGAAGATACATTAGGCATGTTGAGTAAAAACAAAATAAAACTTATCCAGTCGCTAAACCGGAAAAAGAACCGCGATGAAACTGGTCTATTTTTAGTCGAAGGGAACAAAATGGTTGAAGAAGCGCTTCGTTCTGATTTCGAAATAGAAACGCTGATTTGCACCCCGGAATTTCTGGATCAGCACCCCTTATCGGCAGACAAAGTAAACGAAATCATTGAAGCCGACAGCCAATCGATCCAGAAAGCCAGTCTGCTTCAAAACCCACAAGATTCAATGGTACTTGTGAAACACCCGTCGGGCACCGCACCTGCAGTAAATTTCAGCAATGAGCTGGTGCTTGCCCTCGACTTCATCCAGGACCCCGGCAACCTGGGCACCATTCTCCGCATTGCCGATTGGTTTGGCATCGGCACGGTAGTTTGTTCCGAAAATACAGCAGATGTCTATAATCCCAAAGTTGTTCAGGCAACCATGGGCGCTATTTTCAGGGTAAAAGTCAGCTATACCGATCTTGAAAAATTCGTTGAAACAGCCCTGAGAAGCAGCGTTCCGGTATACGGGACCTTTCTGGAAGGGCAAAACATTTACGAGGAGCAACTCACTTCAAACGGGATTGTCATAATGGGGAACGAAGGGAATGGCATTTCTGAACCAATAAGCAAACTGGTGACACACAAATTGCTTATTCCACCTTTCACCACAGGTAAAAACAAACCCGAATCATTGAATGTGGCCATTGCAACAGCCATCTGCTGCAGCGAATTCAAACGCAGGCACTGATTTACCTGAGCCGGAAATTTTCAGCGAACATTTCAGCACACCGCTCTCCGTCCATCGCCGACGAAACAATTCCTCCGGCATATCCGGCTCCTTCGCCACACGGATAAAGACCACTGACAGAGACATGTTCCAACGTATCTTCCCGGCGGGGAACGCGGATTGGAGAAGACGTTCTGGATTCAACCCCAACCACAACGGCTTCGTTAGTCAGGTAGCCATGAGCTTTGCGATTGATCATTTTAAACGCTTCCTGAAGTCTGGTTCGGATTCCCGACGGAAGTTTTTCGTGCAACGGAGCTGAAACCAGTCCCGGATGATAGGAAGATTCGGGTAGCCTTTGTGAAAAACGGTTATTTACAAAATCAGCCATTCGCTGGGCCGGTCCAAACTGGGTATTCCCATTCAGCTCAAAGCACAACCGTTCGACTTCACGCTGAAACTCAAGCCCGGCAAAAACGCCCAAATGCTGATATTCCTTTAAATCTTCAGGGCGGATTTCAACCACCATACCTGAATTGGCAAAACGGGTGTTCCGTCGGGTTGGCGACATTCCGTTGACAACCATTTCGCCCGGAGACGTAGCCGCAGGAACAATAATTCCACCCGGACACATACAAAAAGAATAAACTCCGCGCTGATTAACCTGCTCAACAAAAGAGTAGCTCGCCGGGGGTAAATACGGTCCCCGCAAAGGCTGATTATACTGAATGGTATCGATCAACGTCTGGGGATGTTCGGCCCGAACCCCCATAGCAAAGGTTTTTGCTTCGAGAAGTATGCCCTTTTGATAAAAAAGTTCATACATCTCACGAGCTGAATGCCCCGTGGCCAGAATAACAGCTTCAGCTTCAACCGTGAGACCTCCGGCCAAAACAATTCCTGAGCAACGATTATCTTTTATCACTAAATCGACAACCCGGCTGTTGAAATGAATTTCGCCACCGGCCTGAAGCACTTTATTCCGGATATTGGTGATAATACCGGGCAGCATATTTGTTCCAATATGAGGATGTACATCGATCAGAATCTCAGGAAGCGCTCCATTGGCATAAAACACTTCAAGAATTTTACGAATGTTTCCACGTTTTTTTGAACGGGTAAAAAGTTTTCCGTCTGAAAAAGTACCTGCGCCACCTTCACCAAAACCGTAATTCGAATCAGGATTTACGATGTGCTCCCGATGAATGCGGGCAATATCACGTTTCCGCTCGCTAACGTTTTTACCTCGTTCAAAGATGAGCGGTTTAAATCCAAGTTCAATTAGTCGCAAGGCAGCAAAAAGGCCGGCAGGGCCAGCCCCGACAATAATCACCGACGGCTTTTGATCAACCAGATCGTACCTGAATTCTATTTTTTCCGGCTCAGGCAATTCATCCACAAAAACATCGACGGCCAGATTCACCCGAATTGTCCGCTGCCGGGCGTCAATCGATTTTCGTCTGACATTAATCAATTTAATTCTTGCTTGATCAACATGAAGTTTCTCCGCCAAAATTGGTTTGAAAAACAGCTCGTCGGATGCCTGCTTGGGCGAAAGCGATAGGTTAATTTCCTGTTTCAAGGCTACTCAAAATGAAAACTAAGGATAAACATATTGGACGACAACCGGGAAAGGGCATTGGTGTAAACTTGCGACTGGGTCGATTTGGGGCCTACATCGAGAACATTGTTTAGCCCGAAGCTGACTTTCAACTCGGTTGACAACCTAAAAAACTGCAGGTAAGAGTCCCACCCCACCCCAGCTTCCAAAGAGGTATTAAAAGGTTTTAAGCGGACTAAGTCTTCTTTACCTGTTTTGGAAATATCAATCCTCAATGCGCCACCGGCAATTAGATACGGACGCTGATTATTCATCCTGAAAGATTTATATTTCAGCAGCAGGGGAAAATCGAGAAACGTTGACTTAATTGAATAATAGTTTCTATTATCAGTATTATTCATATCAAGAACAGGTAGCTCCTTGTAGTTTCCATCATTAGTGAGGGATATAGTGTACATTAATTTCCTTTCTCCAAATGACATTCCCGGAAGGAAGCGAAGGTCAAAGCTCTCAGAAAGGCGCAGATTAGATACAATTCCAACCGTAAAACCAGGAGTTAAAGTGGATATATCAGCACGGACCGCTTCTGTGCCGGTAAGCTGAACACCATTAATTTCTTCAGGAACAAATTTTGGATTTTTCGAAAGTATGGAATAATGATCAAAACCAAAATCAGTTGTATTTACCCCGATGGTAAAACCGAAATGAATGCGTTTATCATCAAAGGTTGTAATATTCTTCAATAACACCCGTTGTGCCATGGAAGTCAGCCCTGCAAACACAAAAAAAAGGATATAAAAGAATCTCTTCACAAGAATAAAATTGTCACCTGTTATAGAACCACAATATTACAAAATTATTGCCTGTGAGGCTTATTTTCGCGCTATGTAAATAGTCGCAATTCCAAAAGTAAGCCTTTTCTGAGAAGTTTCAGGGAAGCCAACATTTTGCAGAATCGACAAAAATTTTGAATCATCGGGGAAAGCCAGCACCGATTCGGGCAAATAGGAATAAGCTGAGCTATCTTTTGAAACCAAGCGTCCGACAAACGGCAAAATCCGAAGAAAATAAAAGAAATACAGTTGCTTCATCGGGAAATATTTAGGCTTCGAAAACTCAAGAATAACAGCAACCCCACCTTTTTTCAGCACCCGGTAAAACTCCTGAAGGCCAGCCTCCAGATTCTCGAAATTACGAACGCCAAAAGCAACCGTAATAGCATCGAACAGCTCATTCTGGAAAGGCATGCCTTCGGAATCACCTTTCTGGAACTCAATCACATCCTGCAAACCCAAACGGGCCACCTTCGCCCTGCCAACATTCAGCATTTGTTCCGAAAGGTCGAACCCAATAATCTGACGAGGTTTCAGTTTCGAAGCTGCGATGGCAAAGTCGCCAGTTCCGGTTGCTACATCTAAAATATCTTCATGTTTATAACCCGAAAGGATACGAATGGCTTTCTTTCTCCACAGTTTGTCAATCCTCATGGAAAGAAAATGGTTCAAGAAATCATAGCGTGGAGCAATATTATCAAACATTTGCTCAACCTGCTGTTTCTTTTTTTGAGAAGAATCTTTATACGGGATAACCTGCATGTTTCAAAGACACAAAATTTATACTAAACGCTAACTAACAATTCAGAGATCCCATATAAGCCGGGCTTTTGAGCCCAATCAGCCAATGCAAAAGGAATCAAAAACGATTACGAACTAATTAACCGGCGACATTTTGTCGATAAACCCAAATGATTCATCGTCAATTCTGATCTCTCCCTTGGTTACATGCCCCAAGGCAAAAAACGGAACCTTCAAGCTGCTCATCAGGTCAACAAAGTCATCTGCTTTCCCTGGTTCAACACCGACAATGATGCGCCCCATACCTTCGCCAAACAGAAAAGCATCTTTGCGAACCTCGGCATCACTGGTAATATCGAAGCCCAGTCCCGACGGCATTCCTGCCCTTAATAACGAGAAAAACAAACCGCCTTTCCCTACAGGACTTGCAGAACTCAACAACCGGGATTGAACAAGTTTGCGCATCACCGAATGAAGTTTTACTTCAACATCGATATCAAAGACAGGCAATTCAGAATCAGACACTTCATGATAGAATTCAAGATATTCAGAAGAATTTATATCATCCATCGATTGACCGATCATAAAGATGTTATTGCCTTTCTTTTTAAAACTATGAGTTACCAGCTCCTCCCTGTTCGGAACCGAAGACATGATACTGATGATAATGGTGGGATAAACAGGCCCATAAGCTGAAAAATAATCAAACCTGATCTTCCGGTCGGTAAGTTTGATATTGAACTTTTTGCAGGCATTCTCCAACCCCTTCTTTGCTCCTGATGCAATAAACTGTCCGTTGGGATCAGCTATATTCAGGTGATACAAGCATGAACTAATGGCTTCAGGAACGGCCCCAAAACAAATCATTTTCCGAACTGCACGCGAAACCAATATTTCGGTAGCCTGCTGCGGGTCTACTTCCAGGTGATGATGCAATGCGTGAGTCGATATAGCCATCATCTGACCGTCCGCAGAACAAAACAATCCGGTTTCATCGTTATCATCTCCCGAAAGACTGGAAAGATCAACCGACTCTTCACTAAAATCATTGAAGTAATTGATCGGGGCTAAATTAGGATTAGCCATTAAATTATAAACAATATCCTGAATGTCTTGATCTTCTGATATCTGATCAATCGAAAATTCCTGAATATCAACTTTTTGTTCGGCCATAATGAAAGTTTTAGAAAACGAAACCTCTGATTCAATGATCCCATTTAAATTGCAAACAAAAATAATTAAGTAGTTGGTTATTCCATAGACTTTGAGGTTTTTTTAATTTTGTCACCTACCAAAACATTCAACAGCAATGAATCAGAAAATAGCATTAATTACCGGAGCCACATCGGGTATCGGGCACGAAACAGCTTTATTACTCGCAGAAAATGGGTACAACCTGATACTAACGGGGCGGAGAAAAGAAAGGCTAGAATTGTTGAAACAGAAAATTGAATCCGAATCCAAATGTGAAGTTATCACCTTAAATTTTGATGTCCGCATCAAAACTGAAACAGAAAATGCACTAAACAGCATCCCCGGCAACTGGAAGGCGATCAATTTACTGATTAACAATGCCGGACTGGCAGCAGGCATGGACCCGATACATACCGCAGATGTTGACGACTGGGAAAATATGATTGACACCAACATCAAAGGATTACTTTATGTCACCCGAATAGTCACCCCCTGGATGGTCGAAAGACAAAGCGGGCACATCATCAACATTGCCTCCATTGCCGGGAAAGAAGCTTATCCCAACGGCACGGTCTATTGCGGATCAAAAAGCGCTGTCCTTGCAATTTCAAAAGCAATGAGGATCGACCTCCTGCCCTATGGCATTAAAGTTTCAACAATATCACCAGGAGCAGTGGAAACTGAATTCTCGCTCGTCCGCTTTCATGGCGATCAGCAAAGAGCCAACCAGGTTTACAAGGGGTTCGAGCCACTTTCAGGTAAAGATATTGCTGAAACCATTTTGTTTATGGCCAACCGTCCCGCCCACGTAAACATCGACGATTTACTTATCACGCCTACCAGCCAGGGCTCGGCAAGAGATTTTGTAAGGAAATAGCAAAAAACAATACCTCAAATACCAGATTCGAATTACTTTTGCAAGCCGACCAAAAAGACACAAAGGTTCGAATCATCACACAATGCACTTGACATGATCAATTACAATTCAGAATATCTAAAAGATTTTACCACAAAAATATTTCTTCGGATGGGCTGTCCGGAGGAGCAAGCTCAAACGGCAGCCGACTGTTTAAATCAGGCCGATTTGCGGGGAGTTGATTCGCATGGAGTGGCCCGGCTTAGCGGATATGTCCGTCTTTGGGAACTCAACCGGTTAAACGCAACTCCTGAGATGAAAATCGTCCATCAAACGCCCAGCACGGCGGTTTTAGACGGCGATTCAGGACTTGGCCTGGTAACCGCACCACATGCGATGGAAATAGCCATTGAAAAAGCCAAAATTGCAGGAACAGGATGGGTTGGCGTTCAAAATTCCAATCATTTTGGAATTGCAGGCTATCATGCCATGAAAGCCCTTCCGCACGATATGATCGGAATATCCATGACCAACGCAAGTCCATTGGTAGCTCCAACCTTTTCCAGAAGCCGTCTGCTGGGTACAAATCCCATTGCAGTAGCTATTCCTGCATTAAAACAGCCTCCTTTTGTAATTGACATGGCCACAACCACCGTAGCAAACGGGAAGCTGGAAGTTTTGCAGCGCAAAGGATTAGACGCTCCCATAGGATGGGCCCAGGATCAGGATGGCAATCCGACCACAGATGCTTATGCTTTAAAAAAAGGCGGATCCATGCTCCCTCTTGGAGGAGACCGCGAACACGGCGGGCATAAAGGCTATTGTCTTGGGGCAATGGTTGACATTTTTTCAGCAGTGCTTTCCGGAGCCAATTACGGTCCTTGGGTTCCGCCCTTTGTCAGCTTCCTGGAACCGCCAGCCGACCCGGTAGGCAAAGGAATTGGTCATTTCCTCGGTGCAATCCGGGTCGATGCCTTTCGTCCGGCTCAAGAATTCAAGGAAAACATGGACAACTGGATACAAACCTTTCGGAATGCTGAAACAGCCAAAGGACAGGAACGAGTCCTTATCCCAGGAGATCCTGAACGCGAACTGACCATTGAGCGTCAAAAAAATGGAATACCTTTGCACGAGCAAGTAGTAAAAGATCTGGAAGAACTCGGAAATAAGTTCGGCGTTGAATTCAGGAATTAAAAGCACTAAAAATAAAATTACATGTACGAAGCCTTAGTAATTACACCAGTAAAAGATTCGCTGGAAACAACAATTGAAACAATCCAATCAATCCAAAATTCAAAGGGAAACTTTCATTATTGTCTGTTCAACGACTTTAGCACGGAAGAAACAACCGCAAAACTCAAATTACTAAGCGAACAATACCATTTCGAACTGGT
>CAZAVU010000106.1:0-10349 GCA_964488805.1 uncultured Odoribacter sp. | reverse complement strand
TCACGAATGGCGCAGTCGGCGTACTTTTTAGCAATATTCAGGAAATTCGTTTTTCCGGTTGCCTGATAATGCGCAATGGCACCTTCAACCATGTGTCCGAGGTTATACAGCTCGTGGCTCAAATCTTCTTCTTTTTCCCAGCGTTTGGTCCCCGACCATTCGTGCGGATGTTTGGGATTCATGGTTCGGGCAGTGTACAGGTAACCATCAGGTTCCTGAGCTGCCGCTACAATCGTCAGCACACTGTCGATGTATTTATCTAGCTTTTTGTTGGGGTAAGTTTGCATTGAGTAACTAGCTCCTTCGATGGTTTTGTAAACATCAGTATCATCAAACGAGTAGCCTTTCACTTTAATAGTATCACTTGGATGCGCTGCATTTACAAAGTTTTTATAGCGGTCAGTTTCCTCGCATTTACTGAAAGCCAGTGGAATAGTCACCTCTCGGCTTGCGTTAAGGCGTTGCCCCCAAAACGCATCGGTTACCTTAACCGATGTAAACGGAACAGGAGATATCGGATAGCCATGATCCTGTTTTGGTTGTGCAAAAAGATCGGCAGGAAGGCTCAATAGACTTACAGCTATAATAAAAACGGTTGGGAAAAGCCACTTTACTGATCTTGAAACAGCATTCGAATTAATTAGGTTGAATCTTAAATAGCTCATTATTTTTTGTTTAGTGCTTAATTTTATTTAAGTGTATTTCAAACGCTTCTAGTGGTGAAAGTAAAAAACATTTTTAAACAATTCGAATACATTGCTGAAAAACAGTTTGGACGAGTAAGGCAGAATAAAAGTTCTGTTTCATTTGATTCTACTGATTCCTTTTTTGTATGTTTGCATACCAGAACAGACCACTTTAGCTATTTTATGGAAAGCAAATTTCATTTCACAGTAAATCCTCAATCGAACCTTCTGAAATTTCAGCAGTTAATCGATTCAATTAATGAAGCCATCAGCAAAAACCTGTTGCAGGTTGGCGATATGTTGCCATCAGTTAACCAGATTTGTAAAGAAAGCGCCCTCTCGCGCGACACGGTTTTTAAGGCTTACGCCGAACTGAAGAACCGCGGAGTAATCGAGTCGGTACCCAACAGGGGCTATTTTATAGCCAAAGCGGTGACCAAAGTGTTCCTGTTTCTGGATACATTCAAAGCTTACAAGGAAGTTTTGTACGGCTCATTCCTCGAAAATCTGCCCGATAATATTGCAGTTGACCTGCATTTTCACCATTATAATATCGACGATTTCGAGAAAATCATCAAGGAAAGTATAGGGAAATACACCAAGTACATCATTATGAATTTCGATCATGAGCGGGTTCCTGAAATTACGAAGCAGATACCAGCCAGCAAACTTCTGGTGATCGACTGGGATGTAAATGCACAATCCGGAACTTCAACCATAAACCAGGATTTTGGACAATCGCTTTACGATTCGCTCGAAAGCGGACTCGACCTGATCCGCAAATATGAAAAATTTGTTTACCTGTATCCTTCATTTACTTATCACCCTAAAGTCTCTATCAATTTCTTCGAAAAATTCTGTTCTGATTATAAAATAAGCCACAATACACTGTACGACTTCAAAAAATTTGATTTACAAAAAGGCGAATTATACCTTTTGGTAAGCGACCGTACTTTGGCTAAATTTCTCGACCAGTGCCATCAGAAAAACCTTGTTTTGGGGCAGGATGTGGGTGTGATTTCGTACAACGAAACACCAATGAAAAAGTATGTAAAAGATGGTATTACAGTAATTTCGACCGATTTTGAGCTGATGGGAAAAAAGATTGCAGAATTTGTTACCACCGGTGAAAAAGTGAATATGGTGATTCCAACGAAGCTGACCATCAGAAAATCTCTTTAATAGATGTTATAAAACACGAAGTCTAATTTTGAGATCGGGTTCGGATAGTCTAGTTTTGTTGAGCATACCAGAACAGAACGGATGAATTAAAAAAGGCTCGCCTAACCTCTCTGAAAGAGAGGAATTCTGGATATTGAAAATTGAATATTGGTTATTGGGACTTTTTAAATACCCAATATACAATAACCAAACAAATTTGAAACTTTAAACTTAACTACATGTATTTACTCGGTTTCGACATAGGAAGTTCTTCCGTAAAAGCATCGTTAATCAACGGAGAAACAGGCGACTGCCTGGGTTCGGCTTTTTACCCCAAACAGGAAATGAAAATTACCGCTGTGAAACCCGGCTGGGCTGAACAGGAACCCGAATTATGGTGGGCCAACCTGAAACTGGCGCTGGCTGATGTGATGGCTCAATCAAAAGTGAATCCGAAAGACATTGACTCGATTGGTATATCGTACCAGATGCACGGACTGGTTGCCGTTGACAAAAACAAACAGGTTTTGCGCCCTTCAATCATTTGGTGCGACAGCCGCGCGGCTGAAATTGGCAACAAAGCTTTTGCCGAAATTGGCGAAGAAAAATGCTTGTCGAACCTGCTGAACTCACCTGGAAACTTCACCGCTTCGAAATTGAAATGGGTGAAAGACAACGAGCCAGAATTATACGCAAAAATCGATAAAATCATGCTTCCGGGCGACTACATTGCCATGAAGCTTTCAGGAGAAATTAAAACCACTGCCGGAAATCTTTCTGAAGGCATCCTTTGGAATTTCAAGGAAAATAAAGTGGCCGACATGCTGCTCGATTATTATGGATTCGAGAAATCGTTTATTCCTGAAGTTGTTCCAACCTTTTCGGTACAAAGTGTAGTGAGCACCGAAGCTGCCGCTGAACTTGGCTTGGCTCCGGGGATCAAAATCAGCTACCGCGCCGGCGACCAACCGAACAACGCACTTTCGCTGAACGTACTTAATCCGGGCGAAATTGCTACCACCGCCGGAACTTCTGGTGTTGTTTATGGAGTGAGCGGCGAAGTGAAATACGATCCCTACTCGCGGGTAAACACATTTGCTCACGTTAATCACTCTGCCGAAGCCAATCGTTTAGGCGTGCTGCTTTGCATCAATGGAACCGGAATTTTGAATTCATGGCTGAACAAATATGTTGGGAACAAAGCGTTCTCGTACGAAGAAATGAACCAGAAAGCTGCTTCGGTTGCCATCGGATCTGAAGGTTTGAGCATTTTGCCTTTCGGAAACGGCGCCGAACGTGTTCTACGGAATAAAAATATTGGTGCTCAGATTTCAGGATTAGGCTTTAATACACATACTGAAGCACACCTGTTCCGTGCGGCGCAGGAAGGCATCGTCTTCTCGTTCAAATACGGAATGGAAATCATGGAAGAAATTGGCATCAAAGCGCAGGTAATTCGCGCCGGGAAAGCCAACATGTTCCTCTCTCCTATTTTCCGCGAAACTTTGGCCGGAATTTCAGGAGCCACAATCGAATTGTACAACACCGACGGTTCAATCGGGGCTGCACGTGGCGCCGGAATTGGTTCGGGATATTACGCATCTGCTAAAGAAGCTTTTACCAATCTGAAAAAACTGGATACAGTTACACCAGATTTAAGCAAAAAAGCCGAATACGAAGCCGCTTTCCAAAACTGGAAAGCTTCGTTGGGAAAAGCCATGTGAAAAAATAACAACCACATAGATACATAGGCCACAATAGAAAAAATAAATCTATCTGTTCTATGTGCCTATGTGGTTCAAATTATAATCGAAAAATTATTCATTAACAATTAATATCTAGCATTATGACAATTTTTAAAGGAAACAAAGAGTTTTTCCCCGGAATCGGACAAATCAAATTCGAAGGAAAAGAAAGTAAAAACCCATTGGCATTCCGTTACTACGATGCTGAAAAAGTGGTGTATGGCAAACCCATGAAAGAATGGTTTAAATTCTGTATGGCATGGTGGCATACCCTCTGCGCAGAAGGTGGCGATCCATTCGGCCCGGGAACACAGATTCACCCATGGGTAGGTGCTACAGATGTTTTACAGGCTGCAAAAGACAAAATGGATGCTGGGTTCGAATTCATGCAGAAAATTGGTATTGAATACTACTGTTTCCACGATATCGACTTGATCAATGAAGGTTCTTCAATCGAAGAATACGAAGCTAACCTGAAAGCTATCGTTGCTTATGCAAAGGAAAAACAGGCAGCTACAGGCATTAAACTGATGTGGGGTACTGCAAACGTATTCTCTCCAGCTCGTTATATGAACGGTGCAAGCACCAACCCTGATTTTGACGCTGCTGCCCGCGCTATGCTTCAAATCAAAAACTCAATCGACGCTACTATCGAATTAGGTGGTAGAGGTTATGTATTCTGGGGAGGTCGCGAAGGTTACATGTCGTTGTTGAACACCAACATGAAACGCGAAAAACAACACATGGGTACCATGTTGAGAATGGCTCGCGACTACGGTCGTGCAAAAGGTTTCAAAGGCGTATTCCTGATTGAACCAAAACCAATGGAACCAATGAAACATCAATATGATGTTGATGCTGAAACAGTAATTGGCTTCCTGAAAGAATTCGGTTTGGAAAACGATTTCAAATTGAACATCGAAGTAAACCACGCTACATTGGCTGGCCACACATTCGAGCACGAACTACAGTGTGCTGTTGATGCTGGTATGTTGGGAGCTATCGACGCTAACCGTGGCGACGTTCAGAATGGTTGGGACACCGACCAGTTCCCTGCTGACATCTTCGAATTAACTCAGGCTATGTTGGTTGTTCTTCAGGGTGGTGGCATGCAAGGTGGTGGTACCAACTTCGACGCTAAAATCCGTCGTAACTCAACTGACAACGAAGATTTATTCATCGCTCACGTTGGTGCAATGGACGTAATGGCTCGTGCTTTAGAAGCTGCAGCTGCTATTTTGGAAGAATCTCCATACAAGAAAATGGTTGCCGAACGTTATGCTTCTTACGATTCGGGTATGGGTAAACAATTTGAAGAAGGCAAACTTACTTTCGAAGATGTTTATGCTTATGCAAAAGCTAATGGCGAACCAAAACAGATCAGTGGTAAACAAGAGCTTTACGAAGCTATTGTTAACATGTACATTTAATTTTAAACTTTAATAAGGATAAAATACAACCGGAATTGAGGAGAATTTCCTCTTTCCGGTTTATTTTGTTTTTCAAAATAACTAACAACCACACTTATGGCATACATCGATACGTCATCAAAATCCAACTCCTCAGCCTATCAAAAAGGCAATCCCATGTACATTGTGCTTCTTACGCTGGTTGCAACCTTGGGCGGCCTGTTATTCGGATACGACACCGCAGTTGTAAACGGTGCTGAAAAATCATTGGTTGAATTCTACATTGCAAAAATTACAGATCCGGCTAATTACAGCTATGCCGTGCAAATGATTTCGCAATACAAAATCATGATGGCCTTGGTGCTGTACCTGGTTTTCGGTATCATTTCAGGCCAGATTGTAAAATTGCTTGGCAAGAAAAAAGGCCTGATTTCAGGCGGAATTATTTTGACTTTGCTCACCATCTGGATCATCACTTTTATTTCGAGCGCTATTCCAAACGATCCTGCTGCACTGAAAGATACTTCTGACACCGTCAAAGGTTTTGTAATTGCCAGCGCGCTGATTGGCTGCGTTATTGGCGGTTCTATTGCAGGTTTTGTTTCGAGGGCATTAGGCCGGAAAAACGGGTTGTTTATTGCTGCCATCGCCTTTTTCATTTCAGCCATTGGAGCATGGAATCCTGAAGGATTGAATTTCTTTGGTGTTTTACCAGCCTACTCATTTGTTATTTACCGCATTATAGGCGGTATCGGCGTAGGGCTGGCCTCCATGATTTCGCCGATGTACATTGCCGAAATTGCGCCTGCAAATACTCGTGGTAAGTTGGTTTCGTTCAACCAGTTTGCTATCATTTTCGGTATGTTGGTTATTTACTTCGTAAACTACTTCATTGCAAAACAGGGCGACGAACAATGGCTCATTACCGAAGGCTGGCGCTGGATGTTCTTCTCAGGAGCTATTCCTGCCGGTATTTTCATCGTTTTGCTGTTTTTCATTCCTGAAACTCCTCGTTACTTAGTGTTGAAAGGTCAGGAAGATAAAGCGCTGAAAGTTTTGAATAAAATTGCTGGCGAAAATCAGGCAAAAGTTATTCTTGAAGAAATTAAAGGTACGCTGCACGAAGCCAATGCACCGTGGATGTCGTACGGATTTCTGGTGATTTTTGTAGGCATTATGCTTTCGGTATTTCAGCAATTTGTGGGGATTAATGTGGTACTTTATTACGCCGGAAATATCTTCCGTAACATGGGTGCCTCAACCGACAGCTCGTTGCTGCAAACCATTATTGTAGGGATTGTAAACCTCACATTTACCGTTGTTGCTATTCTCACTGTTGATAAATACGGCCGCAAGCCTTTGATGATTATTGGATCGCTGGGCATGGCTGTAAGTATGATATTGCTTGGTTTTACTTTCTTTCTGGGACAGGCAGGTGGAGCACTCACTACCGGACAAGGCTACGCAGCTTTGGCCTTCATGTTGCTTTACACTGCAGCTTTTGCCATGAGCTGGGGTCCCGTTTGCTGGGTATTGCTGGCCGAAATCTTCCCGAACTCAATCCGCGCTGCGCTGTCAATTGCTGTTGCCGCTCAATGGATTGCCAACTGGGTAGTTTCACTCACCTTCCCAATGATGAACGACAATGTTTGGTTGACCGAGAAATTTAATCATGGATTCTCGTATTGGATTTACGGAATTATGGGTATCTTATCGGCACTTTTCATGTGGAAATTTGTTCCCGAAACAAAAGGAAAAACATTGGAAGAGATGGAAAAGCTCTGGAAGAAATAAAGATCTTTTGGTTAACTTTAAGCCGCTACTTCTTTTGAAGAGCGGCTTTTTTTGATTTTCAGGAAACCTCAATTTTATCAGCCATGAATACAGATTCAGAAATTGTTCCGGTTGTTGTTTTTGAAGGAAATTACTGGGAAGCTGCCCTGGTAAAAAGTTTGCTCGAAAATGCCGAAATTTTTGCCTTCCTGAAAGACGAATACCGCAAAGGTCTGGCTCAGATCGCCCCGGGTATTGGAGGAACCGTAAAAGTGGTGGTTGCGAGCGCGGATCTGGAAAAGGCCCGCATCGTGGTCGAAGAATATGAACAGGTTCAGAAAGAAAATCCATTATCCGATGAAGAACTTTGATATCTCGGTTCAGCGTTTCGATGAATTTGCTGACGAGTATGCTCAGCGATTTATGAATATCGAGTCTTATTCGGATTCGATCGATAAATTTTGTGAGCTGATTAACACGGCGGAACCGAAAATTCTGGAACTGGGCTGTGGTCCGGGTAATGTAACCCGATGGATGAAACTCTGGTTTCCTGAAAGCCGGATTGTGGCTGTTGATCTGGCTCCCCGGATGATCGAAATTGCACGGAAAGCCTTGCCTGATGTGGATTTTCGGATCATGGACGTCCGCAATATTTCTGACATTCCTGAAAAGTTTGATGCCATCATGTGTTCTTTCTGTCTGCCGTTTCTATCGAAAACCGAGGCTGCGAAATTGATTGCAGATTGTGCTGAAAAAATCAATTCAGGAGGCGTCTTGTATATCAGTACCATGGAAGGTGATGAGTCTAAGTCCGGATTTGAACCGACCAGCTTTTCGGGAACATCCGAAGTTTTTTTCAATTATCACCGGCAGGCCGATCTGGAAGCAGCTTTGTCAGCATTCGGATTCGAAATCGTTCAGCTTAAATGTCAGGATTATGTGGAGATGAACGGAACCCTGACCACCGACTTGGTTTTTATTGCGGTTAAAAAGGAAAAATCAGCAGGGATGATCTGATCGGTTGCGAGCTGGAAATGATCACATTTACCCGATTACATTCACTTCCCTTTCCAGTTCCACTCCAAACTTTTCAAGAATCGATTGCCTGATTTCTTCTGACAAATCGAAAATTTCCTTTCCGGTGGCATTTCCGTAGTTGACCAACACCAGCGCCTGTTTTTCGTGAACGCCGGCATCGCCCCGGCGAAACCCTTTCCATCCGCATTGTTCGATCAGCCAGCCTGCAGCCAGCTTGGTTTTGCCATCCGGGGCAGGGTAGTGGGGGAAATTGGGGAAGGTCGCCAAAAACTGTTCGGCCAGAGAAGCCTCGACAACCGGGTTTTTAAAGAAACTTCCGGCATTTCCAACAACTTTCGGATTGGGTAATTTCGATTGACGGATGCTGATTACAGCTTTCCGAATGTTGCGAAGGTTGATTGTACCCAATTTTTCTGCTTCCGATTTCAGATCGCCATAGTCAAGAATGAACTCCGGAAATTTATCCAGCTTAAAAACGACAGCGGTGACGATAAACCGGTTTTTCAACTGAGACTTGAAAATGCTGTCGCGGTAGGCATACAGGCAGTCCTTTCCATCGATAGTGTATTCCGTTTGGGTAGTTAGGTCGAATCCGGTTACCGATTCGATGCGCTGGCTGATTTCCATTCCGTAAGCTCCGATGTTTTGCACCGCTGCGGCGCCTACTTTTCCGGGGACGAGCGATAAATTTTCGATGCCTCCCCAGCGGTTGAAAACTGCATATTCAACCAATTCGTCCCAAACTACTCCTGCACCTACTTCAAGCCAGATGTTGTTCCGGTCTTCGTGTGCGATTTTTATTCCGGGAATATTCGGATTGATGATCAGTCCTTGAAAATCGTTAACGAACAGCATGTTGCTGCCTTCTCCCAGAATCAGGATTTGCCATTCGTGCCAGTCCTTGTTGGTCGCCAGGAAGCCTTCCAGATCTTCGGTTTCGGTAAATTCGAAGTAGTACCGGGTAATTGCGTCGGTGCCGAAAGTATGGAGTTTCCTGAGAGGGAAATTGGAGTAGGAGCGAATCATCTTAAATATATTTTTGGCAAATATAACAGAAGATTGCCCCTTTTCGTTTAACTTGGCAATATGAACCAACAGAAATTAGCCTTGAAGAAAGTTTCCCTCAGTGTGATCAACGATCTGGTAACCGATAACCGGGTGCACAAGGTAGCCGTTAGTCTGCAAAAGATGGGTTTTGAGCCTGTTTTGGTCGGGCGGATTTTGTCAGAAAGCTTACCGGTTGACCGGTCTTATCAAATTCACCGGATGAAGCTGCTGTTTCGCAAAGGCCCGAAGTTTTATTACGGCTATAATTTCAGGCTGTTTTTTTATTTGCTGAGGTTGTCTCCTGATGTATTTGTGGCAAACGATCTGGATACTTTGCCGGCCAATTTCCTGGCAAGCTGGCTTTTACGGAAACCTTTGATTTACGACAGTCATGAGTATTTTACGGAAGTTCCAGAGTTGATTGGTCGTCCGTTTGTCCGTGCTGTCTGGAAAGGTATCGAGAAAATTCTGGTTCCGCGGGTCGATGCAGCTTACACGGTTTGTGAGATGATTGCCGAAGTGTACCGCGAAATGTATGGTGTCGATTTTAAGGTGGTGAGGAACCTTCCTGTTTGTGAGCAGACACAGGCGGTTCAGCCTGAAGAACCGAAAAAAGAAACAGATCAAAAAATCATTTTGTACCAGGGAGCGCTCAACCTGGGGCGTGGACTCGAAGCGGCCATACGTGCCATGTCGTACCTGGAGGGCGCCGTTTTGTGGATCGCCGGTGATGGGGATATCACGGCTCAACTCAAACAGATGGTTGACGAGCTGAAGCTGGAAGAAAAAGTAAAATTCCTGGGGCGGTTGCCCCTTCAACAGTTACAGGAGGTTACCTGTCAGGCAGACTTGGGCATTTCGCTGGAAGAAGATCTCGGGTTGAATTACCGCTTTGCCTTACCCAACAAGCTTTTCGATTACATTCAGGCTGGTGTGCCGGTGTTGGTATCAAACCTTCCGGAGATGAAACGGATTGTGGAACATTACCGGATCGGGGCAATTGCCGAAACCCATCAGCGAAAAGAGTTGGCCGAAGTGATAAAAACAGCGCTTTTTGATCAGGAACGAAGATCGGTCTGGAAGAAAAACCTGCCCATCGCCGCATTGGAATTGTGCTGGGAGAACGAGGAAAAAATACTCCGGGAGATTTATTCGCCATACATCTGATGCTGTGCAGTGCAAACGCATTTGATCCAGAGATGCTTTGAAGAAGTTCAGAAAAACCTGTTCGTATTCAATGAAAAAGGTTCGTTGTCGGGCACTAAAGGAGAAAAAGGAATCGGCTTAGGATTAATGCTTTGCAAAGAGTTTGTTGAAGGGAATAATGGTTCGCTGCAAATCAACAGTCGCGAAAACGAAGGAACCGAAGTTCTTGTATCGCTACCGCTCGGTTAAAATCAGTAATGCTGATTGTGCCTCATTATCAATGATGCCTGTTATTCCTTGAACTTCGTTTCAAAGATTTTTTGATCATCGACCGTAATAATCCG
>CAZAVU010000105.1:9257-10853 GCA_964488805.1 uncultured Odoribacter sp. | reverse complement strand
TGGTTGTCGTTGTACCTGTTGGTTCCCGATTACCAGAAAATTCAGATTGATTGAGATGATTTTTTGTAGAAAAACGATATTATTTTTCCTTCTTCTGGCCGGACAAATTGCTGTTGGTCAGAATGTACGACAATCGTATTTGTTGAATGACGGTTGGCGAACGATTGCAAATGATTCAACAAAGACTGTTTTTGATGGCTTTCAGTCGCTTTCGTATAATGATCGTTCGTGGCAAACGGTTGATGTACCGCACAATTGGGACGATTATGGCGGTTATCGGCGGATGGTTCATGGAAACCGTCATGGGTATGCTGCTTACCGTAAGAGTTTTACCGTAGATAAACAGCCAAAGAATAAACGTTTCTTTCTTTATTTTGAAGGAGTAGGTTCGTATGCAACGGTTTGGTTGAATGGCGATTCGATTGGCTATCATGCCGGTGGGCGCACATCATTTACATTGGACGTAACCAAAGCCATTCGTCCTGGAAAAGAAAATATGTTGGCCGTTCGGGCTGACCATCCGGCAAATATCCGCAATTTGCCCTGGGTGTGTGGCGGCTGTAGCCCTGAATGGGGTTTCTCAGAGGGAAGCCAGCCGATGGGAATTTTTCGGCCGGTGCATCTGGTCGTAACCGATGATGTAAGGGTTGAACCGTTTGGCGTGCATATCTGGAACGACGATAACATTTCGGAGAAACGGGCAACGCTTAACCTTACAACCGAAGTGCGGAATTACGGAGCTTCAGCAACTAAGGTTCATCTGGTGAATGTTCTCAAAGACGCTTCAGGTAATGTAATCCGCAAAGTTAAATCGGAATTGAGTTTGTCTGGAGGTGAATGTGACACCGTCTCTCAGGTGTTTGAAAATATGGAAAACCCACACTTGTGGTCGTTGGATGATCCGTATTTGTATGTTGTTCGTACGGAAATTTATCAGGATGGTAAACTGATTGATACAGAAAATACTTCATACGGGATTCGCTGGATAAAATGGGATATTGCCGACGAAAAGGCGACCAATCGTTTTTATTTGAATGGGAAACCTGTTTTCATTAACGGAACGGCCGAGTATGAACATTTAATGGGACAAGGTCATGCTTTTTCAGATGAGCAGGTAAAAGCCCGGATTGCACAGACACGTGCTGCCGGATACAATGCTTTTCGCGATGCCCATCAGCCTCATAATTTACGTTACAAGGAAGAGATTGACCGTTTGGGCTTGCTTTGGTGGCCACAAATGGGCGCACATATTTGGTTTGATACCCCCGGTTTCAGACAGAACTTTAAACAGCTTTTGACTGATTGGATGCGCGAACGGAGAAATAGTCCGTCGATTATTTTATGGGGACTTGAGAATGAAAGTACCCTGCCTGGCGATTTTGCCGAAGAGTGTACGGCCTTAATCCGGAAGTTAGATCCTACAGCTACCCGGCAGCGGCTGGTGACCACCTGTAATGGTGGAACCGCAACCGATTGGAATGTGGTACAAAACTGGTCGGGAACCTATGGCGGCAACCCTGATTTGTATGATCAGGAAATTTCGAAGCAACTGCTGAATGGTGAATATGGGGCATGGCGAAGTATTGATGCACACTC
>CAZAVU010000105.1:3737-9157 GCA_964488805.1 uncultured Odoribacter sp. | reverse complement strand
ATATTATATGTTTCGGGCTAATTATGTTTCTAAAGAAACAGAGCCGATGGTGTACATCGTTTCACATACATGGCCAGACCGGTGGACAACAACCGGGAAAAAAGATGGCATTCGTGTGTTTTCCAACTGCGATGAAGTAGAGCTTTTTAATGGGGTGCGTGAATATTCGTTTGGACGGAAATCCAATCCCGGGATTGGTCGGCATTTTATTTGGGATCAGGTTGATATTCAGGTTAATGTGCTGTATGCAGTTGGTTATGTTGCCGGCAAAGAAGTTGCCCATGATTATATTCTGCTGAATCATTTACCGCAAGCGTTGCACTTGGAAAAACTAGCCGGGGATATGGTTCCTTTAACAGAACCGTCGGGGCGTAATTATTTATATCGGGTCAATTGTGGTGGGTCGGATTACACCGACTCAGAAGGAAAAGTTTGGATGGCTGATGTACACAAAACTTCGGGAAAAACCTGGGGCTCGCATTCCTGGACTGATGATTATCCGGGGCTTCCGGCGTTTTATGGTAGTCAGCGCCAAACCAGCGATCCAATTGCGGGGGCCAGAGATTGGCCTTTGTTGCAGACTTTCCGCTACGGTATGCAAAAACTTTGGTATGAATTTCCGGTTCCAGATGGCAATTATCAGGTTGAGCTGTTTTTTATTGAGCCGTGGTATGGAACTGGCGGTGGAATGGATTGTACCGGTTGGCGTTTATTCGATGTTGCGGTTAATGACCGTGTGGTGATTCCTGATTTGGATATCTGGAAAGAAGCTGGTCACGACAAACTACTGAAGAAAACGTTGTTGGTGGATGCTAAAGGTGGAACACTGAAAATATCATTTCCAAAAGTAAAAGCAGGACAGGCCGTAATTTCGGCTATCGCTATTTCTTCGGACAAGAAAAATATAAAACCGGCAGCGGCATCTCCGCGAGTGGTGCAGAATATTCATTCGGAGCTGACGGTTTCGGCTCAAACATGGATGAATACCGGCGATCGTTGCTTTGCCGATTCAAATATTGAGTTGCTGAAGCTTCCTGCAGAATTGTATGGGGCAGAATGGCTTCGTTTGCCGCATCGTGTAAATCTTTTGTCCGGTAAAATTCCGGTAAGTTTTACGCTGGATGCTGATGCAGATGTGTTCGTCGGTTTGGCCGATTCGCTGCAACAACCGGTAGCATTTCGTAAAAGTGTTAAATCCATTTCTACGGATGAACCTGGGGCGCACGCGTATTCCGTTTATCAGAAACGATTTGGAAAAGGCGAGATTGTTGAATTTGTCGTTACAGGAGAAACTGCTTCTGCATTGGTGGCGGTAGTGCCGGTTAGTCAGATTAACGATGTTATCGATTTACGTCCAACGGTTACGCTGTCAACCGACGGGGCAACAACATACGGAGCTTCGCAAAAGACAAATTTTTCAGAAAAAGATTGTGTGTTGGTTCCCGGCAATGGTGACGCTGTTGAGTGGCAATTCTCCGTTGGACTGGCATCTAAATACGGGCTAGAGTTTCGTTATTTGAATACCGACGGACGGGCATTGAAGGCCGAAATGTGTATTACTTCCATTGATGGACGCGAAATGTGGCGTGGGCCGGTAAGTTTAAATCAACCTGGCGAAAAGTGGAAAAGCTTCCGGACCGATACGCAAACAACAATTAATGCCGGTACCTACAAACTAAAATTAACCTTGCTGGAACCCGGGCCGGTATATTTTAATTCATTGAAAATTCAATAAACTAAACGATATACACATGACTAAAATGATCAAACAATTGGTAGTAGCCACCTTGCTTTTTGTTTTAGCGGGAGTTGAATTTGCCGCTGCACAGCAAGCAACCTGGATTTGGTATCCGGGCGACTACGAAATCTGGCTGGGAAATAAAATGCAGAACCGCCGTACCGAACGAGGGACGTTCTTTCCGCCTTTCTGGAAAATGGATACGCATTACGTGCTGGTGGAATTTTCGAAAAAACTTGACCTAAAAACGGAAGAAACAGTCCGGTTGAAGGTGGAAGGTCAGTACAATGTGAAGCTTGACGGAAAACTATTGTTTGGATATCCGGAGACCGTAACCATTCCGGCTGGAAAGCATTCCCTGAACATCAAAGTACACAACCAGGCCACTGTTCCTGCTATTTTTGTGGAGGGGCAAACCATCAAAACCGATAATTCGTGGCTGGTTACGTTCGAGGATAAGGAATGGATTGACGAATCGGGGAAAGCTTCTGATACTTCTTCCGGCACGGTTTACCTGAATGCGGCTTCGTGGAATTTTAATTCGCCGGACAAACTGCCTTCGCAGTATAAACTGGCAATTGAACCTAAACCTGCTGTTTCCAGCGAAAAGAAAAATAAAGGTACGCTTTATGACTTCGGTAAGGAAACATTTGGTTACGTGAAATTTGACGGGCTGAAAGGAAAGGGTACGCTGAATATTTACTATGGCGAATCGCCGGAAGAGGCTTTGTCGACCGATCATTGCGAAACACTCGACCGTATCCCGGTTGATCATGCCTCAGCCCAGGATTTTACGGTGGCGGGCTCAAAGGCTTTCCGCTATGTGTATGTTGAAGATGATGCCAATCTTTCGTACAGCTCTGTATCGATGTTGTACGAATATTTGCCGCTTGAATACAAAGGCAGTTTCCGTTGTAACGACGAACAGCTTAATAAAATATGGGAAGTTGGCGCTTACACGCTTCACCTGACCACCCGCGAGTTTTTCATCGATGGCATTAAACGCGATCGCTGGGTGTGGAGTGGCGATGCTTACCAAAGTTACCTGATGAATTATTACCTGTTTTTCGATTCTCCGTCGGTGAGCCGAACAACTTTTGTGTTGCGGGGAAAAGATCCGGTGACGAGCCACATCAATACCATCATGGACTATACGTTTTACTGGTTCATGGGAGTGTACGACTATTATCAGTACACCGGGAACAAACAGTTGATTGAGCAATTGTATCCACGCATGAAAAGTTTGATGGACTATTGCCTTTCGCGCCGGAATTCAGAAGGAATGATGCAGGGATTGGCCGGTGACTGGGTGTTTATCGACTGGGCCGACTTTAAGATGAGTAAAGCTGGCGAAGTAAGCTTCGAACAGTTGCTTTTCTGTCGGAGCCTCGAAACGATGGCTTTGTGTGCCACCCTGATGAACGACTCGGAAAACTCGGCTAAATATAGCAAGCTGGCTTCCGATTTGAAGTCGAAGATACTCGGCATATTCTGGTCGCCACAGTACAACGCTTTTGTGCATAACCGCGAAAATGGCAAACTGAGTACACAGGTAACACCATTTACCAACATGTTTGCCGTGCTGTTCAACTACCTCGATCAGGATAAAACGAAAGCGGTAAAAGACAATGTTTTGCTGAACCCGAATGCCTTGAAAATCACCACGCCATACATGCGCTTTTACGAATTGGAAGCCCTGTGTGCCTTGGGCGAGCAAAAACATGTGCTGAAAGAAATCCGCGATTACTGGGGCGGAATGATCAACCTGGGGGCAACTACTTTCTGGGAAAAATACAATCCGCAGGAAAAAAATCCGGAACTACTGGGTATGTATGGTCGTTCGTTCGGAAAGAGCCTGTGCCATGCCTGGGGTGCAAGTCCAATTTACTTGCTTGGCAAGTATTATTTAGGCGTGAAGCCAACTTCGCCGGGTTACCAGACTTATTCGGTTGAGCCTTGTCTGGGCGATTTGCAATGGATGGAAGGCGACGTGCCAACGCCAAACGGAAAGGTTCATGTGTCTTGTAATCGAAAAGAAATCCGTGTGAAATCGGACGAAGGTACCGGAACACTTCGGTTTAAAAGTGCATCGAAACCTGTTTGTAAAGGTGCAGAAATCAAACAAACCGGAGATAAACAATACGAAATGACCATCCTGAAGGGACAGGAGGCTGTGGTGAAATATAAAAGTGTAGAGTAAACAATGTAAAATGAAACAAACTAATTTTCAACTTTTTGATTTTCTGGATTTCGACACCGCATTGCCGGGTAACGATGTATTGTGGAAAACCTGTGCTCCGGTGGATGCGCGGATTGATGGTACCGACGTTGTGTTTGAAATACCTTTCCAGAAACAAAAAATATCCAACGATATTACACCCGACCGGGATGTGCCCCGGAAAAACTATGGTTTACGGTTACGTGCGTATGGTCCGAAGATTTTGCGGGTCTCAGTAGGGTTTGGTGTTCCTGAAATGCCCGATTCGCTTATGCTGGCGCTTGACCCAACGCTTCAGGTAGTTCCGCTTCAGATTGAAAAGTCTAATGAGGAATGGCTGGTGAAAGATGCCAGCGGGCTTTTGCGCGCCCGATTGGATCGCCGACCTTTAAAACTTGATCATTGGAGCGATTTGTTGCCGGAACCGGAAGAATCGCTCGAACTGTCGTTTTATCCGGATGGCAAAAAGGAGCTTAAACTGAGTGCCCACGATCATTTCTTTCCGGCCCGCCACGATGCATACCCGCTGGCGCTTGTTGAACGCGACGGGCAACCCAACCGGACAACCCTGTCGTTCCATATTCAGCCCGATGAAAAGTTTGTGGGGACCGGCGAGCGGTTTACCAAGATGGATTTGTCGGGACATACCTTTCAGCTAAAAAATCAGGATGGACAAGGCGTGAACAACCGTCGTACCTATAAGAATATTCCGTTTTTCCTGTCGAGCCGGATGTACGGCGTGTTTATGCACACTTCGGCACATTCGAAGTTTTCGCTGGCCGATCATTCAACCCGTTCAGCGCAGTTGCTTTGTGAGGAGCCGGTTATGGATGTTTTCTTGCTGGGAGGCGAAAATCCGGAGGAGATTATTTACGAATACCGCCGTTTGACGGGTTTTCCGACCGAGCTTCCGTTGTGGAGTTACGGCACCTGGATGAGCCGCATGACCTACTTTTCAGCAGATGAGGTGAACGGAATTTGCCAGCGTTTACGCAATGAAGATTATCCCTGCGACGTGATTCACCTGGATACCGGCTGGTTTGTTACCGATTGGTTGTGTGAATGGAAATTTAATCCCGAACGGTTCCCCGATCCGAAGCAGTTTATTCACGATTTGCGTGATAATGGCTTCAAAGTCAGTTTGTGGCAAATGCCTTACATTGCAGCAAAAGCCGCTCAGCATGACGAGGCGCTTGAAAACAAATACATGTGTATCCTGAAACAGGTGGAAAAGCAGGGTGGTTCCAATTTCTCGGCACTCGACTATGCCGGAACCATCGATTTTACGTATCCGCAGGCTGTGGAGTGGTACAAGGATTTGCTCCGAAATTTGCTGGAGATGGGCGTTGTCTGCATCAAAACCGATTTTGGCGAAGACATTCACATGGATGCCGAATACTGCGCCATGAAGCCGGAATTGCTCAACAATTTGTACGCCTTGTTGTACCAGAAAGCGGCCTTCGA
>CAZAVU010000105.1:0-3637 GCA_964488805.1 uncultured Odoribacter sp. | reverse complement strand
TGGACCCAGTTTGGGGTGTTTTCATCGCACCTGCGCTACCACGGAACGTCCAAGCGTGAGCCTTACGAATATCCTGCTATATCGGGCATTGTGCGTAAATGGCTCAAATTGCGCTATGCACTGATTCCGTACATTGTGGAACAAAGTAAAAAAGTAACCACTTCCGGATATCCGATGCTCCGAGCGTTGATTTTCCATCATCCGGAAGATAAAATCTGCTGGCATATCGATGATCAGTATTACTTCGGCGACAGCTTCCTGGTTGCGCCGGTGATGAACAGCGAAAACCGCCGCGATGTGTATTTGCCCGAAGGGAAATGGGTAAACTTTTTCTCTGGAGAAATTTCGAAAGGTGGCCGCTGGCTGAACGGTTTTGAATGCCCGCTCGATGAAATGCCGGTTTGGGTGAAATACGGAGCGGAAATACCGGTTTATCCACATACGGTAAGCAATACCGATGAAATAGACCTTTCGAAAGCTGCCATTGTGAGGTTTGATGAAAGCTTTGGCGGGCTCGACCGAAGCATTCTGGCAGAACTATGGAAACGTAAGAATGATTAACGATTATCGATTGAGGATTGACGATTAACGAAGTAAAATCAGAAATCAAAAATCATTGTTCGTTAATCGTTAATCAATTAATAACCAATATCCAATATTCAACGATACAGTCTTCGCGACTGAGACTTTAAACTTTGAACCTGAAACTTTGAACTTTATGAAGACCTGGAAAGAAAATCTGGACGAAACAAAAAAACGCTATACCGACTGGTGGAATCACAAAGGCATTGTGCTGACCATGTGGGAACATCTGCAAAAGGATGGGGCTCCGCATGAATTGATTGCGGCACCAACGCCTGCCCGCGACCTGAATCAGTTCTGGTTCGATCCGCAGTGGCGGGCTCAGAACCTGCATTACCAATTGTCGCGCAGTTCGTTTAAAGCCGACATTCTGCCGGTTGCCAACACGCACCTGGGGCCTGGCTCGCTGGCTGCCATGCTGGGCGCAGTACTCGACGGTGGTGAAGATACCATCTGGATTAAGCATGTGGAAGGGCAGGAGCTTAACCTGAATTTTAACGAAAATAATCCGGCGTGGAAACTTCACGAGGATTTGTTGAAAGCCTGTAAGGCCAATTCAGCCAACCGTTATTATGTGGGCTGTCCCGACCTGGTGGAAGGACTGGATGTGTTGGCCAGTATTCGCGGAACCAGCGAGACGATGATGGACATGATCATGGACCCGGATGGGCTGGAAGAACAGCTCCGGCAGGTGAACAAAGCCTACTTCGAAGCATTCGACCGGATATACAACATCATACGCGAAGGCGACGAAATGACTTTCTGTTATTTTTCGTTGTGGGCGCCAGGAACGGTTTCCAAGTTGCAGTGCGACCTTTCCATCATGATTTCCGAAGACGATTACCGCCGCTTTGTGCAACCGTTTATTTGGGAGCAGTGCCGTAAAATTGATTACACACTTTACCATTTGGATGGAGTTGATGCGCAACGTCATTTGGACGCACTGCTCGAAATCGACGAACTGAATGCCATTCAGTGGACGCCGGGAGTGGGACAACCGCAGGGTGGCGATCCTTGCTGGTACGATTTGTACAAACGTATTCTGGCTGGCGGAAAATCGGTCATGGCCAACTGGGTGACGCTGGACGAACTGGAGCCGCTGATTGACAATGTTGGCACCCAGGGATTGCATATCAATGTCGATTTCAAATCAGAAAAAGATATTGATGCAGCCTTGAAAATTGTGGAGAAATACCGCTAGCTGCTAGTTGCCAACTGCCAATTAAAATTTGGAACTCATTCTCTAATAAACTAATTACTAACGCATAACTTAATGAAAGGAAATATTATAGAACGACTGACCACGCTGGATTATGCCATCGTGGTTGCCTACCTGGTGGTGCTGTTTATTATTGGGTTCAGGGCTAGTTTTGGAGGGAAGAAAAAGACCGATGACACGCTTTTCCTGGCGCACAAGTCGTTGGGCTGGAGCAGCATTGGCTTTAACATGTGGGGAACCAACGTGGGCCCATCCATGTTGCTGGCCTTTGCCAGTGTTGGATTTTCAACCGGGATAGTCGCCGTCAATTTCGATTATTACGCGTTTATCTTCCTGTTTCTGCTGGCCGTGGTTTTTGCCCCGCGTTACATCGCGGCTAAGGTAAGCACCATGCCCGAATTCATGGGAAACCGATACGGAAGTTCGACCAACGATATTCTGGCGGTGTATGCACTTATCAAGATGCTGATTTCCTGGCTTTCGCTGGGCTTGTTTGCCGGTGGTTTTCTGGTTCGCCAGATTCTGGGCATCCCGATGTGGCAATCGGTCATTGTGCTGGTGACTTTTGCCGGAATTTTCACGTTTGCCGGAGGTCTGAAAGCCATTGCCAAAGTGAATATTTTCCAGATGTTGCTGCTGATTGGAGTTTCCATTTTACTTAGCGTATTGGGCGTTATGAAAGTGGGCGGATTATCAAAAGTTTTTCATGCCGTACCTCCTGAATTCTGGAACCTGGTGCGCCCCGCCAGTGACCCGAAATACCCGTGGGTGGCTATTTTGCTGGGGTACCCGGTGTCGGCTATCGCGTTCTTTTGTACCGACCAGGCGATGGTGCAGTCCGTTCTGGGAGCACGAAACCTCGAACAGGGCCAGTTGGGCGTCAACTTTATTGGCTGGCTGAAAATTCTGTCCTTGCCCCTGTTTATCCTGACCGGAATCCTGTGTTTCATCCTTTTTCCTGATTTAAAGAATCCGGATGAGGCTTACATGACGATGGTTACCAATCTTTTCCCGGCCGGATTGAACGGACTCGTTATTGTTGTGCTGGTGGCCGTTTTGGTCGGAACGATTGGCTCGTCGCTGAATGCATTGAGTACCGTGTTTACGATGGATGTGTATGTAAAAAAATACAATCCGCAGGCTACCAATAAAGAGATTATCCGCATGGGGCGCATCGTGGTGGTTGCCGGATGCGTGTTTGCCGTTCTGGTGGCGCTGGCTATCGACAACATCAAAGGACTGAATCTATTCGATGTGTTCCAGTCGGTGCTTGGGTTTATTGCGCCGCCGCTGGCCGTGGTTTTCCTGCTTACCGTGTTCTGGAAACGCACTACCAAACTGGCTGTAAATATGGTCCTCTCTGCCGGCTCGGCTTTTAGTCTGGGTGTTGGTATTCTTTACCTGTGGGTGTTCACTCCCGATAAATACACCATCTGGCCGCATTACCTGTTGCTGTCGTTTTACATTTTTGCCATCCTGATGGGTTCGGCTATTGTTGTTTCGTTGTTCGACCGCAAAGGCGTAGTTTACGAGCAGTCGGAAAACCAGGAACCGCTGCCTAAAACCTCCAAACGGGTTTGGATCATGTGGGGCGCGCTGGCCGTTGTGATGGTTTCCTTGTATTTGATTTTTAACGGGCATTAGTTAGATAAACACGGCGACACGGAGGCACAGAGAAAATTTTTAAATTGGATCATAACAAGCTCCGCAGGAGCGATAATATTGTAGCTCCAGGCTTCAGTCCGGGGTGTCGAACCACCGCATACCAAACCGTCCGCGAAATAGGGTAAAATGATGCGGAACCCTTTTCCCGGACGCCTGTCTGCCGCCAGGCAG
>CAZAVU010000104.1:0-10927 GCA_964488805.1 uncultured Odoribacter sp. | reverse complement strand
GGTAGTTCAGGGACACGAATTTTCGGCAGTTGTAGTGGGCGAAGGAGCCAAGGCAAACGGATTAAAAAACGGCGACAAAATTGTTTCGGAAACCACTTTTAATTGTTGCGGAAGATGTAAGCCTTGCCTGGATGGTAACTACCATCTTTGCGAATATAAAGATATTGTCGGGTGGACCGAAAACGGGGCTTTTGCCGAGTATGTTTTGCTCAACAGCCGGTATGTTCACAAGCTGGCTGTTCACGCTGATCTGAAGGGTGCTTCGTTGATCGAACCGATGGCAATCGCATCAGAATCGGTGTTGGTAAAAGGCAGTTTACGGGCTGGTGAAACCGTGGCAGTTATTGGTCCGGGTGCGACAGGCTTGTTGAGTGCAATTGTAGCTCTTGAAAGCGGAGCCTCAAAAGTCTTCTTAATCGGACGGAACTCGTCTGAAAAGCTGAGGTTTAAAATTGCCCAGGAAATCGGCATTGAGCATTGCATCAATTCCTCGGTGATCGATCCTCTTGAGTATATCCTTGCTAATAACAACGGCAATGAGGTCGATATGGTTATCGATTCAACCGGCAATATCTCCGGGTTTAACCTTGCCCTTGACCTTGTTAAGCGTAACGGACGTATCGTCGAAATCGGATCGATCACTACTCAGGAACCCTTTAACTGGCAAAAGGCTGCATTTAAGGCATTGGACCTGCTTATCGTTTTTTCTTCATCGCACCAAGCCTGGGAACATGCCGTTGCCATATACAACCGCTGTCAAAGACCATTGGAAAAAATGATTACACACACTTTCCCTCTGGAAGAGTATCAGGAAGCTTTTAGTTTTTCGGAAGATAGTACGCAGTGTTTTAAAGTGGCCTTTGAGCCTAATGGTAAATTTTAATCATATTAAATATAGAAATAATGTTTTTACAAGGAATAACGCCGGCCATCGCGGCCACATTTAAAGAAAACGGCGATTTTGATTATGAGAGCTATACCAACCTGATCAGGGTAATGGCCAAAGGTGGAGCCCATGGGGTAACCCTGTTCGCAATCGCCGGGGAATATTACAAACTGAGCGAAGAGGAAGAAAAAAAACTGGTGGAGATAACCGTGAAAGAATGCCGGAAGGGAGGAATTAAATCAATCATTTCCATTACCCGGCATGCTTCGGAGGTTGCAGCCAAATGGGCTAAGTATGTTCAGGATGCAGGGGCCGATTGCCTGATGCTGCTTCCTCCTTTTTTCCTGAAACCTACGGCAACCTCGATCATCGAACATGTAAAAATGGTAAACGATGCAGTTTCGATTCCCATAATGTTCCAGTATGCGCCTGAACAGACCGGGGTAGCGATTGCGCCTGAAATTCTGGTCAAAATGGCCAAAGAGTTTGAGAATGTCGAGATACTTAAAATCGAGAACAAACCTCCTGGAAAATATGTGAGCAAGCTCAAGGCAGAAGATCCCAACGTTGAAATTTTTGTAGGCAATGCCGGTTTTCAGATGATCGAAAATTTCGACCGCGGGGCGCGGGGCGTTTTACCGGGTTGCTCGATGTTTGACATCTACCTGAAAATTTACCGTTTGTATCTTGAAGGCAACCGTCAGGAAGCCATGGCGGTGCACAACGATCTGGTAGCCATGCTCAACCATATCCGTCAGAATGTGGAGATGATTATCTGCTTCGAGAAAAAAATCCTGAAACGAAGAGGGTTCATTGCTTCGGATTATTGCCGCAAACCCGGCTTTGATCCTGATTCATATCATCTGAACCTGTTTGATGAATATTACCGGTTGATAGAGAAACATTTTGATCCGAACCTGTAAAACGACATAAGCAATCTGGTATGGACTACACCACAATTTTTGTTTTTGTAGCATATCTGCTTCTGATCCTGGGCATAGGCCTTTGGGTATCCCGGAAGGGGCAGAAATCGGCTGACGACTATTTCCTGGCAGGACGTAAACTCCCCTGGTATGCCATTGGTCTGTCAATGATCGGGGCCAATATCTCGACCGAACAGTTTATCGGCACTATTGGGGCTGCTTACATGTTTGGAGTATGTGTGGCTAACTGGGAAATGATGGCTTTTTTTGCCATGTCACTTTTTATTTTCCTGTTTTTGCCCTATTACTTCCGCTCCAAATTGTACACGATCCCGCAATTTCTGGAAGACCGTTTTGGTCACAGTACCCGGCTTATTTTTGCCTTGTTTACTGTGTTCTATTCGGTAGCCGTCATTCTGTCCGGATCGCTGTATGCCGGAGGGTTGATTTTCCAGCACATGTTCTCGCCCGATGGCGTAGCCTTGTCTGACGGAGGACTCATCAGTCCTTCATTAATAATTGGGATTGTCATTGTTTCTGTTATTACTGGGATATATTGTATTTATGGCGGGATGACAGCGGTGGTCTGGACAGATGTGGTGCAGGTTACTATTTTGCTTCTTTCCGGAGTGGTTATCTCGGTGGCTGCAGTAAAGAAGGCCGGGGGATGGGATGCGATGTGGTCGGTTAATCAGATGGCCAACGCGGCCAAGGTGCACTTGGTACAACCCGCCACCAACACATTTGCTCCTTGGACAGGCATATTTACCCTTTTTCTTTCACTGGGGGTGTGGTATAACTGTACCAACCAGTTTTACATTCAGAAATGTTTTGGAGCCAAAGATGAATGGCATGCCCGGATGGGAGTGATTTTTGCCGGTTTTATCAAACAGTTCATGCCCCTTCTGATTGTGATACCGGGGATGGCTGCCTTTGCCATTTATAATCAGGGAATGACCAAGGACAAGGTTTTCCTTCAACTGGTCAGCGACCTGATGTCGCCGGGAATGAAAGCGGTAGTGATGACCGTGATGGTGGCTGCTATCATGTCGACGGTTTCGGCAGTCCTGACCAGTAGCTCCACCATCTTTACCATTGATATTTATCAGCGGTATTTTAAGCCGCAGTTATCGCAGAAGCAAATTGTGAAAACCGGACGTCTTTCCAGTTTCATAATCCTGATCGTGGCCACTTTGTGGGCTCCTTTTATCCTTTTCGTAGGCGATGGGCTGTTTATTTATATGCAGGACTTGGCCTCTTATTTTGCGCCCCCGATCTCCGTCATCTTTTTATCGGCCATTTTCTGGAGAAGAGCCAATACCCGGGCAGCAAACCTTACCCTGGTCGGCGGTCTGCTTATTGGAATGATGCTCCGTGTAAGTGTCGACCTGGTTCCCGATTCGGTATCGGTTCTTATCAAGCCGTTCCTGAACAGGGCCTTTATCAACTGGTTGCTGTGCATTGCCATAATGGTTGTGGTATCGCTGGCAGGAAACCACCGGAAGGTCAATGTCAGGAACATCATCTGGGAACCTTCTTACGCCAGGCTACCCCATGAGGTAGCCCTCAAACACCGCGGGTTGCAGACATTTATGATTTGGTGGGGTATTGTCCTGCTGCTACGCATTATAACCTATATAATTTTTGCCTGAGAGATGAATCTATTAATGAAAGAAATAATAAACCATTTGGTGCCTGAAAATCAGTTAGCAATTTGGTGGCTGGGGCAATCGGGTTTCGTGATAAAAACCGGGGAAGGGATAATTATTGTTATTGATGCCTATCTGTCGAATTCGGCTGCCAAAAACAGAACCGATCTTGACCGGCTTGTCCCTGTTCCCATACTGCCGGAAGAACTGGTTTGCGATTATTACATATGTACTCATAACCATACCGATCATGCCGATCCCGAAACAATCAGGAACTTAAAAAATAAGGAGCAAATCTGTTTTATTGGTCCGCGTAACGTGGTGAAATCGTTCAGGGAGTGGGGCGTTCCCGAAGGAAATATTCGGATGCTGGAAGCCGGAGAGAATACCAGTCTGGGCGATATCTCCCTGACCGGTACGTTTTGCATTCCGAATTCGGAATCCGTGCTCGACAGTATAGGAATTATCTTTCAGTATGGGAGTATAAGCATATATCATTCCGGCGACACTGGCTATCATTCCTTTATGAGCTATTTAAAGAAATATGACATTGATATGGCTTTGTTGTGTATTAACGGAAAATTCGGGAATATGAACTGTGGCGAAGCGTTTGCCTTGACTCGGGAGATAAAACCAAGGTATGCCGTTCCATGTCATTTCGATATGTTCCCTATCAACCGTGAAGATCCTGAACGATTTTGCGGTCTGTTCGGGCAGGACGAACTAAAAAACACACAATGTATTGTTCCGAAGATCGGAATATTAATGACAATAACTAACGTTTAGAGATGATTACACCATTGATCCGTAGTTTTAAGAAAAAACTGGAGGAAGGCGCCGTCAAAGGACCTTTTTCAAAAACCGAAGATCCGGCCATGATTGAAGCGATGGGCTATGCCGGGTTCGATTTTGTGATCCTTGATTTGGAACATGGTCCCAATAGCACGCGCAGCTTGCAGGGATTAGTGCGTGCTGCCTGCATTGCAGGTATTCTGCCCATAGTCAGGATCAAGGAAAATTATCCGGGTCTTGCCGCCGAGGTACTTGACATCGGCGCGGCAGGCATTCAGGTTCCCCAGGTTACAAATGCCCATGATGCGCGCGAACTGATTCGGGCCGCCCGGTATGCACCGGAAGGAAATCGGGGTGTGTGCCGGTTTGTGCGTGCTGCCGATTATTCGGCTGCCGATCGCTTCCAATACTTTAAAGAAGCCAACGAAGCGTTAGTCATTCTTCAGCTTGAAGGCACCGAAGCCATTCAAAATCTGGATGAGATACTGGATGTCCCTGGAATCGATGTACTGTTTATTGGCCCGTACGATTTATCACAGTCGCTGGGAGTAACCGGCCAGATCGATCATCCTGAAGTGGTTCGTACCATGGAGCATATCGTGCAAAAATGTAGGATGAAGAACGTGGCTACCGGAACTTTTGTCGATACGGTTGCCAATGCCCGCAGATGGAGGCTGGCCGGAGTTAAATACATTGCCTATTCGGTCGATACCGGGCTGATGTATGAAAAATGCAAGGAAATAATAAATGAAATAAGCTAACTTAAAAAAGGAAAACAATGAGTGATATTATTAAAAAAGTAGAAGTATTTCCCATTTCCATTCCCCGTGATGTTCCCTACCTGGGCAAGCTGGAAGATGGAAACAGTTATAACGAAAAAGGATATTTTATCCGTCCCGGGAATAACAGCATATATAGCATAAGCGACCAGTCGCTGCTGGTTAGAATCATCACACAGTCGGGAGAATACGGTTGGGGCGAATGTGTGGCGTTTTATGCCCCAGAAGTATGTGCGGCCATTATTAACGAGCTGATTGGCCCGTTGCTTGTTGGCAGATCGGTTCACGATGTCGTAAAGATTTATGAAGATCTGTACAACGCCATGCGGGTCAGAGGTTTTTTTGGCGGTTTCTACCACGATGCCATTGCCGCAGTCGATATCGCCCTGTGGGACCTGCACGGAAAGTTGCTTAAGCTTCCAGTTTGCAAGGTGCTGGGCTCAAGCCGTTATGAAAAGATGCCGGCTTATGTCTCCGGACTGCCAATGCCAACCCTTGAGCAACGAGTGGAAATGGCCAAAAGCTGGGTAGCCAAAGGTTTTGATGCCATCAAATTTGCCTCAGCGGTATCGTACGAAGGAATTATAGAAGAGATGAAAGCCCTGAGAGAAGCGCTTGGTCCTAAGGTTAAGCTGTTGGTTGATCTGCACTGGAAGTTCACTGCTGCCGAAGCCATTAAACTGATTGGTCAGTTGGAAAAATATGACCTGTTTGTAGCTGAAGCTCCTCTGAAACCCGAGGATATTGAAGGACAATCGCTGGTGGTACGCTCGGTAAAAACACCCGTGGGGATTGGCGAAGAGCTTCGCACCGTTTATGAGTTCCGTCCGCGATTCGAGAATTCTTGCATGCATGTAATCCAACCCGAGATGGGACGCACCGGCCTGACTTCTTTCTGGAATATATGCCAGATGTCGGTTGCATTCAATCAAACGGTTATGCCCCATGCCAGCATAGGTATAGGCATCTTTCAGGCAGCCAGCCTGCAGGCCTCTGCTGCTTTGCAAAACATGGTCTACCACGAATACCAGCATTCCATTTTCGATAAAAACCTGAAATATGTAAAAACTTCGATGAAGTGCGAAAACGGCTTCTTTACCGTGCCTCAGGAACCGGGATTGGGAATTGAACCGGCAGAGGAAGTTTTTAAATATATCAAAAGATAGGTCTTTTAATTGAATAAGGTTATAAGAATAAAAAGATATCACGTATCGAAATATTTATTTTGGCTCACCCCAAGCAAGCTTTGCGAGCAAGAGGTGAGTCAATTTTAAATGCGACAATAAATTGCTTCACTTACTTAGATAAATAATGCAACAATATTCAATTTACTCCGATCGGTTAATCAAAATAGTATTTTTAGCACTTTGTCTGTTTATATTTTATGGAAAAACAGAGGCTCAGCCTTATCAGGCAAATTGGCAATCCATAGACAAGCGTCCTGTTCCTGAATGGTTTATAAATGCCAAAATTGGAATCTTTATTCATTGGGGGCTTTATTCTGTTCCATCGTGGGGACCAAATCAGGGAAGTGTGTATTCCAAATATGCAGAATGGTATTGGGCTCGCCAAAATCCTGACGACAAACCATTGAAGGAATTTACTGATTTCCACAATAGAACGTATGGCAAAAATGTCTATTACCGTGATTTTGTTAAGGATTTCAAAGCTGAAATGTTTGACCCGAACCAGTGGGCTGACATTTTTTTGCAATCGGGAGCCAAATATGTTGTTTTGACCGCCAAGCATCACGAGGGTTTTGCAATGTGGCCATCGAAAGAATCTCCGAACTGGAATTCGGTCGATGTTGGTCCTCACCGTGATTTGGTTGGAGAACTTACAGGCGCAGTAAAATCCAAAGGCCTTCACATGGGCTTGTATTATTCGCTTTATGAGTGGTATAATCCACTTTACAAGGAGAGCCCTTTGCGTTATGTTGACGAGCATATGATTCCCCAATTGAAAGATTTAGTCATTAGATATCAGCCAGATATTATCTGGCCTGATGGAGAAGGTGATATGACCAGTGAAAAATGGAAGAGTACGGAATTTCTTTCCTGGCTTTATAACGATTCACCAGTCAGAGAAACTGTTGCAGTCAATGATCGTTGGGGAAGAGAAACACGAGGAAAACATGGAGGATATTATACCACTGAATATGATCTTGTTCACAATGCGAATGCCTCAGGAAAGGTAATTGAACATCCATGGGAGGAATGTCGTGGAATAGGAGGTTCCTTTGGATATAACAGGAATGAAAACCTGAAAGATTATGAAACATCCGAGTCCTTGGTGCATATTTTAATTGATAAAGTTGCCCGGGGAGGAAACCTGCTTTTAAATATCGGACCAACTGCAGATGGCCGTATTCCTGTCATAATGCAGCAAAGATTGAAAGATATGGGTGATTGGCTTGCCGTTAACGGCGAAAGTATTTATGGAACTCGTGCATGGGATAAAGCTCCTGCTATAGCTAAGGAAACAACGTTTTTTTTTACAACCAAAGACAATGATTTGTACGTGATTGTAACCAGATGGCAAAATAAGCCCATTCGGGTCAATAACGTTGGCAAAGCGGGTTCCGTTTCCTTGTTGGGATTCGATGGGAAAGTAAAATATTCAGTATCGGGCGATAAGCTTACTATTTTCCCTCCTGTTATTACTCCTGCAAATAATCCATGTCAGTATGCCTGGGTATTTAAGGTAAAAGATGGAGTACAATAATTTGAATCTTTTTTTTATAAAATATAACCATAGACTATGAAATGCAGAATAATTATAATTTGTTTGTTGTCCATACTTACAATCATACAGGTAAAAGCACAGCCTCCGGTAAAGCCACCTATTTATTTAGACGATTCTCAACCATTAGAAGTTCGGGTACAAGATGCTCTTAGCCGGATGACGCTTGAGGAAAAAGTGAAGCTTTGTCATGCCCAAAGTAAATTCAGCACATCAGGATGCCCGCGTTTAGGGATTCCTGAGTTATGGATGAGCGACGGTCCTCACGGGGTTCGTGCGGAAATTAACTGGAATAACTGGGGGTATGCAGGTTGGGCAAACGATAGTTGTACGGCTTTCCCGGCATTGACTTGCCTGGCGGCTTCCTGGAATCCATCTCTGGCATCAAAGTACGGGAATGCCATTGGAGAAGAGGCCCGTTACCGAAAGAAAGACATTCTTCTGGCTCCGGGGGTGAATATTTATCGTTCCCCTTTGAACGGACGAAATTTTGAGTACATGGGAGAAGATCCCTATCTGGCATCTGCAATTTGTGTTCCATATATTAAAGCAGTGCAGGCAAACGGAGTGTCGGCTTGTGTAAAGCATTTCGCACTGAATAATCAAGAGCACTGGCGTGACCACATTGATGTTCATCTTAGTGATCGTGCCCTTTATGAAATCTATTTACCTGCATTCAAGGCGGCTGTAGAGAAGGGCGGCGTATGGAGTATTATGGGGTCTTATAATAAAATTCGGGGAATCCATGCTACCCACAACAATTTACTGAACAACGATATTTTGAAAGGGGAGTGGAATTTTGACGGTTGTGTAATTTCCGACTGGGGTGCAGCTCACGATACTTACCAGGCTGCGATGAATGGTTTGGATATTGAAATGGGAACCTATACAAACGGCTTAACTTCGGAATCGGCGTTTACCTACGATGATTATTACCTGGGTAAATCATTTTTGAATATGGTAAAAATAGGTGAAATTCCCGAAAGTGCTCTGGATGATAAGGTTGCACGCATTCTTCGCTTGACATTGCGAACGGCAATGAACCGTCAGAAACCATGCGGGGCCATGACTACAGAGGAGCATTACAGGGTTGCCCGTGAAATAGCTTCAGAAGGTATTGTTTTGTTGAAAAATGCAGCCTTAAAGAGACAGGGGACCTTACTTCCTGTTGTTCCTGGCAAATACAGGCACATCCTGGTTGTAGGGGACAATGCTACCCGCCGATTAACCATAGGAGGAGGATCTTCTGAACTGAAAGTAAAAAAAGAAGTATCACCCTTGTTGGCCTTGAAGGCTAAATATGGGGATTGCATAAGCTATGCACGAGGATATACAGCCGGACAAGCGATATATGGTACTAATGTCATTTCTCCATCTACAGTGGATTCTTTACGTGCCGATGCTGTTACCAAAGCGGCTAATGCCGACTTGATTGTTTACATTGGCGGATTAAATAAGAATTCTCATCAGGACTCAGAGGGAGATGATCGTCGGGACTATGCATTGCCTTTCAGTCAGAATCAATTAATTGAGGAACTGTTGAAAGTGAATAAAAATATGGTGATGGTACTGATCAGCGGTAATGCCGTGGAGATGCCGTGGGCAGATAAAGTGCCGTCGATTTTACAGGCCTGGTATCTAGGCTCAATATCCGGCGAAGCCATTACCGATGTACTGAGTGGAGAGGTAAATCCAAGCGGGAAGCTGCCGTTCTCATTTCCAATAAAACTGACTGATTGTCCAGCGCATGCATTTGGAAAAATTAGTTATCCCGGTGATAGCATAAGTCAGGAATACAAAGAAGATATTTTGGTGGGTTATCGTTGGTATGATACAAAAAATGTGAAGACGCAGTTCCCCTTTGGTCATGGATTGAGCTATACTACCTTTCAATATGGAAAAGCTATGGTTTCGGCAGATCAAATGAATTCAAATAGTAGCATTAATGTCAGGGTGAAAATAAAAAATACAGGTAAAGTGGCCGGAAAGGAAGTTGTACAATTATACATTGGCGAAGAGAAGTGCAGTGTATTACGACCGGTCAAAGAGCTGAAAGGATTTCAGAAAATTGATTTGAACCCTGGTGAAGAAAAAGAAATAACCTTTACTATCACAGTCGAGGATCTGAAGTTTTTTGATGACAAGAAACATAAATGGGTGGCAGAACCCGGCATCTTTAAAGCTTATATTGCAGCTTCTTCTGCAGATGTCCATGATGTAGTGCCATTCGAATATAAATGAAAATGTATTCACTGAAAGTTTATTGTATTATTACGGGAAAATGAATCGAACATCAAAATGTTGTAAGATATGTATGTCAATAGTTGATAAGGCAATAAATAGATGTAGCATCTATGTAATAAATCTCGTTATTCTTTTTTTGCTTTTTTCCAACTATCGGGCAACGGCACAACCCTTTTATCCTACTTATACAGTCAACCGTATTGCGGGACAAAACAGTTTTGTGGGTATGGAGGCAGACAAGTCTGTTCCTCCTAAATTTAGTGACTGTAGAACGAAACTGCCACAACCATATTGGAAAGGAAGGAGCGATGTGATTGATTGTTATTGGCGAGCCTGGGAAATTGCTTTTTCAAACCTGAAAAGTATTGAAACAGGGAGCGGATTTGTTTCTCCTTATATTGACCCGGCCTTCAATGGTAATATTTTTATGTGGGATTGCAGTTTCATGACTATGTTTGGCAAATACGCAAAACGGGTATTTGATTTTCAGGGAACGCTGAATAATTTTTATGGGAAGCAGCATACGGATGGGTTTATTTGTCGGGAAATCAGAGAAATTGATGGGACAGATGTCTTTGCAAGTTACGACCCCTCCAGTACGGGTCCTAATATTATGCCTTGGGCAGAATGGGAATATTTCCGGAATTTTAACGATACTGCAAGGCTATCCAAAGTTCTTCCCGTTTTGCTAGGCTATTATCGCTGGTTCAGAGACAATCGGTCGTGGCCGGATGGATCGTATTATTCTACTGGTTGGGGATGTGGTATGGATAACCAGCCCCGGGTTCCAGAAGGGTTAAGTCCTGAGTTCAGCCATGGGTTTATGTCGTGGATTGATATTAACCTGCAACAGATACTGTCGAGTAGGTCAGCGGCATTGCTGCCGCTTTCCCCTCTAAGAACCGTACGTGA
>CAZAVU010000103.1:0-11245 GCA_964488805.1 uncultured Odoribacter sp. | reverse complement strand
GCTGCCGGATTGGAAGATTTCTGGGAGTTATTCTGGAAAACACCAAATTCAGGCGGTGGATTTACCTGGGTTTTAACTGACGAGGGAATCGTTCGCACTGATTTGAATGGTTTTATCGATGCCAATCGGGTGAATGCGCCTGATGGAGTGGTGGGGCCACATCGAGAAAAAGAAGGTAGTTATTACGCTTTCCGCGAGATTTATTGCCCGGTAAAAATCAGCATGAAAAAGCTTCCGGAGCAGTTTGACGGCAAAATACCTGTGGAAAACCGCTACCATTTCACCAACATGAAAGACTGCCGCTTTGAATGGCAACTGATTAGTTTCAGTAAGGTGACCGATCGTCAGGCAGCCCACAACGTTCAAAAGAGCGGAGTCATTAAAAGTCCCGATGTCCGTCCTTTGGATTCTGGAATGTTGAGTCTGGAGCTCCCTGCTGATTATAAAAAATTCGACGCCCTTTACCTGAAAGTGTTTGATCGTTCAGGATCTGAAATATACTGCTACAACTGGAAAATCGGTGGGAATCTTCATGCGGTATCGCAATTGGTAAAGATGGATGTGAGTGAACAGGAAAAACTTCAACGCGAAAAGCTGAAGGCAGCAGGAATTGAAGCGGATAATATTTTGCCAATCGATCAGCAATCAGGCGATTTATCCAAGGAAAAAGGGACCACCGAACTGCTTGAAAACGATAGTTTATTTACCCTAAAAGCTTCTGGTATTTCGGTTTCTTTCAGCAAGAAAGATGGAAAAATCAGGAAGGTGAATAATGACCTGGGGCTGCCGCTTCCGTTGGCAAATGGTCCGGTGTTGGTCAGTGGAAATGCACACCTTGAAAATATTACCCCGGTCAAGGGCGAAAAGAATGGTTCGCTGGAGATGACTTACTCCGGTGACCTGAAAAAAGTGAAATGGACGATGTTTAGCAGTGGCTGGTTGGCAATGGAGTATGAATATCAGGTAGCCGGGGAACAAAAGTTTGCTGGAATCAGCTTTGATTTCCCGGAGTCGGATATGATCGGTGCCAAATGGCTGGGCAAAGGTCCGGCGCATGTTTGGAAAAACCGCATGGCAGGTGGTGTACTCGATGTTTACCAGCGGATGTACAACAATCGTTTACCGGCAGACAATTCCTGGGGATTACCGCAATTTAAAGGCTATTTTCCGGAAGTGTCGTGGATGGAATTCAATACCGTGGATGGAAAATTTACGGTAGTTGCTCAGGATGACGATTTGTTTGTCCGGCTGTTTGATTTTTACGGAATTTCCGGGCCGAAGAATTACCCGGAACTGCCGGTAGGTGATATTTCGTTTCTGGATGCAATCCCGCCTGTTGGCACCAAGCTGGCAATGGGCATCAGCAACGATACCTGGAACCTGGGGCCAATGGGCGAACTCAGTAAATTGGATAAGCCGGTGAAACGAACCCTGTATTTTTATTTTGGATTACTGAATTAATCTCGATAAAAAACCTAACAGGTTTTAAAAACCTCTGTTAGGTCTAAAAACGAATGATTTGAAAACTGATGAATAAATTCCAAACAATGCAGGCCTGTATAGCCCCTCAAAAGGGAGTTTGGGCGCTTTTTGTCGTTTTGTTATTCAGCAGTGTCTGTTCTTATGCTCAGCCTGTGGCGAATGTCGTTCGGGAGTTGCGTTATCGCCCGGATGGCAACGATTTCGTTATTACAAACGGAACGAAACGATTTAACCGCGCGCTTTATGGGGGCAATAGTGCCTTTCGTGTGGAGACTGGCGATTTGCCTGAGTTTGCCATGTACCTTCCGGGCATGGGCGGTAATCTCCGGTTGGGGCTATCCGATGGACGGAATTCGAAGTGGATCACAGAAGCCCGTCGCATTGAAGCCCGTTACCAGGCAGGAACGATGAAATACACCATCTCGGATGAACTGCTTGGCCGTGGAGTTTTGAGGCTTCAGGTGTTGGCTTTGCACGATGGCGACGGAATTATCCTAAAGTTCGGTGGACAGAAAATTCCTGAAAATATTCAGGTTTTCTGGGTATTTGGCGGAGCCACCGGTAAACGTTTCTCTCGGGATGGTGACCTTGGCGCCGATCCTGAGTCTTCATTTTATCTGAAGCCTGAATATTGTGCCGATAATGAATATGAACTGAATCCGGACGGGTTTACGCTTTACTTTGGTTCCGGGCGCGATCGTTCTTCCAACGAGATTTATGAAAACAATTATAAGCCAACCAGGGAAGAGCTGGAGCAAACCCGGCTTCAAACGAAAAAACAGTTAGTTGGACTGTGTTCTGCGAAAAGTGAAAACCGTATTTCGGATGCGCGCCGTCTGGAAAATCCGGTTGCCTGTTTCAGTGCTGATAAATCTGCAAATCCGGTTGTTGCCGGCAAAATGGAATTTTCTTCCGGAAAGGATTTTTATATCCTTATTCAAAATCCGGATACCCGCTCGCTGCCGACTGCCGATGAGTTGCCTGCCTTATTTGAAAAAACCGATTCGGCACGGAAAGCAATAGCGGAAAAGATAAACGTAGAAACGCCTGACCCTTATATCAATGCGGCTGTAAGTGCCTTGTCTACCGCGGCTGACGCTGTGTGGGACGGCCAGTCGTTCATGCACGGGGCTATTGCCTGGAGGATGCCGCTCAATGGCTGGCGCGGGGCTTATGCTGCCGACTGGTTAGGCTGGCACGATCGGGCCGAGACGCATTTCAACGGCTATTTTCAGGCGCAATACACAACACCTGCATCCGGCCCATGTGTTCCGGATACGGCAACACATTTGGCCCGTCAGAAAGAAGAAATTGGAACGGCATTGTTTACAGAAGGGTATATTAGCCGAAACCCGGGAAAGATCAATAAACCCCATCATTACGATATGAACCTTGTTTTCATCGATCAGCTTTTGTGGCATTACCGGTGGACAGGCGATCTGGAATATTTGCGTAAAAGCTGGCCGGTGCTGGAACGTCATCTGGCTTGGGAGAAACGAAATTTTGATGCGGACAATGATGGGTTGTACGATGCTTATTGTTGTATTTGGGCCAGCGATGCCCTTCAGTACAGTGGTGGGGGAGTGACTCATTCTTCGGCATATAATTACCGTGCAAACCGCATGGCTGCTGAATTAGCTGAATTGATTGGAAAAGATCCGAAACCTTACCGCCAGGAAGCGGAAAAAATAAAGACGGCTGTGATGCAGCAGTTGTGGCTTCCTTCCAAAGGATGGTTTGCCGAGAATAAAGATTTGCTAGGAAATAAATTGGTCCATCCTTCAGCTGCGTTGTGGACGGTCTATCATGCGATTGATGAAGAATTGGCCGATCCTTTTCAGGCCTGGCAAACAACCCGGTATGTTGATAATTGTATTCCGCACATTCCTGTTCGTATCAATGGAATGGAGGATCGTTTTTATACCCTTTCCACTACCAACTGGCAGCCATACAACTGGTCGATTAACAATGTGGCTTTTGGTGAGGTGCTTCATACAGCATTGGCATATTGGCAAACCGGCCGTTCCGACGAAGCTTTTCGGTTGACAAAGAGTACTTTTCTTGATCATATGTTTTTGGGAAGCAGTCCCGGTAACTACGGACAATTATCGTACTACGACGCTTTTCGTGGTGAGTTATACCGCGATTTTGCCGACGGAATTGGGGTGGCGTCAAGGGCTGTTGTTGAAGGTTTGTTCGGTGTTATTCCTGATTTGTTTCACCAATCGCTGACTGTGCGCCCGGGATGGCCTGCGGAGTGGCCTTATGCCCGTCTGTCGACCTCCGACCTGAGCATTCGGTTTAATCGCAATGGGATGAAAGATACTTATGCGATTGAAACTCACTTTCCGAAAGCAGTAAGCGTTAAGCTTCTGGTTAAATCGAAATTTGATGCAGTGAAATCGGTTCGGGTGAATGGAAAAGATGTTTCCTGGAAAATGGTGGATACTGCCATCGAATTTCCGGAACTTGAAGTGACGACAGCTTCCGGAAACCAATTTACGATTGAAATCGTTTGGACAGGAAATGCTTTGGAGCGGATGGAGGTGAATTCGTTCTTCCCGTTAGGCGAAATGCTTAAATTGAAACTGAAGTCGGCTACTGTTGTGGATGTTTTTGATCCACAGCAAATCCTGAAAGATATAAGGAATGAGGGTAGGGGCTTGCAGGCAACGTTCCAGGGAGAGTTGGGTGGACGAACGGCATTTGTGCGTTTAAAACAAGGTCAAATGCAATGGTGGCAGCCGCTCTCGGTTGAACTTCGAAAGCCAGTTGATCTTGTATACTCTAAAAATCAACTTGCAACAGGCTTGACTTTTTCCGTGCGTAACAATACCGGATTGCCCATTGACGCAGTAGTCGCTTGTGGCAGTTTTCAGCAAAAAATACAGATGGCAGCACGGGGCGAATCGGCTCCGGTTGTGGTTGATAAATCATTTCTTGTACCCGGAACGAACCGGGTTCATGTCGCGGTAAAGGGTACCGTTTATTCGGAAGACCTACAGAATTGGGGCATTGTTTCCCAGCCTGCCGATCGTTACTCTGCGGTTGAATTGTCGGCAGCATTCAACGATCGGGTGACCAATATTTTCAGAGAACAGTATTTCTCGCCCCGTTCGCCTTATCCAACGCTGGCCGTTCCAATACAGGGTATTGGCGATTGGTGTTCGTTTAAGGAAACCGAGGAAATAGATGATTCTGGCTTGCGAAGTCTGGCCGGGATAAAAAATACAGTTACTTCTCCTCAGGGGATTCCTTTTTCAGTTTCGGCACACGAAAACCCCAACATTCTGTTTACATCCATGTGGGATAATTACCCGGATTCAGTGTCGTTGGCTCTTTCCGGGAAAGCTTCGCATGTGTATTTGCTGATGGCCGGGAGCGGTCATCACATGCAAAGCCGAATGGTCAATGGGAAGGTGTCGGTTGAATATACCGATGGGACAAGAGAGGTACTGGAACTGGTTAGTCCGGACAATTGGTGCCCAATTGAGCAGGATTTTTACGAGGATGGTTTTGCGTTTAAGGTCGATAAGGTCCGGCCTCCCCGTTTGTACCTAAAAACCGGTGAATGGCACATGGATTCGTATCCGATTTGGCAGAAAAATAAAACGGCTAAAATCGCCGGAGGAGCAGCTTCTGTTCTCGATTTGCCTTTAAACCCGGCGAAAGAGCTAAAGCAGATGACGCTTGAAACGCGCACCAACGATGTGGTTATTGGCCTGATGGCTGCAACCTTAAAACGATAAAAATGGCAACACGGCGAACCTTTATCCGGCAATCCCTGCTAACCGGAAGCTCATTGATAGCTTTTGGTGGCATAACCTGGGCTTTGGACGGGAATAGGGAGTATCGGGAAAAAGACATTTCTTCCTTCTCCAAACGTCTCAAACCGTTGGGTCGGATTCTGGAACTCGAAGGGTATTTTGTATGGGGAACCAGCCCAATCGTGGCTCCTGACAGGAAGATTCATGTGTTCTTTTCGCGCTGGGATGCCAAAAAAGGAATGGGTGGCTGGATCAATGGTTCAGATATTGCTTATGCGGTAGCCGATCGTCCGGAAGGTCCTTATTCTGATATCGAAACAATTTTGGCTCCACGTGGCGAAGGTTTCTGGGATGGTACAACCTGCCACAATCCGCATATACAGTTCGTCGATGGAAAGTATTGTTTGTTTTACATAGGAAATTCGAACAAAAAGACCGATACCAAGCGAATTGGTCTGGCGGTTTCTGATTCGTTGGATGGACCGTGGAAACGACCGGATAAACCATTGTTGGAGGCTGGAGCGGTAGGTTCATGGGACGATCATTGTACTTCGAACCCGGCATTTTTGAAACATCCGAACGGTCAGTATTGGCTCTATTACAAATCGTGGAATACCGAAGAATACGAACATCCAGCCGATCCGGCCATTCGTGGAAACCGAAAATATGGGTTGGCTATCGCTGAAAAACTGGAAGGTCCGTATGTGAAATATGCCGGAAATCCGATTCTGGACTATTCGAAGTTAGGCAATAACCGGCAGTTGGAAGATGGCAATGTATTTATGGAAAATGGCCGCTATTACATGCTGGCTCGCGATATGGGGCGTTTTGACCATGAGGTGGGGATTATTCTCGAATCGAAAGATGGCATTCACTGGTCGGAACCCAAAATCAGTTATGTCGGCTACAGTCATTATTTGCAGCAACCGCCTGCTCCGTCGAATCTGAAGAAATACGGCCGTTTCGAACGTCCGCAAATTCTGATGCAGAATGGGCATCCAACTCATTTGTTCGCGGCCTCGCAAGGCGGGAAATACATGACTTCGTCGGCTTTTGTTTTTGAGGTAAGATGAAAATAACCACATAGACATATAGAACACATAGGAATGATTTTCTCCGTGAAACTCTGTGTTTTCTCTGTGTTCTCTGTGGTAAAAAAAGTTTAAAATGAAGAAGATATTTCTAATTACGATCATTGGCCTAATCTTTCAAGTTGGCGTTCAGGCTAAGCATAAACCAACGGTTTTTACCATTGGCGACTCTACGGTGAAGAATGGACAGGGCAATGGAGCCGGTGGCCTTTGGGGCTGGGGCGATCCGATTGCCCAGTATTTCGATACCACCAAAGTGGCGGTTAAGAACCATGCCTTAGGAGGCACCAGTAGCCGGACTTATCAAAGCAAAGGCTTGTGGAAAGTGGTTTTGGATCAGCTAAAAAAGGGTGACTTTGTGCTGATGCAGTTTGGTCACAACGACAGCAGTCCGGTGAACGACGATAGTCGTGCCCGCGGAACACTGAAAGGTGTTGGTGAGGAAACCGAAACGATTGATAATATGCTAACCAAAGAGCATGAAGTGGTGCATACTTACGGTTGGTATCTCCGGAAAATGGTTCGGGAAGCCAAAGCCAAAGGAGCCATTCCGGTTATTGTTACGCCCATTCCACGAAACGACTGGGAAAACGGAAAAGTCAAACGCACTCCGGAGAGTTACCCCGATTGGGCGATGGAAGTGGCTCGTCAGGAAAAAGTCAGGTGCATTGGCCTGAACCAAAGTATGTCGGACATACTGGATACTTTGGGGGAAAATCAGGTGACTGGCAAATATTATTACAGTCGCGACCACACACACACTTCAGCTGATGGTGCGAAGTTAGCCGCTTCGTTGGTGATTGCCGGGATTCAGAAAGATCCATCCAATAAACTTAATCGCTATTTACTGGCCAAGCCGAAAATCAATTTCCCGGTAAAAAAGAGGGTTTTCATTATTGGCGATTCGACAGTGGCAAATGGGAATGACACAATCGTTGGCTGGGGGCGCGAAATGGCTGCTTTTTTTGATACAACCCGCGTGATGGTGCTTAATAAAGCCCGTGGAGGCCGCAGTAGCCGGACTTTTCGTTACGAAGGGCTCTGGAACGAAATTATTCCTCAACTGAAGAAAGGTGACTTTGTACTGATGCAGTTTGGCCATAACGATGGTGCTCGTCCGGATGCGGAAAAATTTCGGGGTTCGCTGCGTGGTACCGGCGATGAAACGCAGGATGTTGTTCGTCCCGACGGTTCCAAAGAAACGGTTCATAGCTACGGCTGGTACATGACTCAATATGTTCAGGAAGCCCTTGCGAAAGGTGCTGTTCCGGTTGTTTTATCCATGATTCCGCGAAACATCTGGAAAGATGGAAAGGTGGAGCGGGTGGCCGATTCGTATGGAAAATGGTCCCGGGAAGTAGCAGAAAAATCGGACGTTTCGTTTATCGATCTAAATGAGCTGGTGGCGCAGAAATACGAGCAAATGGGACCGGATGCCGTGAAGGCTTTCTTTCCTGGTGACCATACGCATACCAATGTCGCCGGTGCTAAACTGAATGCAGAAACAGTGGTGCAGGGCATCAGGGACCTGAAGAAATGTGAGTTGAGAGCGTATTTGAAAGAATAAACGTAGAGAAGTCATTGGACTTCGTTGTGATATAGTTTTCTCTGTGAGAATCTGTGTAATCTGTGGTAAAAATAAAAGTATATTCAATGAGGTATTTAACATTGTGTTTCATCTTTTTCTCTGCGATAGGCCTTCAGGCTCAGCGGCAGATGGAATACCTGGATCGGGGAGTAGTGGCCGTCGAATCCGGGCGCGACAGCGTATTCATCAGTTGGCGTTTGCTGAATTCCGATCCGGATGATCAGGCGTTCAACGTTTTTCGCGAGTTCGAACATGGGAAGGCGATAAAGTTGAATGAAAAGCCATTGACCGATGCCACTTGTTTTACCGATGTGGCTTCGTTACCGGCCGGACACTATACTTATCGGGTTCAGCCGCTTGAAAGTGGCGAAAAAGGGACATTCAGTTTAGATCGGAAAAATACCCCGAAGCTCTGGCTGGAAATACCGGTGCAAACGCCGGAGAACTATTCCCCCGGAGATGCTTCAGCCGCTGATCTGGATGGTGACGGATCTTATGAGCTGGTTGTTCATATGACTGGAAAGGCACATGATAACAGTCATGACGGAGTAACGGATACTCCAATTTTTCAGGCTTACAAGCTGGATGGGACATTGCTCTGGACGATCAATCTGGGAAAGAATATCCGCGAAGGTGCTCATTACACCCAATTTTTAGCGTATGATTTCGATGGAGATGGTCGTGCTGAGGTGGCCATGAAAACTGCGGATGGAACGGTTGATGGCAAAGGGAAGGTGATTGGAAATGCAAATACCGATTACCGCAACGAAGGAGGCCATATTCTGAAAGGTCCGGAATACCTGACAATCTTTGATGGACAGACTGGTGCCGCTTTGAGTACGGTCAATTATATCCCTGGACGTCATTCTTCCAAAGAAAGTCCGGCAACAGAAGAAATGAAGGAAATTTGGGGTGATGGAAATGCCAATCGATCTGAACGGTATTTAGCATGTGTGGCTTATCTCGATGGCGTTCATCCTTCGCTGGTGATGTGCCGTGGTTATTATACCCGGGCTACCTTGGCGGCTTTCGATTTTCGCGGAGGCAAATTGGTTCCGCGGTGGTTTTTCGATAGCGACGACAATACTCCCGGGAACAAGGCTTATCGCGGACAGGGAAATCATAACCTGAGTGTGGGCGATGTGGATGGTGATGGTTGCGACGAAATTATGTATGGTGCAGCAGCTATCGGTCACGATGGTAAGGGGCTGTATTCAACCGGCCTAGGACATGCCGATGCCATGCACTTTTCGGATCTGGATCCTACACATCCAGGGCTGGAAGTATTTAATATTCAGGAACACTTTGGCGATGCCGGACTTAACTTCAGGGATGCCAAAACAGGTGAAATCCTTTGGCGTGTAGCTTCGGTAAAAGCGGATGAAGAGGGCGGTGATAAAGGCGAAGGTCCCGGTCGGGGCGTTTCGTTTAATGTTGATCCCCGTTATGTTGGAAATGAATGCTGGGCATTTGGGGCACAGATGAACGGAATGTGGAATGCACAGGGAAAGAAAATCTCGGAAGTGACTCCCAAAACCTGCAATTTCGCGGTGTGGTGGGATGGCGACCTGTTGCGCGAACTTCTGGATAAGAATGTGGTAATGAAATGGAACTGGCAGCAGGAAAAGTTGGATACTTTACTGGAAGCCAAAGAATGTTTGAGCAACAACGGAACCAAGTCAACTCCGGTTTTGAGTGCCGACTTGTTCGGAGACTGGCGTGAAGAGGTTATTTTGCGTACCGCCGACAACAAAACCTTGCGTATTTATACCACTACAATCCCGACTTCCCATCGTGTGGTCACCCTGATGCAGGACCCGATTTATCGTCTGGGGATTGCCTGGCAGAATGTGGCTTACAACCAGCCTCCGCATACCGGTTTTTATATTGGCGATGAAATGACCAAGCCGGTTAAGCCAAATTTGAAACTGATAAAAGCTAAATAGTTTGACATTATTTTATGGGGTGACCCAAGTCATCCCGTAAATAAAAATCCATTAAAATGAAGCAAATATTTTTATTGATTGGACTTTCCCTGATTGTTTGGACGGAATGCTTTGCCAAAAGCAAATCATCCTTGTTTCGCTTCGATTTTGGCTCCGGAAAAATCCAGAAAGGCTGGACATCTGTTTCGTCTTCAGCTGTTTATTCCGAAGAAAAGGGCTTTGGACTGATTCCTTCCGGAGAAATAAAAGCCGGAATCAGTAATCAGAAAGAAGCCTTGTCTGGTGATTTTCTGGAAAGCAATAAACCTTTTTATTTTGCGGTCAATCTTCCGGAAGGGCATTATCGCGTGCTGATCACGCTGGGCGGATCGGTGGAAGGTTCGTCAACTACCTTAAAAGCGGAGTCGCGCCGCTTGCTCTTCGAAAATGTGAAAACGATTTCTGGTGAAACGGTTCAGAAAACGGTTGTCGTTGATGTACGGACACCTAAAATCAACGAGCAGGAACAAATCAAACTGAAAGAACGCGAAGTGAATTACCTGAACTGGGATAATAAACTGACGCTCGAATTTACTGGAGAACATCCGTGTGTGGCGGCTGTTGAGATTCAAAAGGCTGATGAGTTGCCAACAATCTTTTTGGCTGGAAATTCAACGGTGACCGATCAGGAAAACGAACCCTGGGCCTCATGGGGACAAATGTTCCCGAACTTTTTGAAGCCGGAAGTGGTGGTGGCCAATTATGCCGAGTCGGGCGAAACGCTGCTGGCTTTTAAGCGCGAAAATCGCCTGCAAAAGATTTTAAGCCAGATGAAAACCGGCGATTACCTGTTTATGGAATTTGCGCACAACGATCAGAAACCCGGCGGAAATCACCTCGACGCAATGACCACTTACAAAGACGAACTGCGCTATTACATTGCTGAAGCCCGCAAAAAAGGTGGAAAACCGGTGCTGGTTACTTCGACCAACCGCCGCCGTTTTGATGAGAACGGAAAGATTATCAATACGCTGGAAGAATTTCCGGAGGCCATGCGCCAACTGGCCAATGAGCAAAATATTCCGCTGATTGACCTGAATGCGATGAGCAAAACGCTTTACGAAACGCTAGGTGTTGAAAACTCGAAGAAAGCGTTTGTGCATTACCCGGCCAACAGTTACCCGGGACAGGACAAACCGCTGGCCGACGATACGCATTTTAATCCGTATGGCGCCTACGAACTGGCCAAATGCGTGACTCAGGTTGTGATGCAAACCATTCCTGATCTGGCTAAATATGTTCGCGACGATTGGAAAACCTTTGATCCATCTCAACCTGATCCGGTGAATACATTTCGCTGGTACGAAAGTCCTTCGGTAAACCTCTTAAAAC
>CAZAVU010000102.1:0-11340 GCA_964488805.1 uncultured Odoribacter sp. | reverse complement strand
AGCAAAAAAGGGTAAATTTTATATATTGACACATGAGTATTTCGATTTGTTCTTAAGAGTTTTAAGCCGGATGAGAATTGATTTTAATCGTAAAACTTAACTGCTACTGACTAACAGAAAACCAATAGCTTCCAGATTTTAAACTCAAAACCTTTGAATCGCCTTGTTCCTGTAAAATCTGAACGAACTTATTTCCAGACAGAGCATCTCCTTTTTCAAGTATTCTTTTCCCTCTTAAAATGAGTGTAGCTGTGCTGTTGGCCGGAATAACAACATGGTATCCAACAGTTGCACCAACCCTTTTCCACTCCGAAACAATCTTTCCATAAGATCCATCATAACTAACACGAATTGAATCCAGACCTTTTACAAAATGAGGTTCAAGCAGAACATTCCGGAATCCTGGGTTTTGAGGGTCGGGTTTGATGCCGCCGAGCGCTTTGTAGTACCAGGCACCAATCTCGCCAAACATGATGTGGTTCCGCGAAAGATCGGATTGGGCATCTACCCGCCAGTTTTCGAACAGAGTAGTTGCTCCCTTGGTAATCCAGTATGACCAGGACGGAAAATCTTCCTGAGCGGCAATCTCATACGCCAGATCGGCATAACCATTTTCGCTCAAGGCGTTTAGAATGGTCTTACTTCCCAGCAATCCGACATCAATGTGACGACCATCGGCAACTACCCTTTCGGATAGGTTTTCAGCCACTTTAGCACGCAAATTTTCCGGAACAATTCCCCAGTACAAGGCCGCACTCATTTCCGTTTGAAAGCCTGAACCATAAATTCCCTTTTCCCGATCTAAATACTTGTCGTTAATTGCTCTGGCAATATGTTCTGCAAGAGCAGAGTATTTCTGATAATCGGACTCATTTCCTATGATTTTTGCAGCTTTGGCCAGTATGGTCGCATCCACAAAATAGTAGATCGAAGAGGTCAGTTCTTTCGGCCCAAATGATTTGACCGGAACCCAGTCTCCAAGTCCCCAGTCAATCAGTCCATTCGGACTAATTTCGGTAATGTGATCGACATAGCGTTTGATATTTTCATAACAGTCGGCCAACAGTTTCGGATCGCCGTAAAACTGGTAAATGTTCCAAGGGATAATGGCAATGGTGCTGGTCCAGTCGGGACCGTTCCCCCAAATATATCCCCAGCCACAGGTCGGAACAATCGATGGTAAAATTCCGTTAGGTTGCTGCTCATCACGATGGTCAGCCATCCATTTTTCGTAGATGGTAATGGCATCGAAGTTATACAAACCGGTTTCGCTGGCAATATGCGCATCGCCGGTCCAGCCGTTCTTTTCGCGCTGCGGACAGTCGGTCGGGTAACCAAAAAGGTTCGATAAATAGGTATTATTGGTAGCTAACCAAAGCTTATTCAAGGTGCTGTTCGAACTGGCAAGTGTACCAACCTGCGGCACATCGCTGTGCATAAAAAGACCGGTCAGGCTCTCCTGTGTCAATTCTACCGGACGGTCGCTGGTTACCTCAACATACTGAAAACCTTTGTAGTTAAAATGCGGAACAAAAGTCTCCATGCCATTTCCGGCTAAAATAAAAATGTCAGTTTGGTAAGGGTCATCCTGAACCGTTGGATGGTAATGCACATCAATATTCGACTGGTCCACACTGCCATCCTTAGCCAGAAGCTCACCATGTTTTAACCGAAGTGTTGTGCCACGCTCCCCTTTTACACGAATACTGCTTACTCCTGAAATGTTTCTTCCCAAATCGAAAACATACTTCTGGTCACTGATTTTATTTACGCTCACCGGTGTAATTTTTTCCATATCGCGAATCGGGTGCAAAACCTGGGCAACAATATTTTCGGATGGCGCTGTAACCTCCGTGGCATTCGCCCATTTCGAATCATCAAACCCCAACGTATTCCAACCCGGCTGATTCAGTCGTTCATCGTGGTATTCACCGGTATAAATACTATTGAAAATCACCGGGCTAAGCGATGTTTTCCAATCACTCTCGGAACATACCGTTTCTGTTTTCCCATCTACATAAGTAATCCGAAGGTTAAGGCAAAACCTTGGGCGGGCGCGCCATGGTGCTTTATCGAAATCCCAAGAAGACGATGACAGGTGATTGTACCACCCGTTTCCCAGCAAAACGCCTATTGCTGCCGGTCCGGAACCAATCATCGAAGTCACATCGTAAGTCACGTACAGGTTCCGTTTATCGAAGCGAGTGTAAGCCGGATCGAGCCTGTGATTGCCCACCCGCTGACCATTTACAAAAAGCTCGTACAAACCGGCTGCGGCCATATAAATACGGGCACTTTTTATTTTTGCCGAGGGTGTAAACTGTTTTCTGAAGTAGGGAGCCGCTTTTAAGCTGACATCATCGGTATCTGAAACCCATGCTCCCCTCCAGTTTGACATCGACATCATTCCGGTTTCGAAGAAAGCCACTTTAGCCAGTTCGCTTTTTTTGTCCTTCTCGTTCCAGATCCTGACAGTCCAGTAGTAGCGGGTAAACGGGTTCAATGGTTTGCCGCCCCAGGTCACCAGCATATCACTGCCAATAACCTTTTGCGTATCCCAAATTTCCCCTTTGCCTTTGGCCACCAGGGCCGAATCGGTTCCTACAATAACCTGGTAAGCCTTTTGCGAAGCACCTTGCCGCGAAGCGGCCATTATCCATTTCAGGCGTGGCGAAGCGGCATCAATACCAACCGGATTGACCATGTATTCGCACATCAACTGGCCGGGAGGCGTCTGGCTGGCTTTGGTGTAGGATGAAAACAGTATCAAATAAAAAAAACAGGAAATAAGAATTTTCTTCTCACAGAAACAGGAAAACAACATTCTTCCGAGGGAAACCGCACATTTGGTTCCCCCAATATCAAGTCCAACAATATTGTTCATGTTTTTATATTTTGGTTTAAGTCAGTTTATTTCAGGATAAACTCAACAGATTCTTTCTTATCCCAGTTTTTAGTTATTACCGAGCCATCAGCCTGTTTTACCGTAAGGATTTCGCCGGAACCTTTTCGGCGAACCTCAATATCGAATGTTCGGTCAAAAGCTTTTACATTTTTCAGTTTCATGTAGTCCCAGCCTTTCGGCAACCATGGCGTGATGGTGAATTTGTTAAGCCCGGTTGGGGTTATCCCGAACAAACCTTCAGTAATTGTACGGCAATACAAAGCGCTTTCGGCTGATAAATGGCGCTGGTTCCCTTCGGGCCAGGCCTCTACCGGATAAGGTACATGTTCACCCAACAAGCGGGTTGACGAATAATAGCTTAAGTATTTCATACACTCATCGGTTGCACCGGTAAAGAGCAAGCCACGGAAAGCATACAAGGTGGAACGGTCCCAAAAAGTAGAACTCCCCGACTCGGTAAGAATACCGTTTGAAGTCCAGAGATAGTCGGAAAAAAGCGCTTTTATGGTTTCTTCCTTTCGTTCAGTAATACCCATTACCAACGGAATACATATCCATGCGCGCAGCTTGTCGTTCCCCTGGAAATACTGGTAGGTTTTAAATCCCTGCACCGTTGCCCCGAAATATTTTTCGATAGCAACCTTAAGCGTTTGTGCTCTTTGGTTGTACAATGCAGCCATTTCGTTCATCCCCATCTCCTGGGCAAGGTCTGCCGCATTCAGGTAACCGCCATAAGCCAAACCATTGGTCGAAAGGTTTACTTTCCCGGCATCGAAACGGCCTTCCAGCTCATCCTTATCCGAAGCAATAACACCGTCGTCTGTTTTTTTGCGCTCAAGGTACTCGAAGCACCAGGTAATGAGCGGCCAAAGTTCCCGGGCAATCTCTTTCTTACCCGAAGCCAACGCAAAACGCGATGCCCCGTAGGCAATCATGGCCTGATCGCCCCGATCGCCTGCACCATTCCAAATATCAACACCTTCGGCAATAATGGAACTCGGAATCGGTTTGTATTCCGGATTCATAAAACGGGCAAAATGGCGGTAAGCATTTATGGCTGATTCGTTACCATTCAGGTTACCCAGGAACGGAAAGAACGGATTGGCGTATTCAGCCTGATCGTTGGCCCAGATTGCCGCATAATAGGCTTCCCCTCCGGGACCATGCATCAATCCCCCCTTGGTATCGTATATGCTTTCGGTTGCGCGTATCTTGGCAAAGGCAAACGCCCGGTTTATCGTATCATTAGGCGTTTCGAGCACCAGATTGCTGAAGATTTCCCCGACAAATTTTTCGCGCTTTTCCAGCTCAAATTCTGACGAATACGAATAAGGCTCATCGCAGGCCTTACGTCCCGAATAAACGACCGAAAAACAGAGATCTTCGCCGGGGGCGATGGTAAACTGACCTGTTTTGGTAACATCAGTCTTCACAATGTACTTGCCATAAACACCTTTTACCGGATCAGTTTCAACCGGTTCACCAATGTTCCGAATATCTACCTTACAACTGGTAGTTCCTATGTTTTTCAAGGTTACAATCTCCACAAGAGCAGGTTTATCAACCGAAGGGAAAAGAACACGTGTTATTTCAAGCGGACCGTTGGTTTTACTTTTCACTGTCAGTTTACCCTTCAATCCGAACATCTCCGGAAACTCTTTCAGTTCGGTACCATCAAGCAGTACCTGGAATTGTTCTTTTGCGCCCAAATCAACCGAAAGGCTTCCATGAGTGTCGTTCGGTATGGTGCGCAGCATTGGAAAAACAAGCTTCCGCGATAAATTCAGTTCGCCATTGTCTGAAATTCCGTAATGCAAAATCGAGGAAATATGCAAACCACTCATTTCGATGTGGTCGGTGTGCGATGCCGGATTTTTGACCTTCCAGCTTATACCGGAATCTTCAGCAAAACTCCATCGTCTGGAATTTTGCGCCTGGCTGACAGAACCCAATAGTGCCAGCAAAATCAGGCAATTAATCTTATTCATCATGGTATTATGGTTTAATTAGACTTAACATTTTAAACTATTGAAGCAATAATATTTTAGTGCGAAAGCAGTACAATTTTCAATGCATTGTTAGCGGAACCGGTAATTGCCGAACGTTGCCATTGAATATCGGTCTTCCTTCCGGAGTTGGGCTGCTTTTGATAATGGTGTTACCAATCCAGTCAAAGGTTAAATCCACAACCGGGTTCATCTTTTCTTTCCATGGGCCAGCCGGAACTTGCCTGAATTGCATAAGCGGATAGGTGATGGTCAGTTCATCGCCTGGTTTAACCTTATCGAAGCGGATATATGCACCAGACCAGATTACGGGTACCTCCCTAGTATTGATAAAGGCATGGATTTGATCGCGCAAGGTCCAATGCGGAGAACGAAGGAAGAAGAGGTCGGAGACTGCTGCCTTCACAGTCAATCGGCCGATATTGGGAAGGAAAGACACCACCTGCCCCCACGGGGATGTACGATTGAACGAGAGGTTCACGTAAACTCCGGCGGGACCCAATTTTGATGGTTCTAACCGATCAATCGTATTGTTCCAGGTGGTATAGATGGCACGCATTCCCTCTGGTGCGCAACAGCCAGCCAGTCCGGCATAAGTACCTTTTAACCGGCTGTTCTCGTAATCGTCGAGACCAGTATAACTTTGGATGCCACCTTCGAATTTGTGCAGTTCAGCCAAACCAGCCTTGATCTGCTCTTCGCTGGCCTGATAATTTACCCGTCGGTACTCGGCTTCGAACACGGGGGTCATGATAAACTGTAGTTGACTGATCCGGTTGCGCATGTAGCGCTCCACGAAGTCGAAATATTCGGGATGTCCGCCACGGGCAATAGCAGCAGCATTCGACATCATATCTGAAGTATGACAGGTTTCATCAGTAGGATGAAACGGTGTGGTGGCGGGAAACCAGCCGGTGCCTGTTCCCAGCGACAACATCCAATCCCATGAGCGCTTAACGAAATCGGTATAACGTTCGTTGCCGGTGACCAGACCAAGTTCGGCTATCCCCCAAAGTGCATGCATGGTAGTGTGGCTATGCCCTCCAAGAAAGTTACCATCAGTGCCAAAACGCAACCCTCCAGGCTGACTGCCGCCCATAATCCCTTCGGCGTAAGCCTTAGCGAAATTTAAGGCCTCAGCATCGCCTGTCGCCCGGTAATAATTAACCAATGCGATGATTACCGGAGCAGGCATTTTATTCCAATCGTTTGGCATTACCGAGCCATCCTGTTTCATCATACCCATACCAGCAGGGAAGTAGCAGCAATCTGGCGTTGTGTAGATGGCGTTCTTCTTTAACCGCAACATAATCCGGCGAGCCATGTCTCTGGATTCTTGATTGTGAGTCCGGCGGTAATCTTCGGCAAGATAATAGAGTATCTTCGTGGCACCCCACACATGATAGGCATACTCCTCCTTTTTATAAATTTTATGGATGTCTCCTTCGTTGTAACTCCCCGGATGCGCCAGCACTAATCCATCTTCCTGCACATATTCGAGTATCCGTTTACGAAAGGACTCCTCTACATCCTTACCCGCTTGTGAACCTGAAATATCCCGCATATAGTACCATTCCCACATTAAGCGGACATCCGTATCACATGCAACGACAACATCGTTGCCCGAAGGTATTGGCGGACAACGCAGCGGAAAACACTGGAATACCGGTTCAAAGTCCAACTCCTTCCGCGGAGTGCGGATAAGGTAATTCATAGCCCATTGCGCCATACGTTGAAGATCGATATCGGACGAGGATCGTTTTGCCGAAAGCAAAGTAATGCTCCTGGGAGCCTCTGTCGCAATATGCATATCACTGACCGTACCGGTTAGTCCTTGAACTTTTACAGGCGGGGACTGACTCAAAGCCGTCAAACAACTAATATTAAGAATGATATATGAAAAGAAAATCTTCATCGCGTTATTCAGGTTTAATTTAAATGTTTAGTTTCCCGGGATACTTGAAACAGGTTCGTTTTTCTTTGCCCCCCATTCGTTGTTGGGGTTCATGCCCATCTTGTATTCAATTTGCCCACCATTTTCAATGTCTGAATACTTCAGGTACGATTGCGAATAAGCCTGATTATTCAGGGTAGCCGCCTGGATATAAAAATTCTGATCCGAAACATTTTCTGCCTTAATCCTGAATTCCTTTCCATTCGGAAGATGCAGCGTGGCACTTTTCACCGAAGGGCTTCCAATGGTGTAATAGTCCATTCCGGGCGTTACCGGATAAAATCCCAATGAACTGAAAACATACCAGGCCGACATCTGGCCACAATCGTCATTTCCGCACAAACCATCACGGGTATCGAGATAAAGCGTTGTTTTGATCTGGTTAACTACCTTTTGAGTTTTCCAGGGCTGACCCGAATAATTGTACAGGTAGGCAATGTGGTGACTAGGCTCATTCCCGTGCGCATACTGACCAATCAATCCGGTTACATCAACCGCCTTTTCGTTTTCAACGGCAGCAACGGTATTGAAAAGATCATCCAGCTTGGTACTAAACTTCTCGTCACCACCCATCAGATCAATCAGGTTGCTAATGTTTTGGGGAACATAAAAGCTATACTGCCACGAGCTTCCTTCGGTAAAATCGCCTTGCCCCAATATCGAAACAGCTTTGGGATCAAACGGGCTCACCCAACTGCCATCGGCATGTTTCCCACGCATAAAACCAACCGATGCATCGAACAGATTCTGGTACGATTTAGCCCGATTGGTGAAAAGAGCAACATCTTCATTTTTCGACAGTTTTTTGGCAACCTGAGCCAAACACCAGTCGTCGTAGGCATATTCCAATACTTTCGACACCGAGTTGTTGTCGAGTTCACTTGGGATGTAATTCATCTTTTTCAGGAACCCGATTCCCCGGTTATCGTCCATCGCGCTCTTGCGCATGGCTTCGTAAGCCAGTTCGTAGTCAAAACCTTTCTGATCTTTCAGAATAGCTTCCGAAATCACCGGCACAGAGTGATAACCAATCATGCAATAGGTTTCGTTTGCCCCATATTCGTTGATTGGCAATTGCCCGATTTGTTTATAGCGTTCCAACATTGAATTGATAAACCGGATATTTTTTTCGGGATACAGCATGGCATACAGCGGATGACTTGCACGATAGGTGTCCCACAACGAAAAGTTGGTGTAAAGATCGCCATCGGAACTTTTGTGTATTTCCCTGTCCCAGCCACGGTACGAACCATCAACATCAGTGATCAGATTGGGCATGATCAGGTTGTGATACAAAGCCGTGTAGAAGATTTTCTTCTGGCTGTCGGTGGTAGTCTGAACATCAATTTTCGATAAATTTTCGTTCCAGATCTGAAGAGCGGCCTCCGCCACTTGTTCGAAATTCCAGCCGGGAATTTCCTGATCCAGATTTTTCATGGCTCCCTCGGCACTAACGGTTGAAATCCCGACTTTTACCATGATCTTCTCTTTTCCGGAGGTGGTAAAGTGAACGAAAGCCTTGCATGCTTTCCCTTTGAGATCTTTTTGTTCGGCAATTTGCCCATCAACAAATGAGGTAATCTTTTCGAATGGTTTCGAGAAGCGGGCACAGAAATAATAGCGGTGGTTGTTGATAAAACCACTCGATTGACGGTGTCCGGTTATGGTTTTGTTGTCGATTGCCTGAATTGAACCTTCTACGGTGCCATCGCCAATTCCGTGGTTCATGTCGAGAACCATTCCTGCCTGCTTGCTTTCCGGGAAGGTGTAACAATGAAATCCAGCACGATAGGTCGCCGTCATTTCCGCATAAATATCGGAGTCATCCAGCTTCACGGCATAATAACCAGGCCGGGCAAGCTCTGTGGCATGGTTAAAGCGCGACCGGTAACCCAAATCCGGATTTTCGCGGGTTCCGGGTTCAAACTGAGGTTCCCCAATCGTTGGCATAATCAGGATATCGCCCATTTCGGCAGCCCCTGTCCCACTCACATGGGTATGCGAAAAACCCATTATTGAACTGTCGTCGGAGTGATACCCTGAACATCGTTTCCATTCGTCAATTCCGGTATCAGGGCCCACCTGTACCATTCCAAAAGGCAAGGTAGCCGCCGGATAGGTATGTCCAACGGTGGCGGTGCCAATAAACGGATCAACAAAGTTGGCCGGCGACTTTTTCCCGACCATACTACTGGTACAACTTGCAAAAACCAGGAGAACAACAAAGCTTCGCAATAAACTTATATTCTTCATTTTACACTTACCTATTAGTTATGTTTCGTTATTTTCACTAAGGCTACCCCATGGTATGGAACTTCAACTTCAAACTTACCGGTGTACCTGCCGAGGTCTTTTTGCCTCCAAAGGTCCCTGACAACTTGTTTGCCCCGGATTCCTAATTCAGCCCACGAGACACTGATTTTGGCCGTACTCTTCACCGGATTTTCTTCCCACACAAAAGAATTCTCCGCTTTTTTGCTCTCGGCGATGTAAAACAAACCAACCGCTTTGGAGCCATCAGCCAGGTCTTTCACCCAGATCTCAACGTCTTTATCCTTTCGGATTGGTTTAGCTTGTTTGCCCAGCGGATCCTGGTCAACATCAATCACTTCGTCGTTGGTTAGCAGATTGAGCGTAAATTCATCCAACTGGCTCATGTCGGCGCCAATCAGCAAGGGTGCTGAAAGCAAACTCCACAACGAAAGATGCGTGTATTGTTCGTCGGCAGTAAGCCGGGTGTTGTGAAGCCCATCATTCCAGCCCACTTTTCCAACCACCAGCATGTCCGGGTCGTTCCAATTGCCGGGTTTGGCATATTGCGTGTTATGCGTTTGCGAGAACCCATTGAAGTACATGCTCTCCCAGGTATCGGTAATATCATCGGTGGTGCGCCACAACTGTCCAACTTCGCCACCCCATTTCCACACATCGGCCAATCCGCACTGGCACAAGCTGTGAACAATGTCGCGATTTTGCTTATCCAGCGCGTTTCTCATGATGATGTACGGTTTCTTAACCTCTGCTAATTCCGGTTTTGGATTCACTTTGTCCCAATAGGTACACCAGTCGTATTTCAGGTAGTCGATGCCCCATTTGGCATAGGTGGTAGCATCCTGTTCCTCGTGGCCAAAGCTTCCCGGGTAACCTCCACAGGTGCGTTCGCCCGGAGAACTGTAAATGCCTATTTTCAACCCTTTCGCGTGAATATAGTCGGCCAGGCGTTTCATGTCCGGGAATTTTTCATTGGTGGTAATTTCGCCGTCTTCGGTTCGTTTCGGGCCTTCCCAACCATCATCAATGTTCATGTAAGTCCAGCCATGATCGATCAACCCACTGTTGACCATGGCCTCGGCCGAAGCTTTAACTTTTTCTTCGCTAACCGACAATCCCCAGCAATTCCAACTGTTCCAGCCCATCGGCGGGGTAAGGCAAAGCTTGTTTTTGCCAATCACGATACGCAGATTTCGTGTAGCTGTACCTTTCGCATTTTTCGCCGAAAGCTTCACGTCAAACTCACCTTCGGTAGTTACTTTTCCTGAAATAATCCCGGAAGTTGCATCCAGGCTTAATCCGGCAGGAAGATTCTGAGCCGAAAAAGTCATTGGCCGCAGTCCTGTTGCAGCTATTTTATACTGAAATGGTCTGCCAGTACCCGCACCTGTTATTTTAGCACCGTTGATCCGGGGTGTTTCGGCAGGTTTCGGAGTTAACACATAGTTGGTTGCCGGAGGCATTTTCTGAGATAACAAAACCGGCGTTTCATTTCCCGTGTATTCAATCTTTGCATTGCACCAGTCGGCATGATCCTTGGCTATTCCGTTGTTCCCATCAGAAACTAAAAAAGCAAGTTTTTCAATTCCCTGGATATCAATATCAATGAGCTTGACCGGCTCATCCGATTTCATGATTCCACTTTTCCAAATGATCTTCCGGTCACCCAGTATGATAAATTCAATACTGCCGCCTTTGGCTTCATCGTCGAGGCCTACCTGAGCGGTAAAGCGCACCCCTTTCTTCTTTAAATCAAGCATAAACCGGCTGATGGCATGAGTACCAATTCCCCGGTCAAATTTTTGCCCGGCAACGGTTAGTGGTTTTCCTTCGGTACTGACCTTCGAATTGGATAAAATCCAGCCCGATTCTATTTTGCTCATATCCAGCTCGTCGAGCCAGAGCGTTTTGGTTTGCCCGTACCCGGAGGCAACAAGCAAGGTGAAGACGGCAATTAAGAATGCTTTTGAAATCATTTTTGAAATCTGTTTATTACTGTTATAGAATTTGGTGGATGTCAGTTAATCATTTTTTCTATTTCCTCTTTTTATAGGTAACCACTGCAGCTCCGGGCTGATTGGTGATGGAAATGGGTAATCCTTTTTCCATTAGTTCGCGACCAGTCATTTCTGTGCTTCCTTTTGCATCCAGATTTTTCAGGACATAAACCGCATTCGGGTCCAGATCGCGCAATTTGGTGCATG
>CAZAVU010000101.1:7771-11619 GCA_964488805.1 uncultured Odoribacter sp. | reverse complement strand
GCAAAAGTCTTGGATTGGAAACCTTTCAGGACGAAGCCGGAAACGTGATCATCCGCAAACCGGCTACTCCGGGAATGGAAAACCGAAAAGGAGTTATCCTGCAGGGACACCTCGACATGGTTCCGCAGAAAAACAGCGACAAAGAGCACGACTTTACCACTGATCCGATTGAAACCATCATCGACGGCGAATGGGTGAAAGCCAATGGCACAACGCTGGGCGCCGACAACGGCATCGGCGTGGCTTCAGCAATGGCAGTGCTGGCTTCGAAAGACATTGCGCATGGTCCGGTTGAAGCCTTATTTACCGCCACCGAAGAAACCGGCATGGACGGAGCAAACGGACTGAAACCAGGTGTCCTGAATGGCGACATACTGATCAACATGGACTCGGAAGACGAAGGCGAATTGTATGTGGGCTGCGCCGGTGGCGAAGATGCCAATGCCAAATTCACTTTTACTGAAGTTCCTGTCCCTGCCGAATCGATTGCCTTTAAACTGAATGTAACCGGATTGAAGGGCGGACACTCAGGAATGGACATCATTCTGGGCCGCGGAAATGCCAACAAAATCTTCTTCCGTCTGCTGAAAGAAGCCAGCAAAGTTTGCGGTGCACGACTTGCCTCGATCAATGGCGGAAACCTTCGAAACGCCATTCCGCGCGAAGCTTTCGGTATGATCACCGTTCCGTATGCCACTGCCGACAAACTGGTTGGATTGATTGCAGGACTTACCGCTATCATCAAACGCGAACTTTCGGTCACCGAACCAACATTGAAAATTGAACTGGCAAAGACTGAAATGCCAGCCAGCCTGATTGACGAACAAACACAAACCAACCTGACCCACGCCATTGTGGCTTGCCCGAACGGCGTTATCCGTATGAGCGACAGCATGCCCGGACTGGTTGAAACTTCGACAAACCTGGCTATCGTGAAATCCGATAACGAAACCAAATCAGTCAACATCGCCTGCCTGATGCGCAGCTCGGTCGATTCGGCCCGCGCAGAACTCGGCTCACGCATGGATTCTGTTTTCACACTGGCTGGTGCCAAGGTCACTTTAACCGGTGGCTATCCGGGCTGGAAACCCAACATGGAATCACCAATCCTGAAAACCATGCAACAGGTTTATCAGGCAAAATATGGCCGCATTCCTGAAATCAAAGCCATTCATGCCGGTTTGGAATGCGGGATTCTCGGCGGAAAATACCCGAACTGGGACATGATTTCATTCGGCCCAACCATCCGGTTCCCTCACTCACCCGATGAGAAAGTCAACATCGAATCGGTTGGTAAATTCTGGGATTTCCTGATTGAAACACTGAAAAATATTCCGGTGAAATAATCTTTTCCTTTTTAGCAAGCGGGTGACTCAAAGTCACCCGCACATTTTTCAAGCTAACACAAACTCTTTTATAACATTAATCTATACTATTAAACTATGTTTGCCATGGATATAATTATTATACTCTGTATACCAATTGCTTTATTAGTTACACTATTTATTGGAATTGTAAAGAAAAACAAAAGGCTTTGGATTACCTCTTTGATTTTCTTTATTATAATCTCACTTGCAGAAATCTCCTACTTTACATTTACGACTAAAATTAAGACATGTAATAAGATTAATACAAAAGATTAACATCACAGGAAGATTAACAAACAATAAAACCTACGATCTACAGATTGATAGGTTTTGACTTTGATTCACCCGCTCACTATTTTAACCTAAACCTGACGCATGAAAAAACGCCCCCTTGCTTGTGCGGTGATACTACTGAGCGTTGCCGGTTTCGCCCAAACCATCGCCCCTACCCTACCCGATCCTAATCCGCCGTCAGAAATTGCAGGCATGGAACTGGTCTGGAACGACGAGTTCAACAACACCGGCAAACCCAATCCTGAATGCTGGAAATATGAGAAAGGATTTGTTCGCAACGAAGAACTGCAATGGTACCAGGAAGACAATGCTACTTGTGCCAACGGCGTTTTGCTGATTGAAGGCCGCCGCGAAGAAATTCCGAACCCAAACTATAAAGCAGGAAGCTCCAGTTGGCAAACGAACCGTGAATCGGCTCATTACACTTCGGCAAGTATCAATACAAGCGGACAAAAACAATGGTTATACGGCAGGTTCGAGATCCGGGCCCGGATTGACACCACGATGGGGTCATGGCCAGCGATCTGGACTTTAGGCATCGAAAAGCAATGGCCATCGAACGGCGAAATTGACATCATGGAATTTTACAGGGTAAACGGCCTGCCAACCATTTTGGCCAATGCCGCCTGGGGAACCGAAAAACAGTACACGGCCAAATGGCACACCGAACGAATTCCCTATGCACACTTTCGTGCAAATGATGCTGACTGGCATAAAAAATTTCACATTTGGCGCATGGACTGGACCAAAGAATCAGTCAAGCTTTACCTCGACGACGAATTGCTGAACACCACACCTTTGAGCGAAACAGCGAATCCGGATGGCTTCAATCCGTTTATGCAACCGCATTATTTGCTGCTGAACCTGGCTATCGGCGGAAATGGCGGCAATCCCGATCAATCCAAATTCCCGATTCGGTTCGAAGTGGATTACGTGCGGGTTTATCAGGAAAAATAGGAAAGTCATTCGTGGTCATTGGGCCATTAATAGTCATTCGTTGTAAAAAGGAAGCATGAGACGAATGAATTTTGGCATCCACAATCCCGAAAGGACGAAAGGATAATATCATCCCTTCGGGATTTCTTTTTCTCATATCCGATTTTCTATAATCCTGACACGCCTCTGGCGTTAAACAAAAAATGGATTCCATCCTTAAGAAAAGATGAAATCCATTTTTGACTACTGAGACTGTAAACTGAGACTATTTAAACAGCTCTTTATTCGGCTGCGCACTCATGGTGAATTCAAGCGTTCCTCCAGCCATAATTTCCTGATGGGTAATGAACGTGCGGTCTAAAGCTTGTCCGTTCAGTTTTACTTCCTGAATGTATTTATTCTCTTTCGAAGCCTGTGGTGCTTTTACGATGAAGAATTTGCCCGGAGCCACTTCAATTTTAGCTTCCTGAACAATCGGCGAACCAAACTGGTATTGCAACTCCGATGGATTTACCGGATAGAAACCCATCGCGCTGAACACATACCAAGCCGACATCTGACCGCAGTCTTCGTTTCCGCACAAACCATCAGGTTTGGTGGTGTACATCTCGGTCTGAATCTGGCGGTTCAGCTCCTGGGTACGCCATGCACGTCCGGCATAGTTGAACAGGAACGTGGTATGGTGACCCGGTTCATTTCCGTGCGCATAGCTGCCAATCAATCCAGAAATATCAGGAGAAGCATTTTCGCCTTTCACGCCTTCAGCCACAAACAAACCTTCCAGTTTATTGGCAAATGCTTCCTTGCCGCCAAGCAGCTCAATCAGTCCGTTCACATCGTGCGGAGCCAGCCACAGGTACTGCCAGGCGTTTCCTTCGGTGTAATCGCTTCCTTCGTGTTTCGAGTAAGCCGGATCGAATGGCGATGTCCATTGGCCGTTGCTCAGTTTTCCGCGCATAAAACCGGTTTCTTTATCGAAATAGTTGCGGTAGTTGAGTGCACGTTTGGCGAAATAGGCGGCATCTTCGGTTTTTCCCAATTTTTGAGCTACAGCAGCCACAGCCCAGTCGTCAACGCAAACTTCCTCGGCTTTAGCCACCGATTGCTGAATTTTATCGGCCGGGATGTAACCCAGTTTATCGTGGAAACCCATACCGTCGCGGTCGGCCATCGAAGTAGCTTTCATGGCTTCGAAAGCCAGTTGCACATCAAAATCGCCAATACCTTTCATAATCGCTTCAGCAATTACCG
>CAZAVU010000101.1:0-7671 GCA_964488805.1 uncultured Odoribacter sp. | reverse complement strand
GCCAGTTGCACATCAAAATCGCCAATACCTTTCATAATCGCTTCAGCAATTACCGAAATGGAATGATTGCCCACCATACACCAGGTTTCGTTGCCTTCGAGCTCCCAAACGGGCAATACGCCGGTTTGTTTGTAATGATCGAGCATGGTTTTCACCATGTCGTTCACACGCGACTGTTGCGTAAGTGTAAACAGCGGATGCAGCGCGCGGTAGGTGTCCCACAACGAGAAAACGGTGTATTGGTTGTATCCAGCAGCTTTCCGGGTATCGCCGTTGACGCCTTTAAAATCGCCGTTGGCATCGGAGAACAAAGCCGGAGCAACCATGGTGTGGTAAAGCGAGGTATAGAAAATGGTTTTCTGATCTTTGTCGTTTGACTGAATTGCAATTTTCGACAGTTCTTTTTCCCAGGCATCGGAAGCAGCTTGTGCAGTAGCTTCAAAATCCCATCCGGCCAGCGAACCATCGAGGTTGGCAATGGCATTTTCAACACTAACTGAAGAAAGGCCCACTTTAGCCAGTACCTGTTTTTCGCCAAAGCTGAAAACGCCTACAGTTTGAGCTTCGCCACCAATATTTTCGATCACCGATTTGGTGATTGGCGTCGAGAAACGAACAGCAAAGAACACATGCTGATCTTTGGCCCAGCCATTCGACAGGCGAACTCCGGTAACCGTTTTATCATCCACAACTTTTAGCGACGTTTGGTACGGTTTGTCCCAGTTGATGGCAAATCCGAGATTGATGATCAGGTTCTTTTCACCGGCTTCAGGAAACGAATAACGGTGCAAACCAGCGCGTTCGGTTACGGTAAATTCAGCTTTTACACCATTATTTTTCAGGATTACCGCATAATAACCAGGTTTGGCAGTTTCTTCTGAATGGCTGTACTTGCCTGAATAACGTTTTACAAAATCAGGATTTTTTTCGTCTTTCTGGAAAGTGACTTCTGAAGTAACCGGCAGGAACGATATATCGGCCAAATCGCCAATTCCGGTTCCGCTCAGGTGCAAGTGACTAAATCCGGCCACAATGCTGTCGGAATAATGGTAGCCTGAACACCAATCCCAACCCTGAGTTCCATTGTCAGGACTCAGTTGAATTTGTCCGAACGGATAGGCCGCTCCGGGATAAACATGCCCGTGGAAGCCCGTTCCGATAAACGGATCGACGAAATCGGTCAGGCGTTCGGCTGGAGCCTGTTTGGTTGTAGGTCCGGTGCAAGCGGTAAAAAACAGTATTGCACCGGCAATGAATAAAAAGAATCTTGTCATAAAGGTGGTTTTATAATCATTTGAGGTCAAAAATACGGAAAAGGTTTTAAAGAAAAATTTTTCAATAATTCAGGGTTATGACCGAAAACGTAATCCGTCTATCGCAGACTCCGGTTTGTTTTTGATAAAAGCGGATAAATCCTATTTTCTATTGGTCGTTTGATTAAAATTGATTAAAATACAATTGTGAAAATTGTTTAAAATATAATCTAAAACAAACCTGTTTATTTCAGAAAAACAAACAGGAAGCGAGGATCTGACGGGAGGAATAAAACATGGAAGCACAAAACCGAACAATTATACATTTTGACCTGGACTCGTTTTTCGTGTCGGTTGAAAGGCTCATGAACCCCCAGCTTGCGGGCAAGCCAGTTATTATCGGAAGCTTATCAGACCGGGGAGTGGTAGCCAGTTGCAGCTACGAAGCCCGCCGGTTTGGTGTTCATTCGGCTATGCCCATGAAAATGGCGCTAAACCTGTGCCGCGATGCAATTGTCATTCGGGGCGACATGGATTCGTATAGCAAATATTCACGCATGGTTACCGAGGTGATTGCCGAAAAAGCACCCATATACGAAAAAGCCTCGATTGATGAACACTACCTCGATATTTCCGGGATGGACCGCTTTATTGGCTCGTACAAATGGGCTCACGAGCTTCGGTCGCGCATTATTAACGAAACCGGGTTACCCATCTCGCTCGGCATGTCGGTAAACAAAACGGTTTCGAAAATTGCTACCGGCGAAGCCAAGCCCAACGGGGAAAAGGAAGTTCCCGGACAACTGGTACAGCCATTCCTGAACCCGCTTTCCATCAAAAAAATACCCGGGATAGGCGACCGAAATTACCAGTTGCTTCGATCGATGGGAATTGTAACGATACAAACCCTGAGCGCCATTCCTCCTCCGATGATGGAAAGCGTACTGGGAAAGAACGGCCTTGAAATCTGGCGCCGGGCCAATGGAATTGATCTCAGTCCGGTAATTCCATACAGTGAAGAAAAATCGATTAGTACCGAACAGACATTCGAAACAGATACCATTGATGTGCAAATGCTCGAAAAATTGTTGATTGCAATGATTGAAAAGATTGCTTTCCGAATGCGAAAGAATAACAAACTGGCTTCTGTAGTGACGGTCAAAATACGCTATTCGAATTACGACACCCATACCTTGCAAAAGAAAATTGCCTACACTTCATTCGATCATACGCTGATTGAAACCGCTCTCGACCTTTTCAAGCGCCTGTATGAACGCCGGATGCTGATCCGCCTGATCGGGGTAAAACTTGGTGGCTTGATTGGAGGAGTACAACAACTCGATTTGTTCGACAACAACGAAAAACGCATCAAATTATACCTTTCGATGGATCAGATCCGAATGCGGTTCGGCGCCAAATCCATTTACAGGGCTTCAGGTCTTGAGTTTTTCAAAAAGAAGGACTCCGTTCGAATAATTTGATTGCAAAAGATTTTCAGTAAGATTCGTTTGATATGTTCTTGAACAACCATTCCTATTACAGTCTTCGGTATGGCACCTTGTCGGTGGACGAACTGATTGACCTGTCCTTTGGTTTTGGTCTGGAAACAGTTACGCTGACCGACATTAACACCACCATGGGCATTCCGGAGTTTGTAAAAAAGGCTAATGAAAAAGGAATAAAGCCGGTAGCCGGATGCGAGTTCCACAATGGTGACCAACTGCTTTACATTGGCCTGGCCCATAACCGGGAAGGCCTGAAAGAACTGAATGAGCTGCAAACCGTTCACAATCTCGCCCAGGAAAACTATCCGGAGCTGGCCCCTGATTTCAATCATGTTTCACTTGTTTATCCGATGGGTGCGAAACCTTGCAATAAGTTACGCGACAACGAATTCATCGGTATTCGCCCCGAAGACGTCAACCGGTTACTTACCTCAGAATGCAGCAAATACACACACCGGCTGGTTGTGCTTCACCCGGTAACCTTTCGGAACAAGTCGGGATGGATTTTACACCAAAGTCTGCGGGCAATCGACCACAACAAACTGATCAGCAAACTAGTCCCGCAACAAATGGCACGACCTCACGAGTATATGTTTGCCCCGCAGAAAATGCGCCAGGTGTTCGAGCGTTATCCTGAAATTCTGGAAAACACCGAAAGGCTGCTGAAAAGTTGCAGCATTGAAATCGATTTCGCCACGGTAAAAAACAAGAAGACATTCACACATTCGCGCTACGAAGACAAACTGTTGCTTGAAAAGCTGACTCTGGAAGGGATGATCTCCCGCTACGGAACAAACTGCAGCGAAGCCCGGAGCCGGATCCTACATGAACTGGAAATCATTGACAAGCTTGGTTTTTGCTCTTATTTCCTGATTGCCTGGGACATTGTGCGATTCGGCATGTCGCAAGGGTTTTACCACGTAGGAAGAGGAAGTGGGGCCAACAGCATTGTGGCGTATTGTCTCCGGATAACCGATGTTGACCCGATTAAACTGAACCTGTATTTCGAACGCTTCCTGAATCCCAAACGAACCAGCCCGCCTGATTTTGACATTGATTACTCCTGGCGCGACCGCGAACATATTCAGCAATACATTTTCGACCGTTACGGGAAAGAGCACACCGCTCTGCTTGGAGCTACCACCACGTTTCGAGACCGCTCCATTTACCGCGAACTGGGCAAAGTATTCGGTTTGCCCAAAGAAGAAATTGATTTGCTGTTTGCATCTTCAAATAACGAGTTGGTCACGAACGAGATTACCCAAAAGATTAACTTGCTGGGTCGTCAGATGGCGGATTTTCCCAATATCCGAAGTATCCATGCAGGCGGAATACTGATCTCGGAAGAACCCATCACCTACTATTCGGCACTTGATTTACCCCCCAAAGGACTCCCGACAGTTCAATGGGATATGTATGTAGCCGAAGATTTACGCTTCGAAAAACTGGATATTTTGAGTCAGCGTGGAATAGGTCACATCAAAGAAGCCGTTGAAATCATCAAGGAAAACAGAAATGAAGAAGTTGACATTCACCAGGTCGACCGTTTTTTTGAAGACGAGCAGGTAAAATATCAATTGAAAACAGCCGAAACCAACGGATGCTTTTACATCGAAAGTCCGGCCATGAGAGGTTTGCTCACCAAACTACATTGCGACAATTATTTAACACTGATTGCGGCCAGTTCAATCATCCGTCCGGGAGTAGCCAAATCGGGAATGATGAAAGAGTATATCCAGCGGTTTCATTATCCCGAAAAAATCAAATACCTCCATAAAATAATGGAAGAACAACTGAAGGAAACTTTTGGGGTAATGGTTTACCAGGAAGATGTTATTAAAGTGGCACATCATTTTGCCGGTCTCGACCTGGACGAAGCGGATGTACTGCGCAGGGCGATGAGCGGAAAGTACCGGTCGAGAACCGAATTTCAACGCATTGAGAATAAATTCTTCAGCAACTGCCGTGCTAGAGGTTATTCAGATATGATCAGCAAGGAAGTCTGGCGGCAAATTGAATCGTTTGCCGGTTATTCGTTTTCAAAGGCTCACTCAGCCTCTTACGCAGTTGAAAGTTTCCAGAGTCTTTTTCTGAAAGCCCATTATCCGCTGGAATTTCAAACAGCGGTGATTAATAATTTTGGAGGATTCTATCGCACCTGGGTCTATTTTAACGAAGCCAGGCGACTGGGCGCCTCCATCGAATTGCCCTGTGTAAACCAAAGCCGCAACGAGACCCGGATCGTCGGAAAAACGATTTACATTGGTTTTATACACGTCCAGAACCTTGAACAAAGTGCTGTTTCGCGCCTGTTGGCCGAACGGGCGCAAAATGGCAGCTATTCCTCGCTATCCGACTTTATCAGCCGGGTAAATATTTCAAAAGAACAGCTTATTATCCTGATCCGACTGGGCGCTTTTCGGTTTTGCGGACAAAACAAGGCGGAATTATTGTGGAAAGCACATATACTTTTGACCCGTCCGGTTTGGATACCTGAAACCCGCCCCTTGTTTCAGTCGCAAGAGCGGCAGTACAAATTGCCAAAGCTGGAACATTCAGTTTTAAAGGATGCCTACGACGAATTTGAGTTGCTCGGCTTTCCGGTCAGTCTCAGCCTGTTTGACATGCTCGAGACCCGTTTCAGGGGAGAAATACATACCAAAACGATGATGGAACATATTGGCAAGAAGGTGCGAATGCTGGGGCGCCTGGCAACCATTAAATATGTCCCCACAAGCCGCAACGAAGTGATGAATTTCGGAACGTTTACGGATATTTACGGTGAGTTTTTCGACACGGTACACTTTCCGCCATCCCTGAAAAGCTATCCGTTTCGCGGTGATGGAGTTTACCTGCTGCTGGGTAAAATTGTGGAAGAGTTTGGATTCCCGTCCCTGGAAGTAGAGAAGATGGCGAAGATGCCTCTGAAATCTAATTGAAGGGAATCAAATCTGCATGTATCAAATGAGTAGAGAAAGCCCCCTCCTCTCAAAAAGGCTGGCTTTTAAATATGAAAATTTCAATAATTAGTTGTAAATTAGCTTGCTACAACTACAACTCTTAAAAGTTCATTCATTCTTCTTGAAATGGATTTTAAATTTTGTCACTGTTTCATTGAAGGAAAGTGAAAATATTAAGCTTGATAACTTCCTGTCCAGTCGACCTTAACTTTGAAGATAAAATTACCACTTGTAGCCACAGAAAAATAATAGCTACTATACCGTACCGATATTCTTTGGTACAAGTTTAAAATACAAGAAACAATTACCAGAAATTGAAATGTTATATAACCAAAGAAATACCTTATTCAGAATATTGTTCCTTCTTGTAAATAACCCTAAAATTTGACCAAAATGAAACGAGCCATGAGAGACTGCCTCACTCACAGGGATATGGCTTTAATGGCGAGTTCCATCTGGCAATTAAAAAACAAATTATAGACAGATGAAAGCATCCATTATTACATTATCGTTGATGTTAATCACCGGACTTTTGGTTGCTCAGGAAGCTCATGTGATAACTTTTAAACATACCGTGCGTTGGCTGAACGAATCAAACTTTCCCAATTATTTTATTGAAAGAAATACCCACGACTCTATTTATGCTGATGTCAGAAAAAATCTTAAAAAGGTTCTGAATGTCAACGAAATTGACCTGCCGGATAAAGTTGATTACAAAATAATCTCTGGCTTTGGGAAGCCTAAGGATGAAACTAATGCTGGCGTTGTTTCCACTGGTGATGTTGTTGATATTTTTTCAGTTCTTACCAGGGCAACCTCGGGTATGGCCGTGTTCTGGTCTGTTCATGTGATAATACGCAATAACGGCAAAATCTCACTGGATAAAGAAGCCAAATGCGAGATTGAAAATGCAAATGTTGCAGGTTATATGTCAACGAATGTACGCTGGCTTTCACCTTTTGAATTTAGAAAAACATTTACGGGCTTGCTCTGCGAGGCGTTGGGAACCGGTCAACCTTTAGGGGGGAAAGTGTCAGTTGGAAGTGTGGAGGAAAAAGAAAAAGAGGTACGCTCATGGTTCCCCAATAGTACTATGTATATATTGAAAACCAATGGTGCAATGCAAAGTGGCGGAAGTTTTTCTGCAATGTTGGTTAATGAAAATGACACCATTTTAAGAATGGTATATAAGAACAAGTTAGATATGGTTTTTGGACCACTTTCTGCAAAACCTTTGTTTGCTGGGCTTTTTACTGCCCTGACCGGGATTGGAACAGAATACACCTTGAAACAAAAAGATCACAAAAGTGGGGTGCTCGAGTTCTCAAATAAACAGCAGATCAAAATATTGCTCGAATGGATTGAGGAGGTAACTTATTCAACAACTTCTGATGAAACTACTTCGCGAATAACCGTTCCATTGATTGGTCAACTGATAAAAGATAATCAGCCGCAAGGCGAGTTTGTCTACCAGCGGATTTCAGAAATAATTTCCACTCCCGAAACAAAGGAAAAATTTAGTCTAATCGCCGGGAATATTGTTGAAAACTCATACGGGACAGCGATTCAGCATCGGGTTAAAGGAACCCTTAATGACGTAGATTTTGCTGTTGAATATGATGAATTATTCTCTTTTTCAGACATAAAAGTGAATAACGAAACCCAGGCATCTATGATTTTTCAGAATTGCAATCCACAAAACTCACAGTCGTTTAACGAAGGAAAACTTTCCAAGAACAAAAAGTGGATGACTTCTGCGTATTCAAATATTGGAAAGCCCAATCTGAAAAATGAAGAAAAACTGGAATGGTACCCCATCTTCATTAAGAATAATGCCAATACTGATGAAATGGAAGAAGTCTGTGAATTACTGGTTTGCCTGTTCTTTGCAATAGGGAATATGTAAATCCGAAACAACTAAAGATGAAATAATGCAAATAAAGGGTTAACCTA
>CAZAVU010000100.1:0-12684 GCA_964488805.1 uncultured Odoribacter sp. | reverse complement strand
ATTTGAAAGCAAACTCCGTTTATTCTGCATGTATTTGTTGGATTCCTCTTATCTGACAAGGAGAAGACTGCAACAAGGCAGATGCAGGGGGATTATTGCCGGCATTCTGCGTCGGCAATAATTTCAATTACTTTACTTTTAAAATGATCTCGTCGAGCGCTCTTTTGGGCACATGGTGTACCTGGTTTTCGTCGCGCCAGTACTTGATTTCGCCATCTTTCACTTCTTCCAGAACCACGCTTTCTTTGGGTTTGCCAAGAGCGACTACTGAGATAATCCGGTACTGTTCGTCAAGCATGAGAATCTCCATCAGTTTGTTGCGGTTGGCCGAGTAAATCATGCAGCCGCCATACCCGGCTTCAACTGCACCCAGCAAGATGCTTTGGATGGCAATCCCATCGTCGCACAGGTAATTTCCCGAAATCAGGGTGTCGTGCAAAACCACAATATAGGCAGACGGTCGTTCTCCTTCTTCCGGCCCGTCCCAATAGGTTAAATAACCAGCCCAGGCAAGTTGTTCAAAGATTTTGGCATTCAGGTCTTCTTCAGTGCTGAGTATGTATTTCAGGGGTTGGGCATTGCGGGCCGAGGCTGAAAAGCGGGCCAGATCGATCCATTCGCGCAACTGTTCCTCGCTGATGCGTTCGGATTGATAAAAACGACGGTAACTGCGGTTCTTTAAAATAAGGTCTTTTAACATGATCATGGGTTTTAGAACAAGCTAAAAATACGCAAATCATTTGATGTCCGTCGTAATTCCATCATCTTTTCGGGAGCCGAAACCTGCGTAAATCCAAATTGCCTGTACAACCCATGCGCATCGGAGGTTGCCAGTCCGATTCTGTGCAAATTTTTAATTACAGGATGGTTAATTACATGTTCAATCAGTTGTTTGCCAAGTCCTTGTCCCCGATATTCTTCCAGGATAAATACATCCATCAGCCAGCCAAAAACGGCGTAGTCGGTTGCCACCCGGGCAAATCCAAGTTGTTTTTCATCCTGATTGTATATTCCAAAGCACAACGAATGCCCGATGGTCAGTTGAACTGCTTCCCTGCTTCGTCCTTTCGCCCAGTACGATCGCTCGCTTAAATAGGCATGGATCATCGGTACATCCAGACGGTTTTTATCGGTTGAGATTGTAAAATTCTCCATGTGAATAAATTAGATTTTATGCAGGAAATTGCCCAGAAGCATAGCAGTTGCAGTTGTGCTGTTTTTGTGATCCGTTGAAGTTTCGATGATTTTATGCGGGAGCTGGTAATAGGGATGAATTAACGTTGGCTCGAATCCCAGTTTTTGTGCCAGCATAAACGAGCCGGCATTTTCGAGCCTGCACGACCAGATAGGCTCAAAATTATTCGCCAGACAATAATCGATTAAGGCAGAACAGCTTATTTGTGCCAGGCCTTTTCCCCTAAATGCTGAAGAAGTTTCAATCCCTATTTCCAGTTGAAGGTCGTGTATGAACGAGGCAAAAGCTGTAGATACCGGTTTTTCATCATGCCTCAGGCTAAATCCAATCGCATTGTTGGCAAATTCATGTCGGTTCCGCCAGAAACAGGACGGAATTACCGAACCTGAAATTTGACTGAATAATGCAGGGACGGTTCTTTCCAATTTAAGACCCTCAGGAACAGGTTGCTGTTTGGACGAATATTTAAGCCGGTTAAACCTGAAATTTACCCGCGACCATTTGATAAGCTGAGTGCCGTCAGACACGGCTGCAGATGGTTCCAGAATTTTCTCATTCAAAAGCTGATCAAGCTTTTCGTTCCATTCCGAAGGAAAAACCTGAAGCCATTCGCTGGATTGACGGACATTGTTTTCGTTCAGTAAATAACTTTTCAATTGCCTGTTAAATTCAGCATTGTCGGTTTTCCCGAATAAAAGCGACATCCCATAGGCGTGTTTAATGTAAAAAGTTGTTGGTTTGTCCAAATCGTCAACAAACACTTCTCCATCCATTTTTTGTTCCAGTACCGTTCGGGCAAACAGGTGATTAATAGCTACTTTAGAAAGTGGTTCCAACACCTTGTGGTAGTTTTCTGTTTTCAGTTGAATCATTGTTTTCTTGTTTTATGGATTGTTTCGGGTTGCGAGTCGAGATACGGGTATTTGGGTTTGAATTGCCCTGTAACACGTAACTCGCAACCCGCAACAGGTTATTTATTAATTGTTTCTGCAATTCGTCGTATTCCCTCCCTGATTTCCTCTTCGTTACGGTGGGCAATGGATAGCCTGAAATGAATTCCTTCTGGTGCTTCCGAAAAAAACTGACTTCCAGGCGTCACATTTACTCCAGCGGTTAAAAGCCTGTTTAAAAATTCTTCTTCGGTTTCATGACTGCTTTTTACTGAAAACCAAAGCAGGTAGCCGCCATCGGGTTTCGACCAGAGTATGAGTTCCTGGGACAAAAATTCGCGACATGCCTGAAGGGTGGCCTGCATGCGTTTGCGGTAAACCCGGTGAAGACGTTTTTTGTGCAACTCGTAAAATCCCTGTTGGCAAAACTGGTATACCGAAGCCTGAATCAGCGGACTCCCGGAAAGTTCGGAAACGTATTTCATGCTTCCCATTTTTTCGATTAGCACGGGAGGAGCTACAATCCAGCCAACCCGAACGCCGGGGAAAAGCACTTTGGAGAATGTGCCCAGGTAGATTACCACCTGATTTTTGTCCATCGATTTTAAGGGGAGCACGGCCTTTCCGAAGTATTTCATTTCTTCCTCAAAACCATCTTCAACCAGCGGAACACGGTACTTTTCGCATAGGGCGAGCAACTGCTCACGGTGGGTTTGCGAGGTGCTTATCCCGGTCGGATTTTGGAAAGTGGGCATGGTGTAAATCAGTTTTGGTCGGCTCTTTTTTAGCTCCGATTCCAGAATTTCCAGGTTTATACCTTCAGCGGTCATCGGAATCCCAGTGACTTTTAATCCTAAATAACTGGTTAAGTAAAGCACTGATTTATAGGTTGGCGATTCGGTAATGATAACGTCGCCGGGATTGGTGAGCGCTCTGAAAACCAAATCGATACCATTTTGCATACCGTTTGTCAGCATAATTTCGCCGGTTTGAGTTGATATGCCGTGCTGTCGCATTTGGCTGGCCAGGTATTCGCGCAAAGGCTGGTAACCCAACGGACTTCCATATTGAAGCAAATCGGCTTTTTCGTTAAGCAACATCTGGTTGATGCAGCGGCGAAAATCTTCGATTGGCAATAAATCCGAATCGGGGCTCAAAGGTGCAAAATCAATAATTCGTGAATCGACATTTCTTCGTAGCGCATGAATTTCGGGCAGGTGATTGGTGGTTCTTGAAATCAAATCAGGCCAATCAATCAGCGAGTTGTTTCCTTGTGCCAAATGATCTTTTTGCAGGTTTCGCTGACGGACACGCGAATACGATCCGGTTGTGGCTTCGATATATCCGGCTGCCCAAAGTTCTTCGTAAGCACGGTAAATGGTTGTGCGATGAACGCCCAGCAATTCGGCCAGTTTGCGGGTTGACGGCAATTGCTCATTTGGCCGGAGAATTCCGGATTCAATCATTTGTTTCAGTTGCTCAAAAACCTGCTGAAACAAAGGTTGCTTATTTCCTTTATCAATGTTAATCAAAATCATATCCCAAAAATACAATCAAAACGGACTGTATAAAACAGCCAATTTGCACTAAATTTCAGCAGGCCGATTTTTGGGTTCTGATAATAAGCGGGTTCATTAACAAAAGAAACAGGTAAAACCCGATCTTCTGATCGTGCTTTACCTGTTTCTTTGTAAATTAGAAATAAAAATCAGAATGAACTTTTTTATTATAATGTTATTTTGGTTGCTAGGGGCATTAATCTTTGGATTTTGGTGGATAACTTTCCAAGATGTAAAAGAAATTATGAAAAGAGAAGACTCCAGCTTTACAGGGCAAGTCAACAACATGTTTGATCTTGTAAGGATCATCAAAACGTTTCGAAAGTCAATGATCTTGTCGGATCGAGAACGGAACATGCTTAAACTTTTGCTGATTCTTGAAGGAATTTTAATGATTATTTTTTTTCTTTTCGTACTGATTCTGATCCTCACGTTAGATTAATCGCAAATAAAAAACAGGTAAAACCCGATCTTCTGATCGTGCTTTACCTGTTTTTTACAGCAACCAATCCAGATAATTTTCGCGGTGTATTTGCATATAAGATGCCTCGGGATAATTTTCGGCGAAAGCGCGGGGAATTTTTGATTTTTTCTCCGTGAATTTGAATTCGAAAGCTGATATTTTATCCTTATTTTCTTCAATCAAATCAATTTCCTGACCATCGTAAGTGCGCCAGAAATAGCAGTTTGCTGTTTCTGAATTGAAACAAATGTTTTTTTGTCGCTCACTTATCAGATAGCTTTCCCAAAGCTGTCCGATATCTTGCCGCAGGGCAATTGGGTTGAAATTGTTGATCAGCGCATTGCGTATGCCATTGTCGTAAAAATACCATTTACCTGCTTTTGTTACTTCTTTTCGCAGATTTTTAGAAAAAGCACTTAACTTATAGATAATGAATTGTTTTGAAAGTAAGTCGAGGTATTTCTCCACGGTATTTTTGCTCATAGATACTTGTTTGCCTAATTCGTCATAGGATACTTCGTTGCCAGTCTGGAAAGCTATTAGTCGCAATAAATCCTTCATTTTAGCTGAATTCCTAATGCCTTCAACTGCAAGAATATCTTTCAGCAAATACGAGTTAACCATATCTTTCAAATAGGTGGTTTTATCTTCGGGGTCTTCCATCAGTTCAACTTCGGGGTAAGTTCCGAAAATCAGCCTTTGTTCAAATTTTCTTCGGGTTTCCAAAAGGTTTTCGTTGGCGGAAAGTTCCTGAAGGCTAAAAGGAAATAACTGGTACGTGAAACTTCTTCCGACCAAAGGCTCACCAGTTTTATTGTTTAAATCGAAAGATGATGAGCCACTGGCTATTATCCTGATACCAGTTATCTCATCGACCATCAATTTCAGTTTTTGTCCAATTTCAAGAATATTTTGAGCTTCATCAATTATCAGTAAATCAACTCCTTTTAATATATTTTTGTAGTTTGAAATGCTCTTTTCTCTTAAAAGGGCAATCGAATCATCATCTTCTCCATTTAAGAATAGGATTTTACCTTCAAAGGATTTGGTGATTTGTTGGATAAGTACAGTTTTTCCAACTCTTCGGGCTCCAAAAATCAAAATTACTTTATTGGGAATTAGTTTGTTTTGAATTTTTGAGGTGATTTTTCGTTCTAATGTGCTCATTATCTTTGCATCTAATGAGTATAAATTTAGTGAATATTTTGTATCCTGACTGAATTGCTAGTAAAATTGTCATTGTATTGACGATTTTACTAGTAATTCAGTCATTGTATTGACGATTTTTACAGTTTTTGAGCCAATCGTCGTTTCTATTTCTTCATTTCATTGCTGAATGAATACGGGAAATCGCTGTCATTCACTCCCCGTTTGGTATTGGGCTGGCTCCCCATCTTGAAATCAATGGTGGCACCTTTCATCAGATCAGGATAACTCAGGTAGTTTTTCGAATACTCTTTACCGTTGAATTTGGCGGCTTGAATGTATTTATTGTCGGCGCTGTTTTCAGGAGCATTGATCACTACCTGTTTGCCGTTTTCAAGCTTCACAGTGACTTTCTTGAAAAGTGGAGCGCCCAACACATATTGGTCGCTTCCGGGGGTAACCGGGTAAAAACCCATGGCCGAGAATACATACCAGGCCGAAGTTTGTCCGTTATCTTCATCGCCGCAATAGCCATCAGGGGTAGGAGTGTACATGCGGTTCATCACCTCGCGCACCCATTTCTGGGTTTTCCAGGGCTGACTGGCATAGTTGTACAGATAAATCATATGCTGAATGGGCTGATTGCCGTGCGCATAGTTCCCCATGTTCATGATCTGCATCTCGCGGATTTCGTGGATGACCCGCCCGTAGTAAGAATCGTCGAAAATTGGAGGAACCACAAAGACCGAATCGAGCATGTGCACAAATTCTTTTTTGCCGCCCATCAGATCGATAAGGCCTTGCACATCGTGGAAGACCGACCAGGTGTAATGCCAGCTATTCCCTTCGGTGAATGCATCGCCCCACTTAAACGGGTTAAATGGTTTCTGGAAAGTTCCATCCTGATTTTTCCCGCGCATCAGTTTGGTTTCGGGATCGAACACATTGCGGTAGTTCTGGCAGCGTTTGGCAAACAGATCGATTTCTTCCTGCGGGCGTTTAAGTTCTTTTGCAAGTTTCCAGATGGTCCAGTCGGCAAAAGCATATTCGAGTGTGCGGGCTGTATTTTCACGGATCTTAACATCATAAGGAACATAACCCAGCTTGTTATAATAGTCGCAACCCTTGCGGCCTACCGAAGTCAGAGGTCCTTCTGTTTTCGTGTTTTTGATCACTGCTTCATACAGTGTGTTGATGTCGTAACCACGGCAGCCTTTCAGGTAGGCATCGGCAACAATGGTGGCCGAATTCGAGCCAATCATACAGTCGCGGTGCCCCGGGCTGGCCCATTCAGGCAGGAATCCGCTTTCCTTGTAGGCATTGACCAGACCTTCCTGAATTTGAGTGTTCAGGCTTGGGAACATCAGGTTAAAGAAAGGGAAAACCGCACGGAAGGTATCCCAGAACCCGTTGTCGGTAAACATGGCGCCGGGTAAAACCTGACCGTTGTATGGACTGTAGTGCACCATCTTGCCGTCTTTATCGAACTCGAAGAATTTCCGCGGGAACAACATGGTGCGGTACAAGCACGAATAGAACGTGCGGTTTTGATCGGTGGAGCCACCTTCAACAGCAATGCGCGAAAGCTGGCGGTTCCAGATGTCTTTCCCTTTTTCACAAACCTGGTCGAAGTTGTCGCTGCCCAGTTCTTTCAGGTTTAATTCGGCCTGATCGAAACTAATGAACGACGAAGCGATCCGGGCATGAACCTGTTCTCCACGTTTAGTCTTGAAACGCAGCGCGGCTCCGGTATGGTTGGCTTTTAATTCAGAAACCCCGGCAACGAGGGCTGTGTCGCTCCAAACCGAGGTTTCGGCAAATGGTTTGTCGAATTTAATGACGAAATAATTTTTGAAATTTTCGGGAACGCCACCGTCGTTTTTGGTGGTGTAGCCAATCACTTTATTTTCTGAAGCAATAATTTTGATGTATGAGCCTTCATCGAAGGCATCGACCAATACCCATGACTTTTCGTTTTCAGGGAAAGTAAAGCGAAACATTGCAGCCCTTTCGGCAGGGGTGATTTCGGTGGAAATGTCGTAATCGGCCAGGTACACGCTGTAATAATAAGGCTTTACAGTTTCAGCTTTGTGCGAGAACCAACTGGCGCGTTCTTCACCCTCAAATTTTAACTCACCGGTCAATGGGAAAAGTGAAAATTGACCGTAATCGTTGATCCACGGACTGGGTTGGTGTGTTTGTTTAAAGCCCTGAATGTGGGTGGCATCATAAGCATACACCCAGCCGTCGCCCATTCTGCCGGTTTGCGGGGTCCAGAAATTCATTCCCCAGGGTAGCGCAATGGCCGGATAAGTATTCCCGGCTGAAAGGGCATGATTCGAATCGGAGCCCATTAACGGGTTGACATAATCGACCGGAGTCAGCTTCTGAGCAACAACGCTGCTAAAACAAAAGAAAATGGAGAAAATCAGTAAGATGCAGGATTTCATCGATAATTGGTTTATGTTTCGTTTAATCGTCAGGGATTTCAAAATATCCCAGCTCAAAAATACAATATAAATCAACTGTGACAAATCATAGCTATTCCTTGATAATATTTCTACTTTTGAAAAGAACCGTAAACTGATATGTTAATATCTTTATTGCGGAAATTATTATTCCCGGGGATGTAGTTAACCTTTTTTGAATTGAAAGGCGGAGTTTGGAGATGATAAATTTATCGAAGGTTTAAATTTAATCCAATGAAAGTCAGGTTCGAAATCATTTGTCTTTTTCTGTTTTTATTGCAGACAGCGTTTGGCAGGATCAACTGTTTGGCTTCGCGAGCACACGATTACCAGGACAGCCTTCTGGCAGAAGTTAAAAAGGAAAATTCGCCACAAAAGAAAATCGAGCTTCTTTGCCGTTTGTCAGAAGCCGCTCAGGGGATTGACACCCGTGACGCAATTGAATATGCGGCAGAGGCTGCCCAAATAGCCGATTCGGTAAACCTGAAGAAGGAGAACGCAAAAGCGTTGAATCTCTGGGGTATTGCCTGGAAAAACCGTGGCGATAACCTGAAATCGGCCGAATTACTTACCCGAGCGCTCGATATTTATGAAAAGGAAGGTTCTGAAAATGAACGGGCCGAAGTTTTGAAAAACATTGGCGAAACTTATCGTGCAAGTGGCGACCTGAAGAAGTCGATAACTTACCTCAACCAGGCGTTTCAGATTTTTCAGGCATGCAAGGATTCGGCTGGATTAGCCAAAACCTACAACCGTTTGGCTGCCACCAGTCTGGAATTATATTATTGGGACGAACAGTACCGGGATATTGATAAAGCCTCCATCAATGCCCGGGATTTCATCAGTGCGGTTGCTGCTAAACCAGCCTTACAGGCCAAGCTCGATTCGCTGAATACGCTTATTGATCTTTCGATCGGGTATGCACAAAAACTGAAATTAAGCAACATCCTGATTTCGTCGCAAATCATAAAGGCAGCCCTTTGTTCTTCCAACCATGATTTTGGACAGAGCCTTTCCATCTATCAGGAGGTTCTTAAAACGATCGAGGAAAACAATGATCCGGTTGATATGCCTTTGGCCTTGTATAACATGGGCGTTTTGTATTCCCGTTCAGGTCACATTGAACAGGCCATTGAGTATGGTGAGAAAAGCTTTCAGATGGCTGTTGAACAGGATATCAAAACATATGTCATTCTTTCATCGGGATTGTTAAGTGAACTCTACCAGGGGAAGAAAGATTTTCAAAAAGCATATCGATATCAGAAAATAAATGCCGATGCCTGGAAAGAAAACTTTAAAACCGATATCGACCTTCGTATAAAATCGGTGCAGGCCGATCATGAGATTGCCGAAAAGGAACTTCAGATTCAAAGCAAGAAGAAGCTTAACCTGATTATGGTCGTTTCATTTTCTTCGGTTATCGGCCTGATTTTCATATTTGCCATGGTATTGTTGCGAAAGAACAAACGGCAAAAACTGTTGAATGATGACTTGCAACAGAAAAACAGGATTATTTCAGAAAAAAATGATGCATTGGCAATGACCAACTCTGAAAAGGATAAGTTTTTTTCCATACTAGCCCACGATGTTCGGGGGCCGCTGAGTTCATTTCTGTCGCTTACCGAATTTGTAAATGAAAATCTCGATGAAATGAGCAGCGAAGAGTTGCAGAATATTGCCGTCAGCATGAATGTCTCGGCCCGGAACCTTTATGAGATGTTAAGTAACCTACTCGACTGGTCAAGGATGCAACGCGGGATAATCGTTTACCAGCCCCGGCTTGTCAATCTGAAAAAACTGGCTTTGAACACCCTGGATCTGGTTGTTGATGCTGCCCGGAATAAATCGGTTGAACTGACTACCGATATTTCTGAAGATATCGCTGTGTTTGCTGATGCCAATATGTTATCGTCTGTTCTTCGGAATTTACTCTCGAATGCCATAAAATTTACGACTTCAGGAGGGAATGTACAGTTGACGGCCCGAAGATCGGGAACTGATAAAATTGAAATATCGGTTGAAGATAATGGTATCGGCATTCCTGAGAACCTGATTAAAAACCTGTTTTTGTTGAATGGCGGAACCAGTCGCACGGGTACTGACGGGGAGCCGAGCTCTGGTCTGGGGCTGCTGATTTGTTGTGATTTTATTGAACGACATGGCAGCCATATCAACGTTGAAAGCAAAGTGGGGAAGGGGACATGCTTTCGGTTTATCCTGGATTCGACCGATAAAGATTCAGCGATAAGTAAGTCAAAATGATTTTAGATTTCTGTCCTCCTCAAATTCACTTGTGACGTTGGTTAATTGGTTACGATTACCAGTTTTTTCCCTTTTACCAGTTTGCTGTAAGGGATGAAATACCCATCAATCTTTTTCCCATCATAGGTTATGCGGTCGATTTTTTTACCTGAATTCTTTTTCTCGATGGTAAATGTTTTGTTGCCAAGGGTAAACTCCACTTTATCGAACAACGGGACCGACACGATAAACTCTGGATCGGTGGGGGAGAACGGATAAATCCCCATGGAGGTAAATACATACCACGACGAGTTCTCTCCGGCATCGTCCATTCCGGCATAAGCCAGGTGGTATTTGCCCATGTCGTAAAAATGGTTCATAATACTGTCGAGCATTACCTGTGATTTTTCCTGTTTACCAATGAAGGTGTATAACCACGGGAAACTGTGGTCGGGTTGGTTGCCGTGGCAGTATTGCCCGATGAATCCTGAAATGTTGTAAGCTTCAACGCCATTCCATGGAATAGAAAACAGGTCGTCGAGTTTTTTCTCAAACTCAGCTTTGCTTTTATACAGACCAATCAAACCGTTTACATCGTGTGGCGCAAAAAATGATGACTGCCAGGCGTTGGCTTCGCGGTACATGTATTCGTAATACGGAAATTTCGGATCGAAAGGCTCAACCCATTTGCCATTGTCCAGCTTGCCGCGCATCAGCCCGGTTGACGGATCGAACAGGTTTTTGTAGTTGGAAGTGCGCTTCATCAGCATGTTGTAATTGTCGGTGTCGCCCAATTCTTTGGCCAGCAAGGCAACGGCATAATCGTCGTAAGCATATTCGAGCGTTTTGGTCACTCCGGCAGTAGCTTTGGTTTCTACATTCGGGTTTTTAATGTCATGCTCCGGAATGTAACCTTTGCTGATGTACTCCAGGATATATGGACGGCTTGGGTTTTCCATGGTGGCATTACGCAAAAGCTGGTTATAGGCGCGTTTTACATCGAACCCACGGATTCCGCGCAGGTAGCTTCCGGCAATGAATGGCGCGGCATGGTCGCCATGGAAGAAGGTCGGCATGAAATCGCCCCGTTTTTCACCTTTATCAATCAGCGATTTGATAACGTCTTCGGTAACTTTTGGCGAAAGCATTCCCAGCAGCACCAGTTTGTTTCGGTAATCATCCCACAGCGAAGGTTCGGTGTAATAGTTGAATCCTTTGTTTACAACATTTCCGTCCATGTCGGTATATTCGCCGTTGATGTCGCTTCGCAGGGCCGGCCATAAAAACGACCGGTAAAGGGTTGAATAGAAAAGACCTTTCTGTCGTTCGGTTCCTCCGCTAACTTTGATCTTCGACAGCAGGTTTTCCCAGGTTTTATTGGCCTCGTCGCGTACCTGCCGGAAGCTTTTGCCGAGCATTTCTTTCTCAAGGTTTTCTTTCGCATTGGCAATGCTTACAAACGAAAAACCAATTTGCAATTCCAGAGGATCCGGTGAATCAACAAAGTTTACAACTGAAATTTCATGTTTATCCACTTTTTGTGGCTCGATCTTTTTGATGCTGTGGTTGGCAACGGCATAGAAATATATTTTCTCGCCGGTTTGCTGAAACCCTTTAAATACGTGGTCTCCTTCCTGATTGATTTCCCAGTTTCGAACCCGTTCGTTTGAGCGCGAAAGATCGGCAATCAGCTTTTCCCCGGTTGGATTTTTAAAGGTGTACCTGTGAAACGCGCATCGCAGGGTTGAGGTTAATTCAGCATTTACCTGGTATCGTTCAAGATAAACCTGGTAATAGCCCGGGTGAGCCGATTCGTTCTGATGACTGTACGGAGAGCAATAATCTTCCGGCGAGAAATTCCCGTTGGCCGGAAGAAGTGGTACATGGCACAGGTTCCAGTGGCCTTTGCAGGTGTGCGTGAAGGCATAAATGACGGTGTCTTCGTATTGATAACCGGCTCCGCTGTGGAACAAGGTCACCGGGCTCAGTTGCACCATTGCATTGGGGAGCGATGCCCCCGGAAAAACTTCGGCTCCCCAGGTACGGTGAGTCGGTTTATAGCCAATATCGGTGCTATCCCCAAGAGTAGCTGTTCCCAAAAACGGGTTGACATAGCTGGTCAGCGCTTTTTGCTGCGCATTTAATGAAAAAACAGTTGACAGGAAAAGAATGATCGGGAGGATGTTTTTATTCATGAGTTAGAGACACTAGTGGTTTTAGACGACAATTTAGGTTGCCCAAATATCTTATTTTTTATTCACATAGCGCTCGGGGCATCCTAAAACAGCGACTTTATGCGTATCCAGGATGACCATTTTATGTATTGCGGAGCAAAATTTAAGAATGACGGAGCAAATCTGATGAAATACGGAGCTTACCTGATAAACACGGATGGCTGGTCTAATTTGTGCTGTGAGTATTTTATAAATCCCTCTCCAAAATACAAGATTGCCTGTGGCTTCTGCAACAATGCCTGTCGGAATTACAACAATCCCTTTCGTTATTGTAAAAATCCCTTCCTGTCTTGCAATTTTCTCTCTGGCTGGTGTAAAATATCCTGACAGCCATACACAATTGCCTTTGCGAAAAATACAAAGCGCTGAGGTTATCTGATCGGACAGGAAGGGAGTTTTATCGGTCTACCTTGGTTTTGTAAACATTAGGGAGCTAACCTGCTTGTATTGCGGACTGGTTGCGCCAAAAACCGACTTGATGTAAATTT
>CAZAVU010000099.1:0-13040 GCA_964488805.1 uncultured Odoribacter sp. | reverse complement strand
TCACATTCTAGGCTTTTAATTCACCTTTTGAGCAAGGTCGTTTGGAGGATTTTCCCAACGACCTTGTTTTTTTCAGGAGATTAGTCAACATTCAATTTTTCAGAAGTAATTAATCCCAGCCTTTCAAGTCTGGGCGATGCAGCCAATCCATTTGGGTTGCAGCCCGGTTTGCCTTCCGGAATGTTTATTCCCATCTTGTGATAATATTCCACCCAGGCCGGAGAAAATTTGCCGGTTGCCGGATCTTTAAACGTCATCGGGGTGAGTTTAAAAACTGAATCGATTGCGAAAGCCCTGTACACAAACTCGGAACAATAATGGGCCGAGCCCGTCATGATGTAGCTGAAATTGTAAGGTTTCCCCAGCATCTGATGTGCCTTTTTCAGCGCTGTCGGAATGGCTGTCTGTCCGTTTGGTTTTAACCGGTAAGCAATTACCATCACAGGATCGCCTTTTGGATGCAAAAACTCGTTGAGCGAAACGATGCAGGTTCCGCCTTCGGGATAGGCATGCAACACCACAATTCCGGTATCAGTTATCTCAACCAAACCAACATGCGAAAAGTGGGTTTCTCCGGAAGTTTGGGTCACTTTGTCGATGGCTTCCGAAATGTTTTCGGATGACTTCTCCCGAAACAGGATATCGCCCGATTGCAAGGTGATTTTGGGTGCGAGCTGGGCAAAGGCAAATAGGCCGGAGAAAGACAGGAAAAAGAATATCAGTCTGAATTTGATCATCATTAGAGTTGCGGGTGGATATTTTTTATTTCAGGAATAGAAACATAAAGCTTGAACTGATTGCTAAGGAATTGCGGGGTTCTCATGCAGACCCAGTTTAATGTCCACGTGCTTTCAGAATGCCATTCTTATTTAGATTAAAAATATCCCCAACGTATATGCCGTAAATTGCTTCAGCTTTGGAGCCAGTGATTTTAAAGTAAGGTTCAGGGAAATATTGCTTGATATATGCTGGTGAATACTCAGTCAGGTCTATTGTCACTTTCGGATCAAAGTCCATTTTCTTTAGATATGCAATGTTATTTATTTGATATGCAGAATCTTTGTCGATTGGGAAGTAAAGTCCTGCCCATTTATTGTCCTTAGTTTTATACACGGCAGAATATAAGTACTTGGAATGATAATATTTGCCTTGAACTTTGGTGATGTATAGCAAAACTGTCTTGAACTTTGAAAATTCAGGGATTCCATAATGATCGTATGCGATAAATTCAACCGTATCTAAATTTAGGTTACCGTAAATGTTCTCGATGACCTTGTATTTTGCAATAAATGCGAGATCAAGAGAGATATCAGCATTAGTTGTTTGGGGAGAATATTGCTTCATTTCAATTTTTTCCCCAATAAATGCAAAGAAATCAGAATTTGATTCCTGAGCAGCCAGGAATACTGGCAAAAGGCATAATATTAAAGTAAAGGCCTTCATATTGTCGCTTTAAATAACTTCTTTTAAAATAAATCCGCCTCCACCACGGGCTGAAAGAACTCTTCAATTTCCTGAAGGGTGGTTTCGGTCTTCGGAACGTCGCGAACGATTTTGCCTTTTTCGAGAATGATCAGCCGGGTGGAAACGTCGGCAATGTTTTCGAGCGTGTGGTCCGAAATCAGGAAAGTGGTTCCGTTTGCGGCAGCAAAATCCTTGATCAACTTCCGGAGTTTGTATTGCGAACTGGGGTCGAGATTGGCAAACGGCTCGTCAAGAACGACGATTTCGGGTTTGCCCATCAAAGAGGCCACGATGCCCACTTTCTTCTGGTTCCCTCTCGAAAAGTCGCGGATGAACTTCTTTTTGCCCAGAATTTCGCCGTTGAAAAAGTCGGCAAATGCGCCCAGAAATGTAGCAGTTTCGGTTTTACTCATCCGGCGTAATCCGGCAATAAACCCAAAATATTCTTCGGCGGTGAGGTAGCCAATCAGGAACGATTCGTCGATAAACGCGCCGGTAAAGTCTTTCCAGTCTTCCGACTCGCGCACGTTGATGCCCTTGCTGATGATTTGTCCTTTGCTGGCTACAATCAAATCGAGAACCAGGTTGAACATGGTGGTTTTTCCGGCGCCATTGTTGCCAACCAGCCCGAAAATCTCGCCTTTTTCGATGGTCAGTTCAGGAATGTTTAATACGATTTCTTTGTTATATGCTTTGATGAGGTTTTGTATCTGGATCATGATCAGGAGTTTTTGTAGTTTTTAATGAGCTGATGTTTTTGTTTTCGGTATTGCTTCGAGAAAAAATCGATGATGACCGAGTGGAACAGAATTCCGATAAGGCCGATGAGACCCAGACCGGCATACCCGCCGACGGGACCCAAGGCCAGGTTAAACAAATAGAACAATCCGATAGGCCCCAGCAACATGGGTAACCCGGCCAGCCATTGCGATGCGCCAACGCCCTGGTAGTTCATCACCGACGATTGGTTCAGGTCGAGCCGTTTCTTGCTGAACAGTCCAATACCGAACATCACCGGAATATTTACTCCCAGGTTGTAAAGCAATACGGCCAAATGGGTGTAAATTACTTTGGGGTATAACAGGGCATAAGGTAAAGTAACAATATAGCAAACGACAGAAACGACGGTAACCAACATGTAAAATGAACGGAGAAACTGCTTCATGGTCAGGCGCTGGCACATGAGCATCGAAAAGTAGTTGCTGTGCCAGGCAGGGAAAAATTGCCCGTACGAAATGGAAAACATGCCCACCAGGATAATCCCGCCCAAGATGAATATAAATTCAGGTGGCGGTTGTCCATGCTGGTCTTTGTAGACGAGTAATCCGTAGAACAGCATGATAACGGTCATCATAGCTGTTGAGCGGGGCCGTTTGTTGCGCCAGATCAGCTTCAGTTCGAGCGCGATGAAGCGTCCGGTTTCGCCCAAGCGATCGAGCCACGAATAATCGCGTATTTTTTCTTCCTTTTGTTTTCCTGAAAGCATATTTATAAACATCCGACTTAACAAAAAGCGAATGTTTAAAAAATAGAAGGCTACAGGCAGAACAATCAATGCAATAAACAACGCCGGATTTACAAGAATTAAATCGAGCAGTTTGCCCAATCCTCCTGAAAGATCAATAATTCCGAAGTGGTTGACGGCAAACAGTCCGGCGAAAACAGCCAGCAAGGCAAAAAAGCCGTACTCCGTTTCGTTGAAACGCCATTTCAGGTAAATAGCCAGAAAATGATTACTGAAAATGAGGATGACAAGGGACAAAAACCAGGCAGAAGAGGCAAATCCGCCGCTGGCCGGAATGACCAATTTGATCAAAACAGGGACCACCAGGAAAAAAGGCAGCACATTGAAAAAGCTGAGGATTGAACGGACCATCAGGTAATTGCAAATTTTTGGCCGGCGAATGTTCAGCACCAGCAGTGGTCTAAAACTGACGGTCGGTAATTTCTGCATCAGTTGGCGGACAATCAAGTCGATGGCCAGATATGCCAGCACAAAACTATTGAATTTGCTTACCGGATCGTCGTTCGGGAATTCTTCGGCCAGTATTTTGGGTATGAAAAGTCCAAGGAAAAGAAAATTGGCCGAGAAATACAAGACCAGAAACCCGAGTCCGATGCTGGTTGCCAGGCTTTTGCCCCAGTAGGCCGAGCGGATAGTTTCGCGCCAGGCAAGTGAGAAGAGGTTTTGATTCATTGGGGTTGATTTGATATATTTATGAGTATTGGTGTCGATGAGTTATGTTTTGTTACAGGTTAGGTATTCAACAAATGTTGTTTCATTAGAAATTTGTAAATTAGAGTGTTTTCTTTTAAAGTCCTTAATGTCTTTGAAGACTTTAAGAGCCTTAAAGATGTTAAAGATTACAATAATAGAAATAGCAACAAACTAAAAAATGAACAACAACCAGCAAAACCAAGAACCTTTGTTGCCGCGAACCGGAAACTACCGGAAGTTGCTGACCTACCAAAAAGCACAAGCAATATACGACATTACCTACTATTTCTGCAAGAATTATTTGCGCTGGGGCGACCGCACTGTCGACCAGATGGTACAAGCCGCCCGTTCGGGGAAGCAAAATATTGTTGAAGGTAGCGCTGCCTCTGCTACTTCAAAGGAAACTGAAATTAAGCTGGTAAACGTTGCCAAAGCAAGCTTGCAAGAGCTTCTGGTTGATTATGAAGACTACCTTCGTACACGAAATCACCGCCAGTGGGAGAATAATTCCGTAGAACTCCATAAGATGCGCGAACTTGGCCGGAAACACAACGACACAGCCTTTTATATGCAATTGGCGAAGACCCGACCGCCAGAAACTATTGCCAATATGGCTATTTGTCTGATTAAGCAAACTGACTATATGTTGTTCAGACAGTTACAGTCGCTTGGTGAAGATTTTCTGAAAAATGGCGGAATGCGCGAAAGAATGACCCGAATGCGCATCAATAGACGACAATAAAACTCCGAATATCATTCCAGCCTATCAGTCAATGTGCATGTTTTTTTGAAAGCTTTGGAATGCCCGCCCTGGTCAAACAGTTCAACCAGAATAATGTAAACGCCAATATTCAATTTTTGTCCGGAATCATTTTTGCCATCCCACGTCCAGCTCCCGTCCTGTGCCAGCGACTGGTTTTTAACCAGATGGACGATCAACCTGCCAACGGCATCGAAAATCCGAACATTGGCCATGTATCCGGGTTTGCTCAGTTTGAAATTAATAGCCAGTTCATCGTTGTATCCGTCGCCATTGGGCGAAAAGGCTTTTGGTTCGGGAGTGATTTCATCCTGAATTTCGGTTTCGCTTCCGGTTTGCGAATTGGGTAATCCAGGCGTGGCAAAACCCACCGATTCGGCTGCTGAAGCCCAGTTGATGGGATTATTGGTCGGCTTTCCCAACGAAATTCGTTCCAGCGAAACGCCTTCTTCATCGGCCAGAAACGGCGAGTGCATTTTGGCTGTATAGCTGAATTCATCCAGTACGTCCAGCGAATCGTTCAGCAAAACCACCGTTCCAGCATCATCAGGGAAGCTGGGGAAAGACTTCATGGTACAAAAAGTCTGCGAGTCGCATGAAATGTATTGGGTTGCAAGGGCTGCAGGGTCTTTCGTACACACCAGGAGTTCGCCGGGTTTCAGGTATCTTTTTTCGGTACTGACCGAATAAATTTGCTTTAGGGCCAGCGTGTCGTTTCGTGTTGCCAGCATTAACCGGTGAACTGGAATGGGTTGCTCCGATATGTTGATCAACTCAACAAAGTCGACACCTCCTGAAAAAGGGTTGAACAAAATTTCGTTGATCAGGATTGTACCTGCCTCAGGAAGAATGGAGTAGGAAAACGACCGCGAATCGGGAAGTAATACCCCTCCGGAAAGATCAGAAATTCCGTACGTATTCAGACTGAGAGTGATTCCGCTGGTTTTTCCAAAGGTAATGTCAACCGACCGGTTGGAACCACTGGTTAGCTGAGCCTGGGTAACCTGAACTGGTTGACCGGTTTCGTCAGTCAGGCTGAAGTTGCTGACATGAATGGATGCCGGATTGATTGGCTTATTGAAAGTCAGCCTGAGGGTATGTGAATTGACAACGGTAAGGTTCTGAATAAACAATTCTGCAGGACGCTGTATCACTGAAACGTCGTCGAGCCACAATTGTCCGGCACGGGTAACGGTGTAGTTGAAATAAAGGCCTATGTTTCGAAACGGGAAAAGCAATTTATCGCTTCCGGTAAAAGTTTTGACAGTGGTTTCACCCGGCTTCTGGTACCCAAGCATCCAGATGCCCTGCGCGGTCCGTTTGACGCTGATACTTGCCAGAGTGGAAGCATTCCAATCCAGATCGGTCTGAACAACCAGAGTGTCGGCTTTCCCGTTCCGGATTCTCCAAAGTTCAAGCAGATCGCTGCTTCCGGAGATATTTACTCCCACAGCCCAACCGCTAACCAGATCGGGGCGGATGGTGTCGGCACTGAGGTAAAACCAGAAGCGATTGGACGACGAAGGGTCCCAGTTGCCATTTTTCAGTTTAAACGACCACTCCACAGTTGAACTGTTCCAGTCTATGCTTGCCCGGTGAAACAGGAATGTGGAACCATTTGTTGTTGTGGATGAATGCTTTAATGAAAAATCCCCTGAAATCTTATCGACAGACGAAACCTCCCAACCTTCAGTCAGTTTCCAGTCCTGGCAATTTCCATCCTCAAAGTCATCCTGAACAATAGTTTTGGTTGTATCTTTGCCAAAAACAAGGGTTACCTGTTTTTCTTCGGAAGTAAAGACTGAAGGATTTCCCAAAGTCTGTTTGCTTACAATTGTTAAGAAATAAACAAGGATATTTGAGAAAATAAAAATATATCTGACCATTTTTATAAAAATTAAAAGCAAACCATTAATTTTGGATTTACATTCAGGCAATTGGTCCAACAAATCAGAGTCAATTTAACAAGAATTGAACAAACGGCCAAATCTGAAGATAACAAGTAAGTTAATCAATGTATAACAAATAAATAAGAATCGAGATGAAAGTAGCAGTAGTAGGTGCAAGTGGTGCGGTTGGCCAGGAGTTCTTAAAAGTGCTGGCCGAAAGAAATTTCCCGCTTGATGAACTGGTTTTGTTTGGGTCGGAACGTTCGGCCGGAACCGAGTATAAATTCAAAGGGAAAACGCTGGTAGTGAAAGAGCTGAAACATAACGACGACTTTAAGGACATCGATATTGCCTTAACTTCGGCCGGAGCTTCCATTTCAAAAGAATTTGCCGAAACCATTACCAAATATGGCACAATCATGATCGACAATTCCAGCGCATTCCGTTACGACGACGACATTCCGCTGGTGGTCCCGGAAGTCAACCCGGAAGATGCCCTTGTTCGTCCGCGCAATATCATTGCCAACCCGAACTGCTCGACCATCCAGATGGTTGTTGCCCTGAAGCCGATCAACGATTTGTCGAAAATCGTCCGTGTTCATGTGGCTACTTACCAGGCTGCCAGCGGTGCCGGCGCTCAGGGTATTGCCGAATTGGAAAACCAGGTCAAGGAAGTTGTCAACGGACAAAAACCAACCATTAAGAAATTTCCGTACCAGTTGGCCATGAATGTTATTCCCCAGATTGATGTTTTCCTCGAAAACGACTACACCAAAGAGGAAATGAAGATGAACTGGGAAACCAAGAAAATCATGCATACCAACGCCGAAGTAAGCGCTACCTGCATCCGCATTCCGGTTGCCCGTGCCCATTCTGAAGCTGTTTGGGTTGAAACTGAAGACGCACTGGACATTGAAACTGTAAAAGCTGCCATGGAAAATCTGGAAGGACTGACCGTTCTGGATAATCCAGCCGAAAAACAATATCCGATGCCGTTGTTTGTTTCGGGCAAAGATGACGTGTATGTGGGCCGTATCCGTAAAGACGTGGCTAATCCAAAAGGTCTGACTTTCTGGTGCGTAGGCGACCAAATTAAGAAAGGCGCTGCGCTGAATGCCGTTCAGATTGCCGAATGGCTGATCCAAAAAGGGGAAGTGAAATAATTCAGACAGAGATATAGAAAATAGGAAAAGCCAGTCAAATCGACTGGCTTTTTTGTTTCTTATCATCTGGTTAATAATGACTTACTTATCAGGATTTACGGTCCAGTTTGAGTCGTAGAGGAAATCGTTGTAAGGGAAACGGGTTACATGAATTTTCTTGACTTCCTCATAAAGCGTCTTTTTCAATTCTTCGATATTTTCTTTTGTTTTTGCAGAAACAAATAGCGACGGAGTGTTCTTTTTCGCCATCCAGCTACGTTCCCACTCTTCCAGCGAAATATTGCTTCTGGTGCGCGGGCTCAGGTCGTCCTCATGTTTCTCGATAAAAGTAAAGGCATCTATTTTATTAAAAACATAAACAATTGGTTTGTCACCTGCCTGAATCTCGCTCAGGGTGCGGTTTACTACATCGATCTGTTCCTCAAATCCGGGATGCGAAATATCCACAATGTGCATCAGGATATCCGATTCGCGAACCTCATCAAGGGTGGATTTAAACGATTCGACCAGGCCATGAGGCAATTTGCGGATAAAACCAACCGTGTCGGCAATCAGGAAGGGTAAATTACCAACAACCATCTTTCGCACGGTTGTGTCAAGGGTTGCAAACAGCTTGTTTTCAGCAAAAACTTCCGACTTGCTCAACAGATTCATCATGGTCGATTTGCCAACATTGGTATATCCGACCAAAGCCACACGAACCAGTTTCCCCCTGTTTTTGCGCTGAATAGCCTTTTGCTTGTCAATTTTAATCAATTGTTCTTTCAGCAGGGCAATTTTATCGAGAATGATACGCCGGTCGGTTTCGATCTGGGTTTCCCCCGGACCACGCAACCCGATCCCTCCTCGCTGACGTTCAAGGTGAGTCCACAACCGGGTCAGCCGCGGCAACATGTATTGGTATTGAGCCAGTGCAACCTGTGTTTTGGCATGAGCCGTCTGTGCCCGTTTGGCAAAAATATCCAGGATCAGGAAAGTCCGGTCAAGCACTTTGCATTCGAGCGCTTTCTCGATGTTCCGAAGCTGGGTCGGACTCAGGTCGTCGTCAAAAATAACCGTTCCAACGTCGTTTGCTTTAATGTATTCAGCAATTTCCTGCAGTTTTCCGCTTCCCACAAAAGTAGCATAGTTGGGACTGTCCACCCGCTGCAGGAAGTGTTTTTTTACCACAGCTCCGGCTGTATCGGCCAGGAATTCCAGTTCTTCCAGATATTCTTTCGCCTGCGTTTCATCCTGATCCTGTGTGATCAGACCGACCAGGACTGCGGTTTCAGTTATAGGAGCGGTTTCAATCATATATTTTGTTGTTTCAGCCAAGTAATCTCCTGAATTACATTGAGATCCAGAATAAAAAACCTGTAAAATTCAGGCGGGTAAAGATAGACAATATTTCCTCAAAAAATCAGATTAGCCGACATTGTTCCGAAGTTGCCCATTGCCTGTAACTTTTGGAAAGTCAGCTCAGAAACAGAAGAAGTTCAATCGCTTCGCATCTTTCCTGACGATCTTAATGTAATTTTCGTAATTTCGGGCCATCACTTATCTTCTTGCGCGTTATGGGTAATCAACGAAATCTGGTCAGGTCGCTTGGTTTAGGATATGTTATCATTTTTGTAATTGCAAACATCATTGGATCAGGGGTATATAAAAAAGTAGCCCCAATGGCGGCTGAACTTCATTCGTCGTCGTGGATTCTGCTGGCTTGGATTGTCGGAGGAATTATCACCCTCTTTGGCGCACTGAGCAATGCCGAAGTTGCAGGGTTGCTTGCCGATACCGGAGGTGAATTTGTTTACCTGAAGCGGATTTACAACCGTTTTTTCGCGTTCCTGTATGGATGGTCGCTGTTCACGATTATTCAGACAGCAACCATCTCGTCGCTGGCCTATGTTTTTGCCCAATCGCTGAACAGCATCATTCCTCTTCCTGAGTTTTTCCCCTCGCTGCAACAATTTTCGATAGCGGGCATCTTCTTCCCTTTCCAGGATTCAGGAATTAAACTGACGGCCATTTTGCTGATTTTACTTTTGACGTTCCTCAATATATCAGGTTTAAAAAGCGGGGCCTGGACCAGCAAAGCCATTCTCTTACTGGTCTGTGCAGGACTTTTCCTGATTGTTCTTGGAGGATTTAGCAGCTCTGCTGCCAAACCTTTTGATCTCATCAATCTTGGAGATTTGACCAGCAAAACCGTCTCACTATCATCTTTTTACACAGCTATGCTGGCTGCATTCTGGGCCTACCAGGGATGGGTTTCGGTAGGGTTTATCGGAGGGGAAATTAAAGATGCAAAACGCAATATTCCGAAAGGGATCGTAATTGGCGTTTTTGCAATCATCGCTATTTACCTGTTGGTTAACCTGACTTATGTTTCGCTCTTGTCGGTTCCTCAGTTGGAGCAGGTTCATGCCGCAGGTAACCAGATTGCCGCGGTTGAGGCCGTCCGTAGCTTTTGGGGTACCGGTGGGGTATTGTTTATTTCCGTGCTCATACTAATCACCACCCTGGGCTGCACCAATGCCAGTGTTCTCACCGGTGCCCGTCCTTATTATGCAATGGCCCGCGAACGGCTTTTCTTTTCAGGAATAGGAAAGCTTAACAAAGCCAATGTTCCAGGTAATTCGCTGCTCTGGCAGGGCATCTGGGCGTCGGTTCTGGTTCTCTCCGGAACTTTCGATCAGTTGACCGACATGGTTATTTTTGCGGTCTTTATTTTTTACGGAGCCACCACGCTGGGCGTATTTATTTTGCGCCGCAAGATGCCCGATGCTCACCGACCCTACAAAGTCTGGGGATACCCGTTTGTTCCGGCCATCTTTATCCTGTTTTGCATAGGCTTGTTTTTCAATACGATAATAGCACGTCCTCGCGAAGCGATCATCGGAATGATCCTTATTCTGCTGGGAATTCCTGTCTATTTTTTCCTTCAGCATAAATATTCAAAGTCTGTGGCCGATTAAAAACGGGGGCCGGCTGTCAAACGAAGTTTCAGAAAGTTTTGATGAAAATCAGGATCCTGTCCGAAGGAGTATTTATTCCCTAACTTTCTGTACGACCATAATTCCATCCCTGATGGGAAGAATCACATTCCGGACTCGCTGGTCGTTTTGAACCAGGTTGTTAAAGTCCAGAATACCCCGGGTTTGCTCTTCATTGGCAGCTTCAGGCTCAACCACTTTGCCATTCCATAAGATATTGTCGGCCAGAAGTATCCCTCCAACCGGAATGCGGTCGATAACCAGATGATAATAATCGCAGTATTCGCGTTTATCTCCATCAATAAAGACCAGGTCGAACGACAGGTTAAGTGACGACACGATCTGCCGGGCATCACCAATATGCTGAATGATGCGGTCGGCCATTCCTGATTTTTTGAAATATTTCTGTGCGATGGATTCTAGTTCATCGTCAATCTCGATGGTGTGCAGTTGCCCGCCATCGGCCATTCCTTTTGCCAGACAAAGGGCCGAATAGCCGGTAAAGGTGCCAATTTCGAGGATATGGTGAGGTTTGATCATGCAACTGATCATGCTCAGGATTTGTCCCTGCAAATGCCCCGATAACATGCGCGAGCGAAGTACTTTCAGGTGAGTTTCGCGGTCGAGTTCCCTTAGGTAATCTTCTTCGGGCGAGATGTGGTTTAAAATATACTGGTCGAGTAAAACGGGATTGGTCATCTTACTGATAAATTAAAATACTGCTTTGCGATTCGTCAAATATCTCGTTGGCAATTTCCTGAATCTCGCGACTTTCGATAGCTTCTATTTTTTTGAATACATCTTCAAGAGTATCAACACGATTGAAAAACAGGTAGCTTTTCCCGATTGAAAGCATCAAGTCTTCCCTGTTTTCAGCCGAAATTGCCAATTGGCCGATCATCTGCTTTTTGGCACGGCTAAGCTGGACAATTCCCATCGGAGACTCCTTCACTTTTCTAAATTCTTTGTTCACCAGGTCAAGCGCCTGATCCAGGTTTTCCTTGTCGGTTCCGAAATAAACGCTGAATTCTCCGGTATCGAAATAGCCGGTATAGCCCGACTCCACATTATAAGCCATGCCGTTTCGTTCGCGCAAAGCCATATTGAGCCTCGAATTCATGGAAGGACCACCCAGAATGTTGTTAAGCAAAACCATCTGCATCCGCTTGGGACTAAAAATATCGGGAGCAATATTGCCTATGATACAATGAGCCTGAAAGGTATCCTTCTGAACAGTACGGGTTTCGGGCTGATAATTGTAAATATTGGAGCGTTCCTTGGTACGTACCTTTTCCGGAATATTTCCGAAGTATTTTTCTGCCAACCGGATAAACTTTTTCATGGAGATATTACCGACTGAACTTAACACCATTTGATCAGTATGATAATTCTCATCCATGAACTTCAGGATCGTTTTTTTGTTGAAGGTTCTCAACAATTCGGGAGTTCCAAGGATATTGCGTGCAATTGGGTGTCCGTCAAACAGGATTTCTTCAAATTCATCGAAAATCAACTCGGAAGGACTATCCTTGTATGAATTAATTTCTTCGATCACCACTTCCTTTTCACGTTCCAACTCTTTGGCCGGGAAAGTGCTGTTGATCAGGATATCGCTGATCAGTTCCATCGAGCGTTGGTAATATTCGCTCAAAAAAGTGGCATAGACAGCAGTTTCCTCTTTTGTTGTATAGGCATTCAACTCTCCGCCGACATCCTCAATACGGTTCAAAATATGAAATGCTTTTCGGGTTGTGGTACCCTTAAAAATAACGTGCTCAATAAAATGAGCGATGCCTTGTTCGTCTGCTTCCTCATCTCTTGATCCGGTATTGATCAGCACTCCAAAATGTGAAACTGGAGAGTTTGTTTCCTGATGGATCAGCCGGATCCCATTCTTTAAAACGAAAGTCTGCATCATTGTTCCTGTAAATAGTCAAAAATAAGCGTGCAAAAGTATGAAATAGCCTTGAATTCATCAGTAAAAGGTTGAGGATTTATTTGTTTTACAGCCTTTTTGATAACAGTACAGAGAAAAAAAGACACCGGCTCCCCAAAATATTCCAGACTTTTCCATGGGTGTATCATTTACTTTAGAGCCACAATATTGAAATTATCGGTCTGCTTTTTTCCTCAAGAAAATAAAATGACTTGCATTCTAAATTTTTTTACATTCTACAAGCTGCTGATAATGAGAATAAAACAAGCCCAAGCAAGAAAAAAAGCAGGGACTAAATTGATTTTCTTTTGTATTTTAAATATTTGGTCTATATTTGCAACCCGAAAGCGAAACGGAATAGCAATAGCAAAAACGAATGGTTTTCGAAAGTCCGCACCGGACTGAAAATGGTGCCATAGCTCAGTTGGTAGAGCAATGGACTGAAAATCCATGTGTCCCCGGTTCGATTCCTGGTGGCACCACCATTAAAAAGGTGAAAAAATTGAAAGCGAGTACTTTAACGGTATTCGCTTTCTTTTTTAGTCAGCATTTAATCAGCAACTTCCCGGTCAATTGATGGATCACTTGACATTATTGTGGGGAATGGTATTAATTTGAATCTTTGTTGAAAA
>CAZAVU010000098.1:0-13298 GCA_964488805.1 uncultured Odoribacter sp. | reverse complement strand
TTAGTTTGGATTGTTCCGATCGATTTGTGCGAAGATGGCCTCGAACCTGAATACCGCGATGCCTAAAACAATTGTTATCAGGTAGTTATTTGCTGTTGGACTCGTTTTTACCACCAGGAATCGCAATGCTCACTCTTCAATTATTCCAGACGGCAGTTCTTTCGTCGTTTTAGCCCCGAGCTTTCGGATGTTTTCAGCCCGGCGGACCAGATTCCCTGTTCCTGAGTATAGTTTATTGGCTGCCTGATCGTAGGTTTTTCGTGTGTTTTCAAGGCTTTTGCCTATTGCTTCCATGTCGGAGACGAATGCCACGAATTTGTCGTATAAAGCGCCGCTTTGGCGTGCAATTTCCTGCGCGTTGCGGTTTTGGTTCTCCTGTTGCCATATCGAGGCAATTGTTCGAAGGGTTGCCAGCAGCGTCGAGGGACTGACCAGAACAACTTTGTTTTCCCAGGCATACAGAAATAGCTCCTGATCTTCCTGAACCGCAACACTGAATGACGATTCGATAGGGATAAAAAGCAGCACGAAGTCGGGGCTGTTGAAGCTAGGCGAGTTCTGGTAATGTTTTTCGCTCAGTATTTTAATGTGGTTTCGTACGCTCTGCAGGTGATCTTTGACGAACGTCAGACGGTCTTTCTCGTTTTCGGCATTCACCAGGCGTTCGTAGGCCACCAGCGAAACTTTCGAGTCGACCACGATGTGTTTCTGATCGGGCAGGTGAATTACCACGTCGGGCTGAAGTCGCTGCCCGTTTTCAGCCGTGATGCTTTCCTGTTTCTGGTATTCGCGCCCTTCATTCAGTCCCGAGCGTTCCAGAATCCGTTCCAGGATTACTTCTCCCCAGTTGCCTTGTTTTTTCACATCGCCTTTCAGCGCTTTGGTCAGGTTGTTGGCCTCGTCGCTTATTTTCATGTTCAGGTCGTGCAGCTTTTTAAGTTCGGCTTTCAGGTCGGTTTGATCTTTCAACCCTTTCTCGTAGGTGTCTTCCACCTTTTTCTCGAAAAGCTGTATTTTTTCTTTCAGCGGATGAAGCAATTCGTTGATGTTCTTTTGATTGGATGCTGAGAACTCTTCGGTGTTCTGTTTCAGGATTTTGGTGGCAATGTTCTCGAATTCGGTGGTGAATTTTTGCTGAAGGGTTGTCATCTCCTCTTTTTGCGACTCCAGTTTTTCCCGAAGGTTGCCAAAATCGGCTTCAGCCCTGGCCAGTTGCTGACTTTGAACAGAATTATCGGACCGCAATTGCGCGATCTGCCGGAGCAGTTCTTCTTTTTCGGCCAGTAGCGATTGATTGCGGTCTTCGAACACCGTTTTTTGTTTTTCCAGTTCGAATTTCTGTTTCAAAAAGCTTGATTTCAGGAGGATGTATGAAAGAAGCGAGCCCGCCGCCAGGCCTGCCAAAAGAACCAGGATTTCCATGCGTTTAATTTTGACTAAAAATACCAAATTAATTTTCACCGTAGCTTACTCAGATTACCCCAGATTTGTAATCTTTGCGTCTTTGTGGCAGAAAACAAAGATTCACTATACCAAAATCGCCAGCCGTTATGGATGTAAAAATTGAGCAAAGCTGGAAGTTGCAGCTTCAGGATGAGTTTGACAAGCCCTATTTCGAACAATTGACGCAGTTTGTGCGATCGGAGTATGCCACGCAAAAGGTATACCCGCCGGCAAAGCTGATTTTTAATGCGTTCGACCAGTGTCCGTTCGATCAGGTGAAAGTGGTTATTTTGGGACAGGACCCGTATCACGGGCCGGGACAGGCACACGGGCTGTGTTTTTCTGTGAATGATGGGGTTGATTTCCCTCCCAGTTTGCGCAATATATTTAAAGAAATTCAGGCCGATACCGGGGCGTCCATACCCGACAGCGGGAACCTGACCCGTTGGGCGAAACAAGGCGTTTTGTTGCTCAATGCAACATTGACGGTCAGGGCACACCAGGCCGGATCGCACCAAAGAAAAGGGTGGGAGCAGTTTACCGATTCGGTGATTCACCTGGTAGCCGATCGTCTGGAACATGTGGTTTTTATTCTCTGGGGAAATTATGCCATCAGCAAAGGCGAATTCATTGACCCCAGCAAACATTTGGTGCTGAAATCGGTTCACCCGTCGCCTTTATCAGCCAGCCGTGGATTCTTTGGAAATAAGCAGTTTTCAACGGCTAACAAATATTTGATTGATCACGAGAAAGGGCCAATCAATTGGTAATGCTACTAAGTATTTATGTGTAGGTCATTTGATTAAGAAGAAGTACGTCTATTCCTGATTCAGGAAGCCAGTGTTTGAATAAAATATAACCATATACAGAAAAGAAAATGATTAAAAAAATTGGACCCATAGCATTTTTGTTAGTATTGACAATTTCCTGCCAGAACAGTTTGAAACAGTCAAGTAAATCAAAAAGTGAGGAAAAAGCCTATGCTGCTAAATTTATTGGAGCGTGGGTGCAGCCTAATCCAATAAATGAAAAAGAAGTACAGGGTTTTATTCTTAAGTTCGATGGAACTGCAGAGTCTATCAATTTTGCTACTTTAAAATATAAAAATTGGTGGTGTGAACCGTATAAATTAAACCTTGTGGTTGAAAGTGTCGGGAATAAAGTGTCTTCATTTGATACGGTTCAATATGAAGTAATAAAAATCACTGATGAATATCTGGAATTGAAAGATCGTCAAACAATTGCCAGATACAAGAAAGAAAAAAAATAATTCAGAAGTCAATCGGAATAGTTCATTTTTTTAAATTCATTGAAAATTTTAGAATCTGAAAGATATTAATGAACGTTGAGGCTGGTTTGTAACTAGGAACTAAACGGGTAAATATTTTAGCAAAGAAGGTGTAACGAAACTCTCGCTACACCTTCTTTGCTTTATAAAGAAAAGTTCTTTTTAGAATTTATAAACGATCGAGTTGATGTTCATTCCGGCTCCGACCGAGCAAAGCAGAATGTAGTCGCCCGGATTGATGACTTGTCCCGGCATCTGGCCTTTCAGGATGAGGTCGAGCAGGGTTGGTACCGTTGCGGTTGATGAGTTGCCCAGTTTTTCGATGCTCATGGGCATAATTCCTGCCGGAATTTCCTTTTCATTGTAGAGTTTGAAGACATTTCTCAGGATGGCTTCATCCATTTTTTCGTTGGCTTGATGGATCAGCACTTTTTTGATGTCTTTCAAATGCAGTCCGGCTTTATCGATGCTGTCTTTTACTACACCCGGTACGTATGACAGGGCATACACATACAATTTGTGACCCAACATCCGAATGAAATGTTCTTCTCCTTCATATTCGGGGTTCAGAGATTTCCCGCTGAACAGCAGATTGGAGTAATGTATCGAATCAGCCCGGCTTGAATGTGACAATATTCCGGTCGGTTCGTCGCTTTCGACTGCTTCCACGATGGTAGCACCAGCTCCGTCGGCATAGATCATGGAATCGCGATCGTGCGGGTCAGAAATCCGCGACAGAACATCGGAACCAATAACCACGCCTCTTTTTGCCATTCCTGAGCGGATGTAGGCATCGGCGGTGATCATGCCCTGGGTCCAGCCCGGACAGCCCGAAATTACGTCGTGGCAAAAACATGCGGCACTGGCAACCCCCAGTTTGGCTTTTACGCGGTTCGACAGGCTTGGCAGAATATCGACATGGGTTGTGCCAACGTTGACATCCCCAAAATTGTGGCAAACGATAATGAAATCGAGTGTTTCCTTGTCAATCTGGGCCGATTCGAGAGCATCTTTTACGGCCAGGGTCGCCATATCCGAATTGCGCAAATCGTTGGTAATCCAGCGGCGTTCGCTGATGTTGGTTATTTCTTTGAATTTTTGAATGATTTCGCTGTTGCTCTTTTCCAACGGTTTTTTGGTCGCGGGATCAAAAAAAGTATAATTACTGAAATACTCATTTTCGATGGTACGTAAAGGAAGATAACTTCCGGTTCCCACGATTTTGGTATATAACTGCTTTGTCATGATAAATTTTTCAGTGGCCACTCGGGCCTTGGTAATTATATTGTTTCAGTTTAAATTCATTTCCATCAAACACCCCGAACGAAAAATAATTGATCCAGTCGCCTAGGTTAATGTACCGGCTATTTTCGCCGATTGGGCTGTCAACCATTACATGCCGGTGCCCAAAAACGAAGTAATCGAATTTTTCGTGCCGGAGCAATGACTCTGCAAAAATAAACATTCCTTCGTTTGTTGTTCCTTTAAAACCTTCTCCGGTTATTCCTTTTGATATGCGTGAATGTTTTGACCAGCGATGCCCGAGCGAAAGCGAAAAATTCGGATGAATACGGGCAAATAACCACTGAAGGGTTTTGCTGGTGAAGATTTTCCTCAGGAATAAGTAACCTTTGTCATTCAGGTCACAACTGTCGCCATGCGCCAGGAAGAACTTCCTGCCGCAGAGTTCTGTTTTGAACTCGTTGCGGTGAAGTACCAGTCCAATTTCCTGAGGCAGGTAATCGAAGACCCAGACATCGTGGTTTCCGGTAAAGAAATGGACTTCCACTCCTGAATCGGCGATTTCGGCCAGCTTTCCCAACGTTCGGGTGAATCCGCGCGGAACAACAGTTTTGTATTCGAACCAAAAATCAAAAATATCACCCATCAGGAACAGGTGCGAGGCATCTTCCTTTATTTCGTTCAGCCAGCACACAAAGGCCTGTTCGCGTTCTTTGTTGTTGTTTAGAGCCGGGGCTCCCAGATGGACGTCGGATACGAAGTATGCTTTTTTATGTTGGTTGTTCAAGTGGACGAAAGATTGGTTCACAAATACGGAAGGCAAATATAGCTCTAAAAATCAAAGAGCCAACAGGCCTCCAGATTCAGATTCCGGTTCATGCAGTTTTATTGGAGCAGTTCGGCAACTGCACGGTTAAGCTCAGGTCCAATAACGTTTTTGGCAACAATCCGTCCCTCGCGGTCGAGTAAATAATTCGAGGGGATGGCCTGTATGTTGTAAACGTTCTGTGCAGCTACGCATCCTTTCATGTCGCCTACATTGGTCCAACTCAGTCCATCCTGTTCAATGGCATTCAGCCAGGCGCTCCGGTCGGTGTCGATACTCACCTGATATATTTCCAGACCCCGTGATTTGTATTTGCTGTAGAGTTCGACCAATGCCTCGTTTTGGATGCGTGAATCTTTGTTCATTGCCGACCAGAATTGAAGCAAAACAATCTTTCCCCTGAAGGACGATAGCGATATGTTACGTCCGTTGTAGTTTGGATAAACCAGGTCGGGCGAGTTCACGGCATTCTGGGAGATAAACTGTTTGAGTTTGCTGTTCTTTTCATCATCCATCAGCCTCTTGGTGTTGGCATATAAGGCTTTAACATGTTCTGATTTGGGAAAGATGCTGTTGAGCGCCGAGGCTGCCACTTTCAATGACTGCAAATCCTGGATGACATAGTTTGAATCGTCAAATTTCTGGTACAAAGCCAGTACTGACGCCAGTGAGAACGGGTGTTTCTGAACAAAACTGGTCGAGTAGCTGATTTGGTTCTGCCTGATGTCGGCCAGTTCCTGATCCCATTTGATTTTCTGTACGTTGTAATCGCTGCGGCCTCTGAATGCGTTTACCCTGCTGTTTATCGAGTCGAGTTTGAGTTTTGTTTTGGTCAACCTGTTGTTGAGCTGTTGAACGAGCAATGAACCGGGCGAGCCCTGTACCAGGTAATCGCGCGAGAAGTTGGCTGCATCACCGGAAACCGTGATTTTTTCGGTAGTGTCGACCAACAGGGTCACGAAATTTTTTTCATTCAGACGGAGCAGGTAGAAATTGGGGTAGCCAATCTTGCCCTTGAATTTGAATGTGCCTTTTTTGTCGAGTTTTACGGAATCGACCGGCACGCTGGACGAAACTTTCAACTCGTCCAGGTAAAGGTATTTCCCTTCGGCATTGGTAATTTTTCCGTTGATCACGAATCCGGTAGGCTTGTTGCAGGAGAATGCCAGTGCGGCCAGAGCTATTGCTATTGATGTTATCTTTTTCACAGTTTCAAAAATTTATTGGTCAATATGGGTATAAAAATAATAATTTCGGTTTCATATAGAGCCCCGTTTCCGGGTTTTTGAAACATGTTGCCAGCTTTTGTGTTTTTTTAACGCTTACCGGCATGGTGAAAATGATTATTTTTGCGCTCAATTTTAAAAGTATATTCAGGTGAAGATACACAGAGATCTGAATAATTTTCATGCTGTAAATCCGGTGGTCACCATCGGAACCTTTGACGGGGTTCATCTGGGGCACCGGAAAATCATTGCCCGTTTGCATGAATTAGCCGCGAAGATGAACGGCGAATCGGTGATTTTTACCTTTGACCCTCATCCACGGAAAGTGGTGGCGCCAAACGAAACCAACTTGCGGTTGCTGACGACCCTTGAGGAGAAGATTGAACTGTTCGAGCAGTCGGGCATCGATCACCTGATTGTTTACCCGTTTACTCCTGAATTTGCCCAACTCAGCTATGGCCAGTTTGTCGAACAGATTCTGGTTAACCGAATACATACCAGCTACCTGGTTGTGGGGTATGACCATAAATTCGGAAAAAACCGTCAGGGAGACTTTGAATTCCTGAAGAACTGTGCCGACCGGCTGGGATTCCACATTGAAAAACTCGACGTCCTGCTGATGAACGAATCGAACATCAGCTCAACCAAAATACGCCAGGCCATTGAGCGTGGCGACTTTCAAACCGCCAATGCTTATCTTGGTTATGCGTTCACCCTTCATGGCAAAGTGGTTGAAGGGCAAAAACTGGGTCGGCAGCTTGCGTTTCCAACGGCCAATATTGAAGCCTCCGATCCGGATAAAATCATTCCGGGACACGGCGTTTATGCGGTGAAGGTAAAAATACAGGGGCAGGTCTATCAGGGTATGTTGAATATCGGGTACCGGCCAACAGTTAACAACAATGCTGATCACCGGAGCATTGAAGTTCATTTGTTCGATTTCGATTCGGACATCTATGGAAAACCAATCGAACTGATCTTTTTTAATAAACTTCGGGATGAACGGAAATTTGACTCTCTTGGGGCGTTGAAAGAACAACTTTCGAAAGATAAGGCCGATACCATCGCCTTTTTCCAGGAAACCAAGATTTAATGCAAGCAAACAAATCATTGCCAGATTGTTTGTTCCTTCTTAAAACAGTTGATTTGATTATCTTTGCCATCAAAATTTAACATTCAGAAATGACAACAAAAACAATGGAACAATTGGCTTATAAAGTTGCCGATATTTCGCTGGCCGATTTTGGCCGGAAAGAAATTGAAATTGCCGAAAAAGAAATGCCGGGGCTGATGGCTATCCGGAAAAAATACGCTGCCGCAAAACCACTGAAAGGTGCACGCATCATGGGTTCGCTGCACATGACCATACAAACTGCCGTGCTGATTGAAACGCTGGTTGAACTTGGCGCTGAAGTACGTTGGGCAAGCTGCAACATTTTCAGCACCCAGGATCACGCCGCTGCTGCTATTGCTGCTGCCGGGATTCCGGTTTTTGCCTGGAAAGGTGAAACGCTGGCTCAATACTGGTGGTGCACCGAACGCGCCCTGGATTTTGGCAACGACCTTGGCCCAACCCTGATTGTTGACGACGGTGGCGATGCAACCATGATGATTCATCGGGGTGTGGAAGCAGAGAAAGACCCGTCAATTCTTGATCTTCCGGCAGGAGGTGAGGATGAGCACGAGCTGAACCTGATCCTGAAAAAAATACTGGCTGATACGCCGCAACGCTGGACCCGTCAGGCTCCGCACATCAAAGGCGTTTCTGAAGAAACAACTACCGGGGTGCATCGTTTGTACCAGATGATGAGCGAAGGCAAACTGCTGTTCCCCGCTTTTAACGTGAACGATTCGGTGACCAAGTCAAAATTCGATAATTTGTATGGTTGCCGCGAGTCGCTGGCCGACGGAATTAAACGCGCTACCGACGTGATGATCGCCGGAAAAGTTGTGGTTGTGGCTGGTTACGGCGATGTGGGCAAAGGTTGTGCCCGCTCGATGCGTGGTTATGGGGCCCGCGTCATTGTGACCGAAATTGATCCGATATGTGCGCTTCAGGCGGCTATGGAAGGTTTTGAAGTGAAAACCATGGACGATGCCGTTGCTGAAGGTAACATTTTTGTGACTACCACCGGAAACCGCGATATCATTACCGGCGAACACATGGCTGCAATGAAAGATCAGGCAATTGTGTGCAACATCGGCCATTTCGATAACGAAATTCAGGTGAGTCGTCTTGAGGCCTGGGCTGGTATCCAAAAAATCAATATCAAACCGCAGGTCGACAAATACGTCTATCCTGACGGGCACTCGATTTTCCTTCTTGCCGAAGGCCGCCTGGTTAATTTAGGTTGTGCAACCGGGCATCCGTCGTTCGTGATGTCGAACTCGTTTACCAACCAGACGTTGGCTCAGATGGAACTTTGGAAAAAGGATTACCCCGTTGACGTGTACCGTTTGCCCAAATACCTTGACGAGGAAGTTGCCCGACTGCACCTGGAACAACTGGGAGTAAAACTCACTGTGTTATCTCCGGAACAGGCCGATTATCTTGGTGTTCCGGTTGAAGGGCCTTATAAACCAGAGCACTACCGGTACTAGATCAAGGCAAAAGTTGAAAGTGAACGGCACTGCGAGTTGCCGGTTCTCAAAAACGATATCAGGAAGAGGAGCAAAATCAGCTCCTCTTTTTTCTTTATTTTTTTACCTTTGGGAAACTCCTACCGGAATATAAATCAGTAGTTATGAGCCCGAACCAGGTTTCACAAATTGTTGAAGAGGAATATATCATTGAACTTTTCAGAAATGAATATTCTGATTTTCCCAAAGGGAAGCTGGAGAAAACCGAATCTCCGGATTTTATTCTGAAAGAAAACCCCAAAACATCCATCGGCATTGAACTGACCAAGCTGCACGGGCCAACGGTGCGAAAGGAAAAAACGCATTTCCCTGGTAAAATACCCGGATATCAGCCTCCTGAATTCAATAAGGAGAACATTGAATATACCATCAGCGCTAAGGATGAAAAGATTCCTCTGTATCAGCAAAAAAAGCTGAACCAGATTTGGTTGGTGATTACTGCCGATTTGGTCGAAAGTCCTGTGTCGTACAACCTGTCAAATAAACTTGAAAGCTGGAATTTCTTTTCGGGATTTCATAAGATCTTTTTGTTCGAGTTGAAATCCCGCCGGGTATTTGAGCTGAATATTTCGGATTAGAGTCAATGTCGGGTTGGCCTATTGCCTGGATTAATTGGTGATGATAATCCGGCCTCCGGTGTAATAGGTGTGGTACTGTCGCAAGGGTTGAACTGCAGGTCCTTTTACCGGTGTGCCGTAGCCGCCAACCAGCAGGAACCTGGAGCCACATTCAGGACAGGTGGCTATCCCGCTTGCATCAGCCTCTACTCTGACTGTCGATAAAACTTCGTTGGTGCAGGCCGCGTCGAATGCAAAATAGGGATTAGAATTGTCAGTCAGGTCTCGAAAAAGAATGATTCCACCAAAGCCCTTCTCTGCAAAATAATAGGATCCATAGGGTACATTGAGCTCAATCAGGTTATTCGGATTGATGTTCATGTTGACATAAACATACGGAATAACCGAGGAGTTGTCGTCTTTACAACTATTGCTTCCTGCAAGCAAAAAGAAGCAAAGCAGTATCGATTTGAATATTTTACCTGGAAACTGACACATTTTTTCTATCTTTAATCCAACTTAAAAACAAAGAAAAGAACAATTTATTTTATCTGCCACTTAAAAATACACGAAATGGACGATTATATTTTCCTGATCATAGCAATAGCGCTTTCCATTTTTGGTGCCATCAATCAAAACAAGAAAAAGAAGAATGCCGAACACCTGGAAATTCCCGAAAAACAGTCCAGCCGGAACTTTTTTATGGATCAGTTGCTGGGAGATGATTTCTTGGAGAAACCCGAGACAGAAGTCAAACCATTGGTAAGACAGATGCCGTTTGTGAGGAAAGATCCGGTGGCGCCCGAATCACTATTTTCACCGTCAGTCGTGCATGGTCAGGGGTTTAAGAGCACCTTACCCAGTCGTCCGAAACGCTCTTTTCAACCGGCTATGGCGCCTGTGAAAACCGAAGAGCAACAAATTGAGCCTGCCGACGAAGAAACCCCGGATTATCTCGAAGACTTCTCACTGCGCAAGGCTTTTGTGTATTCCGAAATTATGGCGCGGAAGTACTGACTAAAAGGTTCGAATCGGCTCTTGCCTTATACTGAAGTCATTCGCCTGTGAACAATGATGGGCTCGAAATTGGCGTAGAAACTATGTATAATACAGTGAATTGAATATTTTATAAAACATACCGATTCGGATAGATTAAAAAAAATGTATAAGTTTGTAACGCAAAAGAGTTCCGCAAGGCCGGAATTCTTTTTTGTTTTAATATAGTATTTATAAAAAGGAGAAAACCATGGCTAAGGTTACTTATGTCACCGAAGAAGGCCTTCGGAAGATGAAAGAAGAGTATGACCGTTTGACGAAAGTTGAACGTCCGGCTATCTCAAAAATGATTGGAGAAGCTATTGAAAAGGGCGATATCTCTGAAAATGCCGAATATGATGCAGCCAAAGATGCACAGGGAATGCTTGAAGCAAAAATTGCCATCCTGGGCGATAAGATTGCTTCGGCACGAATCATTGATGAAACAAAGATTGATACTTCATGTGTCCAGATCCTGAATAAGGTTACCATCCGGAACAGAATGAATAATGCAACCATGCAATATACAATTGTTTCGGAGCATGAAGCTGACCTGAAACAGGGAAAGATTTCGATCCAGACTCCGATTGCCAAAGGATTGATGGGCAAGAAACTTGGCGATGTGGTCGAAATTCAGGTGCCATCCGGAAAGATCCCGTTCGAGATCGTTGATATTTCAATCTAAAAAAATCAGGAAAATGGCCAGCATTTTTACCAAAATCGTAAACGGGGAAATCCCAGCCTGGAAAGTTGCTGAAGATGAAAATTATTTTGCCTTCCTGGATATTTCCCCGGTAGCCAAAGGTCATACTTTGGTTATCCCCAAAAAGGAAGTGGACTACCTGTTCGATCTGGATGATGAAACTTATGCCGGATTGCAGTTGTTTGCAAAAAAGGTTGCGCTTGGTCTGCGTAAGGCAATCCCTTGCAAAAAAGTAGGCGTGATGGTTTTAGGGTTGGAAGTGCCTCATGCACATATTCATTTGGTACCGATGCAGTCGGAAGCCGATATGTTGCACTTCTCGAAGAAGCTTTCGCTGTCGAAAGAGGAAATGGCTGAAATATGCGCTGCCATTGCCAAAGAATGTGAAGGATAGGGGCAAAAGTTTAAAGAAAAGGCAAAAGTAAAAAATAGGAATCCCGGGCAACCGGGATTTTTTTTTTGTCCGTGGGTCACCTTTGAGGGCGCGATTCTCTTGCGAATTACTGCCGTTGCCAGGGCGAGTAGGAGAGGTGAGGGGCCTGTTGAAGGCGGGGGTCCCCAAATGATACTGAAAAGAGCGGCTCAAACGAGTCGCTCTTTTTTTTGCCCGATGACGAATGATATTTATCCGATGACGGGTCGTATATGAAGGATGACAAGTCATATATGCCCGATGACGAGTGATATTTGCGCGATGACGAGTGATATATGACCAATGACGAATGATATTTACCCGATGATGGGTCGTATATGAAGGATGACAAGTCATATATGCCCGATGACGAGCAATATTTGCGCGATGACGAGTGATATATGCCCGATGACGGGTAATATTTACCGGATGATGAGTCGTATATGAAGGATGACGAGCAATATTTGACCGATGACGAGCAATATTTGAAAGATGAAATTCCTGAAAAAGGACAGAATTATCGGTTAATTGGTGTTCTTTAATTAGCAACGGCATTTATGCCGTTGTTATAAATTGATATGAAAAATGGGCTTTAGCCCTAAATGATGACCATTTGGGCTAAAGCCCTCGTTTGTTTGCATTCTTTTACCGTAGCCTGAAGGCTACGGCTATTGAACAAGAACCAATAACCCGAAAATTCCTGAAAAATAATTGGATAGTTGCTTGATTTTTATGTTGTATTATTATACCTTGCTTTCATAATTTCTATTACAAGCTATCAAGAAAACTAAAACTCAATCTTAACATGAACAAAAAACAAGAGAACCGTTTCGGCATGTACCTTGCTGCCGTTGATTTCTGTGAGAAAAACACCGCTATCACCACACCGCTCCCCAACTTCAGTACCAACCTTACCAGCATGAAAACGACCTGCGGCCGGATTCACCTGATTGTGGAAACACAGGCAGCCGACATCAGCGGAACAACCGCAGGAAAAAACGATTACAGGGAAAACCTGGTTGTTTTGGGCGCCGATACCGCCCGCAAGCTGATGGCTTTTGCCAAACTGAGCAAGAACCAGAAACTGCTGAAAGAAATCAGCTACACCGAATCGGATTTAAGGCATTTGCCCGACACCGTTTTGTCGGATACGGCAAAACTGATCTACGACCGCGCCCAGGCTAACCTGACCGCGCTGGCATCTTACCAGGTTACTGCCGAAAGCCAGGCTGCCTTGCTTCAGGCTATTACCGATTACAAGCAGGCGCTGGCCGCCCCGCGTACCGAAAAGGTGAGCCAGGCTCAGGCCACTAAAGAACTGGCCGATTTGTTTGTGGCAGGCGATGAAGCGCTCGCAAACATGGACGCGGTGGTTGAAATTGTGCGGCTGACGGAACCGAATTTTTACGCGGGGTATAAACTGGCCCGCAAGATTATTGAATCGGGCAACCGAAAAATGTCGGTAAAAGGATTGGTTACCGACGTGTTGACCGGCGACCCCATCCCGGGCGTAGTGATTTCGTTTTGGCCCGACGGCGATGTAACGAAATTGGTTGCGACAGGCGATGCCTCGCTGGTAAAGAAAACAGCCGAAAAGGGTGGTTTTTACGTGAGCTCGATGCCGGCCGGGACCTACCGGGTTGCCGTGCAGAAAGCCGGTTATGCCGAACAAACCCTGACGGTTTATGTGAACGATGGAGAACTTACTTTGGTGGATGTAAAACTGGCCAAAGCGTAGGCGATGGCTATTTGATAATTATACCCCTGACAGGGTTTCAAACCCTGTCAGGATTTAAATAAGTTACAAATCCGCGACAACGAGATTAAAACAATCAAATAATTGAAAAGTACTATAAACTTGCCGCTATTTACTAGTTGAACTAAACCGCTTGCGCGGTAATTGGGGCATTTGAGGTAATTTTAAGA
>CAZAVU010000097.1:0-13471 GCA_964488805.1 uncultured Odoribacter sp. | reverse complement strand
AGACAAGGGCTCCGGTTAAAATTTTGCTATTATTCCGGAAAAGAAAGTAAAAAAGCCTGTAAAGTAAACTTTACAGGCTTTATGGCTTCAGGTTTTGTCATTTAACTTACCCTTGGCGGTGCGGACGGGACTCGAACCCGCGACCCTCGGCGTGACAGGCCGATATTCTAACCGACTGAACTACCGCACCAAATTTCAGTGTCGTAAATTTTATGAGGGCGGTGCGGACGGGACTCGAACCCGCGACCCTCGGCGTGACAGGCCGATATTCTAACCGACTGAACTACCGCACCAAGTAAAGTTTTAACTAAAATTTACAACACTAATTTTAAGAACAAACCTCCTGAAATCCGTTTCTCAAAAGGCTCTGCAAATATAGAGCTTTCTTTTTTCCCCGCAATAGGGCAAATTAAAAAAACTTGTGTTTTTATCTTGTTTTCCCAAAACAAAACAACAAACTGACAGCAAAACAATTACGCGTTTTCATCCGAACAAACGAAATTTGCCCTGGTCAGGACTTCCTCCCCATTCCACCTGTATGCCAGCAACTTACCCGATCGGGCCACGCAGGAATCAACACAGCAAAGATTATCGGCCAATATTCCACAACACTGTTTCAAACAGTAATGCCCGAAAAAAACGATAGGCTCAGTGGACGAATAAGGGGTTCTGGGCTGAATAATTTCTTTGGGAATGGTATAAGCCGGAAGATCGAACCTGCTTTCAAGCGAAATATCCTGAAATGTCTTTCCTTCGGGATTTTCCCACCATTTCATCCGAAACGACCGATGTGGTTTTCCTTCATCATCAAAAATCAATAAATTTTTAGGAAGCTGAAAATCAATACCTTTACAGGTTTCCCAAAATCTGGAAGAAAAAGTTGTTCCATTGAGAGCAACTTCCCTCAGCACTTTCTTCTTCAGTTTAGGTCCGGTAATCACCTCTCCCAGCAAATTAATGCTTTCACTATCCCAACAGGCATGTACAACCCTGATTTTACCAAAATCAAGATACATCGGCAGCGTCCGCATCCACTTCAAATGACTTTTAAGCTCTGCTTTATAGGATGAAAACGCTTCTAGAGTCTGGTTTATCTGTAACTGGTATTTAGGTATTCGTTTTTTATAATACTTACCTTCCGAATCGCGCAGATAATAAAGGACAGCATACAATTCGTGGTTCCCCAGAATGGCATAGGCCGAGCCTTTCTCGACCATCTCCCGGATAATATTCAACGTTTCTCTTATTTTAGGGCCTCGGTTAATGAAATCGCCAACGAACACAGCTTTCCGTGTCGGATGTGTATAACAGTCACCCGAAAGCTGGTAATCCATTTTCTTTAATAAACGTTCTAACTCATCAGCATACCCGTGAACATCCCCAATAATATCGTACATAAAAAAATTGCCCGAATGGTTTATTCGGGCAATTTAATTATTTTTTAAATACCACCATTTCTTTCAGCAACGAAACAATGATGACTTTCGGTTTTCTACAAGAAATACATGTAGAACAAAGTACAAGCTAAAACTACACCCAGTGAAGCAATTACATCCCACTTGTTCCAACTCTGCCGGATAAGTGCCTTGTAGTCGCCTGTGAAAGTAATAGCCTCTACCTGTTGAGCAGTTGGCTTCGGAGTAAATAACGATACTACGACCATCATGAGCATGATGAAAATAAGCAAATATATCTCGAAGATAAGCCAGTTGGTATGCCAAAACCAACGGGTTGATTCCCACAACCAGCCTGTCATTTCTGTTTTACCTGTATTGGTAAGGATGTTGGTCAGCAAGCGAACCATACCGATACCGAAGCCTACGATCATACCGGCCTCACCTGCCTTGGGGGTAATTTTTTTGGAAAAGACTCCAAGTACGAATACGGCGACCATGGCAGGAGCAAGCAGCGATTGAATCCCTTGCAGATAAGAGTAAAGACTGCCCAGACTCATCATGACTGGTATCCAGCCAATACCAAGTACCACAACCACAACAGTTGCAATACGGCCTATCAAAACATATTTAGCCTCGCTCTTACCTTTAAACATTGGCTTATAAAAATCTTCAGTAAACAGCGTAGCGCAGGAGTTGAAGAATGCCGCCAACGAAGCAACGAGAGCCGAGATAAAACCGATTGTTACGATACCTTTCACTCCAGCGGGCAGTACAAACTTAACCATGGCGCCAAAGGCGGTATCAGGGTTTTCCAAGGTAAATCCGCTGTCGGGACGAGCAGCCAGGGCGGCAGCTATCATACCAGGTATCAGAAACATAAAAACGGGCAGCAATTTGAAATAACCGGCAGCAATAGTACCTCTGCGCGCACGTTTCATCACTACGTCGCTCGACTCACCTTTGTGTTGTCCGAGCACACGTTGAACAATGTGTTGGTCGGTAGCCCAATACCACAAACCAATAATAGACGCTCCGATAAACACCCAAAAGCCAGGATATTCATCATACAGCGGGTCACCCGTCTCAAAGTGGAACATGTGGTTGGTGCCATAAGCATGGCCGTCTGCTCCAACACTTAGTGTTTTTGAATAGTCAATCATTGCAGCCCAACCATCAGCAATACAGCCGTGACCGAGGGCTGATAATCCCAGAAAAAGCACCAGGAACGAACCAAGAATAAGTATAGGCGTTTGAATTGCAGAAAGTGTCATCACACCTTTCATCCCGCCAAAAACAGTAAAAACACCTGTTAAGATGATCAAACCGATAGCTCCGTACCAGAAAGGCAAACCAAGAAGGCTCTCCATGAAGATACCGCCCGTAAACGCGGTTACACTCACTTTAGTCAGCACGTAAGCTACAAGTGTAATGATTGACAGCCACGAACCCGTACGCGGGGTGTAGCGATTTTTCAGGAAGTCAGGCATGGTAATGATTTTACCCAGCTTATTATTCATAAGTTGATAGAACGGCACAAAGATCCAGCCCAGGATAAGAATCATCCAGCCCTGCATCTCCCAGTGCGCCATGCCTACGCCTGCCTTTGCACCCGTACCGGCAAGACCTACGAGGTGTTCCGATCCGATGTTTGCAGCAAAAATAGCTGCACCAATGATATACCAGGGTTCGCCTTTACCGAACAGGTAGTCTTCGCTATCAGCACCTTGTTGCGAACGTTTGTGCTTTTGTATCGAACGATATACCGCCCAGCCTACAGCCAGAATCCCAACTACGATAATTACCCAGTCGAGCCAAATAAACTCATGTGAATTCCAATTCATAAGTTGTGTATTAGATTATTAATTTAAATATTAATTGTATTCCTGAAATTAAAACTTGACAATCCGATCAATACCAATTTCATCGATGTTGCTTTTTGCCTTATAATAAAAGGCACCCTTTCTCGATTCAGAAGCGTCTTTCTCAGTAAGTTTTTCAAGTACTCCCAACGATAAAATCTTCTTCCTGAAATTTCCCGGATCAAATTCGCGCTGAAAAATGGCCTCGTATAGCTTTCTTAGCTGAATGAGTGTAAATTTTTCGGGTAATAACTCCAGACCAACTAAGCTGTAACCGGCTTTTTGCTGAAGTTTGACCAATGCTTTTTCAAACATGGCCTGATGGTCGAAAATCAACTGGGGCAAATTCCTTATCGGAACCCAATAAGCGCCATTCTCTTTCACTTTCCCCTCGTCATGCAAATCAATCCGAATCAAGGCATAATAAGCCAAACTGATTACCCTCGCCTCTGGATCTCGGTTCGGTGCCGAAAACGATTCCACCTGTTCCAGAAAAATCTGTTCCAAGCCGGTTGTTTGCTTTAGAATTCGGGAAGCAGCTTCATCGGCCGACTCATTCTCCTCGACAAAACCACCCAGCAACGACCAGCTTCCCTTGAATGGCTCGAAGCTCCTGGGATAAAGCAAGAGTTTGATTTCATCATCCTGATATCCGAGGATCACGCAATCAACCGCAACGTAATGGCGAGGATGTATCTGATATAATTCCATGTATTTCAGGAAAATTAGTTGCGCTAATTTAGAAAAGTATTTTTTACTTTTATTCAGAAATAACAACTAAATGACAATTCCTGTTGGAAAACATCTTTACACCAGGAGCAAAAAAAAGAAGGACCATCGCTGGTCCTTCTTTAAGTATTTGATAAATATAAATTCAATTATACCGGAATGTCTTTGTTTACATTCTTGCTTCCGATTAAAGCATAGAATAACAAGTAGGCAATACAAATAAAGATTACCCAATAACTTGATGTATAAGAAGTGATGTCGGCAACTTTTCCCTGAATTAGCGGAATGATACCACCACCGCAAACCATAACCATGAATAAACCTGATGCAGCCTCAGTATATTTTCCAAGTCCTTCAACTGCAAGATTGAAGATACCTCCCCACATAACAGAAGTACACAATCCACAGAAGACCAAGAACATAACACCAATCGGGACATTAGCCAAACCAAATGAAATATTTGACTGGAAAACAGGCATACTCACGGTGCTTGTAACAGGTAATAAAATACCTAACAATACAAAAATCAACCCAAGAGAAGAAACTGCAGTTAACATCGCCTTACTCGAGAATCTTGCAGCCAGTGAAGCTCCAAAAATACGGCCAACCATCATTAAGAACCAATAAGTTCCAACAACTGACCCAGCTATTGTGGCATCAATTCCCAATCCCCCGGTTGACGTATCTGAAGTCATAAACAGATTAACAGTACTTGGTACACCAATTTCAATCCCTACATAAACAAAAATGGCAATTGCACCAAAAATAAAATGGCGGAAAGAAAGAGGACTGTGTTCGTGTTTTACTTTTTCTTTACTAACCTTGCGTGGTTCAGGAATATCCATAATGTAAAGAACCACGAAAACCATTGCAAAGATTCCCATAGCGATAAACAGCGCAGGATTTGCCTTTGAAATAGTACGTTCAGCGGCATTGGCTCCCATCAGGTATCCTACAAGTACCGGAACAATAGTTGCAGCCACAGAGTTTAAAGAACCTCCGGTCTGAATTAATTGATTCCCTTTGTTACCACCACCACCAAGTGTATTCAACATGGGGTTAACTACGGTATTCAACATACACATAGAGAAACCTGAAACGAATGCCCCGGTCAGGTAAACAACAAAACTACCAACCTGGCCTGAAAGGTATTGAACAGCAACACCTGTAAAACCAACAACTACTGCAATTAATGCTGTCTTTTTATAGCCAATCCTTTCGAGTAACATCCCTGCAGGGATACCCATAAAGGCATAAGCAATAAAATTGGCAAAGAAGCCTAACTGTGACAAGAAATTAGATGCTCCAAATTGTTTTGCCACGATTACTCCCATCGGACTGGGTAACCCAGTTACAAAAGCAATCATAAAAAACAGAGCGAACATCATTGCAATAGGCAATGCATAACTTTTGTTTTGTGTCATAATTTGATTGTTAATTGATAAAGATTTAGGTTGCTTGTATGTTTTAAATTTAGTCCCCGAATTTGCAAAAAATAACTAACTATTTGCTTATCGTCTGGTAAAAAAGCTCCAAAATATTAAGAACGATGGCCGGTCATTCCTTTCATTGATTCGAACAACCGGCCATTGTCACTATTGTATATAACTATAAATCAAGTTTTATAGCACCTTTGGCCCGAATAAACAACTTGTGGCATTTCCCTTCACCAAACACATGTTCGAGGGTGGCGACATACTTATCCAGCAGATCCTGTGGTACAAAAGCCTGGATGGTTCCGCCAAAGCCTCCTCCATGAACGCGCCAAGCGCCTTTTCCTTTCAGGATCATTTCACTCAGGAACAAGCCCAGTGAAACTTCTTGTTCGTCCTTATGTGTTACGTCAAAAATATTTTGGTTATACATGAATGAGCTGTAACCAGATTCCACAACCATCTTCAGAAAGGCCTGGAAATCATTATTTTCAAGAGCAGCCACCTGATCAACCACTCGTTGGTTATCGCCCTGGAAGTGGTAAGCACGAAGAATAGCACGGTCTCCGGTTTTTTTGCGGATTTGCGGGATCTGATCCACAATCTGCTCCAGAGTCACCTGACGTAAAACTTTGGCACCAAGTTCGGCTGCAACAGCCTTCATTTCGGTTGGAAGCGATGCGTATTCAGCCTGGGAAGCAGCATCATGGTGCCCGCCGCCAATATCGGTAATTACCAATGCAAACCCGGTTTTAACAAAATCGAAATCAACTTCTTTCACGATTGGGTTTGATGGATCTTCGAAATCGATAGTGATCAAACCACCCACCGAACATGCTGTCTGGTCCATCAAACCGCAAGGCTTTCCGAAGAAATTATTTTCTGACCATTGTCCGATAATGGCGTTTTCCACAGCACTCATTTTGCCGTTGTTAAACAAATGATTAACGATAGCGCCAATCAAAACTTCGAAAGAAGCCGATGAACTCAAGCCGGAACCTTTGGGTACGCGACCTTCGATACAAGCGTCGAACCCTCCAATGGCATAGCCTTTTTCCTTCATTCGGGCACAGATACCTTTCACCAGCGATGAAGACGTATAGAATTGCTCCGGATCAATTTCCAGTGAACTTAAATCAACCTGAAATTCAGGATAACCTACTGATTTAATACGAATGGTATTGGTTCCGTTTGTTGCAGCAACGGCAATATTATCGAGGTTCACAGCGCCGGCCAATACACGGCCATAGTTGTGGTCGGTATGGTTACCACCAATTTCGGTACGTCCCGGAGAGCTGAACAATGCCACATCGTCAGTTCCATAATCCTTCTGAAATTCATTCATCAAAGCGGCATAACGATCGGCCTGTTCTTTCAGCACCACTTCGTTTACACCATATAATTCCTGAAACAATGGATTTTTTCCATTGGCAATCTTTTCGATTAAAGCACTAATTTTTGCCATAAGTTGATTTTTTGATTATTGGTTATTTCCTTTCTAAATTTTCTAACTGTTGCACCATTCCGTCCGAAAAAAGTTTCTCACACTTCTAATCATTCTCGCACGGACGGGGTCGCGTTTTTATCTTCATTTCCCCGGGCTTCGTTCGTTCCTCACTACACCCGTGGCTACAATATTGCCGCTCCTACAGAGCTCAAAAACAATTCCTTGCGAACGGCCATTTTTATTCCTTGTTTCTTATTCTATATTACTTTTTCGATTTGTAATGAACCGGTGAAAGGTCGCGTAAACGCTGTGCTGCCTGCTCGGCAGTAATGTCGCGCTGAGGCGTGGCCAGCATTTCATAGCCTACCATGAATTTCTTTACTGAAGCCGAACGCAAAAGCGGCGGATAAAAGTGCATGTGTAAATGCCATTCGGGATAATCATTTCCATCAGTTGGCGCCTGATGCAAGCCAGCCGAATAGGCAAACGAAACCTCGAACAGGTTATCGTATCTCACAGTCAGTTGTTTGTAAATATCAGCCAAAGCAGTACGTTCTTCATCAGTCAACTGAAGGATATTTTGCACCGGACGTCGGCTGACAATCATGGTTTCGAATGGCCAAACAGCCCAGTAGGGAACCAGCGCAACAAAATGTTCATTTTCAACCAGTAACCGTTTTTTCTTTTCCAGTTCAGCTTTCAGGTAATCGCCCAGAAGCGTGGTTCCATGTTTTTCGAAATACTCCTTCTGCGTTTTTGATTCTTTTGCAGGTTCGGTTGGCACCGACGACGACGACCAGATTTGCCCGTGCGGATGAGGGTTTGAACAGCCCATAATCGAACCTTTGTTTTCGAAAATCTGCACATAATTGATCATCGGGTTGTTGCCCAATTCAGCAAACTGCTCGCACCAAACATCAACCACGTTGCGGATATCTTCCACTTCCATTTCCGGAATTGTCAAGCTGTGGTCTTCGCTGAAACAGATCACCTTGCAAATGCCGCTTTCACTTTTAGCCTGAAAGAGATTTCCTTCATCAACAGTTCCATCAGGAGTATCCGTCAGCAAAGCGCTGAAATCGTTAGTAAATACGAAAGTCCCTTTGTACTGGGGATTAAACTTCCCTCCTGCCCTCTCGTTTCCGGCACACAGGTAACAGGTCGGATCGTATTTAGGCCGTTCGTCAGGCGCAGCTTTCTCAACCTGCCCTTGCCAGGGCCTTTTTGCACGATGTGGCGACACCAGAATCCAGTCGCCGGTTAACGGGTTCAACCGTTTGTGAGGATAATTTTCAATATTAAACTTGCTCATATAAATACCTAATTTCTAACTGGTGGGTACTGGTTGGTAAAAGTAGATCATTTACCATTTTCCCGATCAGCATATTTTGTGTTTAGAAACATATCAGAGAGAGTTTCGCCGGATCAAAGACGATTGGTTCCTGATCTTTTCCGCGCTTCGGTCCTGAATCATCCGGGCCAGAGTCTGCCCCATCAGGTTGAAATCGGTCGAGATCGTGGTAATTCCACCAGCAACCACTTCTTTCAGCATGGTATCGTTAAACGAAACAATTCCAACATCTTTACCCAGTTGCAGATTATTTTCCGAGGCCATTTTAACCAGGCGCACCAGATTGCGGTCGGATGGAACAAAATAAGCTTCACCACTCTTAATTGTTTTGTTTTCAACATTCCTAATGATCTCCGAAACGAACCCATTTTCCTTGCAAAAACGCTGAAACCCAATCATTCGGCCTTCCGGTTCCTTTCCTCCCGGGAAAATCATAATCAGCTTGTTGTATTTCTTCAATAGGTCAAGACCATCATTCAACGCTTCATAAACATCGCGTTCAAAATCCTGATATACCACCGGATAATCCGACAGATCTTCCTTTTCCCGGTCAAGAATATATACTTTGTCTTTGGGTAATTTGCTGATAATGTTAATAGTGTCATCGAAAGTGGCCGGCATGATCACGTACGAAGTGTATTTGCCGATACTTTCCGCAATCAGATTTTTAAAAACCTGATAATTAAAGTGATGAAAATAAATATCAACGTTTGATTTGTTGTCGAGGCTATTCAGGAACGAGGTGTACAAATCTTCCTTAAAAGCGTTTAACTCATCGAAAAGCACAAATATCTTCTGATCGACATTGATTTCGGTACTGTTGACGTAATATCCTTTTCCTGGAATAGAATTAATTATACCCTTGGCTTTCAACTCATTAAAAGCTACCATCACCGTATCTCGCGACAATTCAAACTCGGCACAGATCTGGTTCAGCGATGGGATTTTGTCTCCAAGTTTTAACTCCCCAATCGAAATGGCAGAATAGATGGAGTTAATTATTTGCCGGTATTTGGGAACACCGAGAGAATCATCGATCTGAATATTTTTCACTCGTCTGGGTTTATCGGGATTTTTATGATTTCAAAAGTAAAAATAAATCACAATAAATATACAACCAGTACCCACCAGTCAGAATGAAAAAAATTAAATTTGTATGCCGGTTGAAAAAGCGTTGCGAGTTTCGGGATACGTGTTGATGCCCTGCACCCCGCAACTTGTAACTTGCACCCCGCAACATTTTTAAAACTAAATATCTAAACATGAACATTACAAAATCTTACTTCGGAAAAACCAATGATGGTCAACAAGTTGATCTTTACACTCTTTCAAACGACAACCAGGTAACGGTAAAAATCACCAACTACGGAGGAATCATCACCAGCATTACCACTCCCGATAAAAAGGGTGATCTGACCAATATTGTCTGCGGGTTCGATGAATTTGAAACCTATGTAAGCCCTGAATATCAGGGGAATTACCCTTATTTCGGCTGTATTTGCGGAAGGATTTGCAACCGGATTGCCAACGGGAAATTTACGCTGGAAGGTAAAAATTACACGCTGGCCATTAACAACGGTCCGAACCATCTGCATGGCGGACTCGTCGGGTTCGACAAAAAAGTATGGAACGCCGAAATTGTTGAAGAAAGCGGAAATGCAGGAGTAAAACTGAGCTACCTCAGCCCCGATATGGAAGAAGGCTATCCTGGAAACCTGAAAGTTTCCTGTACCTTTACCCTGAATAACGATAATGAGTTGAGCCTCGAATACTCGGCAGAAACCGATCAGACCACTATTCTGAACCTGACCAACCACACCTATTTTAACCTGACCGGGGGAAAAGATCAGATCCTGGATCACGAACTGCAACTAACGGCAAAATCATATACTGAAAGCATTGACCTGATTCCTACCGGTCAAATCCTTCCAGTGGAAAGAACTCCGTTGAATTTCCTTGCCAAAAAGAAAATTTGCAAACACATTGAGACCCTCGAAACCGGCTACGATGACAATTTTGTTCTTGACAACCCGGAAGGCAACCTGGTCTTCGCCGGACAACTTAGCGAAGCAACTTCTGGACGGACAGTGGATGTTTACACCACTCAACCCGGCATTCAGCTTTACACAGGCTACTGGATCCCGGAACTGACTATTGACGGACAGAAAAAATTCGGCAGCTATTCGGGCATTGCTCTGGAAACCCAGCATTATCCCGACTCGGTTAACAAACCACAATTTCCACCGGTGACTCTTGCTCCAGGACAAAAGTTCTGCGAAAAAACGATTTATAAATTCGGAACCAGATAACTTTCCGAGGAAGAAGGAAAATCAATCCAGTTCCATTGGAATTGGGATCTTTTCCTATCTGCAAAATTAAACAAAGGGCTTCGGCCCTTTTTTTATGTATGGCGGAAATAGAAAATTAGTACTTTTGAATACCATTCATCAAAAAACAAATAGCTATATGCGAACGATCATTGAACTTTTTGAAACCAGCGTTGCCCGATTTTCCAACAACGTATATCTCTGGGAGAAGCAAAACGGAGTATTTGAAGGAATTACCTATGAGCAAACCCGTGAAATGGTTTTCCGGTTTGGCGCAGGATTGGTCGCACTCGGGCTTCAAAAAGGCGATCGTGTAGGCCTGATCGCAGAAGGCCGTAACGTATGGATTATCTCGGAACTGGGTATTTTGTATGCCGGTGGAATCAATGTCCCGCTGTCGGTTAAACTCGATTCGGGTACCGAGCTCAAATTTCGGTTGGCTCACTCCGGAAGTAAGATGGTTATCGTTTCCAAAGGACAAGCTTCCAAGGTGGAAGAAATCCGCGACCAATTGCCCGACCTGGAAAGGGTGATCTACCTCGACGGGAAAGATAATCCGGGAGCCGGAGATATTTCTTATGAACAGGTTTTAGCCCTTGGCGACAAATATTTAAAAACGAACTACGAAGATTTTGAAGCCTGCTATAAATCGGTTCTACCCGACGATATCGCCAACATCTCGTACACCTCAGGGACAACGGCCGATCCGAAAGGAATCATGCTCTCGCAACTGAACTATGCCGCCAACGTGGTTCAGGGCAACACCCTGATGGAGATTACCCAGGACTGGAAAACACTGGCTTTGCTGCCCTGGGACCATGCTTTCGCACACACAGCCTGCCTGTATTGTTTCATGTATAACGGTGCAAGTATCGCTGCTCTTGAAGTAGGAAATTCGCCCATCGAAAGCCTGAAAAATATCCCCAAAAACATCAAGGAGGTAAAACCCAATGTGATGATGAGCGTTCCGGCGCTGGCCAAAAACTTCAGGAAAAACATTGAATCGAACATCAGGCAGCAAGGCCCCACTGCGGAAAAGATGTTTAACCACGCCCTGAAAATCGCCTACAAATACAACGGTATTGGCTGGGACCGGGGCAAAGGGTTCCGGGCCGTTTACAAACCCTTGCTGAATTTCTACGACAAAATCCTGTTCAGCAAAATTCGTGAAGGTTTTGGTGGCAACCTCCGGTTTTTCATCGGTGGCGGGGCTTTGCTCGACATCGAATTGCAACGGTTTTTCTATGCCATCGGAATCCCCATGTGCCAGGGATACGGACTTTCGGAAGCTGCACCGGTAATTTCATCCAATGCCCTTCATGCCATTAAATTTGGCTCATCGGGCAAACTGGTAAAATTTATGAACCTGAAAATCTGCGACATCGATGGAAATGAACTTCCGCAGGGCGAAAAAGGCGAAATTGTGGTCAAAGGCGACAACGTGATGAAAGGCTACTGGAACAACCCGAAAGCAACGGAAGAAACCATTAAAGACGGCTGGCTTTACACCGGCGACATGGGATACATGGATCCGGACGGATTCCTTTATGTGTTGGGTCGTTTCAAAAGCCTTTTGATCGGCAGCGACGGCGAAAAATTCAGTCCCGAAGGAATTGAAGAAGCGCTGGTTGACCAATCGTCTTTCATCGATCAGTGCATGTTGTATAATAACCAAAATGCTTATACTTCAGGAATGATTGTGCCCAATATGCCTGCACTTAACCGCGAACTGGAAAAACGTGGCATGAAACCGGGCTCGGATCAGGCTCTGGCCGAGGCCCTGAAAATCCTTCAGCAGGAAGTTGACGAATATAAAGCTGGCGGAAAATATGCCAACTCGTTCCCCGAGCGCTGGTTGCCGGCCACCATCGCCATTTTGCCTGAAGCCTTTACCGAACAGAATCACCTGCTAAACTCGACCATGAAAATGGTGCGTGGAAAAATCACTGAGTATTTCAATGAGGAACTGGAGTTTCTATACTCTCCGGAAGCCAAAAACATAGTGAACGAGAGGAATTTGAATGCTTTAAAGAGATTTTCAAATTAAACCGTGATATCATGAAATAGCCATGATTTGGTAAACACCAACCGAAAATGACAATAATATTTCAACCATGGCTATTCCATCTGACAATTAAAAAACAAATTATTCACAGATGAAACGATTACTCCCATTTTTCGTGTTGATTTTTCTTTTTGAAACAGTTTCGTATGCCCAGAAAATGACCGGGGTTGGTGGTGAACTTTCAGTACTCGGCCTGAAACCAAATGTGCGGATGTGGTTCTCGAAGACCACCGGATTTGAAGTATTTGGGGGCATCTCTGCTCAACTGGACGACCACAAACCCGATGATCCGGAAGCCGGTTTTAAATACCTTCATGCCATCCAGTACAACCGTACCGACCGCACCTACATTGGAATCGTTGGAAAATGGAAATGGGTCGATGTTTTTGATTCGAACCGGACTACCAGTTTGCCCGTTGCCGGGATACTGATCGGTAAAGAATGGTACAGCAAACGCATTAAACGCAAAGGATTTGCTGTTGAACTGGGCTACCAGTATGGAGTAAAAAATTACGATGTTCAGAACTTTAATCTGACAACGGAAGAAACCTTTAACGAGTTTCCGCTAATCCTAAACTTGCGGTATTCATTCTACACGAAAAGATAAATTCAAAAAGGAGAGTTAAAAGCGAAATTTGCAGCCGTAGAATTTTCAAATTGTATGTGGGGTACTTATGTTGAAAGAAAAACACTTTCTTTTCCTTTCCTGAAATAGTCCGACAGCCAACATTCCTTTTAATCTGTTTTTGCCAGTAAATTCCCCGATATTTATTTGACAGCAGAAGGCTTCATTTGGAGGCCGAACTACAAAAAAGAGGCCGTCTCAAAACAAAATTTGAGGCGGCCTTTCTTTTTTTACAATT
>CAZAVU010000096.1:0-13909 GCA_964488805.1 uncultured Odoribacter sp. | reverse complement strand
TTCTCAAAACCAATCAAAAACTATGGCTGCCGTAACGATGAAGATCTTGTTTACAAAGGCTTCTGGCGTAAGTTTGATCAGGAACATAACTTCCCTGAGATGGCCGGTAAAGACCTGAAAGCTCACTTCGACTTTGCCACTGCAGAAGGTGAAAAAATAAAAATAAAGTTTGCCCTTTCAGCTGTTAGCACCGAAGGCGCATTAAAAAATTTAAAGGCTGAAGTTCCTCATTTTAACTTTGAGAAAGTAAAAGCTGAAGCCAAAGCAAAATGGCAAAACGAATTAAGCCGTATTACCGTCACCGCTTCACCCGAGAAAAAAACTACTTTCTATACTTCGCTGTACCACACTTTCATCAATCCGGTTCAATACATGGATGTGGATGGTCAGTACCGCGGATTGGATCACAACATCCATCAGGCCAAAGGTTTTACAAACTACACCGTTTTCTCTCTCTGGGATACTTACCGCGCACTACACCCGCTTTTCACCTTGATTCAACCCGAACGAACTTCTGACATGATTAACTCCATGTTAGCTCATTATGACCAGAGTGTTCATCACGTACTACCGGTATGGAGCCACTTCGGAAATGAAAACTGGTGTATGATCGGCTACCACGCTGTTCCGGCCATTGTTGATGCCTGGATGAATGGAATCCGCGGCTTCGACCCCAAACATGCTCTCGAAGCCTGCGTTTCATCGGCAACCAACAAAACGTATGGAAATCTGGGCGATTATATGAGCCTGGGATATGTTCCTTACGATAAAAATGCGGTCGGTTCATCCATGACTCTGGAATATTCGTACGACGACTGGACAATCGCTCAGCTGGCCAAATCAATTGGTAACACTGCTGTAGCCGATCAATTCAGCAAACGTGCCGAAAACTGGAAAAAACTATTCAATGATAGAAACGGATTTGTTGGTGCTAAAGACAGCAAAGGCAACTGGAAAACTCCGTTTGATGCAATGCATACAGCCAACGAAGGTTTTATTGAAGGAAACTCATGGAACTATTCACTCTATGTGCCTCAGGACATCCCAACACTCATTCAGAAAATGGGCGGAAACAACCGTTTTTGTGAACACATCGACTCCTTGTTTACTATGTACATGCCCGATAAATATTTCGCTGAAACCGAAGACATTACCCGCGAAGGATTAGTGGGTTGTTATGTTCATGGTAATGAACCTAGTCACCACGTGGCTTACATGTACAACTGGGCAGGTAAACCATGGAAAACTCAGGAACGCATCAACCAGATTGTTACCACCATGTACCTCAACAAACCCGATGGATTATGCGGTAACGACGACTGCGGACAAATGTCGGCCTGGTATATTTTCTCATCACTTGGATTCTATCCGGTATGTCCGGGTTCAGGTCAATATGCTATTGGTGCGCCTTCAGTCAACGAAGGAAAAATCCAACTTGCTGCCGGAAAAGTGCTCACCGTTAAAGCAAACAAGCTTTCAGACAAAAACATCTACATCCAATCGGCCAAGCTAAACGGAAAACCGCTTACATCCAGCTTCCTTTCGCATAGCGACATCGCTAATGGCGGCGAACTGGTTTTCGAAATGGGTGGTAAACCCAACAAAAAATGGGGAGTAAAATGAAATGAAAACCATCTAAAACTGATACCTGACGCGGGAATTCCAAGGTGAATCGGCCAGCCAAACTCGACCAGAAGGCAATTGCAAAAACAATGCAGTTGCCTCTTTTATTTTGGGGTAACCAACTCAAGGCATCAACTCAAAAAATGGTTCCTGATTTTTAATAAATTTTATAGCAAACTGGTTCCTGAAAAAATTACATTTGTAGAGTAAACCCTAAACTGAAGGACCATGAAACCCAGTCGTTATATCTTCCTTGCTTGTTTTACCATACTTTTCAATACCATTTGCTGGTCGGGCAAACCGGCAAAAAGCGCTCCAAAAACCTTAAAAATATTAAGCTACAACATCAGGAACTGCAAGGGACTGGACAATGTAACCGACTATCAGCGCACAGCCGATGTGATCCGTCGGATCGATGCCGATTTCGTTGCCCTTCAGGAGCTCGACAGTGTTACCCAGCGCAGCAAAGGCATTTTCGTTTTAAACGAACTGGCATCCAAAACAAAAATGTATCCAACTTACCGGGCATCAATTTCTTATCAGGGCGGCAAATATGGAATTGGAATTCTTACCCGGGAAAAGCCGCTTAAAACAGAAGCGATCGCGCTGCCCGGAAAAGAAGAACCCCGTAGCCTGCTGATTGTGGAAATGAAAGATTATGTGTTCTGCTGCACTCACCTTTCGTTAACCCATGAAGACCGCATTGCCTCGGTCGCGCTAATCAACAAGGCTGTTGAACACTATTCCAAACCCGTCTTTCTGGCAGGCGACATGAATGCGGTGGCAAGGTCAATTGAAATTACTGATCTGGCTAAGAACTGGCACATACTAACGAATCCGGCCAAACCGACTATTCCGGCAAACGAGCCCAAAGATTGCATTGACTATATTTTTGCAAAAAAGAATAAAAACTACCGGTTTAACGTCATCAAAAGTGTTGTCGAAAATGAGCCTGTCGCATCCGACCACTTGCCGGTTTGGGTTGAAGTTAGCCTCAACATAAAATAGAATTAAGCATTGTCCTGAAAATTTTCCAACCAATAAAACAGACCATGAACCTGCGAATCACCCATTTATTTTTCATTTTATTTCTTTGTTTTTCTCTTTCCGGACTTGCCCAGGAAATTAAGATTACACACGGTCCATATATTCAGGCCGTAGGAAACAATGAGGCAACCATCGTTTGGACCACCAATAAGGAAGCTGTTTCCTGGGTTGAAATCGCGCCTCCCGGAAACGATAGTTTTTACGGGGAGGAACATCCTCAATATTACCAGACCTCCAATGGGAACCGGGTTGTCGGATGCCTGCACAAAATCCACATCGCCAATCTGGAAAAAGGAAAGGAATACCGCTATCGGGTTTTCTCAAAAGAAGTCTTAAAGCGGGAAGGTACACGGGTACTTTACGGCAATGTGGCCTCCACCAACGTGTACTCAACCAAACCACTTCGTTTCAAAACGCTGGACAATCAGAAGTCCAATCTTTCGCTGATGGTTGTAAACGATATTCACGGGAACAACGAAAACCTGAAAGCGCTGTTAAATAACGTACAATTCGGGAAAACCGACCTGGTATTTTTCAATGGCGATATGGTTTCATCGATGCAGGACGAGCAACAGTTTTTCGATGGGTTCATGGATACCTCGGTAAATTTATTTGCCGGCGAGGTTCCCGCCTTTTTCAGCAGGGGGAATCATGAAACCCGTGGCCCGTTCAGCATTTCCTTCCCCGATTATTTCCCGACCAACAACGGGAAACTCTACTATTCATTCCGTCAGGGGCCTGCCTTTTTTATTGTTCTCGACTGCGGAGAAGATAAACCCGATTCGGATATTGAATATTCGGGACTGGCCGAATTTGATGCCTACCGCACCGAACAAAAGGAATGGCTCGAAAAAGTTGTTCAAACCGACGATTTTAAAACTGCACCTTACCGTATCGTCATTATTCACATTCCTCCGATTGGATCCGACTGGCATGGTCCCAAAGATATCAAACGAAAAATACTACCTGTTCTTAACCAGGCCGGTATAAGTTTAATGATTTGCGGACATACCCACGAATATCAATACATTGAACCCATGCAGCCAGAACTGAGTTTCCCAATTCTGATTAATGCTGCAAATACAGCACTGGATATAAATGCCAACAAAAAGGAACTGACAATCAAATGCATGGATATTCAGGGTAAGGAACTAAATAAGCATGTTTTCTGCCCGAAATTATAAGAGCTCCTTGCTTACAAATTATGCGAAGTACCGAAGAAGGAAAAGTCAATCCGACCAACAAGCAGCAGAACAATAGCTTAACACAACAACTGTTAGATAATGGTTAAAATTTCTTTCTAAAAATAATTGTTGATATGACTATTCCGTTAGAACATACCATTTTTGAAAATTCGGATTATATTTGAGGATACAAAAACAAGACGAAAGTTGAGCAATGGACAGGAATATCTGGTAGAGTTGAAAGCCGGAAGTGAGAAAGCCTTCCGGATAATCATGGACCATTGGTATGCCCGCCTTTTTAATTTTGCGAACGGATATCTGAACAATGAGGAAAATACCAAAGAAGTGCTTCAGGATGTCTTCCTCAGGTTGTGGGATCACCGCCAGAAACTTGCCGACAATACCATCCTCAATGCTTACCTGTTTACCCTAACCCGAAACCGCTGCATCGATCTCATTCGCCGGGAGCGGCTCATGTTTCAGTTCCGTACCGACAAACAGGAAGAATACCAAAAGCTTACCGAAAATTTTGATGCCCTGTCGGATCCGATCCTGGACGACCTGTTCGTCATGGAAATTCAGGCTGAGATAAACCGCACCGTGAAAGGACTTCCCGAACAATGCCGTAAAGTATTCCTGATGAGCCGCTTAAATGGCCTCAAAAACAAGGAAATCAGCGCGTCGCTTAATCTTTCTGAAAAAACCGTTGAAAGCCACCTCACCAAAGCGCTCAAAGCCATCCGGCAGGCTCTCGAACGAAAGTTTCCCGATTCCCTCAACCTGATCATGATCTTTTGCAAAAAAGATTTTGTAACCTGTTGAAATTCTATAGAAATCCACAAGCCAGCACGATCTGAAAATTCAGCCAGTCATAAAAAAAGCCCCCTTTTCAGGAGGCTTTTCAGTATCTTATTGCTTTGGATTAATCCATTTCCTTAATCTTGATGTTACGATACCAAACATCGTCACCATGATCCTGCAAAGCAATGTATCCTTCTTTAGCCACATTGGCCCAATTCGGGTTCAGCTCTGGGAACTTGCTGTTTTTCACCAGGTTCTTCCAGTCCTCAGTCCACAAATGGAATTCCAGTACTTTTTCGCCATTCTGTTTGAAAACCACAGTACCTTTAAAACAAATGATTTCAACAGAATTCCATTCACCAAAAGGTTTGGCATTCTGTGGTTTGGCAGGAATCAGGTCGTACAACGAGCCAGCCTGACGGTTACCGTCTTTGCCCAGCATGGCATCGGGGTGATTGGCATTGTCCAAAACCTGCATTTCAGGAGCAGTTTTCCAAACTGGCCATCCTTCAATTTCCTGTCCCAGGATAAAGATTCCGGAATTTCCGCCTTTGGAAATCTTCCATTCCAGTTTCAAATTGAAATTTTTGAATTTCTTGTCATAGAGAACATCGCCGCCATTTTCAGCGCCTGCTTCTCCGGTACCGGTACCTTTGCAATGAAGTGTTCCGTCAACAACTTCCCATCCCAGAGGAAATGCTTTTTTGTTATAACCCCTCCATCCGGTAGAAGTAGTTCCATCGAATAAAAGTTTCCATCCTGCTGCTGCTTCGCTGGCAGTTAATTTGTTTAAAGCAGCCGATTCTTTTTTACTACCAGTTGTTTTCTTAGCACTTTGACATGATGATACCGCAAAAACGATGATTCCGGCTAAGAAGAGTGAATAAAATTTTTTCATCGAGAATAATTTTAGTTTATTGAATTTAAAGTGGTTTTCAGTTGTGGCTGACAAAATTAAAAAAAATCTTTATCAAAAGAATAAAACTGAAACTCCATTGTCAGGGAAAGGCAAACATTAGCTGGTGGTTTGAATTTGTGATTTCCTGGTTTATCGTGAACAAGCGGCAAAACTATTTTTGAACTTTTAAAACAATGATTTGTTTGCAAAATCAGGAATAGTGATGCAGAACATTGAGATTTTCCTGCTACCGAAAGTTTGCAATAGAAAACATTTGATTTTGAAATGCTATTTTTGCTCTCTTCAAATCTGAGAATAAGCCGCAATGTACCTGAATTGATAAGTTCATCGCGACTTGTATAAGTCGATGAAACGATCGACGCCCTCAACAAACTTATTTTCAAACAATTAAATTTAATTTTATGAATCAGAAAAAAGTTAAACGGATCGGGGTTTTAACCGCCGGAGGCGATTGCCCGGGATTGAATGCCGCGATCAGAGGAATTGGGAAAACTGCAATTGTTCATTATGGAATGGAAGTCATTGGGTTCTCTTCAGGATACACTGGCTTAATTCACAAGCAATATATTGAACTGAAGGAGAAAGATTTATCAGGCATCCTGACCCTCGGCGGTACCATCATTGGTACTTCGCGCGAGAAACCGTTCAAAATTGTGACCGAGGAAGACAACGATAAACCGGCATTGATTAAACAAAACTATCACGATCTGGGACTCGACGGGCTGGTGTGTATTGGCGGAAACGGCACCATGAAAACGGCTCATTTGCTGTCAAAAATCGGGCTGAACGTCATTGGAATACCTAAAACCATTGACAACGACGTCTGGGGAACCGATATGACCTTCGGATTTGACTCTGCCGTTAACATTGCCACCGAAGCGGTCGACCGGCTGCACAGCACCGCCAACTCGCACGGAAGGGTCATGATCCTGGAAGTGATGGGCCATAACGCAGGCTGGATTGCACTTTATGCCGGAATGGCCGGCGGAGGCGACATTATCCTGATCCCGGAAATCGAATCCTCGATGGATTTGGTTTGCAAAAAAATTCAGCATCGTTACGACAGCAACAAACCCTATACAATCGTGGTGGTGGCCGAAGGAATTAGCCATCCCAAAAACATGTCGGCAGCCAGGTATTTGTCTGAAATGATTCAGTCGCGGGTGGATGCCGAAGCCCGTGAAACCGTTTTAGGCTACACTCAACGTGGCGGAACCCCCTCGCCGATGGACCGCATTCTGGCCACCCGCTACGGAGCTTATGCTGCCGAATGTATTGCCGAAGGAAAATTTGGTACAATGGTGGCCTTAAAAGGTAGTGATTTGACCACGGTTCCGCTGGAAGAAGTGGGCGGCAAAATGAGACTGGTCGATCATGATCATCCTTTGGTTTTAAAAGCCCGGAAAATGGGCGTTTCGTTCGGAGATCAATAGAGGTTTTCCTTGTGAAAAGATAAATGGGAAGGGGTCAATCTGTAATCATCAGACTGACCCCTTTAGTTTTATGATGCTTTATTGGGCCTGTTATTTAGCCGATTTTTCAGCAAGCATTTTGATGAAATAACCACCGACTACCGAGCGGGCCTGGAAGCCTACCTGTTTGGCATCGGTTGTTTCGAACCAGTCGGTCATTGGAACGCGTGTAGGCGATTCGTTGAAACATTTATGCAGCGGATCGATGAATTTCTGGAATGTTTCCTGGTCGTTTGCCAGTGTGGCTGTCCAGATAATCCAGTCGGATTTGGTGTAGGCTTTCCGGTTATCCAAAGGCAAACCGTATGTGTTTTGTTTGGTCAGGTAATAAGCAATTTCTTTTTGAGCCACGGCTGGATCAAAAATGTTCAAACCGAGAATTTTATCCCAAACCAGGTTGTACTTCTGGCTCCAGGTTCCGGGCTGATCAAAAGTCAAACGGAAATGATCACCGTCGTTAGCCATTTCGACCCATTTGCCTGCCATTTCTTTAGCCTGAGCCAGGTATTTTTCAGCAATATCTTTTTTACCAAGCATCTCTGCCAGTTTGCCAAAACTTGCAATACCCATGATTGCCTTGATTGACAGGTTGGTGTTGTGCGCAAAGTGTCCGGCAAAGTCGTCGGTACAAAGCTGGTTTTCAGGATTAAGCCCATTCTGAAGTAAATAATCAGCCCAAACAGTCAATACTGGCCAGTGTTTTTCGGCATAAGCGGCATTTCCTTCGGCATTGGCAATAGCGGCAGTCAGAATCAGCATGTTTCCGCATTCTTCAACCGGCATGTCGCCGCCGTAGGTTTGTCCGTTTGCCAGTGGATATGTACCTACATCGTGTGCTGCAAAAGGTTTGGTCCATTTTCCGCTTTCCGAGAAATAGAAAATTGGTGTCAGCATTCCTTTCAGCAGATCAGGATTGTAAATCAGGAATAACGGAGCTGATGGATAAGTTACGTCAACCGTACCAATCGATCCGTTGCTGAAGTTTTCTTTCGACAGGAAAACGGTATTGCCTTCTTTGTCTTTGATCAGTTTGTGCGCAGCAATAGCCTGACGGAAAGCCAGCATGCACAATTCGGCGTAGTTTTCGCCACCGGCTTTCAGAGCGTCGTTCCAAAGTTGATTGTCAAACTGCGTACAGGTTTTCATCAGTTGGTCGTATTCGGCGTTGGCGGCTTTCAGTGCATCGATCATCGTTACCTGACCATCTTTTTTCCACCAGGCCATGCGGTTTTCGTTGAAATACTGAATGGCGTACAAATCGTCATAGCCAATCATTATTTTGCCTGAAGTTCCTTTGGCCGAAACCTTACCTAACTGCTGGGCACACGCCATTACCGGCATATCGGCAGCCATTTTAGTCACCAGTTTCGGTTCTCCTGTTGATTCAAGAATTCCATTGGCAGCAAAACCTTGCTTCATGGGCTGATAGCTTCCCACCGCATAGCTCATTTCCGGAGTTTTTGCACCGCATAGATAGAAATATCCCCAGTCAATTCGGCGGTCATCGCCTTTTTTTGCCAGCACGGGTTGTTCGATTGTTCCTGCTTTGAAATAGCTCAAACCTTCAGTTTCGCCTTTTTCAACCGAGATTTCCTGCGACATATTATCGACAGCCCATTCAGGAGTTGCTTCGAAATAAACCTGAACGTCATGTTCCTTCCCATCGTTCGATTTGGCTTCGTAGCTCACATAGCTTACCGGGCGCGAAAGAACATCGGGATTTTGTGGCAGCAAAGGCGAAGTAAAAGTCAGGTTCAGATCGACCGGACCGCAACCAAACACATAGTAAGTTGAAGTTGCCGACAGCGAAACCGACTTTTGGATGGCAGTCTGAGTGAAAATTTCCGGGTTGTCGATGTCCTGATAAAGACCGAAATCAACCAGCCCGCCACCGGTTTTGTTGTGGCAATGAGCCGCGATTACATTTTTACCGCCTTTTACCAAAAGGGTTCTCATTTCATCGGTCAATGGCAGAACCACGTTGTTCTTCCAGGCATAACCGGTGTCAACCAGTTTGGTTCCGTTCAGATAAAGCTCGAAAATATCGTCGTGCGAGTAGATCAGGTAAAGCGGAACATCTCCAAGATTAGTATCGATAGTAAATTCGCGACGAACCCAGATGTCTTTTGTGTTCCAATCGGTAACCAAATCAGGCTGTCCGGCAGTTCCGAAAGCTCCTTTGCCATCGGTCCATTTCGACGCATCGAAATTAAGAGTTTCCCATCCTTTGGAGGGTTGGTTCAGCACATATTTACCTTCCCAGGCGCCTTGGTTGGCCATCGGAATGATGGCTTTACGCGACATTTCTTCTTTTCCCAGAAACCGATAAACCTGCCCGTCGACGCGAATGGTGCCAATCAGTCCATGGCGTCTGCCGGTCCAATGGCGAACTGGTCCGTCAAAGAGCTGATCGGTTTCCGACCAGGCGCTGGTGTACGGATCGATGGTAACCAGCGGATAGGCCGGAGCACGCAGATTTTTAGTTATTCCAACAGGCGTTGTCTTGCTTGTCTCGGCACACGAAACAAACAGAAACACACTCAGCAATACAGCAAGGGCCGACATGGATTGAATAGCCCCCAGGTTCTTTTTCTTCATGGTTTTTGTAATTTATAATTGGTTGCTTGTTTTTATTTATGACATGCGAATTAATAAAAGGTTTAACTCGCTTTCTTCTCCCCCCACCACCATCAGGTTAAGCAGCCCATCAGCCAATTGATCCGTATAAATGACGGTCAATTGGCTGATGCATGATTTGAATAATTTTGCTTGCCTTGTAATCTTGAATGAAGCTGACTACCGTACTACCGGGAAAGCCACGATCCTTACTTTGGTACAACCTATTGGAATGAGCGTCAACTGTTCGGTCTGATCCGATACTTTTCCTTTATAAACGCCGTCGCGCGCGGTTACAGGCTGCGATGCCACTCCTTCGTTGGCAACCCATCCCGGAATTTGCTTCCCGGGAGCAATAATTTCGATGGGCGCATGTTCCTGGTTCCAGACAAAATCGTCGGCAACGGGTTTAACCTGGTTCACTTTCAACGTTTCCTTCGGATTTTTGACCACATCCTGAAGCAGGCCGTAATTCCATGCCGATTCAGGGAAAACCGAAAAATAGTCGCCTTCCTTCTCATCATTCCCTTTTTCCCAGCGTTCTTTTACTTTCAGTGCATAAACCAGCGGACCGCGCTCAACAGCACGTGAGTTGCTGCCCCAGTTGGAGGTTGTTGCTTCCATCGGGAATTCAACTTCCATTTTATCAAGGTTTGTCCATTTCCGGTTGATCGTAATGATTTGGCCGACCTTTTCCACATTAACTTTCTCGCCGTTCACCGATACGTTTGCTTCGTTGCACCAGGATGGAATCCTGATCTCGAAAGGAAAGCCAACCGAATATTTTGACTTGAACTCAAAAATAATTTTGTCGTCAAAAGGATAGTTTGTCTTTTCAGCAATTTCAATTTCGATGTTGTATTTTCCCACCGTGGTCTTGAGTACATTCGGGCTAAATGCAAGAGCTGCCACCCCATTGGCCTCATTTTTATACCACAGGTGTTCGGCAAATTTGGTCCACCCCTGGTGCATATTGGCCAGACAGCAGGTGTAACCGCTCCTCATTCCCAGCACGTTGGTCGTTCCCCGGTCAAAAGGCAGCGAAAAATTGAAAACACCCCGCGAAATCTGGACCTGGTTGGCTACCTGGAAATATTGCTTGTTGTTATAGTCGTCGGTGGTTTGCGACGGAAGCGCGTTGAAAGCCATACGTTCCAGTGCGTCCATATAGAACGGATCGCCGGTGATCCCGGCAATTTCTTCGAGTGAATACATCGCTTCCACAATGGCACACAGCTCCACACCCTGGGTTGGGTCGTTTCCGTGCAAATCCTCATCAGCCGAGAATATTCCCATCGGCAGTCCGTGAAGGGTCATCAAATCAGTAAAGCCGGTTTTCAGGGCTTTCAGGTATTGAGGGTTCCCGGTCCGTTGATAGTTGATGGCCGGCGACTTGAGTGCCATGCCAACATTCACCCCGTGCCGGTGCATCCATCGGTCGTTGTTTTGATAGGTGGCTGCCCAAATCGCCCAACTGCGGTTTCCAAGCCAATCGCTCCAGTTGAACGACTGCGATTCGATCAGCGAAGCCAGTTCGAGCAACGATTCATCTTTGGTAAGTTGGTACAGCCACTGGGCCATCATGGCATTGTCGGCACCTCTCGATGTCGCCCATTCCGACCACTGCCCCAGCGGTACGTTTTTCAGTGTTCTTAACTGAAACTGGAAATACTTTTTCATGAAAGTTATCACGCGTTCATCGCCGGTTGCCTGATAATATTGCTTCATGACTTTCAGCATCACCATTTTGGGCCACCAGTCGTCGCCGGTTTCCTTGATGTTTTTATCGGTTACCTGGGCCTTGTTTTCACGCTCATATTTGGTAATTCCCCCGAAATAGCCTGAAGGTCTCTGGTTTGAAATTGTCCAGTCGATGTATTTTTTTACTTTTCGCTGAAGTTTTTCGTCGTCGAGCAACCAAGCCAGAGGCACTGCGCCGTCGAGCCAGTATGGAGTTTCTTCCCAGGCATCGCCGGTTCCGCCCTGCCAACCGTTGCTGTTTTTTATTTTATCATAAAATTCATCCAGATGACCGGTAGTCCCATCGCGCATAATCTGAAGCTGATGCCTGAGCCATCCTTCGGGCTTGATGGCGCCAAGGGGTAATTCCTTGTAAACGGGTTGAACAAAAGTATTTGTTTTGGAGGGCAGTTGCCCGGATGCTGCAATCGCAAGCAAGCAAATGATAAGCACATAAAAACTCTTTTTCATATCCTTATGTTTATTGATTCGGTTAGGAGTTAGGAGTACGAATATCGGAAAATCAACAACAATTACAATCAAATCTTAGGGATTACTCATGACATAAAATTGAATTTTGCCAAAAAAAAACATTTCGTACAGGATGAGCAAAAACTAAAAGAAAAGTGTATAAGCAGTATATTTAAACCCGAAATTAACCAATTACAAAGTATCAATTCCAATAATCAACTAAACATGAAACAACTATTTGCTTTATTCCTTTGCCTTTTGGCTATGCAATCGTTTGGACAGTGGAAACCTGCCGGCGAGAAGATTAAAACCCCCTGGGCCGAAAAAATCGATGTTAAAAATGTGCTTCCCGAATACCCCCGCCCCATCATGGAACGGGCCGACTGGATGAACCTGAACGGCTTGTGGAACTATTCGATCCAACAAGCCGGAGCGACCGCACCAACTGCTTTTGACGGACAAATTCTGGTTCCCTTCCCTGTTGAATCCAGCCTTTCAGGAGTGCAAAAAACTGTTGGTCAGGAAAACGAAGTGTGGTACCAACGCAATTTCGAAGTTCCGGCCAAATGGAAAGGCAAAAATATTTTGTTGCACTTCGGCGCTGTTGACTGGAAAGCCGACGTGTGGGTAAACGACATTAAAATAGGTTCACATACTGGAGGTTATACTCCGTTTTCATTCGACATTACTCCTTTCCTGAATAAAGCCGGAGCACAAAAACTGGTCGTTCGGGTATGGGACGGAACCGACAATGGATTTCAACCCAGAGGCAAACAGGTAAACAAACCGGGCGGCATTTTTTATACCTCAGTAACCGGTATCTGGCAAACCGTTTGGATGGAACCTGTTGCTGCAAAATACATCGAAAACATCTGCACTACCCCAGACATTGATAAAGGTATCGTTTCAGTTAAGGTAGAAACCAATGCTTCAGCCTTCTCCGACATTGTTGAAGTGAAAATTTTCGACGGGAAAAATGAAATTGCTTCTGCCAAAGCTTCGTCCACCGAGAAGCTGGAAATCGCCGTTCCTGAAGCCAAACTGTGGAGCCCCGAATCTCCGTTCCTGTACAACATGAAAGTGAGCCTGACGAGTAACGGTGTGGTAACCGACCAGGTAAACAGCTATTTTGCCATGCGCAAAGTTTCGACCAAACGCGATAAAAACGGCATCGTTCGTCTGGAACTGAACAACAAGGCTTATTTCCAGTTTGGCCCGCTCGATCAGGGTTGGTGGCCCGATGGTTTATACACCGCGCCAACCGACGAAGCCCTGAATTATGACCTTCAGAAAACCAAAGATTTCGGTTTTAACATGATCCGCAAACACGTAAAGGTTGAACCAGCCCGCTGGTACACACATTGTGATCAACTTGGGATTTTGGTTTGGCAGGATATGCCCAGCGGCGACCACTCTCCTCAATGGCAAAACCACAATTATTTCAACGGAACAGAGTTCCGCAGAAGTCCGGAATCGGAAGCCAATTACCGCAAGGAATGGAAGGAAATTATGAATTACCTCTATTCCAATCCATGTGTAGTAACCTGGGTTCCGTTTAACGAAGCCTGGGGACAATTTAAAACTCCTGAGATTGTGGAATGGACCAAAGCCTACGATCCAAGCCGCCTGGTAAATCCGGCCAGCGGTGGAAACCATTACCAGGTGGGCGACATGCTCGATTTGCACAACTATCCCGGACCGGATATGTACCTGTACGACGCCCAACGGGCAACAGTGCTTGGCGAATATGGAGGAATTGGCCTGGCATTGGATGGACACCTGTGGAATACCGATAAAAACTGGGGATATGTCCAGTTTAAAAATTCGAAGGAAGTAACCGACGAGTATGTGAAATATGCCGAAATGTTGTTGAAGCTGATCAAAACCGGTTTCTCTGCCGGAGTTTACACTCAGACCACCGACGTGGAAGGCGAAGTAAACGGACTGATGACCTACGACCGCAAAGTGGTTAAAATCGATGAACAGCGCGTCAGGGAAATAAATCAGAAAATTTGCAATTCACTGAAGGAATAAAA
>CAZAVU010000095.1:0-14371 GCA_964488805.1 uncultured Odoribacter sp. | reverse complement strand
AATTGTAAAAAAAGAAAGGCCGCCTCAAATTTTGTTTTGAGACGGCCTCTTTTTTTGTCCATGACTCTGGCGAATCTCTATGGTTTCTATTTTTGAATTAGTTCTCCTTTGACAAAGCTTCGGAACCCGAAATAACATCAAACAGTTCTTCATCAATTGAACTCTGCCTCAGACGATGAAAGGCACGGTTAAGATCATCGAGCAGCTCTTCGATGTTTTTTTCTGCGCGTTGCATGGCCGCCAACCGGCTGGCATTTTCACTGGCAAGCGATTCGGCACATGCCCGAAACAAGGAAATAAACAGATATTGCCGGATAAGCCCGTGCAAAGTAGATTCTACGCCATTTATTGCTTCAGGAATTTTGTAGGTAGGCCATTTGTTAAACCGGGTCACACTGTCGCGCCATTTCTCATCAAGAGGCAACAAACGTTGAATTGCAGGCTCATATAGAGCTCCGGTTTTTGGTTTATTGTGGAAAATATATAATTGCGAAATCTCTCCATTTTCGCGATGAGACTCACATTCTAATAGGATTTGTCCTATCAGCGGAGTGATTGTATGAACTGAATTTGGAACCGGGAATAATCCGGCTAAAGGCAATCCCGCGTCTTCCAACCTTGAATGCATTCGTTCGCCGACAGCCCAGATTTTTTTGTGTCCGGCCATATTCAGAAGTGTATCATAACTAACCTCAGAGAGGACTTCATTAAATTGTCCTACAAGTCCCTGATCGGAACCAAAAACGACAGCTCCGGTTCCTTCTGTTCCTGATTGCCATTTTTTTTCCGTGGCCGTAAGTTCACCGGTCGATTGGAAACAAACCATTAGTCCTAACTCGATGGTTCGGTAATAGTCGGTTAATGAAACGACAGCTTTTTCGTATTGTAAGATATTTGAAGCTGCCAGAACCTTCATGGTTCGAACAACCGATTCGAGGTCTGCGGCCCCGTTAATCTTTCGTCGTAAGCTTTCTAATGTATCGCTCATACTTGTTTGGCAAATGGTTCAAGGGCTTTTTTGGCAAGTTGTAAAATAAGCAGGCGATCTTCTTCGCTAAAAGCAGCAGTTGAAACAAATTTTTGGTGCATATTTTCAGGTAGTTCAACGGCTATCTTCCGTAAAGCCTGTTCCGCATCTTTCATCAGGGAAAGAGGTACCGCATCAAAGTAGCCCTGAGTAAGCGCCAACAGGACCACAATTTGTTCCGATAAAGTGACTGGCGATGAGGCTGGCTGTTTTAGACAGGCTCTTATACGGCGTCCATGCTCGATAATTTTCCGGGTGTGTTCATCGAGGCGGGTTCCAAATTTTGCGAACGTTTCCAATTCCTCAAATTGCGAATAGGCCAGCTTTAAAGCTCCGGTTACGGAACGATAGGCAGGCCGTTGCGCTTTGCCCCCCACGCGTGAAACCGATTTCCCGACATCGACCGCTGGCAGTATTCCCAGCTCGAACAACGTTGGCGACAGATATATCTGGCCATCCGTAATCGAAATCAGGTTGGTAGGTATATAGGCTGAAATGTTTTGTGCCTCGGTTTCAACCACCGGAAGCGCGGTTAATGAGCCACCTCCCAATTCTTTTCGCAGGTGGGTGGAACGTTCCAGAAGTCTGGAGTGGATATAAAAAATATCTCCCGGAAAAGCTTCGCGTCCCGGAGGCCGTCGCAATAAAAGTGACAGTTCGCGGTAGGCGCGGGCATGATGGGTCAGATCATCATAAACGATCAGAACATCTTTACCTTTTCCCATAAAGTACTCGCCGATGCTGGTGGCAGCATAAGGTGCAATAAAATTTAACCCGGGAGCATCGTTACCTTCAGCGACAATAACAATGGTATAATTCATCGCTTCTTTTTCCCGAAGGTCGGCAACTACCTTAGCTACGCTTGCGGCCCGCTGGCCGATTGCACAATAAATACAAATCACGTTCTGGTCGCGTTGATTGATAATTGTATCAATGGCGATGGCCGTTTTCCCGGTTTGCCGGTCACCCATTATCAGTTCCCGCTGGCCGCGTCCTACCGGGATAAGCGCATCAACTACCTTTAATCCGGTTTGCAGGGGAACTGTCACCGGGTCACGGTCGACAATAGCAGCTGCGGGACGTTCAATGGGTAGGCGATCGATAAAAAACACAGGCCCTTTTTCGTCCAATGATTCTCCAAGCGGGTTAATTACCCGTCCGATAAGGGCGTCGCCAACGGGCACATCCATTACCCGTCCGGTGCGCTCCACTTCATCGCCGGTATGAAGGTGCCAATATTCTCCCAGAAGGATCACCCCAACTTCATCTTCATCAACATTGTAGGCTATTCCATACAAATTGCCTGGAAATTTCAGTAATTCTTCAAATCCGACGCCCGGAAGGCCGGAAACCTTGACGATCCCTGTAGATAAAGTGGTAATAATGCCCACTTCTTTGGGTATTAAGTTGGGCTCAATCTTTTCCAGCGATTGATTTATGCTTTCAAACGCAGAATCCAGAAGATTTTGCAAACGGTATGGTTCCATAAATCCTTGTTAAGGCATCCTTTCTGTCGTTATATTGCTTTTGTCATTCAACAGTTCTGCTATATGGTTTTCCAACGAAATGAGATAGTCATCGATCGTCCAGGATATTTTATATCCATTGGTAATAAGTTCGATGCCGCTAATTAAGTGGGGCGTAATTTCGAACTTCATTTGTGGTGATAAGTCTATGTTATTTGTTATTGCGCTTTGTATGGCCGATTTCTGTTCTGCCGGCAAATCAAATGTGCTGCGTATCAGTATTCCAGAAGAGGATTGTTTGAATGCTGAACGAAGCAATTCCTTTTCTTCGGATTTAAAGGAATTAAGACGATTGACAAAGACACTGACCATCTGATCTTCTAAATTAATTGAAGCCAAATCGGCAAGTGTTTTTCGGGCAATCGCAAAGACCTCGCTACTTGTACGACGGATAATTTCGGAACTTAAATTTTGCTGCTCTGTTCTTAAGGATTCCTGTAATCGTTGGCGCAATGCTTCCACTTCGCTTCGTGTTTGCTCAAGAAGCTTCTGGCGTTCAGCATTCACTTCTGTTATCGCATTGTTGAACAGTTCCTGCCGCTGTTGGTCAAAAACAGCGTTTTTCTGCTGATAGTTTTCGAGTTCCTTGTTTGCATTGGCTTTACTTTCTTCAGCATCGTTTAACTGATTGGCAATTAATTTCTCCCGTTCTTCAATGGCATTCAGAATTGGCTTATAAAGGAAGCGTTTTAAAAGCCAAACCAGAATGAGAAAATTAACCAGTTGAGCTATCAATGTGAACCAGTCGAATAACATAGTCAGCCTCCCGAAACTTTTGTAATGACGAAGTTCCAAAATGGGTTTGCAAAAATGAGGATCATCGATACGACAAAGCAATAAATAGCCATCGACTCGATCATAGCAAGGCCAACAAATAAAGTACGCGTAATCGTTGACGCGACATCAGGTTGCTGGGCAATTGACGTTAAAGCCGATACGATTGCCTTGGCTTCGGCAATGGCCGGACCGATGCTTCCAATTGCCATGGTAATTCCTGCGATTATTACTGAAACTGCTCCAATGATTGTGATATTGTCCATAAGGCGTCCTCCTTATTGTTTCTTATTTCTGCATTTTAATTTCCTTTTCCGATTCCTGTGCGGCAGCCGCAATAAAAACCGAAGCAAGAATGGTAAAAATATAGGCCTGAACCGACCCGGTTAGTAATCCAAAGGCTGTCATTACAACCGGGAAAACAAAGGGTGTTATGGCAAGTAAAATACCCAGGATCATTACTCCGCTCATCATATTTCCAAACAAACGAACGGCCAAAGCCAGGGTTCGCGAAAATTCACTGATGATATGAAAGGGAAGCATGATAAACAATGGCTTCACATACGATTTGAGATAGTTTATAATTCCATGTTCTATGATGTTAAATACCGGAACTGCAAAAAAAACGGATATTGCCAATGCTGCCGTTGTTGAGAGGGAACTGGTCGGCGGTTCATAAAAGGGAAGTATCGTCAGCAGATTCGAAGTAAACAGAAATAAAAGCAAAGTTCCTAAAAATCCGATATAGGTTTCAGCTTTGTGCAATCCAATTTCCTCTATCTGCTTTTTTATGCTGATAACAATCATTTCGAGGATACTTTGCCAATGCGAGATTTTTGTGGCTACAACCAGTTTCCGCGTAATACATATTGAACCAATCACCAAAAGAAGCATTATAGCCCAGGTGGTGACTATGGTAAGGTTGAGTTTTACAATACCGTATTGAAATATTACCACATCATCAGGACTTATTCTCATGGTTAACCTCCTTTTCTTATTGGTTTTGTTTTACTTCTGATGGTTGCAGAAAACGCATGACAAGGATTCGGGCGACAATGAAGCCCAGTAAACAGATTAGAATTCTTTTCCAATGACCACCTGATAAGAAGTAAATTCCAGACAGAACTATTCCAAGGCGCAAAAACAGGCTTGCCAGAAACCAAAGAACGGGGGATTTGGAAAGCACCGCTTTTTTGGTTGTCCACCAAAGTCCACCGAAAAAAAACACTCCCAAAAGGAATCCGGCGATGATTGCTATTATTAATAAACCTGCCTCATTCATCTTTTTTCTCCTCGTCTTTATGTATTTCTTTGTTTTCGCGTGATACCCAATGCCACGCGCTGAAACATCCCAGAACCAGTCCGATAAGCAGCAGCGAGAGCGTCCAGAATCGTTTCCCCGGGAATTGGTTGTCCAGCCAAATTCCCAGTAAAGCTCCAAGCACGGTAGGAACGACGATCGACCATCCAACAAGACCGAACATGCCTAACCCAAAACGTAACCCTAGTTTCGATTTCTGCTTTTCCTTCAGCTTTCGTCGCTCTTTTTCCCCGACCATCTGGCTCCACTTATTTTGTTTGTCGATGTTGTTCATTCCCATTTATTTTTGCCGAAATTCCTCGAAACGGCGAATGAATCCCAATTCCAGTTTAGCCATTACCGATCGTACTTTCTTTTCCTGATCGTCAAGATTCATAAATTCACGTTCGATTGCTTTGTGTAAAGAGCCAAGTTCTGCACCTCCAATGGCATTTCGGACCGACACCAGAACTTCGTAACCGGCTTTGACAAGGATTCCTTCGTCAATGGCCAGATAGGTTACATCACCGGTTTCTGTTTCATAAATAAGTATTCCAGGAGCCAACGCAGCCGTGCAATCAAGCCTTTGGGGCAAAAGACCAAAGGAACCGTTAAGTGTTTCAACCACCACGCGTTTAATTCCTGTTAAATCGGCAAAAACCTGAAAAGGAAGCAGAATCTTCAGATTCATGAGCGAAGGTTCCATAAATCAGTTCTTCTTTAGTTCGCTTATATTTCCGATCATATAAAAGGCACTTTCAGGATAATCATTTAACTGATCCTGAAGGATTAATTCGCATCCAACCAAAGCATCGTTCAAACTAACCAGTTTCCCGGGGATTCCGCTGAACTGTTCGGTTGTGAAAAATGGCTGGGTAAGGAAGCGTTCCAGCTTCCGGGCTCGGAATACCACTTTGCGGTCTTCAGATGAAAGTTGCTCTAACCCGAGCATGGCAATAATATCTTTCAGATCTTCGTATTGCGCAAGCGTTTGCCTGATATCCTGGGCCAAACGATAATGGCGGTCGCTGACAATTCCGGGCGTTGCCATTTTAGAGCTGGATTGCAAGGGATCAATGGCTGGGTACAACCCTTCACTGGCACGTTTCCGTGAAAGGACGATTGAAGCTGAAAGATGAGAAAATGTATGTACTGAAGCAGGATCGGTAAGGTCATCAGCCGGAACATAAACGGCCTGAATCGATGTGATAGCTCCCGTGTCGGTATTGGCTATTCGTTCTTCCAATCTCGATAATTCGGTAGCCATTGTTGGCTGATAACCTAAACGGGAGGGCATTTGTCCCATAAGTCCCGACATTTCCATACCGGCCTGAATAAATCGGAAAATATTGTCTATCAGGAGTAATACATCCCGTCGCTCATCGTCCCTGAAATATTCAGCCATGGTAAGTGCAGCCTGTCCTATGCGGAAGCGGGCTCCCGGAGGTTCGTTCATCTGACCGAATAGCATAACCATATTTTTCAATACACCGGCTTCTTTCATATCGCGGTAAAGTTCTTCCCCTTCGCGACAGCGTTCGCCAATGCCACAGAAAATGCTCATTCCTTCATGATGTCCTATCATATTATGAATCATTTCGGTAAGCAGCACTGTTTTACCGACTCCGGCACCGCCGAAAAGTCCGGCTTTACCACCCCGTTCCAAAGGAACCAGAACATCGATGAGTTTGATTCCTGTTTCAAAAACTTCAGATTTGGTAGAGCGTTTTCCTAACGGTGGCGGATCCTGATGAATGGAACGCCAGCGAACATCAGATAAAGAACCTTGCCGATCGATAGTATTTCCAAAAACATCGAACATTCGTGAAAAGATTCCTTTGCCTACCGGAGCTTTTATTGGACCTTCTGTATTCTTAACAAGCATTCCTCTTGCAAGTCCCTGTGTTGGCGTTAAAGCAATGCCCCGAACACAATGAGCATTGAGTTGCGATAGTATTTCAATGGAGATCTGATCCTCCGAGCCTGCTTTTAACAAAGTGTAGACCGGAGGTAAATGGTGTTGGAAACTTATATCGACAACACTACCGCGAACAGAAATTACTTTCCCCATTTCTCTGGACTCGTTTATATGTTGGGGCATAGCATTCATCTGCTTTCAGTTACTGGTTTGTAAATTACTTCGGGACAAGATCAAACCTCTTTTTGTTGGGGGCAGCTAACCCAATATGTCTGCAATATCACTTTGGCTTTGACTGACCGTGAAGACCGGAACCGAAGATCCGTGGATAATTTCTTTAGCAAAATCGCCAACAGTTGTGTTGATTTTAGAAGCAATATTGTGTTTTCTGATAATAACCATATCAGGTTTTTGGGTTGCTATGTAGTCCAAAACCAATTCGTGTTTGGCCTGGTTATGAACTTTAAGGATTTCAAACTCGCAATCAATTCCTCTTTCCTGAAGCATTGTTCTGATTTTATCCGCATTCTTTAATGCCAGACTTTTTTGTTCGTCAATGTTGATCTTCAAGGCAGAAACGATTTGTATTTTGGCTTTTGTTTCTTTCGCCAACATGCTGGCCCACAATAATTTTTTGGTGGTGCTTTCAGAAATGTCAACCGGGATCAATATATTATTCAGATGTTCTGGGGTAGATTCTTCGTTAATCGATAAGACCGGACAGTATGAATGACCAATAATTTTATCTATTTCATCTTGTTCCAGTAGGTTTGGAATACCTTTTTGATGCGCACTTCGCTTTATAATCATAAAGAAAAAATTACCACTTTGGCTTTGTTTAATAATCGTGGAAACCAAATTATCCATTAATACCTGTGGAATAACATTTGATGGAATTTCGCCATCATAAAAGTCTTTTATAAAATCAGTAAGCTTTAGCATAGCTTCGTCTTTTAACTCATTTACTTTACGGGAGCAGAAAAGACGTTTCAAAAGGGATACCGGCGGAATAACATATAGAACAAAAATTCTGAAAGAAAGCACTTTCTGAAGATATGCAGCTTGCTTTAGTACAATCTTGCCTTCGTTTGTCAAAGGAACCACTACCAGTACATCACGTATCCTGTTTTTCATATAAATACTATTTAACGTCTAACCTAAAAATGAAATCATACAGTAATCATCATGTAGTTCTTTCTTCTTCATAGATCATTACATTGCGTTGTCCCCCTTGCTTTAGGAACTCATTGGAGCTCCCGACAATATGTTCTAATTTAAATGTTTTGTGTTTGTTATACGATTATTGTTTAAAAAGAGATATAAAAACATTGAGATAAATAAGTTCTGTAAATAGCACCTTTCTAGAATTATTCCTGGTCAATTATTCCTTCTAACAGTTCAGGACTGATTATGCGGTTGTGCTCCATTTTCACACTGTTTTTTCCTTATTGGCAATGACTGTGGTGTGCTTTAGGAATATGCCGAGCAGTTAAAACATGCGACTTTAGTGGGCCAGTTTTATAATTGTCGGATGAAAATATTACATAAAGGTGATTTCTTATTTTCGGTACAAACACCACTTTGGAAGCGCTTTGTACACGTCGTCTGGAGCTTTGTACTTTTCGGTATCGTGACCCGATTTGGCTATGGCTTTCAGAACAGCATCAGCGCTCGTTTTGCCAACGTCGAAGCAGACATTCAGCATTTTGGCACTCCCCACAGCAGAAGCAACTCCCGAAACCGATTTGGCAGCAGTTTCAATGCGATCTTAACACATTCCGCAATTTCCTGAAACCCTTAATTGCCTTTCTATCAATCCACTCATCCGTTGACTTTAAGTCAACGGATGAGTTGTTCTTTCAGTTTCTAGCTGTGACAATGCTCACAACTGCAGCTTTTCCCTTTGGTCTTTTCGAACGCTTCCCGGCCTTCGTTGATTGAAAACCAGATCAATCCGGCGGCACCAATGGCATCGGCATAGGCAAAGCCGGTCAGTTCGTATATCAGGCTCGAAATCAGCAGCACTACCGACATATAAACGCACACTTTGGTGCAGTTGGCGTCGGCAATAATGGGGTCTGAGTTCAGCTTTTTGCCGGTGGATTTTTTGGCATTCATCAACCAAATCATTACCGCAATTGATATTAGTGAAATGATTATCCCCCAGAAAGTTGCTTCTGGTTTATGCTGACTTACCAAGTTAACAACAATGCCAGTTAACAAACCCACTGAAAGTAAGTAAAACGCGGTTCCGGTAACCTTCAATGCCTTGATTTCAAACTCACTTTTGGGACTGGCGGGATTTTGCCCGATGCGCCGGATCATCACCGCAATGCCAATTCCCGACATTACCTCGATGAAGCTGTCAACGCCAAAACCAAACAGGGTAAGCGTTTCATCTTCATACCCTAAAAGCATCGAAACAACACCTTCAATTACATTGTAGAAAATCGTGAAAAGGCTCAGCAAATAAGCCTTTTGATAAAGTTTATCCAACGTTTTTGACGCCGTTACTTTGGACGGCGCAAATTTTAAATTGTTATAATCGGGCTTTTCCACAACTGCAAATTTCGTTTATTTCCGATATAAACAACACTCAGGAAGCGATTTGTACACATCATCGGGCGCTTTAAATTTTTCAGTGTCGTGTCCCACTTTCGCTACCGCCTTCTCAATGTTGTCCACACTGGTTTTCGAATCGTCGAATTTTACCTGCAATAGCCTGGTTTCACTGTTCCATTCTGCCGATGCAACACCTGCAACCGACTTGGCGGCAGTTTCAATGCGTTCTTTGCACATTTCGCAGTTTCCTGAAACCTTGAATTGTTGTTGGGAGAGGTTGGTTCTCTGAGTGCGACTTTGAGTCGCGCCCGGAGTTTCTGTAACCAGATTCATCATGCTTGGTTTGCCTTCCAGCTGAGCAGCCGCGTCGATGCTGAATGCGCCTTGCGTAGCGATTTCTTCGCCATCAGCCAAACCGTCCAAAACCACGAAGCTTTCGCCCAGTTTAGGCCCGAGCTCAACTTCGCGAAGATGGAAAATTGGCTCATCGCCCGGCTGTTTCACATACACAATCGAGCGTTTGCCTGTCCATAGCACTGCCGAAACGGGAATGACCAGCTTGCCTTTGTATTCGGCTAGGTTCGATTTCACGATACCGGTGGCGAACATTTCGGGTTTCAGTTTTCCACCCGGATTGCCAATTTCAACCCGTACTTTGGCCACGCGGTTAACCGGGTCAATCACTGGGTCGATAAAACGAATAGTTCCGTCAAACGAATTTCCGGGTAAAGCCTGAATAGTGAACGACAGTTTGTCGCCTTGTTTCAGGAAAGGCAGGTCGCTCTCGTAGGCATCAAAAAGCACCCAAACGCGCGACAAATCTGATACTTCGTACAACACAGTTCCGGCGCTCACATAGTCGCCCGTGTTGATGCGACGAGCTGTAACAATACCTGAAGTAGTAGCTTCTATGTTTATGTTTGACTGTATGTTATGAGAATTTTCGATTGCTGAAATCTGACCATCCGAAAGTTTCCACTGACGCAGTTTTTCTTTGGCTGCCTCGTAGATTTCTGGTTGTGTCTGTTTGGTTTTTGCGGCTTCAAAAAGCTCTTGTTGCGCAGTCACCAACTCGGGCGAATAAATCGCCGCCAGCTTTTGTCCTTTGCGAACAGGCTCTCCCGTAAAATTGACCAGCAGTTTTTCAACCCTTCCGGAAATATGTGCCACCTGGTTTTGCAGCAATCGCTCGTCGGCCTGCACTTTGCCATAAAGCCGAAGTTCCTTTTCCGGATTTTGGCTGGAAACCACTGATGTTTGCACGTTGGCCAATTGTGCCGCTTCTTTGGTGAAATTAACCGCCATTGCATCGGAGCCCGATGAGCTCATGGTGCTCAACGGAATCAGGTCCATCGCGCAAATGGGGCATTTGCCGGGCTCTTCCATGCGAATATTCGGGTGCATGGAGCAGGTCCAAATTTCCTTTTTGGCTTCCTCTGCCGAATGGTTGTGTCCTTCTTCGTGCTTTTCCGGAGCATGAAAAACTAACCAACCAAGGAATAATCCGGTAGCAATAAGTAAGCCGCTACGGAAATATTGATTTGAAAATATCTTATTCATAGTCGTCATTTTTACTGAATTTGCGAATTTGCCATCAGCCTTTTCAGCCAAGCAATGGCAGTATTGTTGTCGGCAATGGCTTCAATTTGCCGGGTTTGGTAATCGAGCGTTTGCTGCTGAATTCGAAGCAAATCGGTCAATCCTGAACCTGACGCCGAGAAACTTTTCATCAGAATATTCAGCGATTTGTTCGCCAGATCGGCCTGGTTTTGGTCTAGCTTCATGCGTCGCTGTGCATCCTGGTAGAGCTGAATGGCCTCGTAATACTCGGTTTGCAGCGCATTGGCCGTCGCTTGAAATCCCTGCTCGGTGGCCGATTTCTGCAACCTCACTTCCTTCTGCATGGATTTGTACTTTTTCCGGTAAATGGGCAAAGTCACCGTCACCATGGGCATCACCATATCGCTTCCGTTCATTTCTGAATCCGACATCGGGTTTTTGCCAATCAGCGAATAATTCAGTCCGAGGCCAATCATCGGGTAACCCATTTTGGTCACCATTTCCTTTCGGGCATCGAGCGATTGTTGTTCGTACTGCAACATGCCAAGCATCGGATTGTGTTGCAACATACTGTCGGAAACAGTTTGCAGCGAAATATTCAGTGAGTCAGCTGATAGTTTTTCTGCCAGTTGCACAGGCGTTTGTGGCTTCCGATTAAGGTAACTGTTGAATCGGGCGGCAACCGTCTGCTGCTGATTTTTGAGCAGAGAAATGCTGTTTTCCAATTCACTGATTTCCATTTGAACCCTGTACAAATCAGCTAATCCCGATCCCCCAGAAGAACCCATCAGTGCAGAATTGTTGCTTATTGCAGAATTTGACTGAATGGAATTAGCTCCTTGATTTCCGCCCATTCCACCCATTCCAGATGCAGATGTAGCAGCAGGGGTTGATCCCGATGACATTCCGCTTCCTGAAGTACCAACAGTACTGCTAATTGAAGCAGATTTGAATTTCACAAGCGACAACCGTTCGACGGTTCTCAGAATTTCCAGGTTTTCTTTTGCAATGCGAATAGTCTGATCGATCTTTTGCAGCTCAAAATAAGTTCGCTGAACATCGTAGAACACTTGCAATTTGGCGTCGCGCAGGGTTTCCAGTTTGGCTTTGGCCATCAGGCTCATCTCGTCTTTGGCTGCTTTCAGCACACCAAACCACGGAAACATTTGCATTAACCGAATATCGGCAACCTGTTTTCCACCAACTAATTCCATCGGACTCAGGAAAATTCCTGTACTCAATTCCGGATCGGGCAAACTTCCAACCTGCGGAACTTTTTGCAACGAGGCCTCATATTCAGCAAGTTTTTGCAACACTGTCGGGTTGTTTTTAGCTGCAATTTTCAGGTAATTCATCAGCGAATCCTGCGAATACGAGGAAATGCCAAGCATGATTGAGCTTACGATTATTATTAATTTTTTCATCTTTTCTATTTTAAACACGAAGTCACTAAGCCACAAAGTTTTTATAATTCCTTCGTGTCTTCGTGTCTTTGTGTTGAACCTTTTTTTACTGCGTTTTCCCGCCACATCGACTGGAACATCGGCACCACGAAAATGGTCATTACCTGAATGATCATCCCGCCGAAGGTTGGAATGGCCATTGGAACCATGATGTCAGCACCTTTTCCGGTGGAAGTGAGTACCGGCAGTAATGCGATTACCGCAACTGCTGTGGTCATCATCGCAGGGCGAACACGTTTCAATCCCGCAGCAATTACAGCTTCACGCACATCGTGAACCGTTCCGGGATGGCGCTGCTCGAATGTCTGGTGAATGTAGGTTCCCATGATGACGCCGTCGTTGGTGGCAATTCCGAAGAGGGCGATAAAACCGACCCAAACCGCGACACTCAGGTTAATCGGGTGCATCTGGAACAGGTCGCGTAGATTTATTCCTGCGATAGCGAAGTTCATGAACCAATCCTGACCATAGAGCCACAACATGATGAATCCGCCAGCGAACGCCACAAAAACGCCCGAAAAATGGATGAGCGAGGCCGTGACCGTGCGGAACTGGAAGTAGAGCAGCAGCAAAATCACCAGCAAGCTCAACGGTACCACAATGGACAAGCGTTTCGTTGCGCGAATTTCGTGTTCGTAGTTTCCGGCGAATTTATAGGTAACGCCATTAGGCAGAGTCAGTTGGCCTGAATCCATTTTTTGCTTGAGGATTTTATTGGCTTCGTCCACCACGTCCACTTCGGCTTTGCTTTCCGTTTTATCGAAAATGACATAGCCAACCAGGAATGTATTTTCGCTGCGAATCATCTGTGCGCCGCGCGTATAGTCGATATCGGCAATTTCGCTCAATGGAATTTGCACACCGTTCATAGCCGGAATCAGGATGCGTTTAAGGTCTTCCGGATTGTCGCGCAACTCGCGGGCATAGCGCACCCGAATAGGGAAACGCTCGCGTCCTTCCACCGAATTACTCAGCGCCATTCCGCCAACAGCTACCTGTAGAATTTCCTGTACATCGCTCACGCTCATGCCGTAACGGGCCATAGCTTCACGGTTTAGTTTAATTTCGAGGTAGGGCGCTCCAACGGCACGGTCGTAAAACACCGATGTGGCTTTTACCGACGGGACATCCTTCAGCGCCTGCTCAAATTGCAACCCGGCTTTCTCGATGCTTTCCAGATCGGGGCCGTAAACTTTTAGTCCCATCGGGGCGCGCATTCCGGTTGAGAGCATCACCAAACGGGTTTCAATCGGCTGTAATTTGGGTGCCGAGGTCAGACCGGGAATGTTGGTCACTTTCACGATTTCATTCCAGATGTCGTTCGGCTTTTTGATGTGCGGCCGCCACTGACGGAAATAATCGCCGTTGGTCGTCGGAATCAGGCTATCAGCCGGAATAACCCGGAATGTTTCTTTCTCCGGATTGTATTTTCCGCCGTTTTTCAAGAGATAATTGCCGTCGCGGTCAGTTTTAAACTGTTGCCGGTGACCGTTTTCATCCAGAATGTATTCGGGCCGGTAATTGATGGTATTCTCGAACATTTGCACCGGAGCGGGATCAAGCGCCGAATTGACGCGACCCCATTTCCCCACAGCCATTTCCACTTCGGGAATGGCCGAGAGCCGTTTATCGAGCGTTTCGATGTAGTCGAGGTTCATTTCGATGCTCGAATGGGGCATGCTGGTGGGCATCAGCAGGAACGAGCCCTCGTTGAGCGAAGGCATGAATTCCTTGCCGGTTCCGGGAAATGCTTTGGACGATTTTTGCCAGAGCGCGGTTTGCCTGAAACTGCTCCAGCCCAGCTTTTCAAAGCCATTGGCAGCGAAACCGAAAATGCGTTCGGTTCCCTGCCAAACGAGCAATCCGAAGAGTAAAGTAAAAGCCGGAAGCAGCAGAAATTTCCACTTGTTTTCGAGACACCAGCGCATGATTGATTCGTAAAAATGAACCATCGAAAGCAGCGCCAGTAAAATGACCGAAACGATTCCGGCGACAAATAAGAAATTAATTAATAGGCTGTTGTGTGCGCCAAGCGGAAGCCATTCTTCAGACAGATAGAATACGGCTACGAGAACGGCGATTCCGATGTTGATGTAGTTCGGATACTCTTTTCGGTGCTTCGGCCAGCGGTAATCGAGCAAATTGTTAATGCCAATAGCTGATAATGCCAGCGCGGGCCAAACCTGCCAGACGGCAACGAAAACGATTCCGGCGCCAATCAGGATTCCATTCCAGACTTTC
>CAZAVU010000094.1:0-14548 GCA_964488805.1 uncultured Odoribacter sp. | reverse complement strand
TTCTTTTGTTTGAGGGCAGCCCCCATTTTCAGCACACCGGTAGCATGGCGGTAGAAATGGCCGCGCAGGTCTTTGGCGTAGTCGTTCAGGATTTGGGTTCCCAGGCCGTTGTAATCGCCGCAACGGAACAACGCCCGTCCCAGGATGATCTCGCGCAGGGCATTGTTGCGGGTACTGGTGTCGATACCGCTGGCCGGCGTATCCTGAATGGCTTTCTGAATGGTAGTCATGGCATGACCGGTCATCCCGTCCATTTGTAACAGATCGAACAGTGTTTTAGCCGGAAGCTCACTGGCAATGGTTTCAAAAGCCACAGCCACAGCACGGAAATGCGAGAACTCACTCTGAGGGGTCAGCATTTTGGCCAGACGAATAACCGACGGCAGCACTTCCTGTTTGCGCGTTTTTCCCGCAGCAATCACCAGGCTGTCGAGGTAACTCATGCTCATCCCGAACTGGCCCATCCCGGTATAATTCCAGCCTTTGTCCCAGGCCTCGAAACTGTCGAGGGCTTTCTGCAGGACTTCCCATCCTGAGTTATTATCGAGCATCCCAAGGATGCGGGCATAAACCAGCTTTTCTTCCTGGGTAGTGGCCATGTTCAATTGATCGATGAGCGCGGGAATGCCTTTTTCGGTATCCCACATCACAATTTCAAGCCCTTCCTGGTTATTGGTCAGCTTTTTTGCAGCCTTCTGAACGTCTTCCATGCGAGGCGGATAGTTATCCTGATCGGTCAGTACCCGCGGTTCAAGACTTTCAATCTGTATCAGTCGTTTCTGGAGCGCTTTAATGTCGATGTAGCGGACCGGCTGGTTATTGGCCGCCGCCATGGCACCGGCCATCCCAACGGCATAGCCCTGGTTCTGAAGGCAGGGCTGCATGCGGATTACCGGCATGGCATCGCGGTGAGCCGAAGCGCCCAGACCGGTAACCACAATTCCTTCAAGTCCTTTCGGAAGCAAAGCACGGAAAGGCACATTGGCAACCACCTGTACGCCGCTGTGAGCCGGTGGCTTCAGGGCAAAAAACGGATCGACAGTGAAGCCGTGGGTATCGAACGAACTCTGGTGAATGGAGATGGTATCGGGATACGTGCGGCCGTTATATACATCGAGCACCGAAATCGTAAAATCGCCGCTCATGCGGCGGCGTTCGCGGGTTTGCGGCAGTTTACCCAGGTCGAACTGATCCTTAAATTTTTCGCGGCCAACCACCATCGTCGTCCAAACGTCAAACATATCCGAGTCGTCGGTGAAGGTCCAGTCGGTATTGTTATAATAATCATTGGGGTTCTTTGGCGGCATCCCGGCTCCCTGGACAGCCACATTGGTGCCGTCGGTGTAGGTGTAACCGGCTCCGGCAGCAATGGCAATGTCGGCGCTTCCGGTCGAGTCGATCACGGTGCGGGCAAGCACAATGCCCCGTCCCAGAGGAGTGGCCACCACTACCCCTTTCACCTGTTTATCTTCCACGTATGCGCCAATCCCGATTGCTCCGAACCAGATATTACCCCCCCCTTTTTGAATTTCCTTACGGAACCATTCGGTTTTCCAGTCGAACACCCATTCCTTGAGTTCTTTTTTCTGGCGCGGGTTGTTTCCTCCCAGAGCCTTGACACCCTCGTCCACCTCGTTGGTAAAGCCATGCCTGTATCCGTAAAAATAACGGCCAATCATTCCGAGAGTACCGATACCGCCCATTCCATGCAGATATTCGACAACCAGGGTCGACGCGCCATTGCGGGCAGCGCCTAATCCGGCCGGAGCTCCGGCTGTTCCGCCGCCCATCACCACCACGTCGTAGGTTCCCAGCACGGGCAAATGCATCGGCGCAGCCTGAACCACGCCACTGTTCATGGTTGGCCTCAAGCCATCGAGCAACTCGCCCACATCTCCGGTTTTAGCTTCAGAAAGGACCTTCCCCTGAACCAACAATTTAGTTGCATCTTTAATTCCGGCAATCAGCGTTCTGGCTTCTTCACCGATCCTCTCCCCTATGCGGATCATGGCACCGGGTTGCAGCAATTGTTCTGCGGCCTTCCTCGACAGATCGGCACAACCGCCCAGCACGTACAACCGGTCGACTTTCCGGGGCTGAAATACCTTCAGGCTAACCTGCTCCGGATCGATGTTTTCGCTTTCCGACCTCTTTTGCCCCATCATCGAATCAGGCGGAACCTGGAAAAGCAAATCGGAAGATTCAACCTGGTCCGGGTCCCAGGTCAGGTCGCGGGCAACCTGTTCGGCCCGGGCAAACGACGCCCAACCGGCATCGGGCATATCCACCTGAACCTGGTATTCGAGTACTTTGTATGTTTTATCCGAAATATGAATTTCACGGCTGGAATCAACCAGTTTTAAACCATCAGCCGTTTTCACCTCGTTGCCCGCCACCACGAAACGGAACTCGTGCTTTCCGGAGGGATAATCACTGAACCGGGCCGGCGACATGCGGGCGACCATGGCCCGGGGAGTGGCATCAATCACCGTTTTGGCCAGCACCACCTGCCTTCCCGAGCGGTTGGCAATAACCACTCCTGAAATTTTCTGGTTCTCGTCCAGCACCAGATCGGTGACATAAGTCGAATACAGGTAATTAACGTTATTGTTGATGAGTTCCTGATCGAGTGTTCGTTTTACCAACATGGGAGTTGGCTGCCCATTACCGAAAAGCTTTTGCCCCAGCGATGAATTGGTTGCTCCGCTAAAGAATCGGAACGTTCCGCAGACATCTTCGCCCAGATAGGGTTCCTGAGCTGCCAGGAAAACCGAGGCCCCTTTTTTAGCAGCCGCAGCAGCAGCCGCCACGGCAGCCGTCGATCCGCCCACAACCACCACATCAACCCGGAAAGCCACCGGAATATCGCGTTGCGATTGGAAACAGTATTTTAAATTGTTCAGGTTACTTGCTTTGACTGGCTGAATGGCCCAGAAGCCGGAAGTCGCCACAAATGCAGTTCCTGCCGCAGTGGTCCGAAGGAAATCGCGTCTTTTCATTTCGCTTTAGGTTTATGATTTTAGGTTCGAACTGCAAGTTTACAAAACTTATTAAAAAGACCGATTAAAAAAAGAAGAGTTGACAGGCAAACGCAATTAGAAATTTCAATACTTTTTTGTTGTAAGTAGTATCAGGAAAACCACTTCTAAGTAATGAGAATGAAATAATGTCGTACTCGAATTTGCATTTTTATACGGACTCACCCCCGCGCATCTGCGATGCGTGGAGGTGAGTACTAAAAAATACGACAATAAATTGTTCCTATTAATTAAAATATAGTAGAAGCTGGAAAAAGTAATAAACCACAACGCCGGAGGCGTTAACTCTGAATAACCCCCGGTGAAGGGTAACGGAACCGGGGAAGGGAAAATACCAGAAACATGAACCCCGCGAGTGGAATCAACTATCTGATATAGATGTTTGAGATCGGTTAATTTCTAGTTTTTATTGGTTTGCCCCACACTTCCGTCCGAAAAGCGGGAAACTATTTGTTGATCCTTTTCACACGGACGGATTTGCCTCTTGTCTTATTCCCCGGGACTTCGGCGTGAGCTCAGTCGAACGCTCCGATCCTCTGCACCCGGGGTTATTCAGAGATTGCCCCGACTGGGGCAAAGAACAAGGACTTCTATGGAGATTTTGCAAAACAGAGAATTGAGTCTTAGCGAAATCCGTGAAGCGAATAGTCATTTATTCATTTTCGGTTTTTATGAACATCGGCTCTTTTGACAATTTATTTTAACGCCTGGTATAAAGCCAGCAAAAAATCACGGTTATCGGCTGTCAGGTAGTGCATCTCCCCGCCCATCCGGTTGAATGTTTTGCAATAGCGCAGGTAATATGCCGGATTATCCATCGGAGGCTCGCCATCTTTTTGCCAGTCCCAGTCCGATTTAGCCAGATCAACAATCAGCATATAATGGTTATCGATGTGCCGCCCTTTCTGCATTTCCAGGTTTTGCGACATCGACAGGCTTTTTTCAAAAATCATGGGCGACATTACGGCCGAACCAACCGACATGTAAACGCCATTTTCGAGGCGGGAAACACTGTCGGCAAACGACAGGAAATCGTTCAGCGCAGCACGCCCGATGGCGGCTCCGTGATTCATCGGATGATTGTAAATGATGTCGTGCCCGATCATCGGATGACTGGTAAACGGGATTTTCAACTCGTAAGCTCTTGCCTGAACCGAAAACTGCTTGTACGGATGAGGAATGGACATAAATCCGGGGGCAATATTAAACTTCCGAATTGTTCCAAGCAGATCAACCGCAGCCGCAGCCTTATCTGGAGAACTCAGGATGTGGGTGTTAATTTCGTTCAGCAAGGACTCCTGATCAGGAATTTGCAAACCTTCCTGCGAAATCATTTTCCCAACCGATTCGCCATAGCCCAGCCCTTCATACGCCCCAACAATCAAAGCCAGATTGATGTAGTAACCGGTTTCGTCCCATACGCCAAACTGCCCGTGACAAACATTCTCGCGCACATCCTCGCTCGATTTTCCCTGAAAGGCAAACTCCCAGTCGTGAATGATGCCGGCGCCGTTGGTTGCCAGGTGGGTCAGCCACCCTTCGTTCATCAGGGCAATCAACGTTGGCGCCATGCCATTTTTAATGGTATGGGCGCCAAAAGTCAGCATAACCGACCTCCCCAATTCCCTGGCTTTCCTTATTTTTTCAACCGTCAGGGCAACCAGTTCGTTCCCCCTGTTTCCCAGATTTTCCGGCTCAAGGGTTACCGGTATATGGTCTTTCTCAATATAAACCTTGTTTTTGCGATCCGACAGCTTTTTAATCAGAAGCTGGTCGCGATCAAATTTTTGATACGGCATTTTTCAACAATTAACTTTCAATAATTTAAGAATAACCTGAAGCTGCGAAAAATCAGGAACAATAACATCTGCACCAGCTTTAATGAGCCGTGTTCGTTTGCTTTCGTTTAACCCGAAACGCCTGATTTCATTGCTGGCCACGCCTATTGCAATTCCTCCCCGCTTATGGGTTTCACGCATTTCAACCGGCCCATCGCCAAAAGTAACCAACTGCCCCTGAGCCGATTCGCCTATGCTAGTCAGGATACGGTCGAGCACCATTTTTTTAGCCTCTTTGTTTACATCGCCCACTGCTCCAAATATTCCCCCGTTAAACAAATGACTATACCCCATGACCGAAGCTTCTTTTTTGACATCTTCTTCGTCGGTTCCACTTGCAAGGTAAAGCTTAATGCCTGCATTGTGCAACTTTTGAAGCAAAATAACGGCATTTTTCACAGAAAAATCATCGACAGACAGTTCTCCACGGGTTAATTTTGCCTCCCGTTCGCTCACCATTCGCAGCAAATCCTCGTTGTAAATCTGTTTATAGCCAAACTCATCCAAAATCTGATCATCGGGAACCAGGCCAAATTCACGGATCAGGTCAATCAGTCCCTTCATTTGCACCAGGGTCTGCACACCGGTGGTTTTGTCGATATAATCATTCACGCGCGCACTTACCTTGTGAAACAGTGCTTCATCGGCTTCCTGATAACGGTCGCCAAGAACGGCCTTTATCATCATTGGCGCCATAATCTGTTCCCAGCCTTCGCGAAGTGTTGAAATGGTTCCATCGTGATCGAAGATAGCATACTTAATGTTTATCGGCTCCGGTAATTCATTGACCACTTCGATCCCGCTACCTTCAAAATAACAGGCATGCCTGATATCTTCAGCCAGTTCAGGACAATAGACAAAATCAGGGTCTTCTCCAATTTTGAAAATCTCATCAGGAGTAGCAGTGCCGGTTTGAAATAACTTCTGAACGGTTACTCCTGCCACAAAAGCTCCCAACCCGGCAGCAAACTCTTTCCCGTAACCGGCTGCCAGAGCAGCTGTGACCCCAGCCAGATAACTGTCACCTGCGCCGACGGTATCAATGCGCGAAACAATCAGCAATCCGGGCACCTCAATCGTTCCGGAGTCATCAACAGCAACAGAGCCGCGATTTCCACGGGTTACAAATACAGGCTTTCCAAAACGGTTGAACAAGGTTTGGGCCGATTCGAGGGCTTCGGAACGTAAAACAACATCGGTCGGTGTTTTGGACAAGCCACAAAGAATTGCGGCTTCGCGATCGTTCATTTTTCGGTAAGCGCCATCAAATTCATGCGAATAATTGCGACTGTCGACAATAAATATTTTTTGAGGGAACTTCGCTATAACCTCAATCATACATTTTCTGAAATATGGAGTATTGATGCCCGTAAGCACCTGTTCATTAATGATTAGAGCATCGAGACCCGGCATTTCCCTGATCAGGCGTTCGATGAGTAAATCAGAAGTTTTGGGTGAAACCTCATTGAAGTTTCCGAAGTCGATGCGGCTTTGTTCTTCATCGGCAATGTAAGGTTTGGTGTAAACAAGGGTCGATAAGTTCTCTTTCTGAATGAGAATATTATCATGACAAATACCAGCCTTCTGCATTAATCCGACCATTTCGGCGCCAAACGGGTCAGCACCAATCACACCAAATGCCATTACCCGGCCAACCCCCATTGCCGCCAGGTTATTGGCTACATTGCCGGCCCCACCCAACGAGTATTTTTGTTGCCTGATTGTCAAGGTCTTTTTCCCGGTTTCAATGGAAATCTCGCTGCGCGACTCATCGATAAACCAGTAGGCATCGAGGCAAAAATCGCCAACCACTCCAATATTAAGCTCTTTCAACTGGGTTACAGCTTCATGTAGTTCGTTGCTTTTCATGATTTTATGAAATTATAGATTTCTGCTAAATCGTTTTAGTGAAAGTATGTAGAAAATTCAAATACCACAATATCTGCAAACAAATATTCGTTGTTCAACTCAATTATCTTTTGGGCCAATAAATTCTTTTTGTCCGGTGGACGATAAAATTGCTGGCTTTTTAACTTGTTTTTTCCTAGCTTAGAAAATCCAAAAATCAATGAAATGATCCAATCTTCAGAACTTATAATAAATGCTGACGGCAGCATTTTCCACTTACACCTGAAACCTGAACAACTGGCCGACAAAATCATCCTGGTTGGCGACCCCGACCGGGTTGATATGATCAGCAAGTCATTGTCGGACATTGAATTCAGAGTGCAAAACCGGGAGTTTGTATCGACAACCGGGAAATTCAACAACCAGCGGATCACCGTGGTTTCAACCGGCATCGGCACCGACAACATCGATATTGTGGTTAACGAGCTGGATGCCCTGGCCAACATCAACCTTTCGACCCGCGAAATCAAACCGGTTCACCGTGAACTCAGCTTTGTCCGGATCGGAACTTCGGGTGCGCTCCAGGAATACCTGCCTGTAAACTCGTTTGTCGTTTCGCAAAAAGCCATCGGATTCGACGGATTGCTGAACTTTTACGCCAACCGCAATGCCGTGTCAGACCTGGCTTTTGAAGAAGCTTTCAGGCAACATACCGGATGGAACAAGCAACTGACTTCACCTTATGTGGTTGACTGCTCCGAAAAACTGTTCTCAAAAATTCATCAAAACGACACCCTTGCCGGAGTAACCATTTCGGCCCCGGGATTCTACGGACCTCAGGGAAGAGTGCTCCGTTTACCTCTTGCTGATGCTTTCCTGAACGAGAAAATTGAATCGTTCGAGTTTGAAGGCCGGAAAATAACCAACTTCGAAATGGAATGTTCGGCCATTTACGGCTTATCCAAACTGCTTGAACACGAAGCGCTGACCATCTGCCTGATCATTGCCAACCGTGTAAACAAAAGTGCCAATGCCGGTTACCATCAGGCGATGGAAAACCTGGTGAAAATTGTATTGGAACGACTAACCAGCTAAAATCTAATGTATGAACGATCTCAAGGTAAATTCGCTGACAGCCTTACTGGATGACCCGGATGATTCGGTTTTTGAAGCCGTGCTGGAAGAATTTCTGAAAGAAGATACTTCTATTGTCGAGCATCTGGAACATATCCAGGATATCAATCTGGACGAACTGGTTCAAAAACGCCTTGAGTTAATCATTCAGAAAATACAATTGAACGACACCAAAGAGAAAATACGAAACTGGGGCAACCAGGAAAAACTTGATTTATTCGACGGGGTATTCCTGATTTCCAGGCACCGGTATCCAGGATTGAAACGGGAAGAACTTCGGGATAAAATCGGAGAAATCAGGAATGACATCTGGGTAGAGTTTCGGAATTCACTCACATCGCTCGAAAAGATCACGATCTTCAATCACATTTTCTTCAAACATTACAAATTCAGAACGAATAAAGAAGACCTTGATCCGCCACAACATTATTACATCAACCGGGTGCTGGAAACCCATTTAGGAAATCCGGTGTCAATCGCCATCTTATATACCCTGGTTGCCCAGTCGCTCCATCTTCCGGTTTATTATGTCGATTTTAGCAAAAACCCAATGCTGGGCTACTTCGATAACAACCAGGGCAAACATGGTCATGGCGAGGACTCCGGTCCATCAGTTCTTTTTTATATCGACCCATTAAACAAAGGAGCCATCATTGGCCCTAAAGAAATTGGCTATATCAAGAATTCGGAAGAGAACAAAGATTTGCAGAAAATAAAAACTCCATGTCCCGACCGGATGGTCATCAAGCGGCTGGTTGAGAAACTCGCCACATCATACCTCAAGACAGGCCATTCGGATAAGGCTGTTTTCCTGAAAGAGATTGCCGATATGCTTTGAAAACTGACGGGCACAGAAACCAACAGGGTTAAAAAGAGAAAGGCCTTCCACTTCTGGAAGGCCTTTCACCATAAAACCAATCAATCAACCAATCAATTACCTAGAAATAGTAAACATTCTTCGTTCCACGTTTAACTCTCCTGATTTCGGGGTTCAGAATTTCTATGACCGTGCGTCGGTTGGCCTGATGATCGACTTCAGGGCAATCAACCCCATCGGCGCACTTGTTTATAAGCTGCGATTCGCCATACCCTTTGGCAACCAGGCGTTTTTTTGCAATTCCCCTGCTGACCAGGTAATTCAAAACCGATTCAGACCTGTTTTGGGACAACTTTAAGTTGTAATCCGCAGAAGCGCGGCTGTCGGTGTGAGATCCAATTTCGATCCTGATTTCGGGATTGTCAGCTAAAATTTTGGCCAGCTTATCCAAAACCAGGGCCGCATCAGGCCTGATGTTATATTTATTCAGATCGTAATACAAATCTTCCAGAACGAACTGTTTGCCAGCCGCTAATTTCTCCAGTTCGATTGTAAGAGAATATTCGCCCGGTTTTTTGTCAACACTTGAGAACTTAACGGTTTTATCGAAATATTCTTCCGCAGTGGCATAGAAAGTGTACTCCGTCGATTCGTTCAGTTTCATTTTAATGACCCCATTGTTTTCTTCCAATTCCGATTCGTCATACTTTCCTTCCGGGATATCGATAATCGCATTAGGGATGATCAAACCCGATTCTTTGTCGATAACCTCCACGGTCAGATAGGGGAATCCCCTTTTAAGGAATATATCTTCCTGCTGATTGATATCCAGCAGAGAGTTCTTGTTCTGAATTGATCTTATTTCAGGAACATACGAAGTATTCTCAGCTATTAGCTGATACTTTGCGGCCGGGTCGATCATGAATACGGCAGTTCCATCGGCATCCGTAACCTTTGTTTCAATGACATTTCCGTCTTCGCCCATGAGCGCAATTTTAGAACCCGTCAGAATCTCTTTGCTATGGTTGTCGTAGCTAAGAACCCGAAGGTTGATTTTATTTACAAAAAAGGAGTAAATATCATCCCCACCTTTTCCACCCGGCCGGGAAGAAGTAAAATACCCGGAAAGGGAATCTTTGTTTATAATAAGGCCAAAATCATCTTCCGGAGAATTTAATGGAGCGCCCAGGTTTACAACCAGGTAATTGCCACTTTCGTCCGGCCTGGCCGCAAAAAGATCAAAACCACCAATTCCGGGATGCCCGTTCGAGGCAAAATACAGGATGCCTTCTTTGTCGACAAAAGGGAACATTTCCTTTCCCGCAGTGTTGATGCCAGCTCCCAGGTTAAGAGGCTTGCTCCAGCTTCCATTTGTCCATTCTGATTGGTAGATGTCGGTTTCGCCCATTCCTCCGGGCATATCTGAAATAAAATACAAGGTTTTGTTATCGGCAGACAACGCAGGGTGGCCGACAGAATAGCTGTTGCTGTTGTATGGGAAATTCCGGATGTTTTTCCATTCCTTTCCGTCAAAATCAGCAATGAATATCTTCAGGTTATTGATTCCTTCGGAAGTCTTGCTCACCTTGCCATCGACAAAACTGTTCCGGGTAAAGTAAACGGTATTAAAATCAGAAGTAAAACATACCGAACCTTCATGAAACCGCGAATTCAACGATGTCGAAAAAGGAACTGCACTTTTCAGGTCCCGGTCTGCTTCGGGTTTGGATACATACAAGTCTAAGAAAGATTGCCCGTTCCATTTGTATTTATTCCTGATCATCGAGAAAGTATCCCTGGCCGAAGAATATACAAGCTGGTCCTGATAGAAAGCCGGACACATATCGCTCGCACGGGTATTTACCGATAAATTACGGATCGTTATATTTCCCAGATCTGACTTTAACTTCAAAAGCCGGGCAATATTCTCCAACTGCTTTTTTGCCCGTTGATCGCCGGGCGACTGCACCATGTATTTTTCGAGCCACGTCTTAAATTCATCATATTTCCCATCGATGCGAAGCAATTGGGCATACTCATAAAAATCGGACGACTGATGAAGTTCGGATTGCACCAGTTGAGAATAATACTTCAGCGCTTTGCGGTAATCCAGCATTTTATTGTAGCAGTAGGCCAATCGCTGGATGTACCTGGAATTGGAATGGTCTTCCTGATACAGCTTCTCATAAATCTCCGCGGCTTTGCTGTACGCAAAATCATTATAATACTGATCCGCTTTCTTTTCCAGGTTGAATTGGGCTGAAGACGAAACCGGTAACAAAACGGCGATAAGCAGAACAAGTACCGGCACTGATATTTTCAAGTATCTCGATTTCATAGCTATGGATATTTCTAGAAGTAACGTGGTGACAAAATCTTTCGGTTCCGAAATACTACATCGTAGCTCAGATATAATTCGTGGGTTCCCTGGTTGTAGGGCCGCAAATTTGTTTGTGACAAATCGTACGAATAACCTACACTAAGCTGGCTGGTCAGATCAAACCTGACCATTGCCCCCAAAGAACCGTCGTTCCGGTACATTCCCCCAAGCCAAAGCTGGTCGCGCAGCAGAACGGCTGCCGACAGCTCGGCCGAGACAGGCGAACCACTCACTATTCGTATGGTGGTAGATGGTTTAAATTTAATGTTATCTGAAACATCCAGAACAACTCCGCCGGTCAGAAAATAGTGCCTTTCCTCCTTGTTGGCATAGTGCAAGGTATTCTCATCGTCCGACAAACTGTTCTGAAGTATTTTCGGAATGGAAAGTCCCAGGTAAAACCGGTCTGAATACAGATAAGTTCCCAATCCCACGTTGGGAAGGGTTAATTTTCTCAGACCGTTAAAAGCAAGGTAATCATCACCTTGTGCCCCACGCAGAGCCATCAGGTTGATATCAAAGACATTCACTCCTCCCTTGATTCCAAATGCAACGTTAATCCGAGGGGTAACCTTCAGGTGGTAGGAATAATCGGCATAGATTCCAGTCTGCCTGATCGGACCTATTTCATCCTGGAGCAAGCTCAACCCCACTCCTACGTTGTAATTGAGGAATGGACTGTTTACCGACAAGGCAAGTGTCTTTGGAGCACCATCCATGCCAACCCATTGCTGCCGATGCATACCCACCAAATTGAGGGTTCCACGACTACCTGCATACGCCGGATTGATGGAAACCGGATTGTGCATGTACTGCGTAAACATCGGATCCTGCTGGGCCGAAACGTGCCAGGCAACAAATAAAAGCATAAACAGGATGATATTGCTTTTTCTTCGACCAAATACGATATTGATTGTCATGATTTTCAGTTTTTTAAGTCAATACTATCTGTCTATATACACAAACCCTGTTTTATGCCTTTGTTTCCCATATTCGAGGACATAGAAATAAGTACCCACAGGTAAAGCAGAAGTGCCTGTTGCGTTGAGATTGGCTTTGCCATCCCATTCATTCTGATAGCCGGATTTCTGATATACTTTGTTTCCCCAACGGTTGAAAACAGTCAAATGATTCTGCGGATAGAATTCGATACCATAAATGAAGAAGGTATCGTTTTTACCGTCGCCATTAGGGGTAAAAACCTGATTGGCAAGAACAATATCTTCAACCGTAACGGTTACGACAGCCTGATCACAATCTCCATCTCCATCACAGATCTGGTAGGTAAACGAATCGCTTCCCACGAAATTCAGGTTTGCTGTATAGGTAAAACTACCATTGGGATACATAACGACAGTCCCGTTTGAAGGCGGGGTAACGACCGACCAGGCATTGCCTCCGTCTCCACTTGACACATCGTTACCAACCACACTTGCCTCCAGTATTCCATCCAGGTAAAAATCGATCTTATCATCGCTGGCAACAGGGAAATCATCAACAGGCTTCACTGTAACCGAAACAATGGCTTCATCACAGTCGCCCTCCCCATCGCAGACTTTATAGCTGAAAATGTCATTGCCGTTATAATCCTGATCTGGTGTGAACGTAAATGTTCCATTGTTGTTCATCGAAATTTTTCCGTGATCGGGCTGCTGAATAATCGTCCATACATTGCTGTTCGGGCTGTTTGAAGTATCGTTCGTCGCAACGTTCCCATTTACCGGCGTATCTTCATCTGTAGTCACAGCGTCATCAACAGCTGTCGGATAATCATCGTCATCCAGAATCGTTCCGGTGCCCGTATCACTGAGGTCGCCAACAAGTCCTGTTGTTCCGGTAATCTTTGCCACAAATGTTTCTTCGGGTTCCTGCAATGGGTCTGAGGTACTTGGAACGCTTATTACTGAAAATGCTTCGCCTGGCCTGAATGTAACAGTTACCGGATCTATCCTGAAATCGTTTTCTGAAGCTGTGATGAGAGTGAATCCAATGGTAACCGTTATTTCCGACGAACTGATCGTGCTCAGCGTTACCGGAAATTTCAGCATATCACCTTCAACGGCACGGGCATCTCCGATCAATATTTTTGGAGGCAGGTCGTCGTCGTTAATGATTACAATAGCCTGATCGTCATCCGCAATACCCTTTTTCGGACTGAAATTTTTAACGGATTTAATTACTCCATTTACCGGACTGGAAAGTTTAATAAAGAACGATTCCTGGGGTTCCGAAATCAGGTCATCAATGATCGGGATATTAATCTTTACAGAAGTTAATCCGGCAGGGATCGTATAAACTCCAGAATTAGCTGAAGAATAATCGACTGAAGCATAGGCCGTATTATCAATGGTATTAACTATAAAAGAAACGTCGCAACTGCGAGGGTTAGACAAATAGACCATAACCTCGGCATTCGTCTTCGACTCATCAACCTCCACATCATAAATCGAGATTGAAGGTGGATTGGGATCGGTCACCGTTACTACGGCATTACATGAGGATGAATTTCCTGAATTGTCAGTTACAGTCAGCGTAACAGAATTTGCTCCGACTTCCGAACAATCGAATGTATTCTTTGATACTGTCAAAGAAGCAATTCCGCAATTATCAGTGCTTCCGCCATCAATATCCGCAGCTACAATCGATGCCGTTCCCTGCTCATCCAAAGCAATCGTGATGTTTTTACAAACAGCAACCGGGTTCTGCGTGTCGGTAACGGTGACCGTCTGGGTAGCTGTGGCCGTATTGCCGCTGCCGTCCGTGACTGTCCAGGTAACCGTAGTGTTGCCAAGCGGGAAGGTTGCCGGGGCATCGTTACTGACCGAAGCAACCGAGCAATTATCCGAAGTGGTCGGGCTGCCAAGGATGACTGAAGATGCAGTACAGGCTCCTGCATCGGCGATGGTGTTCACTGCTACAGGGGCCGTGATAGTCGGGTCCTGCGTGTCGGTAACCGTGACCGTCTGGGTAGCTGTGGCCGTGTTGCCGCTGCCATCGGTGACCGTCCAGGTAACCGTCGTTGGTCCAAGCGGGAAGGTAGCCGGGGCATCATTAGTAACCGAAGCTACCGTGCAGTTATCCGAGGTGGTTGGACTGCCAAAGACTACTCCTGAGGCGGTGCAGGTTCCTGCGTCAGCTATCGTGTTCACTGCGGACGGGGCTGTGATGGACGGGGACTGCGTGTCGGTAACGGTCACATCGAAGCTGCACGTGGCCTTCAAACCGGCCGCATCGGTAACTTCAAAGGTATTGGTCGTGGTGCCGATCGGGAACAAGGATCCGCCGGACAGACCGGATGTCTGAACGGTAACCGCGCCCGGGCAGTTGTCCGAACCTGCCGGGGCTACATAGCTCACAACGGCTCCACATTTATCCGCATCATTGCTTACTGTGATATTGGACGGGGCCGTGATGGACGGGGACTGCGTGTCGGTAACCGTCACATCGAAGCTGCACGTGGCCTTCAAACCGGCCGCATCGGTAACTTCAAAGG
>CAZAVU010000093.1:0-14938 GCA_964488805.1 uncultured Odoribacter sp. | reverse complement strand
TGATTTCATAGCCATGGGCGATCCAGGCCAGCGAAGGCCCCCACCAGTCGGGGTCTGTCGGGTATTTGATGCGGGGCTCAGCTTCACCTAAGAATCCAAGGCCGAGCTGTTTGTTCAGCCCGAAACTGTAAAGCCGGTCGATAAACTCTCTTTCGCGGCCTTCGTAAAATTTGGTTATGATTTTTGCCGTACCAATATTGGAGGATAACTCGAATATCTGTTTCATGGTGATCATCCCATGGCCTCCGTGGTCGTAATCACTGTCCAGCATTTTTTGTCCTTTGTATTCCCATAGACCGCGACCGGTGTCGAACATATCCGTTGTGTCGACATATCCCTCTTCCATGGCCACCATCAGCGACATGAGCTTAAAGGTCGAACCCGGCTCGCTGCACCCATGGTGCCCAAAGGCGAAGTTGTAGGTTTCGCCATAGGTGCCGTCCTTTTTGCGGCCCATGTTGGCAATGGCCTTGATGTCGCCGGTTTTTACTTCCATGACAATGGCAGTCCCCCATTCAGCCTGACTGATTTCCATTTGTTTGCCCAATGCGGTCTGGGCGTAGTCCTGAAGGTTGACATTCAGGGTGGTAATGACGTCTTTCCCTTCCTGAGGTTCTACCAGCGGGGTGTTGATCCAGTTCCCTGAAAAGTTACGTTTCAAGGCCATCCCGTTGACCCCGGCGAGGTAATTTTCAGCCAGCCCTTCAACGCCGGTGAAACCTACATTCCCGTGAACCCCTCCAAAAGCGCCCTTGTTCAGAACGCCAATGGTACGGCTGGCCAGGTCGCCGTGAGGCAGGATGCGTTTGTTTTCGGTAACGATAATAAGACCCGAACCGAAGTATCGTTTTGAAATGGATTTCAACACTTTGAATTCCTGAAACTTGTTATGGTCGATTTTTTCAGGGTTGATTAAAAACCATCGGTTCTTTTTGTCATAGGCCGCTTTCAAGCGAAGACGAAAATCGCTTTCCGGGAATCCAAAGAAAGCAGACATTTCGCGGACCAGCATTTCCGAATCGCGGGTGAAGATTTCCTTGATTTTTGGGGCCTGAAGGTCCAGCCTGAGTTCATAATAGGGGACTGAAGTTGACAAGATACTTCCGTCGTCGGCACAGATGTTTCCGCGCTTGGCCCATATTTCAGTTGTATTGCTTTTCAGGTCTTTGGCAATGGTTTGCCATTTCTGGGTATCTACATTCTGAATAATGAGAATCCGGGCTACAATAACAAGTCCGAATAGGGCAATCGCAAAATAAACGATGCCAAATCGTAGGGTTATAGCTCTCCTGATTTCCATTATTTAGTCTCCAATTTTTTCACTTTAATTCTTTTTGGTGGCTCCACCGGCTCGATCAGGTCAATTTTTCGTTCAATAACCCTTTTGGCAACTTCCGAAGGCCGGTTGATATACATGAGCTCTGTTTCATGAATGACTGATTCGGCTTTGTATTCTTTCAACGAATCTCTGACCATTTCCGTTTTTCGGATTGTTTTTTCGGTCAGGTACCGGTTGGTAATTAGCCCTATTCCCAAAAAAGCCACAAAAAACACAAAAGGCAACTGTTTGACCACCTTTTCGCTGGCCAGTATTCCGCCTCCCAGTACACTTTTAAAATCCGGAGCCGGGATTCGTTTGAGGATATTTCCTTTCTTTTCTGTCATGCTTTCTTTTCTGCAATTCTCAGTTTTGCACTGCGCGCCCGCGGGTTCTGTTCAATCTCTTCTTCCGAAGGCACAATCACTTTCCGGTTCACGGCAATTAGCGGTGAATCCACATTCCCGTAAAAATCTTTCTCCTGCTTTCCTGTGAAATCGCCCGACCTAATGAAGTTCTTGACCATGCGGTCTTCGAGCGAGTGATAGGTGATTACCACCAGTCGGCCACCCGGTTTGAGCAGCCCGATGCTTTGTTCCAGAAAATCGTGCAGGACATCCATTTCTTTGTTGGTTTCGATGCGCAGGGCCTGAAAAACCTTGGCCAGATATTTGGATTCCTGAAGTTTGGGAACGCATGGGGCAATCGCGCTACGGAACTGTTCGATTGTCTTGATCGGTTGTGCGTTTCGGGCCTGAATCACCTGGCGTGCCAATCGTCCGGCATTGTCGATTTCGCCATATTCGCGAAAAACGGTCCGGAGCTGGTCTTCGGTGTATGAATTCACCAGGTCGGCGGCTGTTTGTACCGCATCCCGGTTCATACGCATATCCAGGTCACCATCAAACCGGAAGGAAAATCCCCGTTCGGCCACGTCGAAGTCGTGCGACGAAACGCCCAGATCGGCCAGAATGCCATCAACCTGTTCAACCTGATGAAATTTCAGGAAATTTCGGAGGTACTTAAAATTGTGCCTGATAAAAAAAAAGCGGTCGTTTTGAATGATGTTTGCGGCGGCATCTTCGTCCTGATCGAAAGCAAAAAGGCGTCCCGATTTCAATCGGCTGAAAATCTCGCGGGAATGGCCTCCGCCTCCAAAGGTGACGTCAACATAATCTCCATTCTCCTTGATTTCCAATCCGTTGACACTTTCGTTCAACAAAACCGGTATGTGATACTCTCTTTCCACAATTAAACTCCTTCGTTACCATCGACACGGCCTAAAACATTAGCAAAAGTACTTTGGAAGTCCGAACACTCCAGGATGTATTGGTCGTAAGTCTCAGCATCCCAGAGTCTGATACGGTCGCCCTGACCTGTGAATACCACGTTCTTGGTTATCCCTACACGTTCGAGAAAATTGTTCGGGATGTTCATCCGGCAACTTTCAGGAACCGGAACAATCTTGAAATTCCGGTAAAACATATCAAGAACCCGACTGTGCTGTTTGTTGTCTCTGTTAAGTTTCGACCTGACCTGGCTGATTCGTGCTTCCCATTCTGACATAGGATAAATATTCAGACACTTTTCATACAGATCTATCTCGACGGCCAATTGGCCACCGGGAATACTGCCGCCCATTTCGTTTTTATAATCGGCCGGCAATACTACCCTTCCTTTTTCGTCGAAGGTCGCTTCTTTTTGAGCCGAGAAATTCATTTTTTCAAGTGTCTAAATTTCAAATGTAAAAGTAATAAAAATCAAACAGATTCAGTCCGTTTGTTCCACTTTCAACCACTTTCAGTCCGGCAAAGATACAACAAAAAATGTTGATAAGCTGTTTGTAATTTGTGTATAAAGTAACCAAATTGAATGCAACTAATTTGTATTCAATTAGTTGAAAATTTATTCATAGTTTTCAACAGCGGTTGATAAATCGTCGTTCGACAAACAAAAGTAATCATCCTGAAACACTTCCGTTCGTCGAAAATGGGATTGTTAATAAATTGTTGGTCGGGTCGGGGGGAGGAAACTTTTTCGCCGGACCGTGGGTGGCTGTAGGTGAGGTGGAGAAAAACGATGGCTATGAGTAATTTGTAAAAACGAATTGATGACAAGGCGTTCATTGGCGGGAGATTTTTCCGGGTTTTATTTGGCGCCAGGGTTACAGATAAACTTATTAACTTTAAGCAAAACTTCAATTCTCAAAAAAAACTCAGCAGATATGGACAAATCTATTTCCCGCCTTTCGCTGATTCAGGGCGATATTACAAAACTAAAGGCCGATGCTATTGTGAATGCAGCCAACTCCTCTTTGATGGGTGGTGGCGGCGTTGATGGCGCCATTCATCGTGCCGGTGGTCCTGCTATTCTGGATGAATGCCGGGAAATAGTTGCCCGGCGAGGGCGTTGTGCAACCGGCCAGGCCGTCATTACCTCGGGAGGTAACCTTCCCGCAAGGTTTGTAATTCACACCGTTGGGCCGGTATGGTATGGAGGCCGGAACAACGAAGAAAGACTGCTGGCCAAAGCCTATCTGAATTCCCTGAATTTAGCGGTGGAGCGGGGTGTCAAAACGATAGCCTTCCCCAATATCAGCACCGGAGTTTATGGATTTCCAAAGGCAGAAGCCGCAAAAATTGCCGTCGATACGGTACGTAAGTTTTTGGAAATAAACACTCAGCTTCAAATGGTCAGTTTTGTTTGTTTTGATGCTGAAAATTATGAATTGTACAAACAGATGCTCGACCTGGCATAAAATCCAACCAAACGTCGATAAAATAGGCTGAATGGTCTATTGTGTTTTAGTCAGATAAATACGGTGCGTACTTTCGTCGTACATTTTACGATTGAAAGTCATGAAAACAATTCAAACAAGTTTACTGATTGCCGGCTTCCTGATTATCTTTTCAGGGTTCACGGCCAACGCGCAAAACAAAATCTGGACCCTGGACGAATGCATCAACTATGCCTTGAGTAAAAATATTCAGGTTCAAAAGACTCTTCTGGCCAACAACCGGAACCAGCTTACTGTAAACCAGGCTCAGATGAACCGGTTTCCCTCATTAAATGCCTCAGCCGGCGAAAATTTTAGTTGGTCTAAAGCCTTCGATTACAGTACCGGACTTTACGGGAACAGCAAGGGGGCGAACAGTACAAACATCGCCATGAACTCCAATGTTTCACTGTTTAATGGTCAGAAACTGTCCAACAAAATAAAACAGGCCGAACTTGATCTGCAAAGTGGACAGTACAATTCGGAAACGGTGAAAGAATCGGTTGGTTTGAGTATTCTCAATGCTTATCTGCAGGTTTTGTACGACTACGAAAGTGTAAGCAATGCAGAGAAACAGATTGTTTCAACTACCGAACAGTTGAATTTAGCTAAGGAACGCATGGATCTGGGGGCTATTTCCATGTCGGATTATTTGCAGATTAAATCGCAACTGGCAACTGAAAAATCAACACTTGCCACGGCAAAAAGTCAGCTTTCCATGGGGAAGGTAAACCTGATGCAATTGATGGAATTGCCGGTCGCCCCGGATTTTGAAATCAGTTCTCCCAACCTCGATAATCTGCTGACTGATTCACAACTGCCCGGCGCTCAGGAAATCTACAATCTGGCCCTGGGGATCAAACCTCAGATTAAAAATGCCGAGTTAACGAAAGAAAGCGCCAAGTTGGGTGTTGAGATTGCCAAAGCCGATGGTCTTCCAAGTCTTTCGATGAACACGGGCTTGTCAACATCTTATTCCAGTTTGTCAAAAGGCGCATCTTTCTCCAGCCAGTTAAAAGAAAAAATAAGCCCTGCCGTCGGGTTCTCTGTGTCGATTCCGATTTTCCAGAAGAAACAAATCCGAACGAACATTGCTTCTGCAAACATCACGGTTGCCGATGCTGAACTTACTGAACTCAATACCCGGAACGAGCTGCGTAAAAGTATTGAGCAGGCTTGTGCCGATGTCGCTTCTGCAAAAAGTCAGTATGATGCCAGTGTTGAGCAGAATCAATCGGCAAAAGAATCGTATGAAGTTGCTACCGAAAAATACAAACAAAGTTTAATTAACTCTGTTGATTACCTGATTCAAAAGACAAATCTGATTACCTCCGAAAGTAAATTGCTGCAATCAAAATACAATTTGATTTTCAGCTACAAAGTGGTTGATTTCTACAAAGGGATACCGCTGGCATTATAATCCTCAGAAAAAATAAAACAAATAAAAAATACATCCATGAAAAAGAAAGCCATATACATCGGGTCGGCAATAGTCATACTGGCTGTGGGGTCCTTTGTTTTCAAATCGGCCACAAAGGCCAAACAAACATTTTCGGTTGAAACGGCTAAGGTTGAACGGGGAACCATCAGCAATACCGTAACAGCAACCGGAACTCTGGAAGCGGTTAAAACCGTTGCTGTGGGGACCCAGGTTTCCGGGGTCATTGAGAAAATCTACGTGGATTACAATTCCCAGGTAAAAAAAGGCCAGTTGCTGGCTCAGATTGATGAAACCCCGCTTTTGGCCTCCCTGGAGCAAAGCAAAGCCTCCGTAGATCAGGCCGAAGCGCAACTGAAATACCAGCAGGCTACTTACGATCGGTACAAAGCGCTGCTGGGTAAGAAACTGATTGCACAATCGGATTTCGACCAGGTTGAATACAATTACAACAACGCTCTTGCTTCGTTGAAAAATGCACGGTCGGTTTATGAGAAAAACCGGATTAATTTGTCTTATGCCCGCATTTATTCGCCTATCGACGGAATCATCCTCGAGCGTGCTGTTGATGAAGGGCAAACTGTTGCTGCCAGCTTCAATACGCCAACCCTCTTTTCAATTGCCAACGACCTGACCCAGATGCGCGTGGAAGCCAAAGTTGATGAAGCCGATATCGGTCACCTGAAAAACGGCCAGCGTGTTGAATTCACCGTTGATGCTTTCCCATCCCGCAAATTTGAAGGTGAAGTAACTGAAATCCGTCTTCAGCCTACAATTACATCTAATGTAGTTACCTATACCGTGGTGATTAATGCTCCTAATCCCGAAAAAATACTGATGCCCGGCATGACAGCCAATGCCTCATTCTTCGTGACCGAGAAAAAAGACATCATGCTGGTATCTGCCAAAGCTGTACGTTTCACTCCTGATCAGGCAACTTTGAATGGCTATTATGCCAGTGTCGGTGTTGAGGCCCCGCAGCCGCAAGCCGAGAATCCTGCTAGAAATGCTCAGAAAAGAATGACCCCGGAAGATGCTGCTCCTCAGGAAATAACTGCTGGAAATTCCGGAGCTGCCGAAACCCAGTCTGTCAATGAAGAAAAAACGGTTTGGGTGAAAGAGGGGACCACACTTCATCCGAAACGAATAACCGTTGGAGTTACCGATGAGATCCATTACGAAGTCGTTTCCGGATTAACTGAAGGAGAAGAAGTAATAACCTCTTTGAGCTCAAATAATGCGGCTCAGGTTGGAAGCAGCAGCACTGCCGCCAAAAGTCCGTTCATGCCGCAACGTCCGGGAAGCAACAGAAAAACCAGCAGCAAACAATCATCATCCTCAAGGCAGTAAAACGGGCCCGGAGAGAGAACCTCAAAACAAGAGGACTATTATAATGCGGAGTTCTATCTGGCAGTAAAAACAAATTAAGAACCGATGAAAAAAACAATTATAGAGGTTAAAAGCCTGAAAAAGGATTTTCATGTAGGTGAGATCACGGTACATGCCTTAAAAGGGATAAACCTCGAAATCAAGGAAGGTGAATTTGTGGCGATCATGGGAACCAGTGGTTCTGGGAAATCGACCATGCTGAACATTCTGGGGTGCCTGGATAAACCAACCTCAGGAACCTATCTCCTGGACGGCATCAGCATGGGCGACCTTTCGAAGAACGATCTGGCCGGACTGCGAAATAACAAGCTGGGGTTTGTTTTTCAATCATACAATTTGTTGCCCCGTACTACAGCTTTGGAAAATGTCGAGCTTCCGCTGTTCTACAACTCGACCGTCAGGTCGAAAGAGCGCCGCGAACGCGCCGAGGCAGCGCTCGAAGCTGTTGGACTGAAAGACCGGATGCATCACATGCCCAACCAGATGTCGGGTGGTCAGCAGCAACGTGTAGCCATTGCCCGCTCCCTGGTCAACGACCCGGTGGTCATTCTGGCCGATGAGGCAACCGGGAACCTCGACACCCGAACCTCTTATGAAATCATGGCATTGTTCCAGGACCTGAACCAGAAAGGCAAAACCATTGTGTTCGTGACCCACGAAGCCGACATTGCCCGGTTTATGACCCGAAACGTGGTCTTTCGCGACGGACACATCATCCGCGAAGAAATGGTGACCAACCGCAACAATGCCCTTGAAATGCTGAAAGCCCTTCCGGTGGAAGATGCCATTTAACGGTAAAATACAGAGATATGAACTATACCAATACAGTAAAAATATCAGTAAATGCACTGAAACGGAACAAGTTCCGGGCATTTCTGACCATGCTGGGGATCATCATCGGGGTTGCCTCGGTAATCGTGATGCTGGCCATCGGGCAAGGATCGAAAAAAAGCATTCAGGACCAGATGTCGAGCATGGGAACCAACCTGATCTTCGCCATGCCGGGATCTGAACAGCGAGGCGGCGTCCGTATGGGCAATTCCGATGCCCAAAGCATGACCCTGAGCGACCTGGCGGCTATCGAAAAAGACTGTCCTGCCCTGAGCGATGTTTCCCCTGAAGTGCGGGCAAGTGGGCAGGCCGTTGTGGGTAACCAGAACTGGCCAACATCCATCTACGGGGTGAACAACAAGTACCTGAACATCCGTAAATACAGCATTGCTTCAGGCCGCAGTTTTACCGACGCCGAGATTCAGACGTATGCCAAAGTATGCCTGGTGGGTCAAACGATCATCGAAAACCTGTTCGGGAAAACCGATCCAATCGGGCAAACCATCCGGTTTAAAAATATTCCGCTTTTGATTATCGGCGTGTTGGCTGAAAAAGGTGAAAACGGCATGGGACAGGATCAGGACGACCTGGTCATTGCTCCATACACCACCGTTCAGAAACGAATCCTGGCCATCACCCATATTCAGGGTATTTATGCCTCAGCAGTCAGCGAGGAACAGAACGACAACGCCATCGAACAGATTACTGAATCGCTGCGCAAAAGCCATAAACTTAAAGATGGCGCCGAAGATGATTTCCGGGTGCGGTCGCAGGCCGAAATGGTAAAAACCTTCTCGTCAATCAGCGACACCATGACGGTGCTTTTGGGTGCCATTGCCTGTATTTCGCTGTTGGTAGGCGGCATCGGGATCATGAATATCATGTATGTTTCGGTAACCGAGCGTACCCGGGAGATCGGGCTTCGGCTATCGGTTGGCGGACGGGGGAATGATATCCTTATGCAATTTTTGATCGAATCGACTTTGTTGAGCGTTTTTGGCGGAATCATTGGTATACTGCTTGGCATCTTGGCCACCAAAGTAACTGCGTCGATCATGAACTGGCCAGTCATAATCATGCCAGTGGCAGTTGTCATGTCGTTTCTGGTTTGCTCGGCCATCGGTATTTTCTTTGGATGGTACCCTGCCCGCAAAGCTGCCGGATTGAACCCGATTGATGCTCTGAGGTACGAATAAGATATTCACATCAATATTACTCAACAGTCAGGAAAGTGGGAAATATTATTTAATAGTTCACTCACCCCAAGCCGCCTGCGGCGGCTTCGCCTCTCTCTACGAGCAGAGAGGGGCAGAGCGAGCACTGCTAGCGAGGGGTGAGTCAGATTAAAAAATGTGCTTTTTATTCTTAATTAACTGATTGCGAAAAAACACATTTAGACAAAAAACGGATAATTGATAAAATTAAAACTACAAAGCTATGAACTGGATAAAAAACAACTGGGGTTGGGTTACGGTCATCATTATCGGATTTCTACCACTGACCGGAATCCTGTCAATGATCAACATCGATTTTTCAGGCACAGGATCGTGGATCTCCATGGATTCCATTACCATGCACGGAAGGCAACCCGGAGATGCTCCCCACGAGGTCTCAGGCGTTCATCTGGCTCTGAAGGAAACCGGAGAATGGGCTATCCGCTGGCTGGTTGCCATATTAACCCTGACGCCGGTTGCCATACTGACCGGCAAAAAAGCTTCACTGTATGTCCGGCAGGCTGCCGGGATAACTGCTTTCGTGTATGCAGCCTTACATCTGCTTTTCTTCATCATCGAAAGAGGTTTCATGGAAACATTTAAAGAGGTTAGTTTCATTCTGGGATTGGTTTCAACGGTGGTCATGTTGGTCCTGGCTGTTACCTCAAGCAAACGGGCCATTAAATATCTGCGCGGCGCCTGGAAGAAACTCCACCGCTTTGCCTATCTGGCCGGACTTCTGGCTGTTTTGCATGTGGCCCTGCTGAAGCATGGCGACTGGATTCCATACCTGGTTATCCTCCTGATAGGCTTCCTGCTGCGCCTGACTTTTGTCAAACAATTCATCCAGAAACTAAGGCCCGGCAAGGCCAAAATAGAATTTGCACGGGAAGCATAATCTCTTTCAGATACACAGATGCCCTGTAAATAATTATCTTTGAAAAAAACGTGACATGGTCAAATTAGCATCAATACCCGACAAATGGATCAGACTGGCGCTTCATGCCATTGCCTGGAGCGTTGTCATTATCATTCCCCTATACCTGAGCAGCGCTTTCGGAGGAGGTAACAGGCATCATGTCTACGAATTTTACATCCACTCATTTTCGGCGGGGGTTATCTTTTATATGGGCTACCTGTACCTGGTTCCCCATTTCTTTCTGAAAGAAAAAAAACTGATTTACATTGCCCTGCTGATCGGCCTGATTCTGGCCACTTATTTCATCTCGAACTTCATCAAGGAATATCTCTTTTTTCATCTCGACGAGTATGCCCCGATCAGGGAAGCGGTAAAGAATGCCCCACCAAAAGACGAAGGCTTCCGTCCGCCCATTAAGGTGTTCAGCTTTTTCAACCATTGTCTTTCTTCCATACTTGTTTCAGGATTTGCCATAGGGCTTGGCGTTATGGAAACCCTGAAACAAAACGAGAAAAAACAAAAAGAACTGGAAAAAGAAAAACTGAACTCGGAATTGGCTTTCCTGAAAAACCAGGTTAGTCCCCACTTTTTCTTTAATACCCTGAACAATATTTATTCGCTGATTGGCATTGACGGCCCAACAGCGCAGGAATCGGTGCTGAAGCTGTCGAAACTGATGCGCTACCTGCTTTACGAATCCGAACATGGCGAAACGCCGATCCGAAACGAGATCGGCTTCATGAACAATTACATCGACCTGATGAAATTGCGGCTGAGTCCCAAAGTTGAGTTGAATGTTGATTTTCCCAAAGAATGCGCCGACTTTACCATTCCTCCGCTGCTTTTTGTGCCTTTCATCGAAAATGCCTTCAAACACGGAGTCAGCTACCGCGAACGCTCGTTTATCAACATCAGCATGGTCATTGATGCCCGGCAAATCAGGTTTATTTCCGAAAACAGCATCGGGAAAACTGCAAAAACCGACCTGCAACATTCGGGCATTGGCCTCGAAAATGTGCGCAAACGGCTTAACTTGCTATTCCCTGAAAAACATGAGCTGAAAATTGAAAACAACGGGGAGGTTTTCAGGGCCGAGCTGACCATTCAACGCCAAAAAACGAAAATATGAAGCTGAGAACTATTGCCATCGACGATGAACCACTTGCCCTGCGGCTGATTAGCGACTACGTTGAAAAAACGCCGTTTCTGGAACTGACTGGAGCTTTTGATAACCCGATTGATGCCGTTGAATTTTTGTCGCAACAGTCTGCCGACCTGATTTTGGCCGACATCCAGATGCCCGATCTCAACGGGATCGAGTTTGCCCGAAGCCTGGAGAACGCCCCGAAAATCATCTTCACCACGGCCTACGAAAAATACGCCATTGAAGGGTTCCGGCTAAATGCTGTCGACTACCTGTTGAAGCCATTCAGCTACGAAGAATTCCTGAAAGCTGCCCAGAAAGCCCGAAAGCAAATCGAACTCGAATCGAATGCCTATCCTTCGATGGAAGCCAGTAACCAGTTCCTGTTCCTGAAATCGGAGTACAAAATACGGCGCATCAACTTCAACGATATCCTGTATATCGAAGGACTGAAAGATTATGTGAAAGTGTTTATCTCGGGCGACGACAAGCCCATCCTCTCGCTCAATTCCATCAAAGCGCTCGAACAAAAACTGCCCGAAACCAAATTCATGCGGGTACACCGCTCCTTTATCGTCAACCTCGACAAGATCGAAACCATCGAACGCTCCCGCATCATCTTTGGCAAAACCTACATCCCGGTCAGCGACCAGTACAAAGACAAGTTCCAGGAATTTCTCGACAAGAACTTCCTGTAAAATCGCACCTGTCATTCGCTGGTGAGAGTCTGTAACTCGTGCCTATAAACCCACCCATCGTTTCCGTCCGTAGAAACGAACAATTTGGGGGACAAAGGATACCTGAATATACAACCGGATATTCATAATAAATTATTCGTACTGCTAAACCGGCAATTCAAAGCAACACCCAACCGCCTGATTACGTATGGTGACAATAGAACCAATAGTCAGCAGACAAATAAAAACGAACGTTTGAACGCTTCCCGGTCTTGCTCTTCAGATACTGATTCGACAGTAGTTCTTAAAAATGATTTGTAATTTTTAAAATCTGAAACCATGACCTCGATCATTTGTCCAAGATGCAAAGGCCACATCAGCGAGTGGGATGTAATCTGCCTAAATTGTGGCCACAGTATAAGTCCCGAAGAACGGAAGATTCTGGTGAAAGAGCAGGAAGAACTGCATGCCCGCGAACATGCGGAAAGAATGGCTGCTCATCAGGCTCACCTAAAACATCATCACCCACACCACTTGCAAATGAAGCTCGATAAATTCAGCATTGGTCTGTTTCATACCACCTTCGATGTGGTTACCGTATTTCTCATTAGTGTTTTTCTTCTGATCATTGCAGCCTTGCTTATGTTGATGTAAATGTGCTATTGCCTGGCAAAAAACTGGCGGTTAAATTCTATTCTGCCAGCGGTGTTTGAACTGGCACAATTATGAGGCCGGAAGTTTAGCCATTGTTGCTTTGCACATTAAACCCGATGCTCCCGCACGATTTTACTACGCGATGCAATCGCACGATAGCCATAGGCTCTCCTTAGCTTTATTAGCAACTGGCTTTCTTTATTCTCAATTTGAAAGCAAATTCAATTGTGAAAATAAAGGGAATTGCTATTAACACGCTGAATAAATCAGTATAATTCAATGTTTCCGGAGAGAGAAGAAGGGAACTTCCAACCGCAATTAGGATCGGAGTAATTAGAATAGCAATTGCGTATTTACGTATGGATTGCAGGGCATTGTAATTTTCTTTCTGAATCAGAAAAAGGGAAATATTCCAGACAAACACAGCAACAATCCATAGAGGGGTAATTACGGCAAAAACTGACTGTGATATTGTTGGAGTAATTGTATTTACAGATTGGAGTATCCTTATTAGAATCTCAATTGTCAAAATAACTAAAGTGACGTTTTGCTGGACTTTTAATTTGAAATGCCTGAAATAGCCCGAGATTATAAGCATTAGATATCCATAGGCGATAGTTGTCAGCAGATTTGAAACTAATTTTACTGTTGGATCAAGTTCGCTGTAGGATAACAGCAGCGATGAAAACCCCAATAGTAAATAATTAAGAATTAGGAATATCGAACAACCCATGAGCATATTCCATCTTGACTTGGTTATTGTGTAAATCATTCTATTAGTTATTTATGCGACCTCTTGCCGTAAACAAAATTTACCCGTTGCTCCCTGGTCGTTCCCGTCTTTAGAGACGCCCAAATTGGGCGTCTCTAAAGACAAAAAGATTATCTAATTCGTTCCCCTCTCAATTCCAATCCTGCCTGATTTTTTCCACTTAGCGTATTGCAGTCGGATGTCAATACGACCTCATCGACCCATCCTCCCTGATCTAACCTGAAAGTATATCTTCTTTCGCCCTTATCGGTACAAACCCAGGTTCCCGAGTTTATCTGATTCCCGTTTAGCCATGTTTTGCTTGTCCCGTTGGCAAAGATTTCCAGCACCTGCCCTTCAACCCATTTCCATTTACCTGCAATTACCTTCGGGTCAAAAGATTTTGAAGCGCTGATTCGGTATCCCGAAAGTGTAAGTCCCTGCTGATTCTTTCCGGTTAGTTTGTTGTAGTCTGATGACAGAACGATCTCATCTACCCATCCTCCCTGATCTAACCTGAAAGTATATCTTCTTTCGCCCTTATTGGTACAAGTCCAGGTTCCCGAGTTTATCTGATTCCCGTTTAACCATGTTTTGCTGGTTCCATTGGCAAAGACCTCCAATTCCTGTCCTTCAACCCATTTCCATCTGCCGGCAATAGCCTTCGAATCAAAAACATTTAAGGGACTAATCCGGTATCCGGAAAGCGAAAGTCCCTGCTGATTCTTTCCGGTTAGTTTGCTGTAGTCTGATGACAGAACGATCTCATCGACCCATCCTCCTTGATCTAACCTGAAAGTATATCTTCTTTCGCCTTTATCGGTACAAACCCAGGTTCCCGAGTTTATCTGATTGCCGTTTAGCCATGTTTTGCTGGTTCCATTGGCAAAGACCTCCAATTCCTGTCCTTCAACCCATTTCCATTTACCTGCAATAATCGTCGGATCAAATTCATCTTGCGTACCAAAACAATCATTGCATTTTTCGTTGCACAAAGAAATTGATTGTGAGCTGAGATTAAAGAAAAGGATCAACATCATAGTTGACAACGTCCATCGTAATAAGTGCCCGATTCTTTTCATAAATCATAGTTTTTAGGTTAATACTTCATTGACACAAATTTATCTTAATAGGATTATACTCCATATCCAAATTTCTCTCTTTTTCGGTATTCTTTCTCAAGCTCTTTATCCCTGACCAATTTTATTAATTTCCCGTTCCCAAATTCTATCGTATAGATTTCTTGTTTTTCTATAAGTCCAATTCTGTATTTATCTTCCTCCTTTGCCGTAAACTTGTCTTTTTTATCACCGAGCTGCCTTAGTGTAAGTGGAAATTTGTAAAGAATGAATTTCCCGGTAACGAAGTCAGCAAAAAGTCCATCCCCTTCAAATTTTCGTCCGGAGAACGCCTCTAATTTTTTACGTGCCTCTTCTCCTGAAGGCCTGTAAGCTGTTTTATAATCCGAACGATATACTTGAATTTCCCGGATATACAACTTGTCGTTTTTAATCGTCCAAAGAAGCCTGTAGCCGGGATCAATTTCAGGTAAAACGATCACTTCATCATATAAAATATCCATGAATCCTTTGATGTAATTAATTGGACTGTTCTTAAAATAATAAATCTTTTCCCCAACGACCAAGGAATCAGAACCGCTGGAAACAGAAAATAAGTTTTTACAGTCTTTTTCAATTGTAGCTGCAGCATCTGTCTCGTAATATTTTTTATTCTGAGAGAAGAGATTTGAGCTGATCGACAGCACGATTAATAACAATGCGATTTTTTTCATGTTGGTATGTTTAGTATGTTTTTTCAACAATCCGT
>CAZAVU010000092.1:0-15092 GCA_964488805.1 uncultured Odoribacter sp. | reverse complement strand
TTGTTGTTGCCTTCTTTCATGCGGCAGGTCTGGTAGTGAGTCTGCACGTATTGCAGCACCTTGCCAAACACGGGTGATTGGTAATAAGCCGATTGGGGATCGGAGATAAAATGGCAGACCATCTTTTGGTGTTTCAGGATTATCTTTTCCATTCCAAGTTTAATGGCGGCCCACCTCAGTCGAACCACTTCAATCAGTTCAACACTTTCGGGAGGTAATTTTCCAAAGCGGTCGGCCAGGCCAGCTTCAAACTGTACCAGTGCTTTTTCGCTTTCCAGGTTGTCCAGCTCGCGGTAAAGTAACATGCGCTCCGAAATGCTCTGGATGTATTTATCAGGGAACAATAATTCCAGGTCAGTATCAATCTGGCAGTCGCTGGCAAAATTCACCTTCAGGAAAGCCTGCGACGAATCTTCTTTCTCGTCTTTGAACAGCTCTTTAAAATCGGTCTGTTTCAGTTCCAGAATGGCTTCGCCCAGAATCCGGTGATAGGTTTCGAACCCGATGTCGGCAATGAAACCACTCTGTTCTGCCCCCAGCAGGTTGCCGGCGCCACGGATGTCCAAATCCTGCATGGCAATGTTGAAACCGCTTCCCAGTTCCGAAAATTCTTCGATAGCCTTCAACCGGCGGCGGGCTTCGGGAGTCAGCGTCGAAAGCGGCGGAGCCAGCAGGTAACAGAAGGCCTTTTTGTTCGACCGGCCTACACGACCGCGCAACTGGTGCAGGTCACTCAATCCAAAATTCTGCGCATGATTGATAATGATGGTATTGGCATTCGGAATGTCGAGCCCCGACTCGATAATCGTGGTGGCAACCAGCACGTCGTATTCGCCGTTGATAAAATCGAGCATCACTTTTTCGAGTTTATCTCCTTCCATCTGACCGTGCCCGACCACAGTACGCACTCCGGGGACAATTTTTTTGATTTCGGCTTCCACCTCGTAAATATTTGCAACCCGGTTGTGGATAAAGAAGACTTGTCCGCCGCGAGCCATCTCATACTGAACGGCCTCCCGGATGATATCAGCATTAAACGAATGCAACTCGGTTAATATGGGATAACGGTTGGGTGGGGGAGTCTGGATGATTGACAGGTCTCGGGCGCCCATCATCGAAAATTGCAGGGTTCGCGGAATCGGTGTGGCTGTCAGGGTTAAGGTATCAACATTCACCTTCAGTTGTTTCAGCTTTTCCTTTACCGACACGCCGAATTTCTGTTCCTCGTCGATAATCAGCAGCCCCATGTCTTTAAAAATCACCTGCTTGCCAACCAGTTTGTGCGTACCAATCAGGATATCCACTTTCCCTGCTTTGGTATCGTCCAACACCTGTTTTACATCGGCAGGCTTTCGCAAACGGCTGATGTATTCCACCCGAGCCGGAAAATCTTTCAACCGTTCGGAAAAAGTTTTAAAGTGCTGAAGCGCCAGAATGGTTGTGGGCACAAGCACCGCCACCTGTTTGCTGTCGGTCACCGCTTTAAAAGCAGCACGGACGGCAATCTCGGTCTTCCCGAAACCCACGTCGCCGCATACCAGCCGGTCCATGGGAATTTCCTTTTCCATGTCCTCTTTCACCGCGATGGTCGATTTCATCTGGTCAGGCGTATCCTCGTAAATAAACGAAGCTTCCAGCTCATTCTGCAGGTACGAATCGCGCGAAAAGGCAAAGCCGCGTTCCTGACGGCGGGCCGCATACAACTGAATCAGATCTTTGGCAATGTCTTTTACCTTCGACTTGGTGCGTTCTTTAAGCTTTTGCCAGGCGCCGCTGCCCAGCTTGCTGATGTTTGGTTCCGAACCTTCCTTGCCTTTGTATTTCGAGATGCGGTGCAGGTTGTGGATACTTACCAGCAGCACGTCGTTGTCGCGGTAGGTTAAACGAATGGCCTCCTGTAACCTGCCGTCAACTTCGGTTTTAACCAACCCGGCAAATCTCCCGATCCCATGATCGACATGCACCACGTAATCGCCCTGATGCAGCTTGTTCAGCTCTTTCATCGTAATGCTGTCGCGCTCGGGCCTGCGTGTTTTTATTTGGTAACGGTGGTAGCGTTCAAAAATCTGGTGATCGGTATAGCAGCATATCTTCAGGTCGCGGTCGATAAATCCTTCATGAAGGGTGAAATTCACTGGCCGGAATTCTACTTTCAGGCCCTTGTCGTCGAAAATGGCCCGCAACCGGTCGGTCTGCGAAACATTGGTGGATAGGATATAATTGGAATAGCCATTATTCTGAAAATCAATCAGGTTTTCGGCTAAAAGATCGAAGTTCTTGTTAAAAACGGGTTGCGGACTGGTTTGGAACACCATCTTTTTGCCCTGTTCAAAAAAACGTTTTTGTCCGAATTCGGCACAGGTAAAACGTTCAATCTCGCGTAAAAATGCTTCACCCGAAAGCAGTTTGTCGAACCAGGCTTTTCGTTCTTCTTCGTCTCCGGCCTTTTCGATGGTTTGTTTAAAATCATGCTCCATCTGGTCGGCAATCAGTTGGATGTCGTTCAGTAAGAGCAGTGAACTTTCAGGGATGAAATCCAGGAAGCTGATGCGGCCTTCGTCCTGCAAATCCTCCTGAATATTTGGAATGATGCTGATAGTGGTCAACGTTTCTTTCGAAATCTGGTTGTCGATATTGAAACTGCGGATCGAGTCAACCTCATCGCCAAAGAAGTCAAGCCGGAAAGGGTCTTCACTGGAGAAGGAATAAATATCGACGATACCTCCGCGGATGGAATACTGGCCGGGCTCATACACAAAATCAACCCGTTCAAAACCATACTCGAACAGCACTTCGTTCACAAACTCAATCGACAGTTTATCGCCTTTCGCCACCCGAAACGTGTGCAGGGCAAGTCCTTCACCCGAGATCACCTTTTCAGTCAGTGCTTCAGGATATGTGACAATGAGCAACTGTTTCTCCTGTTTCAACTGATTGAGTACCTCAGTCCGTAAAATAATGTTTTCCTGCTCAATGGTTTCGTAATGCACAGAGCGTTTGTAGGAGGACGGAAAAAACAGTACCGGAACCTGTGGGGCCAAAGTATTCAGGTCATCGTAGAAATAAGCAGCTTCTTCTCTGTCGTTCAGGCAGATGATGAATGTTTTGGAAATATCTTCAGCCAACAAACATGCAAGAATGCTTCGAGAAGAGCCAACAAGCCCAAGCAGGTGAACCTTTTCACCCGGGGTATCCAACAAATGGCACAATTTGCTGCTCAGATCGTGCTTTTTGAACAGGCTCCTGAAATCCTTCCGTTCCAAAATCAGTAAAATTTGGCTGCAAAGGTAGATAATAATGAGTCAAAATGTTCCGAATAAAAATGGAAAGAATATCAAAACAGAGCAGGAATCCCCGATATGTAAATGTTGGACTTGGTTATCGGTTCACTTTGTTACACAGGTACTCATTAAAAGTATTGGTATACTGCCTTCCTTTTCGTAATTTTCAACAAATTTCATTCTAACAGGTACCAAAACATCATTGCCATGAGTAAAGATTCTGAAAAAAGCCATTCGAAACACGAAGGGAAAAAGGCCAAACATATTGAGTCGGAAAAGAAAAATCACAAATCGATCAAAGCCAAAAGGTATAAGAAAGAACTCCGGAAACTGCATGTGGAGCTGATCAAGCTTCAGGAATGGGTTAAAAACAAGGGGCTGAAGGTGATTGTGATTTTCGAAGGGCGTGATGCTGCCGGAAAAGGCGGAGTCATCAAACGCATTCACGAACCACTCAATCCGCGTGTTTGCCGGATTGCTGCTCTTGGAACCCCGACTGAGAAAGAGAAAACGCAATGGTATTTTCAGCGGTACGCGGCTCATTTGCCTTCGTCCGGTGAGATCGTTCTGTTCGACCGAAGCTGGTACAACCGCGCAGGAGTGGAGCATGTGATGGGCTTTTGCACTGACGAACAATACGAAGAATTTTTCAGAAGCTGCCCCGAATTTGAGCGAATGCTTGTGCGTTCGGGAATCATCCTGATTAAATACTGGTTCTCGGTTTCCGACGAAGAACAGGAGAACCGTTTCCAGGAACGAATTAAAGATCCGACCAAACGATGGAAACTGAGCCCGATGGACCTCGAATCGCGCGAGAAATGGGTGGAATACTCCAGGGCCAAGGATGAAATGTTCAAATACACCGACATCAAACAAGCTCCTTGGTATGTTGTGCCTGCCGATAACAAAAAACTGGCTCGTTTAAACTGCATCAGCCACCTGTTGAGCCTCATCCAGTATGAAGAGCTTCCTGCGGAATCGGTCGAGCTTTCGCCACGTAAAGAATACCCGGCCTACATGAGACCGCCCATAACCGACCAGACTTTTGTTCCCGACCGCTACAGCCGAAAAAGAGACTATACGCCACCTGATGAAAATTAAAAGCTTAATTTTCCAACGCGAAACTTTACATCCGAATAATGGCACGATTCCTACACAACCGCAAAAAAGCTACTGGGAAATCGCCGGGAGCGCTTATTCATCTTGGAACCCAGAAAATTGAAAAGCCGCACCTGCGGCTCCTGCATTATACAACCAGCGATTATATCGAAACGGAACCCGAAAAGCTGGAAGATTGCCAGCCGTATCTGACAGAGAATACGGTGAGCTGGATCAATATTGATGGATTGCACGATGCTGCCATGATCCAAAATATGGGCGAGTTGTTTGATATACATGGGCTTCTGCTCGAAGACATGCTGAATACTGATCAGCGGCCCAAGTTTGCTGAAACCCCCAAATACCTGATCGTAATACTGAAAGTACTGGAATACAAAGCGGATTCACAGAAACTCAGCGCCGAACAAATTTCAATGATCCTTGATAAATCATTTCTCATTACCCTCCAGGAACAGGTTGGACATTATTTTGATCCTATCCGCGAACGAATCAGAAACAGCAAAGGACGTCTCCGGCGAAAGGGCGCTGATTATCTGACTTATGCCCTGCTCGATACGATTGTAGATAACTACCTGATAAACATTGAAATCATTGGCGACAGCATTGAAAAAACAGAGCCTCGTATTTTTGCACCCCGGCAGAAAGGACTGATCCAGCAAATGTATAAGCACAAAACAGAAATCAACTTTCTCCGGAAAAACATTCGCCCGGTTAAGGAAATTGTGCACCACCTGATCGAGAATGAATCGGGGTTTATCAGCGACGAAAACCTGAAATATTTTCACGACCTGAACGATTTGATTATGCAGGCAACCGAATCGATCGAAATCTACCAGACCATGCTTAACGACCAGATGGCCATTTACCATGCCAGCATCGACAGCAAGGCCAATGAGATTATGAAAGTGCTCACCATTTTCTCGGCCTTCTTTATCCCATTAACCTTTGTGGCCGGGGTCTATGGCACCAACTTCGACAACCTTCCCGAAATTCACTTGAAATACGGCTACCTGTATTTCTGGATTTTGATGATTGTTATTACGCTTGGGCTGGTTATTTATTTCAGGAAAAGAAAATGGTTTTAGCGATACTTTAAGAGTTGTTAATTTCTGCCAAAAACGAAACAAAAAGGTTTAGCTTAACGTAACTACTAGTGACTTTGCAAATTAAATTTTGGACTTATTTGGGTTGATTGGTTTTTGGTGAAAAGCAAAGTTCGTAAGGTAATTTTAGTTGTTTGTTTAGTGAAAAGCGGTGGCAATCCACCGCTTTTCATTTTTTTTTATGTCTATCCGTTCTGTCTTTTTTAACCTCCAATTCAAATCACTCCTTTAGTAACTTGCCATTTACCCCGGAATATTGAATTCGACCATTGTTATTAATCACTCAAGTTTTTGTTACTTTTTAAATTTTTCACAAAAGTATTAGTCAAGTTACTAAAAAAATAAAATACCTTTGTATCGTTTAAGTCCGAGAAATAATTTGAACGCTATGAGTTTTTCTCCGGTAAAATATTCCACAGAAGGCGACTTAAATGTCGTCGAACAAAAAAATAATTTACAGAAACGCAAGATAATCAAGCATTTGTTTCTGTATGGAGCAATGACAAACACCGATCTGGGTAAGTATGTCAAGCTAAGCACACCTAAAATCATTAGCCTGCTCAGTGAATTAAAAAATGAAGGCCTTATTGAAGAACTTGGGCAGGGAAGTTCCAGTGGAGGACGTCGCCCGAATTTATACGGCAATAAGGAAGACGCTTTTTATATTGTCGGGATTTCAATTAACATCTATAAAACGACTGTATCTGTCTTCAACGCGAAAAACCAGAAGGTTTCCGACGACCATATCCTTCCGCTTACCATTTCGCACGGAACGGCCATCATCGATCCAATCGTCGATTTTACCGAAAACATCATTCTCGAAAAACAAATTCCCCGCGATAAAATTCTGGGTATTGGCATCGAAATGCCCGGAATGGTTGACTCCGAAACCGGGATCAATAAAACCTACATGGTTTCCGATCTTCCGGTAGCCGAAGTCTTCCAACGAAAATTCGGGCTGGAGGTTTTAATTGAGAACGATGCGAAAACCCGCGCTTTTGCAGAGCTCCGTTTCGGAGAAGCCCGAACCAAACGCAATGCTCTGGCCATTCATCTCGACTGGGGTATTGGTCTGGGTATCATCGTAAATGGCAAACTGTATAAAGGAAGAGATGGTTTTGCCGGCGAATTTGGACATCTGCCGATGGTCGACAATGGAATTCTGTGTAAATGCGGAAAGCAGGGCTGTCTCGAAACCATTGCCTCGGGAACGGCTATTGCCCGAATGGCTATTGAAGGCATGAAAGCCGGACGTTCGTCATTTTTAGGACAATTGGTTGACGACGATCTGGAAAAAATAGAAATCCGCAAGATTGTTCAGGCAGCTACCATGGGCGACCAGTATTCCATATCGATATTGGCCAACGTTGGCCATTGGCTTGGAAAAGGCCTGGCTTTCCTTATTCAGATTTTCAATCCGGAATTGATCATCCTGGGAGGACGAATGGCCGAAGCCAGTCAGTTTATTCTTCCGCCTATCCAACAAGCCATCCAGATTTTTTGCAACCCTGAACTGGGGAATGAAATTGAAATAAAAATTTCGGAGTTGGGTAGCCAGGCTGGAATACAAGGTGTTGCAACCCTTCTTCTTGAACATGTTCTGGATAAAAATTAACAAGCCATATCGTTCAGGTATGATGGAAAAAATAAAACGTAATTAATCTTCAAAATAAAAAACAATGAAAACAAATCAGTTCAGCCAGGTTGAAAGGATCTTTCTGCAACAGGCAGGTATTGATCGGATGAGCACGAAAATACCTTATATCACGGTTGAAAATTTCCCCAAACTGGGAATGCTTGCGTCGCTTCGCTTCCTCGAATGGGTTTCTCAAAACCCAAACGGAGTGATCAGTCTCCCGACAAGCAAATCAGCTCAATATTTTATTAAATATACACATTTCTTTCTCGAAAACTGGGATACGCCCAGAGGACAGAACCTGTTAAATGCTTATGGCCTTGCAGGTGTAAAGAAACCGGATTTAAGCGGACTTCATTTCGTCCAGATGGAAGAGTTTTACCCGATTTCGACCAAACAGCACAATAGTTTCTGCAATTACGTCGAAAACTATTACATCAACGAATTCGGGCTCGATCCCAACAAAGCCCTGCTGATCAATTCCGATCTCATTCCCTTGGCCGAAGGGAAATCGTATACCGAAGTCTTCCCAAACCTGACCATCGATTTGTCGTTGCGCTACCGCGATGCCAAGACACCATTCGAACGGCTTCAGCAAAAGTCGATCTTCATGATCGATAACTGGTGCTCGGAATACGAACAAAAAGTACGTGCGCTGGGCGGAATCGGCTTTTTCATGACCGGGATTGGGCCAGATGGACACATCGCGTTCAACACCCGCGGAACCGATCATTTCTCAACAACCAGGCTGACTGCAACCAATTTCGAAACACAGGCCGTTGCTGCCGGCGATCTGGGAGGAATTGAAGTTTCGCGTAACCGGTTGGTTATCACCATTGGTCTCGATACAATCACTTATAATACAGACTCAACGGCTATCGTTTTTGCTGCCGGAGAAGCCATTGCCGACGTAATTAAAGATTCGCTTGAAAGTGAACCATCGAACCAGTATCCTGCAAGTTCCCTGAGTAAACTGACCAACGGACGTTTTTACCTGACCAACGGCGCAGCAGTGAAACTGACCGATAGCGTTGACAAATACTACCAAACCGGCGAATGGAATCATCAAAAGACAGAGCGTGCCGTTATTGATCTCTGCAACAAAGTCAATAAGTTTGGTCATAAGGTGACTATGGAAGACCTGAAAGCTGACAAATATTGCAGCATGATTCCAACCCTGGATGAAAATACCGTTCAATCGGTAATCGACTCCGTTACTGCCAAGTTAAACAAAGGAATGGAACGTGAATCGAACCAGGTCTTTTACCACACCGGGCCTCACCACGACGATATCATGCTTGGTATCATGCCGTTCATCAACCGTCAGTTGAGAGATGCCAGCAACGAATTCCACTTTGCGGTGATGACCTCCGGTTTTACATCGGTAATCAACCAGTATCTCAGCGAGATTCTGAACGAAACCCTTAGCCTGATCAGTGCGGGGAAAATTGAAATGATTAAGTTTCCCGATTTCTTTAAAGACGGTTATCAATACAAATGGGATAAAGACATTTACCATTACCTCGACAGTGTAGCTGCTAATGACGAAGCCGAGAAACGGCGAGGGGTTTGTCACCGTGTTGTTCGCGCAATCGTTCAAGTCTGGGGCCTTGGCAACGAAGAACAACTGATCAGCACCATTATTGAAATCCTTGACAGTCTGAAAAACACATACGACGGAGGCAAAAACCCGCCTAAAATCCAAACCCTGAAAGGGATGATCCGTGAGATGGAAGAAGAGCTGGTGTGGGCACATTATGGTGTTCCGGTCAAAAACGTGCATCACGTCAGATTAGGGTTCTACCAGGGCTCCGTTTTTGGTCAGCAACCCGATAACGCCCGCGATGTACTTCCTATTCTGGAACAGTTCCGGAAATTCAAGCCAACCCGTATCAGTCTGGCTATGGATCCCGAAGGAAGCGGACCCGATACTCATTATAAAGTATTGAAGTCGATTGCTGCTGCAGTGAAAGAATGGGCCAAGGAAGAAGACCTGTCGAACCTGCGTGTGATTGGTTACCGCAACGTTTGGTTCCGTTATCATCCCGCTGATGCCGATATCGTTGTTCCGGTATCGCTGAATGCTCTGGCCATTCTTGATTCATCGTTTACCGACTGTTACCTGAGCCAGGTGAACGCGTCCTTCCCGAGTTATCAGCTCGACGGGAAATTCAGTCAGCTTACCCAACGGATTTGGGTCGAACAATTGAAGCAAATCCAGTTGCTGTTGGGTAAAAACTTCTTCTACCAGCACGAAAAGCCATTGGTGCGTGCCACACACGGGCTTATTTATATGCGAGAATTAACCGTTGATCAGTTCATCGCTCAAGCTGAAGAACTGGAAAAATCAATGGAAGGAGTTGCTATTTAGTCCATGTCAAAAGAAGAAAGTGGGAGCTTTGTTTCCACTGAATCAAAATACTAATTTTCAGAATTTTGTTTCATCCGGAGCTTGTGAGTAACATCACATCTCCGGATGTTTTTTTATTCCACAACCGGTTCGTTTGGATTACTCAAATGACGGGATGTAAATTTGGCCGATTCAACGCAGTTTCATAACTTAGTTAAACAGAGCAACTTCAATTTGTATGTATAAAAAACTAAGTATTAAAGACTGGGCTGTAGAAGACCGGCCTCGCGAAAAAATGCAGGCCAACGGTGTCCGTTCGCTTTCCGATGCTGAATTGATTGCCATTTTGATTGGTTCGGGCAACCTGGAAGAAACCGCAGTGGAAGTTTCGCGCCGCATTCTGGCCTCGGTGAACAACAACCTCAACGAGCTGGGCAAAAAAAACATTTCCGACCTGCAAAAATTTAAGGGAATTGGACCTGCCAAAGCCATCACAATTACTGCGGCCATGGAATTGGGCCGACGGAGAAAAGAATCGGAACCGGATGAAAAAATCAAAATTACGACCAGCGCTGATGCAGCCCGAATCTTCAACCCCTTGCTGAGCGATCTGCCCCACGAAGAATTCTGGGTGCTCCTGCTCAACCGCAACAACCTGGTTATCGACAAACTAATGGTAAGCAAAGGCGGTTTGACCGGTACAATCATTGATGTTCGCCTTATCCTGAAAACTGCGCTCGAAAAACTGGCCTGTTCAATTATTTTGTGCCATAACCACCCGTCGGGCAACCTGAAACCCAGCCAGGCCGACAAGGATATCACAACTAAAATAAAAGAGGCAGGAAAACACATGGATATTCCGGTGTTTGATCACCTGATTATCGCAAATGATGCTTATTTTAGCTTCGCAGATGAAGGGTTAATCTGACCTCCCGGACCGACGGGCTGAACCGGCCCTTCTGTCCTTGGTAGTTTTAGAACCTATTAGTGTGTAAGACAATGGAATCTTCAAAAATACTGATCTATATTCCCGAAGTCACGCCCCGGGTTGAATATACGTTTAAATTCATTTTTCAGACGATACTGGGAAACGAGCTTGTTTTTACCCTGAAACTGGAAGATTTTCTTCAATCAGACCTGCCCAAGATCAATTACTCGCAAACGGATCTTTCTTCCGGCCTGTTCATGAAAGCGCACCGGCTGTTATTCGAAAAAACGATCACAGAACAAGATACAACAGCGATCGACTACCAGGATTATCGCCTGTTTTTTCCCAGTTCCGAAGACTCGTTTCTTCCGGTTGATCCTTTTGCCCTTACGTTTTACCTGATTACCCGCTATGAGGAATATCTTTCGGAAAATTCTGACGAACACGAACGGTTTACCGACTCCGAAAACATCCTGGTTCGTTACAACATGCACCACCAACCTGTTGTCGACCAGATGGCTTACCTGATTGCTGAAAAAATTGTTGAGCAATTCCCTGATTTCAAAATTCACAAACGTTCATTCAACTTTCTGACTTCCATCGATATCGATAATGCCTGGGCTTTTAAGAACAAAAGTTTGCCGGTCTCGCTGGGCGCAATACTGAAGGCTGCTATACATGGGCAGTGGGACGAGCTGAAGCAGCGCCTGACTGTGCTCCTCGGTCTGCAGAACGACCCATACGACACATATAAATATATACTCGAAACGTACCGGGGGTTCCTGAATTACATCCATTTCTTTTTCCTGATTGGCGACCGAAACAAATACGATAAAAGTGTCTCGCATAAAAACAAACGGTTTCGCCAGTTAATTGCCAGCCTTTCTTCGGTTTGCGAGGTCGGTATCCATCCTTCGTATGCATCAAACATGAAACCCTGGCTTTTCGAAAAAGAAAAGGAACGCCTGGAAAACATCATTCAGCGGCCAGTCACGCACAGCCGGCAACATTACCTGAAACTGAGATTTCCCCGCACCTATCAGAATTTAGTGAATCTCGAAATCACCGACGATTACACCATGGGATTTGCCAGCCTGGCTGGTTTCAGGGCCGGAACCTGTACTCCTTTCCCGTTTTTTGATTTAAGCCGGAATCATTGTACCGAGCTGATTGTCCATCCTTTCCAGGTGATGGATGTGACCCTGAAAAATTACCTTCACCTTGATCCCGAAGAGGCAGGGGAACTCATTCAAAAACTGATGCTGGAAATCAGGAAAGTGAACGGAACATTTATCAGCCTGTGGCACAACGAATCGCTGAAAGATTCAGGACAATGGCTGGATTGGCGGAAAATTTTCGAACAGGTTCTCCAAACTGGTTTAAATTACTGCAATGAGCAATCCTGAAATCAACTTTGTAAAAAGTAGCAGCATCGACCGTGAAAAATGGGACCAATGCATCGAAAACTCACCTAACGGGATGGCCTATGCTTACAGTTGGTTCCTCGACCGGATCTGTCCACGTTGGGATGCGCTGATTTGGGGAGAATACTTGTATGTTATGCCGTTGGTCAACAACACCAAATTTGGCATCAGCTACATCTATCAGCCGTTTTTCACCCAACAACTGGGGGTATTTTCAACATTCCTGCCCGAACCCGAAATCGTCAACCAGTTTTTACATGCCATTCCTCATCAGTTCCGGCTGACCGACATGCGGCTGAACGAGAAAAACGTGCCAACTGCCCCCAATTACCTTGTCACCCCGAATGTCACCTATCTTTTACCTCTCCAGAATGACTTTGAAACTATCCGGCGGAATTATAATGACAATACCCGACGAAATATAAAAAAGGCCGTTCAAAATAAGGTTTTCATATCTCCGGTTCACGATGTCCTTCATTTTATCGAATTCACGCAAACCAATCTGCGAAAAAAATCGCCGGAAATAAAAACAAGGCATTACCTGGCGCTGCAAAAGGTAATCAACTATGCTCTTTTCAACCAACATGGCGAAATATACGGGGCATGGGATTCCTCGAACAAGCTGATTGCCGCCTGCTTTTTCCTGAATACCAACAAACGATGTATCTACCTGGCGGCTTCCTCAAACGCGCAGGGAATAGAATCGAGTGCCATGTTTCTTCTGGTCGACACTTTTATCCGAAACAAGGCTGCAAAAAACCTTATCCTCGACTTTGAAGGTTCAAACAGACAGGGGATTTCCCGGTTTTATGCCGGATTCGGAGCCCTTCCGGAAACCTACTATTCCATCCATCAGAACCGCTTGCCCAAATTTTTGAGAATCCTGAAAAAGTAGATCCCCTCTTGCGAAACGTTGAGGTTTAATATATTGCACAGCATCCTTTTGGTTTGGTAATTTTATATTACTTTCGCCGAAACTTTTTAAATCATGAAGGTAAAAATACTTGGGGAATCAAATTCCATTTTCAATCAGTACATTGCAGAGATCAGAGATGAGGTGATTCAAAAAGATCCAATGCGTTTCAGAAAAAATCTTTCTCGGTTAGGCGAACTTTTTGCATTCGAGATCAGCAAAGAAATGGAATATGAGAATACAGAGATAAAAACTCCGCTTGGAGTAGCCAAAGTCCCCACCTTGGTTCAACACCCTGTTTTAGCAACCATTTTACGTGCCGGATTACCTGTTCAGCAAGGATTACTGAATATTTTCGACCGGGCTGAAAACGCATTCATCTCGGCCTACCGGAAGTATGATGAGGCTGGCGAATTTCATATCGAGTTCGAATACCTTGCATCTCCGGCACTTAGCGGGAAAGATGTCATTCTTTCTGATCCTATGCTGGCTTCGGGCGCTTCAATGGAAATCGGGTATCATGCCCTGCTGAAAAAAGGCACCCCCAAACACATTCATTTGGTCGCAGTGATTGCCAGTAAACAGGGCGTGGAATATGTGACCAGTCACATTAAAGCCGAAAATGTCACCCTGTGGATTGGAGCTGTAGACCCGGAAATGACCCCGATGTCGTACATCGTTCCCGGATTGGGCGATGCCGGTGACTTGGCTTTTGGTGTAAAAATCGACTCGCACTAGAGATTGAGGATTAACGAGAAACGAATTCTGATTGACGATTCGTCATCTTTAAAATCGTTAATCAGAATTTTTTTCGTTCCTGTAACTTATCAAACAGGAGTGGAGAGATTTTCCCTTCTATATTCTGTCTCTTTATTACCTGAACTGACTGTCTTTTTGGATGAGGTCTGTCGCAACGTGGGCCAGCAGACGTTCAAAATCGTTTTGGGTGATGCTTCTGAGTTTTCGATCGGGAAACATCTTACGGAAAGGGAATTTATAGTTTAGCCTGAACTCAAGGGTATATAAATTATTAAGAGATTCTCCTTTCGACGTATATTCCGGAATATTCAATTCGACGGGCAGACCATTGGGGGTTGTCCAGCCAGGGACCAGCCAGGGTTGCAAACAGGGATAAACCTGGAGCTGGCGCTGAAGCAAAACTTTACTGCTGGGAAGCTTCTTCTTGCGGGTCCACCAGATGTCACGGACGGCTTCCATCGCCAGGTATGTTTCTGCTTCGTTTGAAACTACGTCCAAGTCTTTCAGTGTTTTATTAATGATGCTGGTTACGGCCTGCTCATAGGGCAGATCGCTTTGCAAAGCCTGTATGCCGATGTTGATGCCCAGCATATTCGAATAGGCATCTTCAATAGAGAAACTTGAATATCTCTCCGGAACAAAAGGAATCGTTGAAGCACCAAACCAGGTAGCAATTTCGTGCCACACCGAAAGATCGTAGGCTATTTTACCTGCCAGTAAAACCAGATCAGTACTATTTAAGGTTGAAGAGAGCTGAACATCCAGTCGTTTCTCGCCTCCTTCATGTCCCAGTACCATCGACAGGTTCCCTTTTGAAAGGTTTTCCTGCATCTGGAGGTAAAGAAATGCAGTCCAGTCGGCCTGATCCCGAAGATGTCCCATGTCAATGAATCCTCCGCGGCGCGAATAAATAATACCGTTTTCTTCACTTGGATCGCCCAGATAATGATGTGCGCCAATTTTTTCGATACTTGTAGTTTCGGTCAGTTTGACGCCGGGCAGGGCAAACATCTGCATTTCAGTTCCAAACGAACAACAGGTGCGAATAATGCGGTGAGGCTTGGGCAATGGTTGATTTTCGGTCAGTACAGGAGCTTTTGCCATCAAAGCCAGTGGCAATATTGAGATTAAAACAATGGTAATATATTTATGCAGTTTCATAGTCGGTCAAAAATCAGAACAAAAGTAGAAGAAAATCAATAGCTTTTAAAAGATTGAAAACATTCGTCAAATGAGTGTAAAGAGGCAGGCAATGAATGTTAGTGGCGTAAGGAGCTTGTATTACTTTATAGATATCCTTCAGCGATTGATTCAGTCCCGGAACTGAATCATGATTCGACAGAGACCTGAAATACCTCAAAATTGGCGATCCGGTCACCATTTTCCCCAAGGCTTTCAACCCAATCATCTACAAGTTGAGGTAGGCATTCAATATTTGTATAAAGAAAAATCTGATGTAATTTGCATTGGTTCAGTAAGGTATAATAATGGGCTTAAAAAAACCTTTTAAAAGTTTCAGAATTTGTTTGGAAAAAGGAAAAGAGCGTCTATCTTTGCAGCCGCTAAACGAAAGAGAAGC
>CAZAVU010000091.1:0-15242 GCA_964488805.1 uncultured Odoribacter sp. | reverse complement strand
GGTTTTGCTTCCAATTTTTCGAGCATCAGTTTGTGACCGCGTTCGTTCGACGAATGGCAAAATACGCAATTGTTGCGAACTTCCGGGTTTATCTGGATGGCTGTCAAAGCTGCGGCTGTGGCAATGAAACCGTCGATCAGCAGAATCATGCGCTGTTCGGCAGCTTCGAGCATAGCGCCCACCATCATGGTAATTTCCAGTCCACCAAAGGTAGCCAAAGTTTCCTCCGGAGTTTTCGGATCGTATTTATCAGCCACTTCCTTCAGGATTTTCACTTTGTGCGACAACTGATCGCCGTACATTCCGGTGCCCGAACCGGTGCATTCTTCCACCGGAATTCCAAGGAAACGATGCATCAGCAGCGACGATGGCGAGGTGTTGCCAATGCCCATTTCACCAAAGCCGATGATGTTACAGCCGTTTGCAGCTTCGAGCTTAACCAGTTCGCGGCCTTTCTGAATGGCAGCGGCACATTCCTGTTCGGTCATGGCTGGTTCCTGGTGCATGTTACGCGATCCGCGGGCCACCTTGGCATCGACAACAGGCACTCCGGCCGGAAAATCGTAGTCAACACCGGCATCAACCACTTTCAGATTGATCCCGTTCTGACGGCAAAATACATTGATGGCGGCGCCTCCGGCCACAAAATTCATCACCATCTGCCAGGTTACATCTTTCGGATATGGACTGATTCCCTCAGCAGTCAGTCCGTGGTCGGCCGCAAAAACCAGCAAAGCCGGATTTTTCAATTCCGGAGTCAGCGTGTTTTGGATCGTGCCGATTTGCAAAGCCAGGCCTTCGAGCAGTCCAAGTGCACCAAGCGGTTTGGTTTTCAGGTCGATTTTGTGTTTGAGTTGTTGTTCGAGGGTCATAGGTTGTGTATTAAAATGTTGTCGTTGTTGTATTTGTTGTTATTGTTGTCGGGTATAATTCAGGGTTTCACTTCAAGTGAAGCCCTGAATAACAAAAGAGCAATTTCGCGGTTCCATCCGAAAGATGATTCTCGTTCTTACAAACATCATTGCGCAGACGGAAATCTGCTTATTTTTTTTTATCCCCCGGATTGAAATCCGAGGCTACAAAACAGATAACCGCTACGCGGTTCATCAATTCTATCGAATTATTTTCTATGTGACCTATGTGCCTATTGTGGTGACAATCTGCAAACTGACCACTGCAACTGATCACTTGATCTTCACCGGAATTCCGGAGATCATCAGGAAAACCTCGCTGGCCTGACGGGCAATATGCTGGTTCATCCAGCCTTGCAGGTCGGCAAATTTGCGGGCCGATTCTTCCACCGGGTGAACGCCCATTCCCAGCTCGTTGCTCACCACAATCAGGTTCATTTCCTTTTGCACAAACCGGTCCCATTCGGCTTTGGCCTCTTCGAGCGAACGTTCCATATCGAACTGATTGTCGAAAAAGATGTTGGTCAGCCACAAGGTGATGCAGTCGAGCAGGACGGTTTGCCCGTCAACGTTGCACCCTGAAAGGACCCTTTCTTCCTCGATGTTGATCCAGTGCGGACCGCGATCGCTTTGGTGCCGCTCGATGCGACGGCGAAAATCGTCGTCCCACACGCGTGCCGTCGCCAGGTAAACCGGGTTCGGACTCTGACTCTCGGCCATTTTCTGGGCAAAACTGCTTTTGCCTGATCGTGCGCCACCGGTGATGAAAGTTATTTGAGCCATAATATTTCAAATTAGCCACAAAGGCCCGAAGACACTAAGTTTTATTTCTTTGTGAATTAGCGCCTTTGTGGCTTGGGATGATTGGGGACATCGTTTAGGAGGTCCGTTTTCTGATTATTCCAGGAAAATAGCCATTGCAGGAGATGCGCCCACCGATTCTTGTTTGACGAACTCTCCTGAAGGTTTGTATATTTTCATCAGTCCGGCGCCAGTTACGGTTTCGGAGGTAAACAGGTAGATATTTCCATCTTTTGGATTTACGGTCAATCCTTTAGGCCCGGAAATATTTGTGATCAGGCTTTGAGCGGAAAATGTCTTGCTGGCAACATCAAAAACAGAAACGGAACCACTCAGATTCCAGTTGGCATCGTAGCTGGATGCAATAACATAGATTTTTGATTTGTCGCTGTTGGCAGCCATAATCGAAGCATATTCTGTACTAACATTTGCAAGGGCATAGGTTGCGCTCAGTTTGTCTGAAGATGTATTAATGTATCCCAATCCGGTTGTTTGAGATGGACTGGAATAAGTGTTAACTAATGTCACATACAGATTTTCGCTTTTATCCTTTATGAAGTAAGAGGTTGCCGCAGGTGTAGTAATGTACGTTACAGCATCTGAACTCAGGTTGATGACGGCTACTGCTTTTTTGTAGTTTAACGCTGCATACAGTTTTCCATTGGCAATTTCAAGGCCTTCAGGACCACCTGCCAGGCTGATTTGTTTTTCTACCGTGCGGGTTTTGATGTTGTATTTTGCGATATACGATCCGGCCATAGTCGACCAATCGGGATTTGCGCCCCAGCAGGAAACATACAGATAATCGCCGTTGGCCACACAGGCACGAGGTTTGGCAATTTGATCGGTAACGCCATTTTTGGCTTGAACAAACAACGGATCAACGGTGATAATCTGATCAGGGCTGTTGCCCAATAAAAACACCTGATCGTTATAGCTGTAGGCGTATTGAATGTTTGAAAGTAACTCCAGACCGCCGTTTTGAGCTTCGTAATACAAATTGGTAATTGCATCAGTGGTATAGTTGTATTTCGAAATACTGGCGCCACCTTTACCATAATCTCCGTAGTTCACAATGTAACAACCTTTTACCTGATCACTCGGATATAAATCCTTATCGTCATCTTTCCCGCACGAACTGAAAATGGCGAGCGCAAAAACCAGAACTGAAAAATAGGTCAAAAACTTTTTCATCACTTGTTGTTTTATGATTATTTGATATTTAAATTCATTGTCAGACTAATGCAAAAGCTACGGCCTTGCATCGCATAGTATCGTTCGTTTTCGTAGCTGGTGTCGAACAGGTTTTTTACTGAAAACGATACATTGAACTGCTGTTTTTGGTATTGAATTTTTCGGGAAATGCCACAGTTTGCCAGGAAATAAGCGTCAAGTTCATTTCCCATATCGTCGGAAAAGCGGGCTCCGGTGTAACTGCCATCGGCGTGTAAAGTCCAGTCGTGGTACGATACCATGGCAAACGCATTGGCCATGTGCTTGGGTGTATAAATCAACTGCTGACCGACTTTCCCGGTTTCGGAATAATCTTTAACTGCTTCTACCGGATTGAAATTATAGTTGAACCGGAAATTAGCAATCGTTTCTCCTAATTTCAGCTCAGTACTCGATTGAAATTCGATGCCTTTGCTTTCAACTTCTTTTACATTCTGAGCCTGCCACACCCCAAAATTCCGCCATTCAATCCAGTTTTCCACATTCATGTAAAAAGCATTCAGTGAAACAGTGGTTTTGAAGTTGTTCTCAGCATAAAGGAAATTACCTCCCAGCTCGTAGTTCACGCCGTCTTCGGCTTTCAGGTTTGGATTTCCCTGTGTCCCCCAATAGCGGTCGTTGAAGGTCGGAACCCGATAACTTTTTGAAATATTGGACGTCAGTTTGAGCCCCATTTTTTCGGTGGAATACAAGCGGTATTCTGCCCCAACCGAGGGAGTAAACGGAACAGAAAAGTTGGTCACATACATTTGTCTCAGGTTAAGGGTCAGCCTTAGGCGGTTCTGAAACTTCAGGAAAGCCGACATGTAAGCTTCCAGATGTTGCTCATATTCAACAACAGAATTGGAATACGCATATACATCCGGCACAATGTATTCGTATTTTACTCCGCCCTTGGCCCCGAAGTTTTGAGAGAAATCCTGATTGACTTCCACTTCCGAAACCAGACGGTCGGTGCCTATTTTCTGCGTGTTATCCTTGTTGTACACCTGCATATCGTGCACATAACCCAGTCCTCCGCGAAATTTCAGGGGATGGTTGTTGTTTTCGTATTCCGACCAAACCCGGATATTCTTGTTGTCGAGATCTTCAGTGCTGACATAATGCAGATTCGTAGACATGTTCGGTTGCACCTGGTGCCAGTCGTGCTCCAGCCAAACCGATGATTTCAGCGTTTCCTTCGGGTTGAAGCGGTAGTTAATTTCCTGAAGCACACCCATGTTTTCGATGCTGGCTCCATGCTGACGATCGCTGACCGGCCGACGGTCTTCCACATTCCCGGTATATGGGTTCTTAAACGGAAAATCATTCTTCCGGTAGAAATAGTACAAGCGCGAAACGGTTTCCCAATTACTATTTCCGGCAAAGATTTTAGCCCCATAGAACTGTTCTCCAAACGAGCCCTGCGAAAGGGTACTTTTCACCTTTAGTCCTTCAGTCCAGTCGTTCTGCAAGCGCAAGGCCAACGAACCACCAACAGCTCCCGACCCGTTAACCGCCGAAGAACTTCCGTACTGAAGATCCATGCCGTCAAACAAGTACGATGGAATGGCTGCCATATCGGCGCTACCGAGCGTGAGGGAATTAACATTGATGCCGCCAAAAGTAACGGATGTATGGTTGGCCGAAGTTCCGCGCAAGTGAATGGAAGCCAGGCCTCCTGCATTCGATTTCAGGTAAATGGGGGTAAACCGCATCAAAACCTGGTCAATTCCGCCTTCCTGACTGATTTGCAACTGATCCGAAGAAATGGATTCAATTTTTGCTCCGGCCTGATATTTCTTCGCAAAAGCCGTAGCTGTAACTTCTTCCAGCCTGACCGTGTCGTTCAGACAGCTTTTTTGTGCCTGCAAAACTCCACACACAGCAATACCGATGACAAACAATACCAGTTTTTTCATCTTGAGTATGTTTGACAGTTTACTTTGGAACGGCCAGGTGAAAACATCCGTTGGATGCAGAAGTCAACAGAAGTCACTCTGAAATGGAAAGGAAATCTTACCACCAGAAGAGTTTGTGGCTCTCTGATGATACCGACAGTTTTTTTTAGTTTCATTGCATCTCTTTATGGTTAAACATTAAAAATGTCGACCATAAACTTTCAACTGTTCCCCGTGATACATCCCGGGCTGATAAAAAGGAACAAAATGGATAAATTAGATGAAGATCATCCCATGCTTTTATCCCGAAAGCTATGATTAACGTAAGGAAGTGGCAGGTCTTCTGGCTCGCCTTCTTTTTCCGAGGCCTTCCCATCTTGCCTAAGGCGAGACAGTGGCAGGTAGTTCGAAAAAGTTTGCATAAGGCTTACAGCTGCGGGTACAGCTCCGGTTTTGCACCGGATTCCCTATTAGTCCATGTCGGCTTGCAGCCGACGTTGGAACCATTTCCGGGGGCAAAAGTAGAAAATAATTTCTCCTGAACGAGAATTTTTGAAAATAAAAAGGAATTTACCGGATACAGATTTTGAATCCCGATTCTTGAATGAAGAATAAACTCTGGCGCTACAAGATATCTCAGGGCAGATCAGGAGCTCTTGATTTTTGCCTTTATTCCAGACGATTTATTTATCTGAAAACCAACCTTATTCCCACACTCCGGGAATCTTCTCGCCGCACTTTTTGCAGGCTCCGTTTTTAAGGTTTTCCTGAAGAATCGTGTATCCTCTGCGTTCGACAACCGTTGTTCCGCATTTGGGGCAAGTGGTATTTTGAGCTTCCAAACCCGGCACATTTCCGATGTACACATACTTGATTCCTGCCGCCAGGGCAATCTCCCGTGCCTGCGTGAGCACGGCCACCGGGGTAGCCGACAACTGGGTGAGTTTATAATCAGGGTGGAAGCGACTGAAATGCAACGGATAATTAGCCAATCCATTATCAACCAGCCAATGGCACATGCGCTTGATCATATCCATATTGTCGGTCCAGCCGGGAACCACCAGGTTGGTTATTTCGAGCCACACACCCATTTCGGCCATGATCTTCAGGGTGTTCAAAATGGGCTGAAGTTCACCTCCGCTCAGTTTCATGTAAATGTCGTTGCTGAACGACTTCAGGTCAACATTGGCGGCATCGATGTATTTGCAGAGGTTGCGCAATGGCTCTTCGTTGATGTAACCGGCCGTGACCATCACGTTTTTAATACCTTGCTGCCTCGCCAGCTTAGCCGAATCGAAAGTATATTCATAATAGGAAATGGGCTCTGAATAGGTATAGGCAATTGACTGGCATTTGTTGGCAATGGTATCGGCAATAAGTCTGTCGGGCATCAGATCGAAATTATGCGTTTCCTTAGGGCTTGATTGCGAGATGGTCCAGTTCTGGCAGTTCATACAGGCCAGGTTGCAACCTGCTGTGGCTATCGAAAAAGCTTTCGAGCCTGGCAAAAAATGGTTCAGCGGCTTCTTTTCAATCGGATCAATATTCACGGCACAAGGATTTCCGTAGGCAATGGAATACAGCTTTCCTTCATGGTTTACGCGGTTGCGGCAGGTTCCCGATTCGCCCTCCTTGATGATACATTCGTTGGGACAGATCAGGCATTTGGTTCCCCGCGGCGTGGGCGACCAAAATAAACCTTCCTTACTCCATTTCCAGAGCTTCTCGCTTGCGTCCCCGGCAAAGCCCATCAGCGGATAAAAAGCCATGGCGCCGGTTGCAGCTAATCCTTGTTTCAAAAATTCACGCTTGTTCATATCGTTATTTTCCATGTTTTCCTGATTAAAGTTTCTTCCGTACTGTTTCTTTCCTGAACGAAAAAATGAGCTCCGTGTTTCAATTCAGGCCATCTGTTTTCCAAAACCTCCCGATAATCAACCAGCTACCAAAAGCAAGATTTAGAACGCTGATTGTCAGCACCGAAAACACAATACCCATCTGGGGAACCAGGTAAACGGAAACCGCCAGCGCTCCCAAGGCCGAACCAAATAAATCATAACTGTATGTCTTCCCTGAAATTTCGGAGTAACTGCCCTCGGCAACCAGGCTGGCAGTCGAGAACTGCAAGCCGGTCAATCCCCCGGTTAACACCGTTGCAACCAGGTACAACGAATAAACAACTGCCGGAGCCACGCGTGACATACCGGAAGAAAAAAGCAAGAGCCCGAAAACTGCGGCAAACAGGCCTATCAGCATTTGGATATGGGTCAGAAGGTTTTTGCCTGACGAAGTTTTGACCGACGTCCCGAGAAAGGCGCCGCCTGCCAAACCAAGCATGAAACCGGTAAAAACAAAACTGGTGAGCAGGTAAATGTTCCCGAAGAAAACCTGAAGCCCGAACAACAGCAATATTTCGAGCGACGAGGCCGAAAAGCCGGTCAGAAACATGGCCCTCGACGGGGTGTTCCCCCTGAAAAAGACGAACAGTGCCAGCGCTCCGGCACAAGCGGCCAGCAGCCAGTATCTTCCCTTGAACTGGCTGAGCCAATAGGCCAACTGTTGCCGATACGAAACCGGGTCCAGGTTGCGGTTGAACTCCGCACCCGGATTCAATGCCGAAAGTATGGCTTCGCTCCGGCGTTTCAGCAGCACATCATCGAAATAAAACGGGTTGACGTATTGGTTTTCGATTCCTCTCTCCTGAATGGCCTGAGCAATGTGGTATGTCAGAGAACCATCGGAGGCGACAAAATAATTCTTCTCGCCGGGGATAACAATCACGTTCCGAAATACTTTTTTCAGGGTTGCAAAAATGGTTGAATTCAGGTCGGCCGCTTCCCGGTTCAGGTAGTTGGCAGGGGCCGTCAATCCGAAAGAAAATACTGCTCCGCGCGAAAGCCTCTCTTTCAGGATGGTGAAAAATTCGAGCGTATAAAAACGGTTGGTTTGCAGGGTCGAAGGGGCGGGCAGGTTCATGATCGCCACATCGTAGGTCTGGCCGCAGTTCCGGATAAAGCGGATCGGATCAGCCGCATGAACACGGATGTTTTGGCCGGTAATCTTTCGAAGCGAATCTTTCATCAGGGCAAGCAGCCAGCGATTGTCTTCCACGTAATCAACCAATTCGGGCCGGTATTTCTTCAGTTCGGCAATTTGTCCTGAAAGGCCTCCCGAAACAAGCAAAACCCTCGCCGGATGCGGATGCTGGAGCATGGCAAAATGAACGGCTTCCTCGCTCAGCATCAGGTTTTCGGAGTCAAACATCAGCACATTGTTGTTGTAAACGCTCAGCAACTTCCCGCGCCGGGTGATCACCATATTCCCGTGAGGCGAATCCTTCGAAACTTCAATCTGCTGATTGGGATACACCCAACTTCGGACCTTCTTTTCAGGATGAAAAAAGAGCAGCGCCAATGCCGGAACGATAACGGCCATTGGCAACAGAACCAGTTTTCGACGTGGTTTTTGCAGAATCAGCTTCAAAATAACCAACCCGTTGAGGATCGCTAATGCCAGCAGGCTTTCGATGGATGAAAAAACAAAAATGAAGAGCAGCCCGCTCAACAGCCCACCGACAATGCTTCCGACCGACTCGATGCCGTAAATTCGCCCCGTTTCGTTTTGCTGCCTGATCTCGGAATAACAATTGGTAATGAACGTGAACAGGAAGCCGCTCACCAGGCAAAACGGGACCAGCATAACCAGTGACGCCAGAAAAATTTGAAAAATACTGATGAGCGCCCCCATCGGAAAGACCAGGTTCTTCAGGAAATTGATCAGAACCGCCGTCACAAATGGCAAAGCGGAAAGGATAAGAAGTCCGGCAACAACAACCGGCAAAACTTTCCTGGTCTTGATCGGAAATTTACCGAGCCAGGCGCCAAGGCCGGTCAACACCATCCAGTTGGCAAGCACCAGGCCCACAACCAGCTCGTTACCATTAAAAACCGTGAGAAATTCGCGCAACAAAATAACCTGGGCAATGATGGAGGTTTCTCCCAGCAAAAAGGCCGAAACCTTCAGAAAACGTTCATCCACATCTCGTTTGATCAACGCAGACGGCGCGGGCGAACTGCTTTTTTCGGTTCTGAAAAGATGAAGATAGTAGCTGAGGTGCCACCACAAATGGAAAAAAGCTATAATCGCCATCCCAATCCCAAACCAGACATGATAACTGAGCAGTTCTTCATAGCAGGGAATCTCCAGCTTGTAATTGATTTTGACCACCATCAGCAGGCCAATCAGCCCAGTTCCCAGGAAAGTCAGCAACAGCAACACATTCCAGAATTTCCGGTGGCTGGAGCGGCTGACCATTCCCATCCTGACAAGCATAAACGACAGCGAATAAAGCAAAATCGTCAGGATGCTGATTGAAAAAAGCGGGTAGGCGGTGTTCATTGGGAAATGGGTTCTTTGGTTCCTTTAGTTTCTGTGGTTCCTGTTGTTTTTTAGTTTCTATAGTTCCGATGGTTTCTGTGGTTTTATGAGTTGTGAAGCCAGTGGGTTGCGGTTTGCCTGTACCTGATTGAAAATGATCATTTCTGCAATCACCTTAATAATTAGGAACCACAGAAACAACAGGCACAACAGGAACTATTGAAACTTTTGTATAACAATTCATTTTTAATAATTGACTCACTCCAAGCCGCCTGTAGGCGGCTTCGCCCCTCTCTACCCGTAGAGAGGGGCAGAGCGAGCATCGCGAGCGAGGGGTGAGTCAAAATAAACAATTCATAAAGAGACATATTTTTATTCTTATAACTTAGGAAACAACCGATCTCAAATATCAAACACTTTCCGCCCCCCCCGTCCAACAATAGGAACAACAGAGACAATAGGCACAACAGGAACCTTTGGAACAACAGAAACAAAAGAAACTATTCCTCCTCCCCAAACACCAGCGCCTCATACGTGTACAATTCGGCGGTCTTCCAGTCGTTCCAGTCCAGACCGGCCTTGTCGTGGGCACAATGACCCAGAAATTCTTCTTTGCTCCAGCCGGTTTGGGTGGCTACCTGGGGCAAAAAGGTCCCCGATGAAAATCCTTTGACAATGCGGATTCCGTGTTTACCCAGCACGATTTCGTCGGCCGAATGGATCCGTTTTAACGGCGAGAGGACCGAAATCTCAATCTTCACCTGGTTCACTTCGTCGGGAGTAACCCTGGTGAAACGATAGTCCTCAGTTGCTGATGCAACAGCCATCGACTGAACCACTTTCCAGAGTGGCTCACTATCGCCGAAACGCCCGATGCAGCCCCGCAGCGAATGGTCTTTGGTCAGGGTGACAAACGCGCCGCACGGAGCTTTTACCGCATCGCTCAATCCGGCTTCATCAACTTTGGGCATGGTTCCTTTTCGGATGTACTCGCTGATGGTTTCGCGGGCCAGTTTTAGCAGGTAATTTTTATCTGCGCTGTTCAGCGAGAAGTCACTGGCCGATCTTTTCGCTTTTTGCTGGAAAAATGCGATAGCATAATAGCCAACCACGCGGTATTTGTCGCCGTAGGCCGAGTCGCCCGAGTTTTTATACTGAATCAGATCGACCGTTATGCCCGGCATTTGTTCGGTCATGTACAGCAAGGTCAGCACCGAACTCCAGCCGCACAGACTGGTTTGCAACCCGGAGATCTTTTTCCTGGCGTTGTTGTCGAGAGCGGCAATCAGGTTCGCAGCCTTGTTGGTCTGAATTGCCTCGGCAGTCTGACGGTCGGCCTCACAGGCGCCCTTGTAATCCGGATAGTGCGAGAAATCGCTGCTGATCACAAACAGGTTCTTTTCGTTCAGGTACGGTTTGAGTATCTCGGCCAGTTTTTGCGACGTTTCAACAGTCGATGAACCAATGATGATTGGCACAATCTTAAAGTCGGTCTTCAGGTGGTATTGCAGAAACGGCAACTGAACCTCCAGGCTGTGTTCATAAAGATGGGGTTCGGTATAATCGCCGATAAGCTTGTTCTCCTTTTCCAGTTTCCGGGCAAGGTCCAGATCAACTTTGACCGTTCCCAGCGGAGTTTCGTAATTGCCCGAACAATAGACCGAAGCTCCCGAGAAAGCGGAGGTATGACTGGAACCAATGATAAAAATGCGTTCGAACTTCCGGTTGGGATCGATTTGCAGGTAAGCCGAAGCAGCCACTTCACCGCTAAAAACATATCCCGCGTGAGGCACAACAATAGCCAGCGGATTATTCTTGTTTTCACGGGGCTCCAGCTTCGAAAAGAACTGTTGCAACTGGTTTTTTAGTTCAGCAGGATTATCGGAATAGAACCGGCCGGCAGCATAAGGTTTTCGATTGTGCATGGGCTCCTGCGGAAAAACCGTTGCTGCGCAAAAACTCACCCATGCGGTCATAATCAGACATTTGGTTTGCATGGCTAACTGTTTTAAGTAAATAAAGTTACAATATATTCCGGCAAAGGAAAGTACGTAGCAATGCAAAAAGTAGTTCCAATTTTATGGCTCCGGAAACCCGGCCAACAACAAGATTACCTCCGCTGTAGAAATATAGAAGTCAACAACCCACGGTAAGACACTTTATGTTTTCAAACACCACACTATTCAAGCAACCTTTTCCGGGTTTTGGCAATCCATAGTATGTCGCTATTTAATAATCCCCAAACATGTAATTGGCTCCACCTGGAAACAACAAATCTGTGTAATACAAATTAGTAACAATGAAAACAACCATTTTAAAACTCAGCACTTTTATAATGCTCTTGGCATTGATGGTAGCTGGATGTGAGAAAGAGACATCAGAATCTTTTCTTTCTGAGAATGTTGGAAACTTAGTCAGCGTGTTTGAATTGAAATATGGGGATTCGAAGACAATAACTTGTGGCGAAGAGAAAATTGAACTTTCAATCAAGGATATTAAAGACAATGTTTCTATTAATTGTTCCCTGGCAGATTTTAGTAACAATAATGAAGGTCCACTAGCCATCCGAATATATTCCTATCTGCAGGTAAATAACTTGAATCCGTTTGTAAAAGTAGAATCAAAGCCATGTGGAGCTTTGGTATATAAAAACAATGGGAATGACATACAAGACATCCAAAACATGATTAATGAGTTAAAATCGGCACCTGCAAACTCGGGGGATAATACATATTTTACAAATGCGTTCGTTAATCTTTTTGGCGAAGGTTCTCCAATTGAAAATACTTCATTTAGAATTTTCATGGCAAAAGCTTTTCCAACAAAATACGATCAACCCAATGCCAATATGGATGATTATAAATTCATATTCATTGTAACCAGGAAAAAATAAATCTCACCGCTGGCGCGGATTTTAGTCCGTGCCGATAATACGGTTCCCCAATTTTAAACAAGGGTATTTCTAACCAGAGAAGGATTCTGTAAAACCGTTTACCAAAAATACACCAGGCAGATCAGTCCAATCGCAGTCAGGCAGCACGCGAAATTCAGGAAATAAGTTTTAGAACAATCGCGGGAGGTTAGTGTCCGGGCGTTCCGGCCAATGTATGGTTTTTCGACCAACTGGCCGTGATACACATTGGGCCCGCCAAACCGGCAATTCAGGATTCCGGCCAACGCAGCTTCGGGATAACCTGAATTTGGACTGCTGTGCCGGCGCCCGTAACGAAAAACATAAACCAACCCGCGCGGGCTCAGGTTCAGGACAACCATCAGCAAAGCCGTCAGACGCGCCGGGATGAAATTAAGCACATCGTCGAACCGGGCCGCAAACCAGCCAAACTGACGGAACTGTTCGCTTTTATAACCGACCATCGAATCAAGCGTGTTGACCATTTTGTAGGCCATCATCGCCGGGACGCCGCCCAGGGCATAAAAGAAAAGCGGCGCAATCACGCCGTCGCTCAGGTTTTCGGCCAGCGTTTCAAGCACGGCTGTGCGGATTTGCTGTTCATCCAGGTTCTTCGTTTCGCGGCCCACGATGTAACTCAGTTGTTTGCGACCGGCTTCCAATCCCTGTTTTTCAAGGGCCGTGATTACTTTACGGGCTTCCGTAATTAAACTCCGGTTAGCCAGGCCATAAAAGACACCCAGGCTGCCCAATACAAGGTACAAAAGTCCGGCAGGTTTTGCCCAATGAAGCAGCAGCCAGAAAACCCCGAAAGTCAGCGCAATCAGCCCGGCAGCCATTAGCGCCCCTTTAATTTTCCGATACTTTCCACGATTCAGTTTTTCGGTAAGAAAAGCAATGCTGATCCCGAAAAACCTTATGGGATGCGGTAGCCAGAGCGGATCGCCCAACAGCGAATCGAGCAGGAAGCCAATCAGTAGAATAGAAATGAATAGGTATTCTGTCATCATGCTTTCGTTTTTACCACAGAGAGAACAGTGTTAAAACAGAGAAAATTATAATCTCCGTTCTCTCTGTTTTTCTCAGCTATCTCAGTGGTTTATCTTCTAAAAAACTCATTAAACTTTCAACCAGCAACTGATTGTCGGCCTCATTCCGGGTGCAAATCCGGAAAGAACGCTCATTCAGTCCCCGGAAATTGGAGGCATCGCGAATCAGTATTCCGTGATTGTCAAGCAAAAACCGTTTCAGTTCGCCGGCTGTTCCCGGTTGCACCTCAACCAAAAAGAACGGGGCTTCGGAAGGAAATACGCGAAAACCTTCGATGCGGGCGATATCCTGTTGCAAGCCCCGTGAGAGTTCCCTGATTTTGTGCGCGTCGAACCGATAGCCGGCCCGATGTTCAAGCAAATATTTGCCGGCCTCCTGCGCCAAAGCATTCACCGACCAGGGTTGCTGAAAGCTGCGCAAACGACCAGCCAGATTTTCGGAAGCCACCACATACCCCAGCCGCAAGCCCGGAATTGCGTGGCATTTGGTCAACGAACGGACGACCACCAGGTTGGGATACTTCCGGGTTAACGATATTGCCGACTCAAAATCAGGGATGAACGCGGCATAAGCCTCATCCACCACAAACACCGTATCCGGGTAATTTACCAGGCATTGTTCAACCTGCGAAACGGGGAAAACATGTCCGTCGGGATTGTTCGGATTGCCGATCCAAAACAGGTTGGGACTCGACTTCAGGGCGCTTTCCCATTCGTCGCTCCTGAAAAACTGAAGCCGGTGACTGTGCATCCGGCAGGCATCCTCGTATTCGGCAAAAGCAGGATACAAAATGGCCGAAACAGCTTCGCGAAAAGCCAAAGCAACCATGTAAAAGGCTTCGACCGAGCCATTAAAAGCCAAAACCTGAGCCGGATTTACCTCATGAAAAGAGGCAATTTTCTGACACAAATCTGCCGCATCGGGCTCGGGGTAGTGGCCGACCAGATGCAGTTTCTCCTGCAAATGGCTGATCAATTCAGGAGAAGTCCCTTCGAACCAAACATTCGAACTAAAATCAGCCCGAATGGTTTTTGGGTATTGATGCTGGTCGTCGCCGTGGCCGTTAATCATCAATCAGAAGGTTTTTCGGTACATCAGCCTGATAATATCTTCCAGGGCATCGACAAACAAAACCGGCGTGGGACTGCAGGTCTTGTCGGCATCGAGAACGAAAACCTGCCGGTTTTTGCAGGCCGACAACGAAGCATATTTCATCCAGCTTTCGCGTTCTTCTTCGGCAACTATGCCCATGGTCACGATAAAAATGAAATCCGGATTTTGTTTCAGCACATATTCGCGGGTGATTCCGCCGGTTTTCAGATCGGCAGCAATATTTTTCCCGGACGAAAAACGGATAAAATCATCCATAAACGTGTTCGGAACCGCACCAAACAACGGTTTGGCGCCAATCTGGAAAAAGACCTTCGGACACTTTCCGGCAGGAATTTCGGCTTTGAGTTTGGCCAACCGTTCTTTTTGCTGCGAAACAATGCTTTTGGCTTTCGTGCCCTGACCAACCAATTCGCCAATCCGGATAAAATCGCTGCAAATCTCGTCGAACGATTTGGGATAAGGCTGATATTCGACCTTGATTCCCAGTTTTCTCAGGTTGGTAATAGTTTCGGGATTAATAAGCGACGAGGCCAGAATCAGGTCAGGCTTGAGCATCAGCGTTTTTTCAATATTTACGCTGACCGCCGTGGCCACCACCGGAATCTTGTCGGACGCTTCGACCGGACAATAGTTGGTACAGCCCACCAGCCGGGATTGTTCGCCCATCAGGTAAAGGCTTTTGGTCATCCACGGAACCAGCGAAACGATGCGTTTGGCCTCCTGCGCCTGAACGAATAGGCAAAGAATCAATAAAATACCAGGAAAATATATCTTTTTCATATTTTATTTTTAGCCCATAATCCCCCAACCGGCGGACTTTGGGAAGTATAAACTCACAGCATAATGCTTCCAAAACTCCTTTCTCCGAGGGAGAAGGGTTGGGGATGAGGCAGTTTCTAAATGATTTCTAAAAACCAATGGTCGTCGCGAAAACTGACGGCTCCCTTCTGAAACGGGACCGGATGC
>CAZAVU010000090.1:14103-15288 GCA_964488805.1 uncultured Odoribacter sp. | reverse complement strand
TCAGTATGTTTCAGATCTGGTTGAAGGAATGATCCGCATGATGGCGACTGACGATAGTTTTACCGGACCCGTAAATATTGGCAATCCGGGTGAATTTACCATGCTCGAACTGGCTCAAAACATTATTGATCTGACTGGTTCGAAATCAAAAATCATTTACCTTCCTTTGCCTTCGGACGATCCGACCCAACGGCAGCCTGACATTTCGCTCGCCAAAGAAAAACTGGGCGGGTGGGAACCCAAAGTTCCGTTGCGTGAGGGATTGATTAAAACTATCGAGTATTTTGACCAGCTTTTATCTGAATAACTTATAAATCAAATTAATATGAAAGGAATTATTCTTGCCGGCGGATCGGGAACACGTTTGTATCCGATAACAAAAAGTATATCGAAACAAATTATTCCGATTTACGACAAACCGATGATTTATTATCCGTTGTCAGTCCTGATGCTGTCAGGAATTCGTGAGATTTTAATCATTTCAACGCCAAAGGATATTCATTTATACCAGGATCTGCTCGAAGATGGTAGCCAACTGGGATTGAAACTGGAATATGCTATTCAGCCGTCACCTGATGGTCTGGCCCAGGCTTTTATCATTGGTGAGAAATTCATAGGTCAGGATTCTGTTTGTATGGTGCTGGGCGACAATATTTTCTATGGTTATAATTTCAGCGGAATGCTCGAAGAAGCATCTCAACTGAAAGATGGCGCCATTGTATTTGGGTACTATGTAAATGATCCTGAGCGATACGGCGTTGCCGAGTTTGATGAAAACGGAAAGGTTTTATCAATAGAAGAAAAACCGGCCCTGCCAAAATCGAACTATGCTGTTACCGGGTTGTATTTTTATGGCAACGATGTGGTTGAAAAGGCAAAAGGGCTGAAACCATCGAAGCGTGGAGAGTTGGAAATTACCGATTTAAATCATATTTATCTGGATGAGGGCCGGTTAAACATGAAATTATTGGGCCGCGGTTTTGCCTGGCTCGATACCGGAACCCACGAAAGCCTGATGCAGGCCTCCACTTTTATCTCGACCATTGAACAGCGCCAGGGGTTGAAGGTAGCCTGTATTGAGGAAATCGCCTTTAATAAAGGATATATCAATCAGGAACAATTGCTGAAACTGGCTGAACCACTGAAGAAAAATCAGTACGGCGAGTATTTGATTAAACTTGCCAG
>CAZAVU010000090.1:0-14003 GCA_964488805.1 uncultured Odoribacter sp. | reverse complement strand
TAGAGTATAATTCTTTTAAAATTTCAAGTGTGAAAATCATAGAAACTCCAATCCCGGGACTCTTAATCATAGAACCCCGGGTTTTTGCTGATGAAAGGGGATACTTTTTTGAAAGTTTTAGTGAACAGAAATTTGCAGAAAGGGGACTGGTTTCCAAATTCGTCCAGGATAACGAATCGAAATCGCATTTCGGGGTTATCCGCGGATTGCATTACCAACTGGCTCCTTATGCGCAAACCAAGTTGATTCGCGTGGTGCGTGGTACGGTTTACGATGTGGCAGTCGATTTGCGCGAAGGTTCCCCAACATTTGGTCACTGGTACGGGCTGATTGTCAGTGCCAGCAACAAGAAACAGTTTTACATTCCCAAAGGCTTTGCCCACGGCTTCTCTGTTTTGAGCGAATATGCGATCTTTTCCTATAAATGCGATGCATTTTACACCCCATCTGCCGAGCGGGGAATTCGCTACGATGATCCAGCCCTGAATATTGACTGGAATTTGTCAGCGGAACTGGCTGTTATTTCAGAGAAAGACAAGCTGCACCCGTGTTTGGCTGATGCCGAAATGAACTTCAAATTCGAATAAAATGACTAAAATACTGGTTACCGGGGCCAATGGGCAACTGGGATCGGAGATCAACCAAATTGCCGGACAATATCCCGAAATCACGTTTTGTTTTACCGATGTGGCCGAACTCGATATCACCAATGCTGACAAAGTAGCTGAATTCCTGAACGATTTCAAACCGGATTATCTGGTAAACTGTGCTGCTTATACGGCTGTTGATAAAGCTGAAACTGATGTTGCGTTTGCAACCCTGTTGAATGCCACAGCCGTTGGAATCCTCGCCGGACAATCAGCCAAAGTTGGCTCCAGGATGATTCAGATTTCCACAGATTACGTTTTTGACGGGAACGGTCCGCGGCCATACAAAGAAGATGATCCGGTTGATCCGCAATCGGTTTATGGCAGAACCAAGCTCGAAGGAGAACTGCTGTGCCGAAAACTGAACCCTGAAAGCATTATCATCAGGACATCATGGTTGTATTCGGCTTTCGGGAATAATTTTGTAAAAACTATGGTGCGACTGGGAAACGAACGTCAGGAGTTGGGGGTAATTGCCGACCAGATTGGCACGCCAACCAATGCCGCTGATCTGGGGCTGGCAATTTTAACGATAATTTCATCTGTCGAAAAAGGGGAGAAACAGTTCCAGCCTGGTATCTATCATTATTCCAATGAAGGGGTTGCCAGTTGGTACGATTTTACCAAAGCTATTTTCGAGATTGCGAAAATCGACTGTTTTGCAAAACCGATTGCCTCCGAAGAATACCCGTCTTCCGTACAGCGTCCAGCCTACAGCGTTATGAATAAGTCGAAAATTAAGCTTACTTTTGGGCTGCAAATACCTCATTGGAGGGACAGTTTAACCGAATATTTTCAGAATAAAAAATAAAGATATGGCTACAAATCAGGATGTTTTAGAAAGCGTAAAGCTGAAAGCAGCCGGATGGCTGACCGATGTTTATGATGAAGCAACCAAGGCTGAGGTCCGCAGAATGCTTGAAAGCGAGGACACAACCGAACTGATTGATTCGTTTTACCGCGACCTTGAATTTGGAACCGGCGGTTTGCGTGGCATCATGGGTGCCGGAACCAACCGTATGAATATTTATACCGTGGGCGCAGCAACGCAAGGGCTGAGCAATTACCTAAAGAAGTGTTTTGCCGGACAGGAAATAAAGGTGGCCATTGGTCACGATTGCCGCAACAACAGCCGCTTGTTCTCTGAAACCAGCGCCGAGATTTTTGCAGCCAACGGAATCAAGGTTTACCTGTTCGAAGATTTGCGTCCTACGCCCGAATTGTCGTTTGCCATTCGCGAACTGGGTTGCCAGAGCGGAATTATCCTGACGGCCTCGCACAATCCGAAAGAATACAACGGTTATAAAGCTTACTGGAGTGATGGTTCGCAGATTGTTGAACCTCACGATAAAAACATCATCGACGAAGTTTTGAAGGTAAAGGCTTCGGATATCAGATTTAACGGAGATAAGAGCCTGATTACCATCTTGGGTAGCGACATGGATGAGCTTTTCCTTGAAAAAGTGAAAAGTGTTTCTATTTCGCCTGATGTGGTCGAACGGCAGAAAGACTTAAAGATCGTCTATACACCAATTCATGGAACGGGAGTCCGTCTGATTCCGGCGGCTTTACGCAAATTCGGGTTCACCAACATTTTCAATGTTCCTGAACAGGATGTGGTCAGCGGAGATTTTCCTACCGTAGTTTCACCTAATCCTGAAGAAACGGCAGCTCTGGAAATGGCCGTTGCAAAAGCCGTTGAAGTGGATGCTGACGTTGTTCTGGCTTCCGATCCGGATGCCGACCGTATTGGTGTTGCCGTGAAAAATGATAAAGGTCAGTTCGTCATCCTGAACGGGAACCAAACCGCCCTGGTATTTATCTACTACATCATCAGCAAACGCAAGGAAAGCGGCAAGCTGAACGGGAATGAATTCATTGTGAAAACCATTGTAACCACTGAATTGATCGCAGAGATTGCCCGTCGCAACCAGGTTGATTTCTACGATGTGTTTACCGGGTTCAAATATATTGCCGAAGTTATCCGCGATCTGGAAGGACAAAAGGTTTACATTGGTGGTGGTGAAGAAAGCTTCGGATTTATGCCTGCCGATTTTGTCCGCGATAAAGATGCCGTTTCGTCGTGTGCGCTGATGGCTGAAATTGCAGCCTGGGCAAAAGAACAGGGCAAGTCATTGTACGAAATGCTGCTCGATATTTATATGGAATACGGATTCTCGCGCGAAAAAATGAAATATGTGGTTCGTAAGGGGAAAACCGGCGCCGAAGAAATTGAGCAGATGATGGTCAGCTTCCGGAATAATCCTCCTAAAGTATTGGGAGGTTCGAAACTGAAAATCGTCAAAGATTACGAATCACTGACTGCCAAAAACCTCATCACAGGCGAGGAAACACCGATTAACCAGAAGACAACCTCGAATGTGTTGCAGTTCTTCACCGAAGACGGAACCAAAATTTCGGTTCGTCCTTCAGGAACAGAGCCTAAAATCAAGTTCTATTTCGAGGTGGCTGGTCATTTAAACAATCGGGCAGAATTTGATCTGGCCGAAAAAAAGGCCGACGAAAAGATTGAAGCCATTATGAAAGAGCTGGATCTGTAATTTTATATTACATCAATAGAATCAACCAAAAACCAATTAAAATGAAACGAGTATTGTTTTCGGCAGTGGGCGTTTTGGCCTGTACTGCAATTTTTGCTCAGGGAAGGACTGATTTCCCGATGAAACCTGAAATGACCGAAATCTGGGATCCTGAAGTAACGGTTGTTACTCCCGGAGAAACTCCCCAGGATGCCCCATCGGATGCCATTGTGCTTTTCAATGGGAAAGACCTGAGTGCTGAGTGGACCAACAACGACGGGAAAGAACCTGGCTGGTTGGTGGCCGACGGATGTGCTACGGTTGTGAAAGGAACCGGAGTGATCAAGACCAAACGGGAATTCAATGATTTCCAACTTCATATCGAATGGCACTCGCCTTCTGAAGTAGTTGGTGAAAGCCAGGGACGTGGAAACAGCGGTATTTTCCTTCAGGGATTGTATGAAGTTCAGGTGCTTGACAATTACAATAACCGGACTTATCGTAACGGACAGGCAGGAAGTCTTTACAAACAATATGCTCCGCTGGTAAATGCGTGTAAAGCTCCCGGAGTTTGGCAGGTCTACGACATCATTTACACAGCTCCCCGCTTTAATGCTAATGGCACCTATTTTACACCTCCCTATGTAACTGTATTACACAACGGGGTTTTGGTTCAAAATCATGTTGCCTTGCGCGGCCCGACCGAATACATTGGCATTCCGGAGTATTTTGTAAAACCTCACGGAGCTGGCCCAATTATCCTTCAGGATCACGGCAACCCGGTTTGTTACCGGAATATCTGGATTCGCGAATTGTAATTTGATACAGACAAAGCTCTCTGCAATCAGGGAGCTTTGCTCTTTTTTCGACCTAACCTAAACCAAATGTCACCAAAAATTTCTTGCCTTGTTTTTCTGATTTTCCTTTATTCGCAACGAGGCATTTCTCAAACCTTTACTTCCTCCAATCTTCCGCTGGTTATAATCAATACAAATGGCCAAAGTATTGTTGACGACCCTAAAATTACGGCCAACCTCTCGATTATCTGGAATGGTCCCGGGAAGCGCAATGCATTGACTGATCCGGTTAACGGCTACAATGGAAAAATCGGGATCGAAATTCGGGGTTCTTCGTCGCAGAGCTTTCCTAAAAAGGGTTATGGTTTTGAAACCAGAACAGCCGATTCTCAGGATGTTGATGTTTCCTTGCTGGGAATGCCTGAAGAAAACGACTGGGTACTTTATGCCCCATATACCGATAAAACCATGATCCGCGATGTGCTTACCTATACGCTCGATGCGGGGTTGGGGCATTGGTCTCCGCGTTGCCGGTATGTCGAACTCTTCCTTAATGGTAACTACCAGGGCGTGTATGTTTTGATGGAAAAAATCAAGCGGGATAAAAACCGTGTCAACATTGCCAAATTAACCACTACCGATAATTCGGGCGAAGATCTGACCGGCGGTTATATCATTAAGATTGATAAACTGACCGGCAGTGGGGGAGATGGCTGGTATTCCGACTATTATAACATTAACCAAAAGACCTACTATCAGTACGACTATCCAAAGTCGGATGAAATTACCGGGGCTCAAAAAACTTACATTCAGACTTATGTCCGGAACATGGAAAAAGCCCTGTATCAGGCCAAATATTCCGGAACCGGAAGTTACCACGATTATCTGGATGATTCGTCATTTATCGATTTCATGATCATTAATGAATTATCCAGAAACGTGGATGGGTATCGGTTAAGCTCGTATTTATACAAAGGCAAAAATAGCCTGATGAATTGCGGCCCGATCTGGGATTTTAACCTGACGTACGGTAATGCCGATTACTATAATGGCTGGCTTACTTCCGGGTTTCAGTATCAGGCAAGCTTGAGCACAGATAGCTGGCAAAATCCGTTTTGGTGGAGCAGGCTGATGGGGGATCCTAACTTCGTGGAGAAACTGAAAAAACGCTGGGCAACCTTGCGTAAAAAGCAACTTTCGAATGAGCGCATTAGCACGGTAGCCGACAGTCTGGTCAACCTGCTGGCCGAAGCCAGAGTCAGGAACTTTCAGCGCTGGCCTATTATTGGCAAGTATGTATGGCCGAATTATTACGTTGGCCCCAGTTATGATTCAGAGGTTCAGTGGATGAAAGACTGGATTTCGCAACGGTTGGCCTATCTCGACCAAATGTGGCCGTATACTTTCACTGGCAATCAGGATCAATTGGCATTTCAATCGACCAGGGTATTTCCCAACCCGTTTACTGACGAGCTTACCATTCAGCTTGCTCCTGATGTAGCCGGCAATGGTTTTGCCGAAATTTTCAGTTCCGGAGGCTCGGCGCTGCGGAAAATTCCGGTTGTGATACAGAATGGGCTGATTCAACTTCAGCTTTCAGGAAACAACATGCTGGTCCCGGGAATGTATGTGCTGCGCATTACCAGCCAGAACCGTATTTTACTCACTGAAAAGATTGTGAAATCACGATAGTTTGTACATGTTTTATTTTTGACCGGATTTCAACTTTACCATTTTCTGACTTCTTTTTCTGCCGGACATATACATGTTCGGCAGTCCCTTTTTTTGTCTATCTTTGCGGCAATTCAAAAAATAAGTCGTAATGCAGGAAAAAATTCTTATCCTCGATTTTGGTTCGCAATACACGCAGTTGATTGGCCGTCGCGTCAGGGAACTGAATGTATATTGTGAAATCTACCCGTATAACCATTATCCCGCGATTGACGAAACCGTTAAAGGTGTTATTTTATCCGGAAGTCCATTCTCTGTAAGGGATGCCGAGGCTCCAAAGCCGGATCTGTCGCTGATAAAAGGGAAACTGCCGTTGCTGGGAGTTTGCTATGGGGCCCAATATCTGGCCCATTATTTTGGTGGCGAAGTTCTTCCATCCAATTCGCGCGAGTATGGCCGGGCCAACCTTGGGTTTATCGATTCAGCAAATCCATTGTTTAAAGAAATAAGCAAGTACACCCAGGTTTGGATGTCGCATGGCGATACCATCGAACGGATACCTGAAAATTATAAGGTCATTGCCAGTACTGCCGATGTAAAAAATGCGGCTTACCAGATTGAAGGCGAGCAAACCTTTGCTATTCAGTTCCATCCTGAAGTTTACCACACGATCGAAGGAACTCAGCTTTTGCAGAATTTCGTAGTCGATATTTGTGGTTGCAGGCAGGATTGGACTCCTGATTCGTTCATTGAAACAACCGTGAAGGAATTGAAAGCCAAACTGGGCGACGATAAAGTGGTTCTGGGCCTTTCCGGAGGCGTTGATTCTTCGGTTGCCGGTGTGCTTTTGCATCGTGCCATCGGTAAAAATCTGACTTGTATTTTTGTTGACAACGGCCTGCTTCGGAAAGATGAATTTCAGCAGGTACTTGACTCGTATAAAAATATGGGACTGAATGTGATAGGCGTCGATGCCAGCCAGAAGTTCTGGAATGAATTGGCCGGTGTTCGCGACCCGGAGAAAAAACGCAAGATTATTGGCCGCGGCTTCATCGAAGTGTTTGATGCTGAGGCTCACAAAATACAGGACGTGAAATGGTTGGCTCAAGGGACGATTTATCCCGATGTCATTGAATCGGTTTCGGTTAACGGTCCTTCGGCAACCATCAAATCGCATCACAACGTGGGCGGCCTGCCCGAAAAAATGCACCTGAAAGTGGTTGAACCACTGAAGCTGCTGTTCAAAGACGAAGTTCGCAGGGTAGGGAAGGCCTTGGGAATTAAACCCGAATTGCTGGGCCGTCATCCGTTCCCGGGACCTGGTTTGGGAATCCGTATTCTGAGCGATGTGACTCCCGAGAAAGTCCGCATCCTTCAGGAAGCTGATGCAATCTTTATCAATGGACTGAAAGAATGGAATTTGTACGACAATGTATGGCAGGCAGGAGTAATGCTGTTGCCGGTTCAGTCGGTTGGTGTGATGGGCGACGAACGTACCTACGAAAATGTGGTTGCCTTGCGTGCCGTAATGTCAACAGATGGAATGACTGCCGACTGGGTGCATCTTCCTTATGAATTCCTGGCTAAAATGTCGAATGAAATCATCAATAAGGTGCGGGGGATTAACCGCGTAGTTTACGACATCAGTTCAAAACCACCGGCAACAATCGAGTGGGAATAAGTCAAAGCAAAAGGAAATTGTTCTGATTACTAAAAGAATAAAGGAAAGGAGGTTCGAAAGAGTCTCCTTTTTTCGTGGCTAATGAATAGCATTGGGATAAACGGATCGTGACTTCAAAGAATTACGCCAGCAGGGCCAGATCGTTTAATTTTTTGGCTATTTCTTCAACTTCAAGCTGAAAATGGGGAGGGGCAAGCTGAATGGCCACAGAAGGCATAACCGGGGACACTGCGGTTACAGGATCCTGAACAATGGTCACCCCGCCCAGATCTTTAATGACCTTTAAACCATTGGCCCCGTCCGAATTCGCACCGGTCAGGATTACACCAATCAAGCCTGAAGTATAGGCCCAGGCTGCCGATTCGAATAAAACATCGATGGAAGGACGTGAAAAGTTTAGTTTTTCGGCTGTCGACAGCGAAAAAGTAAAATCAGACTCAACCTGAAGATGATAATTAGGGGGGGCAAAATAAATGAAGCCAGGCAGGATAGTCTCATTATATTCGGCTTCTTTCACTTCAAGCTGGCAACATTCATTCAGGTGCTCGACGAAAATGTCAATATTGTGTCCGCCAATATGCAAAACCACCAGTACAGGCAACGGAAAACCTTTTTCAAATTGTGGCAGGATCAGCCTTAAAGCTTCGAGCCCGCCATGCGAAGTACCTATTACAATGGCTTTATGTTTCACACGATCCGCTTTTTATATATTTTCTGTTTCTCGTCAACAACCTCGAAACTGTTTTCAATCCGTGTGAATTTGATGCTTTCTTTGGACCCCAGGCACAGCACCCCTGAAGGAACCAGACTCTCGTAAAACAGGCTGAGTACTTTTTCCTGTAGATTTTTCTCGAAGTAAATCAATACATTGCGGCACATAATCAGGTTTACATCGGCAAAAACGCCATCGGTCACCAAATTGTGATCGGCAAAAACAATGCGCCCCGACAACTCTTTGTTAAACATTACCGAACCATACATCGACTGGTAATAATCCTGCAAATTGTGCTTTCCGCCCGAACGCAGGTAATTATTTTCGTACTGCTCGATATCCGACTTTTGATAAATCCCTTCACGGGCAATCTCCAGTACTTTGTGGTTGAAATCGGTAGCATAAATCTGGCAGCGATCGAGCAATCCCTCTTCCTTCAGCAAAATTGCCAGTGAGTAAACTTCTTCTCCTGTGGCACAGCCGGCATGCCAGATCTTGCAAAAAGCATATGTTTTCAACTTCGGGATGATCGTTTCGCGCAACGATTTATAAAAATCAGGGTCACGGAACATCTCAGTTACATTTATCGAAAGATCGTCAAGCAGTTCTCCAAAGAAGATCCGGTCTCTCAATATCTTGTCCTGAAGCTGCGATATGCTTGGCAAACGGCTGAGATTTAACCGGTGCAAGATGCGCCGTTTTATATGCGCCTTGTTGTAACTCCTGAAATCATAGCCATACCTCAGGTATATAGCCTCAAGCAGCAAGTGTATTTCAATGTTTATCAAGTCGTTGTCCGACTCGCTGCGCACACTTGTCATTGTCCTAGTTTTTATGTCGTCGAGCTACGTCAATCAAAACATTTCGAAGTTCTTCTTCGGTAAAGGGTTTGGACAGAAAATTGTTCATCCCAACCGAAAGACAAAGCTGTTTGTCTTCAGCCAAAGCATTGGCGGTAACCGCCACAACATAAGCCGAACTCCCGACTTGTTCTTTTTCTTCAAATTCACGGATCATGCGGGTTGCCTGTACGCCGTCGACATCAGGCATTTTCATATCCATCAAAATCAGATCGTAACGGTTCGATTCAAATTTGCTGTAAGCTTCCAGTCCATTCGAAACAACATCGCAATCGTAGCCCAGTTGTTTCAAGGCATAAGAGCTCACTTTTTGGTTGATCACATTGTCCTCGGCCAGCAAAATCCGGATATTCTTGGGAAGCGTGTCAATGCTCCGGTTGTTCTTTTCAAGTTCTGCCTGCGAAATTTTTAAAGGAAGCCTGAACCAGAACTCAGCCCCTTTCCCAAGCTCACTTTCCACGCCTATTTCGCCGTTCATCAAATGAACCAGGTTCTTGGAGATAGCCAATCCCAGTCCGGTGCCGCCATATTTGCGGGTAATCGACGTTTCGGATTGAGAATACTCCTTGAACAGCAATAGCTTGCCATCTTCGGAAATGCCAATGCCGGTGTCTTTGACACTAAAAAGGATACGCACCGTATTTTCAACCTGATCAATCAGCTTAACATCAATCGAAACCTTTCCCCTGGGGGTAAACTTGATGGCATTGTTCCCCAGATTCAATAAAACCTGGCTGATTCGCAGCGGATCGCCAACAAGAACATGCGGAACCGATTCTGAAACATGATATTGAAAATCAATGCCTTTCTCTTCGGCTTTAAACTTCAGTATCCGAAAAACATTCCGGACAAGTTCATTTAAATCGAAATTAATCTCTTCAAAAAGAATCTGTCCCGATTCAATCTTGGAGAAATCAAGAATATCGTTGATGATTTGCAGCAGGTTTTCGCCCGAAGTCAGGATAATTTCAAGTAACTCTTTCTGATCGTCATTCAAAGGTGTTTTTTTGAACAGCTTCGACAAACCAATGAGCCCATTGAGCGGTGTGCGGATCTCGTGCGACATGTTGGCCAGAAACATGGATTTGGAACGTGTCGCACGCTCTGCCTTATCCTTGGCAATTTTCAGGTTCAGGTTAATTTCTTCCATTTGCGACAGCAAATCGTCGAGCTTTTTACGCTGAAGGAACAAATCGAGAAAAACCCGGACTTTTCCTTTGAGAATATCCGGAATGATGGGTTTGGGAATAAAATCGACTGCTCCGGTTTCAATGCCTTTGATAATATGCAGGTCGCTTTGGTGAATAGCCGAAACGAAAATAACCGGCAGATACCTGGTTTTCTTTCGTTGCCGCATCATCTCCAGGGTTTCGTAGCCGTTCATTCCCGGCATCTGAACATCCAGAATTGCCAGGGCAAATTCATCCTTCAGGCTCAGTTTCAGAGCGTCCTCACCCGAATAAGCTCTCACCAGATCAATATCAAAATCTTCCAGGATTGCCTCCAAACTAATCAGATTTTCCTCCAAATCATCTACTATCAATATCCTAGGTCTCATTAGTTATTATTTTTTATAAAGCCATATTTTCAACATTGTAAACAACTTGTCTTCATTCAAAGGCTTCGACAGATAGTCGTTCGCCCCGTTTTTAAGTGCATTTTCGTGATCTTCCTTCATGGCCTTGGCCGTCAGGCAAATGATCGGAATGTCTTTTATTTCAGGTGTTTGTCTGATAATCCGCATCGCTTCGTAACCGTTCATCACCGGCATCATCACGTCCATTAAAACCAGGTCAATCTCCTTATTTTCCTTTAGAATATCGATGGCCACCTGTCCGTTTTCGGCTTCAAACACTTCAATATCTTTGTCTTCAAGGATTTTGCCCAACGCGAATACGTTCCTGATTTCGTCGTCAACCACCAGTATCTTTTTCCCCTGGAACAAGGCCGCATCGTCAACCGACACCGGTTTTATCCGTGTTTCTGGGATCGTTTTCGACACCTGATGCAGGAAAAGGGTAACCTCGTCCATCAGGCGTTCGTCTGATTTCAAGCCTTTCAGAATGATTGTGTTGGTATAGGTATTCAGACTCTTGATTTCCTCTTTCGACATTTCCTTGCCCGTATAAACAATAACCTTCGGAATGGAAATGTTGTTTTTCTTCAGCTTTTCAAGCAGCTCTTTTCCCGAATAGTCAGGCAATCCCAAATCAAGGATGATGCAATCAAATTTCTTTCGGGTCAGTATCTGGTAAGCATCTTCGGCCAGTTGCACCTCTTCAATTTCAAGCTTAAAGTCGGCCAAAAGATCCTGAACCGCATTGCGTGTAGCAAAATCATCTTCAACCAGTAGGATGCGCTTTGAGTTGGAAATCAAATGATTGTCCAATTTTTTAAGCGCTTCGTCAAACTCGGTCGATTCCACCGTTTTCAAGCCCGATTCGGCCACCGTTGCCGGATAATCAATTGGGGTAATCAGATGGACCGGCAATTTGCTGATGAAGTTATGCTCCTTTAATTTCTGGTAATTGCGATCTTTAAGGTTAGCCAGTTCGATGGCCAGCATAATGGCTTTTGGCTTGTATTCTTCGGCCAGGGCGATACCTTCGGGAATCGTTGGAGCCACAATGGCCCGGTAATTTTTAGCCCTTGCCTGTTGCAGGTATTTCTCGGCCTGTTGTTTCGAATGATGGATGATAAGCACTGCCGGGTCCTGAGTGTCCTCGCCCCGATCGTCGGAAATAAACGGAACCAATTTTTGAGGTTCATTTTCCGCAGAAACCGGTTCGGGAATCTCAGCGCTAATGCCGGTATTTGCAGGCTGTTCTTCTGTTTTTTCCGAAGGTTCAGCAATCGTTAATGGTAAATAAACATAGAATGAGGAACCTACATTTACCTTGCTTTCCAATTTTAATTCACCGCCAAGCAACCTGATCAGTTCTCTTGAAATAGACAGCCCCAGTCCGGTGCCGCCATACTTGCGCGAAATACTGCCGTCGGCCTGCTGAAAGGCTTCGAATATGGCATCCAGTTTCTCTTCGGGAATCCCGACGCCGGTATCTTTAACCCTGATGCAGCAAGTATTTGAACCACTTAAAGCTGGTGAAGAGAAAACGACCTGATTGGGTGTCGGCATAAAATCGACGACAATACTTCCTGAACTGGTGAATTTGAAAGCATTCGACAACAAATTCCGAAGAATCTGCATCAGGCGGTAACGGTCGGTTTTCAGTACCTGGGGAAAGCTTTCCTGAATATTGACCGCAAACAGGATGTTTTTCTCATCAGCGGAACCCTGGAAATTCATCAGAATATCGCCCTTGATTTCCTGGGGGCTGACCGCTCCAATTTCGATGCTCATTTTCCCGGCCTCAATTTTCGACAGGTCAAGCACCTCATTGATCAGGTAAAGCAAATCGCTGCCACTTTTGTGAATAATCCTGGCCGATTGAACCTGGTCTTCGGTCAGATTGCCTTTTTTGTTGGCCGACAGAAGGTTTGACAAGATCAGCAGACTGTTCAGCGGAGTTCGCAACTCGTGCGACATGTTGGCCAGGAACTCCGATTTATACTGGCTGGCTTGCTGCAATTCACGGGCCTTAATTTCAAGTTTGGCTCCTATTTCGGTCAGCTCCAGATTCTTCTGGCTGATATCAGTCTTTTGAATTTCAAGCTGACGGGTACGTTCTTCAAGTTCCTCGTTGGCAACGCGCAACTCTTCCTGTTGAACCTGCAACCGTTTCTCGTTTTCGGTAAGCACCTTGGTATGTTCAACCAATTCTTCATTGGCAACACGCAGCTCTTCCTGCTGCACCTGAAGTTCGCTGGCCTGCTCCTGGGTCTTCTGCAACAGTTCGTTGGTTTTAAGCATATTGACTGCCGAATTCAGGTTCACGGCAATGATAACCGATGCCTGTGCAATGAATTGAATTTCAATATCGGAAAAAGGATGAACAGACGACAGTTCAAGCACCCCTACCAGTGTTTCGTTGAAGAGCATTGGCATGACAACAACCTGGCGGGGAAAATACTCTCCCGACGACGAGTAGGTGGTGTACGACTGGTCTGGCAGGTTACTCAAGGTAATCATTCTGCGCTCGAATGCTGCCTGACCAGTGATTCCTTCATTCAGGTTGATGCAGTCTTTCAGCTTTTGGGGGTCAAAACCTGTCGAACCAACAAGCTTTAAATACTGATGCTCCTGATCATACAAATGAATGCTGCCCAGTTGAGCGTGAAGAAATTCGGTCATAAACGAAAGCGCATGGGCCGAAATGTCGTTAAGCTGCTGATCACCACGCAGTTTTTCACTAATCAGGTTGACGCCGGTTTTAAACCAGGAATCCTGTTCCGACTTATCATACGATTCCTTCAGCTTCACAACCATCTTGTTCAGGGCAATGCTCAGGTCATCTTCTTCGGAGCGGGGAACAATGGGGGTGCTGTAATCGCCGTCGGCCACGTTTTTGGTGTATTCAATAACTTCTCTCAGTCCTTCCTGAATCGTATTAAAGGAATGGGCCAATTCGCCCATTTCATTCGACGTTTGAACCATCAAATCGTTTTTCAGGTTTCCCCGGGCGATTTGACGGAATCGCCTGACCATTTCATTGACGGGAACAACAATCGAATCACTGATGACTTTGGAAATAAAAGCAATTAGCAAAACCAGAGAAATGACAATTGCTAAAATGATACCTAACAAGAGGTTATTGACCAAGGTATTCAGAGAAGCCACGATCATGGCGAACTTGTGGTAAAACACCCGCATCTGATCCAGGTCCTGATCAATAAACCCAACCGCATCAAATGATTTGTCTTTTTTATGCCGGAGTATTCCATTTTTTATTTCTTCGCCAAGCCGGTAACCTTCCATAACAACATTCTGTAATTCAGAAAACTTATTCCGGTTCAGTTTAAACATTAATTTGGTCCGGTTGGCCATCAACAAGGCATTTGACCAATCGTAGTTATACGATTCTTTATAGGTTTGGAACAAGACATCGGCAAGTTGTGTGTCAGTCAGGTTCAGCAGCTTATCGGCCTGCCCGTAAGTTGAGCACATTTGGTTCGCAATTTCGATCCGAACCAAGGC
>CAZAVU010000089.1:0-15721 GCA_964488805.1 uncultured Odoribacter sp. | reverse complement strand
ATTCCCTGCATAAACGAAATATCGCCGGAAGGAAATGCCGGTGCACAATTGAACGTTTCTTTGGGTTGATCAGGAGTTAACAGGCGCAGGAACACATCTTCCGATGAAGTAGCAACCACAAACGGCTGATCTTTGGTGATAATTTCAGCCCAATACAACTGAGAATGATAGCCTTTGAATTCCGGATAAATGAGCGGAGCGATGCCCGTCATCGTCCGGTTATAGTCTTTTTGATGAACACCCAGTTCAACGCCCTGCATGCGGTTTTTCCAAACGCGGTACGGGCCATTGCCCCACCAGCGTACTGATTTAACCTGATCTTCGGGATACGAAAAATTCACGCCCATGTAATCGAAATGCACATCGTATTCAGGAGGAAAATACATGATATCCAATTTTATCCAGCCTGAAGGATATACCGACCAAACCATCTGTTTCATGCGCGATTCTTTGGTGTACGAACAGGTAATTTTCAGGGTATCGCCCGAATGCAGGACATCCATCTTGTCAAAAATCGCTTTGCCACCGCTCAACACCGGACCATTGTTAAAAGGTATTTCACCTTTGGCATTCACCACCTTTTTCAGCAAACCATCTTTCCGGCCAAAAGTCAATTCCAGTTGGTTGGCTTTTACAATCAATGTTGAATCTTTTTCCTCTACCGAAACAGGTTTACTGCCAGTTACAGTCATCATCCGGGCTACCACATCTTTCGGCAGCGCGATGGGCCAGCTCCAGGTATAAAGTTCCATACCGGTTTTATCGATAGCCGTCACGTACAACACGTCGTATGAGAACCAGTCGGATGGCAGGTTTAATGCCAATTGCCCTTTTTGTCCGGGCATTACATCCGGCGCTTTTGCCGCACCAGCGGTTGAACGCGTTTCAGCCGAAGAACCCGGCAACGGCAATTTCGCCAATTTCCATTTAAACGAACAAGTATTTATATTGGAATACAGATAACGGTTTTCAAGATTAAGTTTGCCATCGAATTGGGCAGTAATATCGCGTTCCTCAAATTTTACAGGCGACCAAACTTCCTTTACGGCAAAAAAACTTCCTTCCTTTTCGAAGTGCGGCCCCACAATTCCGTCGGGGGCATACCTTCCGAAGGTATCCACCTCGCCGTTTTTGTCGGTGCGCACCACGCCTTCATCAGCAAATACCCAAAGGAAACCGCCAGCCGAATGAAAATTGTTCCACATCAAATCCCAGTAATCGGCTAACCCGGCTCCCTGCCCACCGTCATACAACCCGTGCAGGAACTCGGTTGGAAATACAATGTTATGGCCGTGCCAGTAGGTCCCCATGCCATAATCGTAATTGATGTAATGCTCCGTTTCAATGCCTTCATGTATCCGCCAAGGGTAAATAACTGCGCGTTTCTGAATGTCGAATTGCTTAAAAGCGGCATCCAGCTCCGGGTTATGTCCACCTTCATTTCCACTGTCCCAGATCACAATCGATGGATGGTTCACATCGTGGGTAATCATTTCTTCTACCAGTTTGGTTCCCGTTGGCGTGTCGTATTGCCCATGCCAACCTGCCAGTTCGTCGAGCACAAACAGTCCCAGCGAGTCGCACACATCAAGGAAATGTCCGTCGGGCGGATAATGCGAGCTACGCACCGCATTCATATTCATTTCCTTCATGAATTTTACGTCCTCAATGCTGTTTGTCTTGCAGGAAACTCGACCTGTTTCCGGACGAAAAGTATGACGGTTTACACCTTTAAACTTCACCTTTACGCCATTCACATAAATCCCGTCGCGTTCACGGATCTCAATCGTGCGAAAACCGATGCGCTGCGTCGTTTCATGCACTGTTTTGCCTTTCGACACCAGGCTAAACCTCACCGAATATAAATTGGGATCTTCGGGAGTCCAGTTTTTTACTCCCGCTATTACAGAAGCAACATGCACCACCGCCTGACCTTTCTGCAACGATGCAGAAAAAGAAGCCCCCACAGGTTTTCCGGTTAAATCGGACACCTGGGCTACAAGTTGATCGGCTGAAGAAATATTATTCAGAAAAATATCAGCAGCCAAGGAGCCATCAGCTTTGGCATCCACTGCTACCCGTTCGATGTTTTGAGCAGGTTTGGCCTCAAGATAAACCGGGCGAAAGATTCCTCCAAAAATCCAGTAATCGGCACGGCGTTCGGCCTTATTGACCGATTCGTTGGCCGAATGTTTGGATACTTTTACTTCAAGCAAATTGGTTTTTCCGAAATTCAATAATTTGCTGACATCATACTTGAACCGGTAAAACGCACCCTGATGAATCGGCCCGGCAAGTTTTCCGTTAATTTTCACTTCGGTATCGGTCATCGATCCCTCAAATACAATGTTTACCTGCTGCCCTTTCCATGATGATGGCACCTGAAAATTGTATTTGTAAAGGCCTTGTTCCATGCCACGGATACTGTCGGGTGCATGGCCGTAATTGTATGTTCCAAATCCTTGTAGTTCCCAGTTCGACGGAACCGGAATAGTCGTCCATTTGCCGGAATTCATTCCCCCGGTGCAGAAAAACTGCCAGTCAACCGTATTGTCACTGCCCGTCCCGGAGAGATACTGAACCTCTGTCTGCTGGGCATAAATCACTCCACAAATGGAAACGTTTACAGTCAAAAAAAGGATTATATATCTTAATATTTTCATAAATCTAAAGTACATAATTAAATATCATCCTGCTTAAAGTCCACTAAATTAAAGTTTTTTCAGATGTCTACAATCCGGAATCCAAAAAAATGAGCTGCCAATATTCTCACACTATATTTCAACAATGAAAATATTTAAGAAAACGTTACCATGATAATACTTCTTTGCTTTGAAAGTTCCAGAAACGAAAGATTAATCTGGCTGGATTTCTTTGCCTTTGTATTTCCAGACTGCAATTAATTCTAGCTATTATACACCTGTCAACGCCCTAACCCTTGCTTAAATCAGAAATTTGCGTTTCCCTTTTTAATTTCAAGTTTCCGTTTTTCAAGTATTTCCTGATTCAATTTCAGGCGAACCATCCCCATGGGATGGAATCGTTTATCGTTGCAAATAGCCGCATATACCACCGTATAAATTCCATTACCTTCAGGAATGAGGCACAAGGGTGTACGCATGATATCCCACCATTTTTTCACTTTGGTATGAATGGGCAGATAGTGCGCCTCAGTCCAGGTAATTCCATCTAAAGATAACGAATAACCAAACATATTGGGCAGATGCAAACCCCAGGCATCGGGGCCACCATCGAATACTGCAATCAGCACACCTCCGGGCAATTCGCTGACAATGGGGTTCTCGATAAACCACGGATGGATCGATGTAACCGGATTGACAGTAGTATCCATCCTTTTCCACGGCCCGTCGAGCTTATTGGCCGATGCCAAGCCAACTCCCCACCATTTTTGATTGTATTTAGTCGGATAATCGCTCCATTTTTCATAGGGGAAAGCTCCGCCATAAAACCCCAACCACTTTTCACCAACCCGGTAGGGGAAGAAAGAATCGACGCCCTGCCGACCTTCCCATAACTGGGAATCCAGTCCGGGTTCCATCACGATTCCGCAATCGCGGTAAGGACCTCCAATGCCATCCATGCCTTCCTGAACCGATTCGCACCGCCAGATACGGCCAAACGAATGGTTGGGCCTGTACTCTTTCGAAACGGTATAGGCCAGATAAAATCCGTTCCACCGGTTGCTTTCCTGATTAAAAACGGGCATGTACGACCAGATGGCTGCGCGACAGTCGTTCATCGGATTGTCGTCGTCGGTAATGGCATAAGTCCCACTTGACTGATAGATTGTGGATTGTCGTTTCCAGTGAACCGCGTCGGTGCTTGTCCAATGACCAATTCGTGTTTTCACCCGGTCGTAATACGCATCAACGCCAGGTTCTCCGGCCCTTTCCGTAGGAAAAAGGTGATAGGTATTGCCGATTTTAACACAGCACCCACCTTCAAAACCACCCTGAATCCCTTCGGTACCCGGCATTCCTTCATCCACCACAGGAGCGTCTGGGCCATCAACAATATCAAACAAGGCAGCATTCGAAGAAATACCTTCAATAAAAGGAACCCATTCGCGGCCATCGGTAATTTTTCCATTTTCTTTTGCCGGTTTGGTTACTTTATCGGTGACTTCAGAAACAGCCTTAACTTTTTTGCTTATTAGAACTGGTTCTGAATTGAAAACAATTTTTACTACCTCATCGGCAGAACTACGCATGCTATCGACAACCGAAATGCTAATTGCCGACTTCCGATACTCAAACGCTAATTTTTGTCCACTTGATAATAGAATAGCCTCAACAGGTTTTGAACTGCATTGAATATGAATATCACCTCCCAAACCTTTTAGTAAGTGCGCATAAATGCAATTCAGGCCCTTGGTGAGTGGCACGGTTGAGCTAGCTTTCCAGTCATCGAAAGCTTCAGTACCAATCACCGACTCTTTGTTTTTTGCCATCCAGGCCGCCAACTTATCACATTGGGCGTAAAATCCGGGACGCATACCTCCGGATGGTTCGGGACCGATGTCGGGCAGGTAATTTCCGCCGTACGACCGGGCATAAGCCAGCGCAGCAATCACCTTGTCGAAATCGCGGAATGGCGCCAGTGGTGAATACCCCCAGTGTCCGCTCCAGGTTTCGTTGAACTCCCACCAGGTTCCGGGCGCGTAAGGCCGGCTATCCATGTGTTTCCGCCACTGGATTTCTTCGGTGCGGAAATCGCCAAAAGCCTTTTTCTCGTCATTGGTTTCCCACCTTGGATTAATCACCATTTCAGGCTGAATTGCCCTTAGCCAGGCATGCAATTTTTCGGAATGTGTATCCACTCCAGGCCAGTCGAGTCCATCGAACCACAGCACGTCAATCTTTCCGTAGCGGGTCAGCAATTCGCTTAACTGGCCGATAGTGAACTGGAAAAATGAATCGAATTTCTGCTGATTGATTCCATCGGGATAACGGGTTCCTGCGATTTTCTGATCGAAATCGTAATCACGGAAAGCCATTGGGTAATCGGGGTTACTCCAGTCGCGCGGCGAAAAATAGAAACCGATACGAAGCCCGTATTTCCGACAGGCTGCAACAAAGGGCTGCAACAAATCGCGACCGCCCATGTAATTTTTTGTATTGTATTTTCCGTAATTGCTCGGCCAGAGACAGTATCCGTCGTGGTGTTTGGTTGTGATGACCACGTACTGGAATCCTGCATTTTTAGCGGCCAAGGCCCATTTATCGGGATCGTAATTCTGTGGATTGAATTCGTTTGCCAGTGCGTAATATTTTTCGTGCGGTACAATCCGGTCGTTTTGCAGCCACGAACAGTTTTTCAGCATCGACCACGAAGGATCGGCTGCAATGACACTGTGAATTCCCCAGTGGATAAACAAGCCAAAGCCTGCCTGAGGGAACCATTGAGCGCCGGGATTGACCGTTTTCAGGAAAGGAGTTTCATCAACTTTTTCGATTAGCCGGATTGCTTCTTCCTGTGAAAATGGATTCGCCTTTTGTGCTTCCGCCAAATTAACCAACAGAAAGAATAATAGCAGTTGGCTCAATAACTGTTTCATCGGATTTGGGTTGGTTAGGCATTTTTAAATGAAGGGCGGACAAAAGCCCGCCCTCAAATTATCTGATAATTAATCCGAAACATTGTCAGGATTCTGTTCCAATGCCGGATTCGAATTGAGATCGTAAGTTGGGATCTTCCACAAGAAGGTCTTTTTCGGTACAAATTCCAGTTTGGCGTCCTTGTACATATAAATTCCTTTTGCCAGTGCATCTTCCCAGTTAGCCTTTACATTTTTGCCCAAACGGTTGGTGCGGAGTTCGTCGAAATAGGTCTGTGATTCGCCAATAAATTCCCATCCACGTTCGCGGAAAATAAAGTCGTCGAGTTCCTGTTTGCTCATGCCGCTCAAGCTTTCAAGTTTGGCACGTGTACGAACCGCGTTAAATTTAGCCAAAGCATCGGCGGTCGGGCCGTTCAACTGGTTTTCGGCTTCGGCATAGTTCAATAAAACGTCGGAATAACGCATCACATAAATATTGGCCTGAGGAAATTTTAAAGAAGCCGATTCAGGAGTACGGTCATAGAACTTAATGTTTCCGGGCGAAGCAGTATTCCAGCCTTTTGAACCTGGATAGAAACCTTTGTCTCCGGGCACAAATTCCACCGTACCCGTGACAACTCCATTGCTGGTGCGGTTAAACTTAGTCAGGAAGGTTGCTTCCTTACGGGCATCCTGATCGCTGTACGATTGATAGGCCTGAATGGTAGGTCCATAGCGGCGATACATGTAGCAACCAATGCTGGCTTCGGTGATATTCACCCCAAACATGACATGCAGGTTGTTGTACTCACCGCTTAACTGTCCGTACTGAATTTCAAAGATTGATTCCTTCCCATTCTTATTGCTGGTATTCCACCAGAACCAGAGGTTCTTGAAATCAGGTTCGAGCTGATATTCGTTGGAAGAAATTACCTTGCCGCTATATTCTTTAGCTTTCTGATAATATTCCGATTTTCCTTCCATGCTGGCGCGGGTGAGGTAAACTTCGCCCAAAAACGCCTGAGCTGCGCCTTTTCCAGGTCTCCATTTATCAGTTGCAGCGTAAGCTGATTTTAGCGGAAGATTAGCTTCGGCATATTCCAGATCGGCAATGATGTAATTGTATGTTTCTTCAACAGTCTTTCTTGGAATTTCCAGACCATTTTTCGAAGTAGTGTACGATTCGGGAATCGGAACGCCACCGAAAATACGAACCAGATTATAATACGACAATGCTCTCAAAAAACGAGCTTCGGCAAAATACCGGGCTTTAAGCGTTGCATCCATTTCAACACCTTCGCCTCGGCCAAGCACAATATTGGCGCGGTTGATCACCACGTATGCCCGTGGCCAGTCGGTTGTAAATGTCCGGGCCGGATTGTTCACATCAACCCAGGCATTCCAAAGGTGCACATCGTCTTTGGCATAAGCCGGAGCGCCAAATTCGGTCAACACTTCCAGGTACATGTGGTGCAAATAATTGGCACCGCCATAGGCAGTCTGAAATCCGTCGTACACGCTGGTTAATGCAGCATTTAATTCAGAGCTGCTTTTATAATAATTGTTGGGCGACAGGAACGTATAGGTATCTTCGGTCAAATCGGTGCACTGAGTGAAAAACGACACAGCAATTACCAAAAAAAGATATTTAATAAGTTTCATGATTGATCGTTTTTAAGGTTTAAAATTTAGCGTTAACACCAAAAATCATCGATTTAGCCCAAGGATAAGTCGTATCGCCATTTTCAGGGTTATATCCACGATGGTTCGCATAATTGAAATAATTCTGCGCGTTGATATAGACAGTCAGGTTTTTAATCCAGCTCGCCTTCTTGATGATGGTCGAAAAATCGTAACCCAGTTTGATGTTTTTCATGATGAAATAGCTCCAGTTTGCACTGGTCCGATCAGAGAAGTACACGTCTTTGGCACCGGCCCTTGGGAATGTTCCGTTCGGGTTGCTTTCGCTCCACATGCGGTCGTAGGCATATTTCGAAGGCTGATAATTCTGGTTCAAGATCTGGTTTTCACCATACATCAGGTAACTATCTGTTGCCGAAGCATAACCAATGGATACGGAGGTACTTCCGAAGGCGCTGTTGTCGATACCGGCAACTGTGGCATAATCGTGAGCGCCCTGTCCGTAAATTTCAAGTGAGAAATTTTTGTACGATAAATTGGTTGACATCCCATAGAAAAACTTAGGTTCAGGCGAGCCAATGCAAATGTAATCGTCGGTACCTATTGAATTGTTGGCCGTGTGGTCGACATACATTTCTTCACCTAAATTCGCCGTAGCACGAATGGCGCGGTAAGCGGTCAGTTGATCCTGGGTACGGATAATTCCGGCCGATTCTCGGGTATAAATAGAATTTACTGGCTTGCCAACTTCGAGGTAACGGGCATAACCATTGGAGGAGGTTCCCAGAAGGATTTTTGTCACATCGCCATACAAAGCCGTGATTTTGTTTTTATTGAACGAAACGTTAGCTCCCATGGTCCATTTAAAATCGCCATCCAGGATTTTGGCCGAAACCGAAATTTCAGCTCCGTTATTCTTTACCTCGCCAATATTATCGAGTATGCTCGAATAGCCTGAAGATGTTGGAATAGGCACATTGTACAGCAAATCATTGGTAGTACGGTTGTAATAATCCAGGTTGATATCGATTCTGTTCCACAAACCTAAATCCAAACCTACGTCATACTGGGTGGTACGCTCCCAGCGCAAATCCGAATTTCCGATAGATTCAGTAAAACCTGTGAGCAATGCATTACTGAATGTGTAATAAACCGAAGTCAGTTTGGGAAGCGAAGAATAGTTACTGATTTCCTGGTTACCGGTAACACCATAACTGGCACGCAATTTCAGGTTCGAAACCTGCGGAAGATTGGCCATGAATGATTCCTGATTAACCCTCCAGCCAATACCAACCGACGGGAAGAACCCCCATTTGTTGTTTTCACCAAAACGGGATGAACCATCATAACGACCGGTAACGGTAAGCATGTATTTATCACGGAAGGCATAGGTTGAACGGGCAGTCCAGGAAATCAACTTGTTGCCGTATTTATTCGAACTGTAGGTCACACTCGAACGATCGGCCAGCGACATATCGTAAGCCCCGGTAGCATCATTCTGAAAACCAGAGCCACTTATGTTAGAATCTTCATAGCTAAAATCCTGATAAGAATAAACGCCTGTGGCAGTAAACCGATGCTCATCGTTCCATACATTGGAATAAGTAAGGATATTTTCGGTCAATTTGGTCATTAGCTTATTCCACGCCTGTCCTCCAAGACCTTTACCACCGGAACTTAAACCACCGGATGATTTGGACGAAGAATACTGGTAGCGTTTGGTATTTGAGATATCGGCACCAAAATTGGTTTTAAATTTCAGGTTTTTATGGAGTGTAATTTCTGCATAAACATCGCCCAGGATGCGGGTTCTGACTGACTGATCGGTAACTTCGCTGGCATCGGCAACCGGGTTCCATTTTCCTTCGATGTATGAATCGTGTTGCGAATCGAGGAACGAATAATACCATGAACCATCCGTTTTTTTCACCGGCATAGTTGGCCAACCAAACCTGAAAACATTACCGGTTGGGTTGTCGCGCAGGTCTTGTGTGGCATTGCTTACCTGAAGATGTGTTCCGACAGTAAGCCATTTACGAAACTCGTGGTTCAGGTTCGTGCGAACGGTATATTTTTCAAAACCCGAGGCTGGCAAAAGTCCGTCCTGAGAAAATACGCTACCCGAAAGCATAAAATTGGTCCGGTCTTTTCCTCCTTCAAAAGTGATGGAATGTTCCTGGATGGCAGCATTGTTGCTGACAATGGCATCCTGCCAGTCGGTATCATACGCCGGAGCCGGACTTGCAGTGGAATAAACGGGTTTACCTTTCGAATAGGTATAAGCATCGTTCACAAACTGTATAAATTCATCGCGGCCAAGCATTTTTACCAGTCGTTCGGGAGTCTGCGCCCCGTAATAGGAATTGAACGACAAATCATTCCGGCCTTTTTCACCTCTTTTGGTGGTAATCAATACAACGCCATTGGCCCCCCTCGACCCGTAAATAGCCGATGAAGATGCATCTTTTAATACTTCAATCGATTCGATATCATTGGGATTGATATCATTCAGGTTACTGTTCATCAGCGGGAAACCATCTACAACATAGAGAGGGTCATTGCCTGCATTGATGGAACCACTACCACGAATACGCAAGGTTGGTGAGGATCCGGGAGCATTGTTGGTTAATACGGCAACACCGGCGGCACGTCCTTGCAAAGCCTGAACCGGATTAGAAACCGAAACAGTGGCAAGTTCAGCAGCTTTCACCTGGGTAATTGCCCCGGTAAGGTCGCTTTTACGTTGAGTTCCGTAACCAACAGCAACCACTTCTTCAATACCTACAGCCTCTTCGGCGAGAGCTACACTTACCGTCGATTTTCCATTAACGGCAACTTCCTGTGTTTTCATCCCAACGAATGAAAATTGCAAAGTGGCATTCCCTGGAACATTGCTCAGAGAATAATTTCCACTTACATCGGTAATCGTTCCGGTAGTGGTACCTTTTATCACAACAGTAACGCCGGGCAATGCTGCTCCTGAAGCATCAGTCACTTTCCCCGATACCGTTTTTTGCTGTTGCTGATTAATGGAATTTCCAACTACCGAAAGGATGATCTGGCGGCCATTAATGGTGTATTCCACATCGGTGCCCTTAAATACTGCATCCAGCACTTCGGTAATGGTTTTGTCTTTCAGGTCAATGGAAACTTTTTTATCCATATTAACGACCTGATTGTTGTAGAAAAAGAAGAAGTCGGTTTCATCTTCAATTTTCTCCAGTACAGAAACAATATTTGCCTCTGAAATCTTTAAATCAATTTTTTTAGTTTGAGCATAGTTGTTTAATGCGAAAGACTGCAAACTGGCAAGGACGATAAAGAAAACAGTGATTTTCATAATCTTCAACAGTTTTGGGACACAGGCAAATAAATACCTGAAGTCCGTTAGGAAACAAGTTTTTTTCATAAATTTGGCATTTTCTTGAGTTAATTGTAAAAGATTGATTCAAAAGGGCAGTGGTCGCAACACTGCTCTTATTTTTTAGTTTTTATAGTAGATATACACCTCCCTTTTTTCAATTTTTGTTTTTACCGAAGTCGATATTTCCATCATTTTTAGGACTTCTCCCAATGTTTCATCCTGAATGGTGGCCGTGTACGACAGACCCGATTTCATCAGGGCCGAATCCGTATGTACTTTACAGTTAAACCATCTTTCCAATTGGCTGGTTACCTCTGGCAGTGAGGCATTTCTGAATATCAGCTTCCCGTCTTTCCATGAAGTGATGAGCTTCGTCTCCACATTTTCGACCGACATATTATTGGTAACCTTATCAAAAACAGCTTTTTGCCCCGGATATAATCGCGCAATCTCTTTCCCGTTCGTTCCCAGAATAGCAACGGCCCCTTCTTCCAGGGTTGAACTTATCTGTTGGTCTTCCGAATAGTTGGATACGTCAAATGAAGTTCCCAGCGCCTGAACAGTACATTTATCGGTGATTACCCGGAAAGGATGCCTGGCATCATGGGCAACTTTAAAATAGCCCTGCCCGGTCAGCTTAACTTCCCGACTATCCAACTGAGTTAAATTGAGGGGATACTCAAGCTTACTTTCCGAATTCAGCCAGACTTCGGTCTGGTCGGGCAAAGTAAAATGAACCCTTGACCCCGGATTGGCAACAACCTGCTGCATAGCTACCAAAGCTGATTCACGAGGATTATATACCTGATTAAAAAGATAGACAGAGGTCAGTAAAAGGGGAATAAACAAAATTGCAGCAACCCGCACAAGCCATTCATAAGGCAGATGACGGAGCTGCCTGGGAGATGATTTCGGGGCCTGAAGTATCTTGGAAAGAATCTGATCCTTTAAAATAAGTAATTGCACTTCGTCAACAGCAAACTCCTCATTTTCCAATCCTGCCCAATGCTCTTTCATCAGCAGATCCAACTCCTGATCATTAAAAGAGGATTGAATATTCTCGACCAGACTGTTCTTTTCCTCATCGGTCAACTTGCCAGCTATCAACTGATCAAGTAAATATTGATATTCTATTTTTTGATGTGAACCCATCCTGTTTTTTGGCTTATCTAAACAGGTATACACACATCAGTCGCCAAACCCCTATCGGGAATAGAAAAAATTTTAACTAAAAAAACAATTCGAAGAAGATCACCCCTGAAAAACCAAGGGAACGAAGATTTTTACGAAGTTCAGACAACACAGCAGTCATCTGATTTTCAACAGTTTTAACCGAAATATTCATCCTTTCGGCAATTTCGGCATTCGTCAGGCATTGTTCCCGGCTCAGCAAAAAAATTTCTTTTCTCCGGGGACTTAATTGTTCGATGGCAGACTTATATGCTTTTTCGAGCTCATTAAAATTGAGTTCATCGTCGAGCAAAATATTTTTCTCCGGATGAAGTTTGGCGTAATTTAGGTAGGCTTGTTCTGATTTTGACTTCCGGATCGTATTTAAGATCCCGTTTTTGGCGATGGTAAACAGGTAAGAATTAAAAGATTTCTGGGCGGATAGTTCTTCCCGGTTGTTCCATATTTTCAAAAAAACTTCCTGAACAATTTCCTCTGCATCCTCAGCCGATTTCAAATATCCCAACGAGAAGCGGTACAATCGTTTCCCGTAACGATCAAAAAGTTCGTTAAAAGCCAATAGGTTACCGTCTTTTAAAGCCATAACCCATTCTGCTTCCGAGGTATAATTTACTTTCGTCAATAATTAAAGCTATTTAGTTTAAGAGCTGCGCAAAATAATAAACAGTTTAGTTTTTTCAGGCTTACTTCAGTGCAAATAAATTGCAATACGCCTGAAATCAGGCACCGACCAACTGATTTTCAACCCCTTAAAGATAAAAATAAATTCATCGTTTTAAATGAGGTCCCTTTTCATCCCATTTCACTTCCACTTTTGAAATGAACCAGGTTTTGCCACTGTCGTTATTCCCCTGAAAGAAAAGATAGGTACGTCCATCATCATCTTTAAACAGGTGAGGATGACCCGATTCGCTTGAATTCCAGGTTCCGGGATCGCCATTAACCAGGAACGGTTTGTTAGACAGCCGTTCCCATTTGACCCCATCGCGGCTACGAGCCACGCCAATCTGCTGCGGTTTGTTATTATACGCCCCGGCATAAAACATATACAGCCATTCGCCCTGCTGAACAACCGAGGCTCCTTCAATACATTCGCCTTCCCATGGATACTCAGGTTTCAGAATAGGGAAATCGGTCAGTTGAGTCCAGCCTTCGCGGTTAAACGAGGTTGTTGCCGGGGCTGAGGCCACTCCCTGCAACTGAATCTTATACTCCGGATCACGTGAAGCAAAGAAAAGCAAATATTTGTCTTTAAAATGAAACACCTCGGCGTCGATAGCCCGGCCGCAGTTCCAGTTACCTGTGGGGTGAAAAATCGGGTTGGTGGTATTTCGGGTAAAATGAATGCCATCATCGGAAACTGCATGGCAAATCGCATCGTTCTTCCCGTTCCCATAAGTTTGATAAAACAAGTTTACCCGGTTGTCAATCACCCGGGCACAGGGAGCACACAGTCCTTTCTTCTCATATTCTCCTGAAGGGGTGATCTCGCCAATCTTAGTCCAATGGTTCAGGTCGCGACTTTCAGCAATACCTATGCCCCACCCCTGAACAGGGTTCGACTGATCTTTGTATGGCGGAATGGAATAATACATCAGGTAACGCCCCTTAAAGCGAATGACATGAGGATCTTTGGCCATCGGCATGCCGGTTCGCGACGTATCGCCAAAATACATTTTGGGCAGTTTTATTTTTTGAGCAGAAACCGACCCGGCCAGCAAAATCAGGATCAGGTTTAAAAGGAAAAGTCTATTCAGCATTTGAATTCTATAAGAAGTTTAGTTATCGCGGATAAAAGTAGAAATCCTCATCGATTTATGAAATCAATGAGGTTGTATTTCAGCAAGCTGTACAACCAGATTTGAACTTTGCCAAATACCAAAACTTTCAGTATCAGACCATGCTTATCACGGTTGATCTATTCATTTGCTTTGAATTGCCATCAAAAACACATTCTGAAAAATTTCAGGACGTGATATTTATAATATTCAAAAAGGCTGCCTCAAAAAAGAGACAGCCTCATCGATTATTTTACCAGCCTGGATTTTGCCAATTGACACCGGTAGATCCAACGATCTTGTCAACTTCGCTCTGTTCGATCGGATACATCAGAAATTTATCAGAAGAACAGTTTCTTGAAATTTTAAAACGGTTATATGTCAGGTTGCCTGAATCATCTTTGTTTATTTTCATGCCAGTTACAAAATTATCCGTTTCGCTCAAAACTTTCCAGCGGCGAACATCAAAGAATCGGTGTTCCTCGAAAGAAAATTCAATGCGACGTTCGTTCCGGTACTTTTTCTCAAAAGCGTCTTTGCTCATTCCTGACGGGAAATCAGGCATACCAGCTCTTTTGCGAATGACGTTTACAGCATCGCGGGCACTCATTGTCATGCCTGAACCCAACGTAACAGCCGCATCCGGGCCTGCCGATTGGTAAGCCGATTCTGCAAAGTTCATATAAAGTTCAGCCAGACGGAATAAACGAACATAACCATCAGCATTATTGCTGAGAGCCGATTTGTAGTTGTTGTATTTGCGCAGGTAATATCCGGTCCGGGTATTGGTACGGCTGGTTTCCGAGATTCCACAGTTACCACCTTCAAAGGTTTCAACGGTATTTGGGATACTTTTTACCCTAACTCTCATACTTTTGATTTTGATAGTCTTCCCGGAAAGAGCCCCCAGATCAAAACGAAGGTTATCGCCAACTTTTCCCCAACTAAATGATCCCACAGGAGCAGCTATATCTGCTGTATAAGTAGTCCAGTCAGTGGCTGCAGGAATATTAGCTATGGTTGCCATACGTGACCCAGAGATCGTTGCACCAAAGAAAAGCTGAGGAGTAATAATCTCATCAGAGCTCATATATTCGAAAGAAAAAGTGATAGTCGGAGGAGACGTTATTGCCTTAGTTAAAGCATTTACATAGACATAAGGGTCAGTCCCGGTAGTCGTAAATTCAGTATATTCACTGGTTTTTTTAACTGTTAGTTGATTGACCGATGAGGCAAAGGTCAATAGGGTTGTTTCATCCCGATCGACGGTAGCAACTAAATTACGGGGTGCCCCATTGTAATAAACAGAACCATAAAAACGGGGATCCCGGTTAGCATACGGATTTGCCGGATCGTACCCCGAAGCAGCATTGACAATCGGGTTCAGGTGATCACTATCCGAATATCCGGAAATAGGAGCTTCACCGTTTGCCATTTCATAAGCATCAACCAGTTCCTGAGTCGGACACTGACCCGAATTGGTCATCCCTCCGTTTATAGGCAAACCTGCATTTGACCATATCGACAACTGTCCTCCACGCTGATAAATGGTTTCTTTATCTACAGACCTCAGGTCATTCGAATTGGTAAGGAAATAAAGTGCATAAGCATTTTGTGCTGCATTATTAACAGGGGCAACATCAAAGAGTTTGTAATCGTGAGTTAAACATTCATACAGAGCTTCCTTGTTGATTGCTGTTGCATCAGCCCAGCTATAGGTACCATCAGCCCACAGGGGACTGGCGGCATAAGTAATAGCTTGTGATTTTATAGCATAGGGTATTGCACGAGACATAATGCCATATTGGTTTTCATAGATTTCCCAGTGAAAACCTGTGCTGGTAGCCGGAGCTGATAATGCGGAGTCACAATCAGCCAGAATGACTTTAACGACCTGGGCGAAGGTAGCACGCTTATCTTTCGAGAAATCGTGATTGGTTTCTACTGGCTCTGTAAAGATCGGTACGCCACCATATCGTTTGACCAGTTGTAAATAGTAGAGCGCCCGTAAAGTATGGGCCTGGGCAATCCAACCGGCCTTCTCATCACCGGTTGTTTCGGCTGTTGATGACTTGATATTTTTGAGGAAAACGTTACATTTTCTGATTCCCTGGAAAAGGCTTCCCCAAGGGGTCCCATCTGCTGAGTAACTTCCATAATTTGAGGCGGTAACGCTTCCGCCGTACC
>CAZAVU010000088.1:0-15746 GCA_964488805.1 uncultured Odoribacter sp. | reverse complement strand
ATGATATCCGTTCATAACATTACCTCCATTGCCAAATACGAAATACTCACCCTGCTGCGCAGTTGGTTCTTCCGCATTTTTGCAATCCTGGCTATGGTTTTCCTGTTTTTCTTCAACATGGGAACCATGTTCATGGATAACGGAGGGGCCGGAAGCTGGGACATGAAAGCGCTCTCGTCGGTTATTCCGTATGTCAATCTTTTAATTCTCAATACCGTTCAGGCTATTATTGCCATATTCCTGGCATCCGACTTCCTCAAGCGCGACAAGAAACTCGACACCACTGATGTGATTTACATCCGCTCGATGTCGAATGGCGAGTATGTTACGGGAAAAACCCTTGGGAACCTGGTCGTTTTCATTATCCTGAACCTGATTATCCTTTCGGAAGCGCTCATATTTAATATGATTTCCGAAAATGTTACGGTTGACTGGCGGGCTTACCTCGATTACTTCCTGATCATCAGTTTACCCACGCTGATTTTTATCCTCGGCCTTTCGTTCTTTGTCATGAGTATCCTGAAAAACCAGGCCATCACGTTTATTCTTTTGCTGGGGTATGTGGCCGTCAGCATTTTTTATCTCAATACCAAATATTATTACCTGTTCGATTACATGGCCTACAGCATCCCGTTGCTGAAATCTGATTTCATGGGTTTGGGGAATCTTGAAGCGATCCTGATCCACCGCGGGATGTACACCTGTTTTGGCATCGCCTTTATTTTCCTGACCGTTTCGTTGCTGAAACGGTTGCCTCAAAGCCCATACAGCAACAAGGTCACCCTGGTTCCGGCCCTGGTTTTCTTTGCTGCCGGAATCTGGCTGGGTAAAACGCACGTTTCCACATACATCAACAATCAGGAGCTGAGAGAAAAAATCCGTGTGCTGAACGATGCCAACCAATCAGCGCCGGTGCTGAAAGTTGAAGATTACCAGATCGATCTCAAACACCAGGGGAAACAACTGGAAGTGGTGGCCAGACTCAAAGTGAGCAATCCGCACCAGGAGACCGTCGATCATTTCGTGTTCAGCCTGAACCCCGGGCTTCTGGTTGACAAAGTAACGGTCAACGGAAAGGATGCTTCCATCCGGCGCGAACTCAGCCTTGTTGAATTTTCAGGAAACAAGCTGGAGCCCGGCGAAACTGCTGATGTTGAATTCACTTACCACGGAAGCCCCGATGAAGCGGCCAGCTACCTCGATATTGACGACAAAACCCTTCAGGAAGCCTTCAAAGAGTTTATGTTCCAGATCGACAAACGGTCGGCCATTGTTTCTCCCGACTTTGTGTTGCTTACCCGCGAATGCAACTGGTATCCCATTGCCGGAACCGGTTTTGGGAAACATAGCAAACAATGGATACAGAAACAATTCAGCAATTTTGAAATCACGGTGACCACCAAACCCGGTTTGACAGCCATTTCGCAGGGAACTGCTGAAGGAAAAGACGGAACGTTCCATTTCAGGAACAAAAACCGGTTGCCTCAGATATCGCTGGTGATCGGGAATTACCTCCGGAAAAACAGTACCATCGACGGGCTTGAATTCAACCTTTACTACCACAAAGACCATGATTATTTCAGCAAGTTTTTCGAGCCGGTAAAAGATACCATTCCCAACCTGATTGCTGACGCGCTGAAAGATTACGAACGGAAAATCGACATGTATTATCCCTTCGAGCGTTTTACCCTGGTTGAGGTTCCGGTGCAGTTTTATTCCTACCCGCGAATACTGACCGGCGACCGCGAACAGGTTCAGCCCGAAACCATTCTTTTTCCCGAAAAAGGGCTGACTGTTGACGAAGCCGATTTCAACGGATCGATCAAACGGATGGAACGCTGGGGGGGCAGGGGCAACGAAGCCAATACCACCCCGGAAGAGAAAAAGATAATGGCCTTCAACGGGTTCCTGTCGTTGTTTACCCAGTCTTCGTCGAGGCCCAACTTCAGCCGCCGTCAGGGCGAAGTGCAGGTGGAAGAAAAGTCCAACCCGTTATACTTTTTCCCATTGTTTTATAACCATGTCTATTCCGTTCAATCCGACAAATGGCCGGTGACGAACCGGATTTTTGAATCGTACCTGCGACAGGCCGCCGAATCGGGAAGCACGGGCTTTATGCGCGACATGCAGGGGATGACCGAGAATGAACAGGCCAACCTGGCTTTGCTCGACCATTCGTTTGCCGAACTGCTGGACGATCCGGAGAAAATCAAGATCATCGACAACGTGATCCAGCAAAAAGGGCAGACGCTTATCTCGATCATCAAACGCGAAGCGGGCGACGAGGCTTTCGACGATTTCATGTTCAATTTTTTGAAAAGCATCCGGTTTAATTCGACCACTATTGAAGATTTCAGCGCCCGCATCCAGCAGCAGTTCCACACCGATCTGCTTCCATACATGGATCGGTGGTTCAGGAGCAAAGACCTGCCCGGCTACCTGATTGGCAATGTAAAAGGGGTTGGTGTGCTGGACGGAGATCGCCAGAAAACGATGATCAAATTTAAAATCTCGAATACGGAACCAACCGAGGGAATTGTTTCGGTGCAGTTCAGGATTGGCGAAGGCGGGGGGCCCGGCCGCGGAAGGTTCAGCGGTGGCGCCGACGTGGAAACCATTACCAAACTGCTGCAACTTAAAGGGATGCAAACCAAGGAGGTGAGTTATTTGCTTGAGGGAACTCCGAGAAACGTGACCATCAATACACTTGCCTCCAGAAATATTCCTTCCGAATTAAGGCTTCCGCTCGAAAATATTGAACAAGACCCCAAAGCAACTCCGTTTGAAGGTGAAAAGGTGGTGGATAAGCCGGTTGAGCTGACTGAAGAGGGCGAGTTTATCTGCGATGACGAAGATTCGACTTTTACCTGCTCGAAAACCGAGGACTACAGCCTGTTGCAAAGGTTGTTGCTTGACGAAGAGCAAAACAAGGACCGATTTGTGGGCTTCAATACCTGGCACGCGCCCCGTAGCTGGCGGGCCACCACCAACAGTAACTTCTTCGGAAGGTTTATCCGGTCGGCCCACTACATCCGGTCGGGCGACGGGAGCAAAAAAGTGACTTGGAAAATTCCGGTCAAAGAAAGCGGGATGTACGAAGTGTTCAGTTACATATCGGTGCGAAGCTCCCGCCGCGGGTCCCGGCACGATGACCAGGGAAACAAAGGCGAATATACCTACACGGTCTTTCACAACGAAGGACAGGAAGATGTGGTGGTTGACCTGAAAACCTCGGAAGAAGGATGGAACAGCCTGGGCTCGTTCTATTTCGCCGGCGACACGGTTAAGATACAACTGAGCAACAAATCGGAAACCCAGGTTGTGGTGGCTGATGCTGTGAAGCTGGTAAAGCAGTAAGAAAGTTTGGAGTGTCTAAAGTTCGGAGTTTGAAGTTAAACTCAGGAACACCAAAAACAATAGAAACCAGAAACTAAAACAACGATAAAAACTTTTAAAATACGATAACCATTATGCTTTTAAAACCACTAATCCAAAGGGGACTCCTGCTGGTCATTTTTTGTCAGTTCTTGCTTCCGGCAAAGGCTCAGCAAATCCTGACGCTTGAAAGTGCGCTCGACATTGCCCGTTCAAACAGCCCCGACATCCGCAAATCGTTGCTTAACCTCGAACGTTCCGAACAGTCGCTCAAGGCACAGAATGCCGCCCTCAAATCGAAGTTCTCGCTGAGCCTGACACCGCTGAGCTACTCCAAAAATCGCCAGTTCGACGACATACTTTCACTTTGGAATACCAACGAAAACACCCAATCGTTCGGAACTTTTACCGTATCGCAGCCTTTTTTGCCAACCGACGGAACCATCAGCCTGATCAACCGTTTTGGCTGGCAAAAAAACCTGAGCGAATACCGGAATAATGTGGAAAACAAATCGTTCAGCAACAACCTCTACCTGAGTATTGCGCAACCATTGTTTACCTACAACCGGACCAAACTCAACCTGCAGGAGCTGGAACTCGACCTCGAAAACGCCCAGTTGAGTTATGCCATGCAACGGCTCAACCTTGAAAAACAGGTAACGCAGCTTTTCTACAACGTTTACCTGGCACAGATGAAACTGACCGTTTCGGAAGACGAGTTTGCCAATACCCAGAAAAGTTATGAGATCACCCAGAACAAGGTAACTGCCGGAATTTCGGCCAAAGAAGAACTTTACCAGGCCGAGCTGAACTTTGCTACTGCAAAATCTGCTGTTCAGAATGCCCGGGTGACCCTTGAAAACTATAAGGACCAGTTCAAACAATACATCGGCATGAACATCATGGACGAAATTACCGTGATGACCAACGTCGATTTCACTCCCGTTGAAGTGGATGTTGCCAAGGCCATCGACTATGGGCTGAAATCGAGAATGGAACTCCGCCAACGGGAAATCGATATTGAAAACTCGCAGTTTTCCATGATCAAGACCAGGGCGCTGAACGAATTCAGCGGCAGCATGAATCTATCGGTGGGAATCATCGGTGACAATGAAAAACTTCAGGATATTTACGATAACCCGACCAAAAACCCCAAAGTATCGGTGTCGTTCAATGTGCCGCTGTGGGACTGGGGCGAAAAGAAAGCCCGCGTCAAAGCACAGGAAGCTGTGATCGAATCGTCGAAACTTACCTTCGAAGAGCAGAAAAAGACCATTATGGTCGACATCCGTCAGGTTTGCCGCAACCTGCAGAACCAGGTCTCCCAGATCGGAATCGCTGCACAGAACGAAAAAAATGCCCAACTGACTTACGAAATCAACCTCGAACGATATGCCAACGGCGACCTGACCAGTATGGACCTGAACCTTTACCAGACGCAGCTTTCGAACAAAAAAATGTCGTACGCCCAGGCGCTGATCGACTACAAAATTCAGTTACTGAACCTGAAAATCCAGTCGCTGTACGACTTTGAGAAGAAAGAAGCCATTGTTCCTGAAAACATCATCAATAAGAAAAAATAAAACACAACCTGATATGAAACCATTTTACCAATTTATTGCCCTGATTGCCCTGGTTGGCGCAACAACAGCCTGTAACCGACAAACAAACACCACTACCACCGAACTTGCAGTGCCGGTTTCGGTAGCCGATATCAAACCCGGTTCGATTGAAAAAATTGTCAATACCACCGGAACTTTGAACGCTACCAAAACAACCACGGTAAAGACCGAGATGGCCGGGAAATACAGGCTGATGATTAACCCCAGAACGCGCCGTCCGTTTGCTTTGGGCGACGTGGTTGAAAACGGGCAGGTGGTTATTCAGCTCGAAGATGAAGAATATGTCAATGGCATCGGGCTCGAAAGCAAAAAGCTGAACCTCGAAATTACCGAGCAGACCATGAAAAAACAGCAGTCGCTTTATGAAAAAGGAGGCGTTACCCAGCTCGATTACCGCAATTCGGAAGTTAGCTACACCAATGCCAAATACAGCTATGAGAATGCCAACCTGCAACTGGCCAAGATGAAAGTACGTGCTCCGTTCAAGGGGGTGATCACCGATTTGCCTGCCGTAACAAACGGAACCCAGGTGGCTTCAGGAACGGCTGCATTCAGCCTGATGGATTACAGTACCATGATGATTGAAGTAAACCTTCCGGAAAAATTTATCAACGAGGTGGCCATCGATCAGCCGGTCCGCATCATGAATTACACCATGTCCAAAGATACCTTGCATGGAAAAGTAAAGGAATTATCTCCGGCCATCAGCACCGAAACACGTACGTTTAAAGGGATTGTCGAAGTTGAAAACCCTGACCTGAAACTGCGTCCGGGGATGTTTGCCAAAGCCGACATTGTTCTGGCCCGCAAAGACAGCGCAATTGTTATCCCGAAAGAAATCATCATTTCCAGCCAGCGCGGGAAGTCGGTGTTTGTGGTCGATAAAGGAACTGCCGACGAAAAACGCATCACCATCGGATTCGAAAACCAGACCCAGGCCGAAATAACCTCCGGGCTAAAAATGAACGACCGCCTGGTTATCAAAGGATTCGAAACCCTGAAGAACAGGTCTAAAGTCAAGATTGTGAAATAAGAAAAATGTTACGCGTTTCGGGTTGCATGATACGGGTTACCGACCTGTACTAGGTGACCCGCGACTCGCAACCTGTAACTTGCAACCCGTAACAAAAAAAGAATGAAGAAACTAACACAATTTGCTGTCAACTACCCTGTTACCATCCTGATGGTGGTTCTCGGCGTTGTTCTGCTTGGATATATTTCCTTCGATAAGCTGGGCATCGACCTGTTTCCGGAGATAAACAACCCCCGTTTGTTTATAGAGATTCAGTCGGGCGAGCGTCCCCCGGAAGAAATGGAAAAACAATTTGTCAAAAACCTGGAAGCATTGGCTATTCGCCAATCGGGCGTGGTACAGGTATCTTCAGTTTCGAAAGTCGGAACCGCACAGATCACTGTTGAATATACCTGGGATAAAGATATGGATGAAGCTTTTCTGGACTTGCAAAAGGCAACCAGTACCTATTCGCAGAACAAGGAAATAGACCAGATCACCATTACCCAGCACGACCCCAATACGGCGCCGGTCATGGTAGTCAGTCTTTCGCACGAAAGTATTACCGACATGAACGAGCTGCGTAAAGTGGCCGAAAACTATATCCGCAACGAGCTGATCAGGCTGGAAGGTATTGCCGACGTGGAAGTGTCGGGATCGGAAGAAAATGAGGTGCTGGTTCAAACCGACCAGTATATGCTCGATGCTTTTGGGCTGACCCTCGACGAGCTGAATACGCGCATCCAGAGCTTCAACAAAAGCGTTTCCGGAGGATCGATCACCGAAATGGGACTGAAATACGTGGTGAAAGGGGTTAGTCTGCTTAATGACCAAACCGACTTCGAAAATATCATCGTGGGGTACAAAGCGGTCAGTTCAACCGATACAGGAGCCGAAAAAGCTCCAATTTACCTGCGCGAAGTGGCAAAAGTGAGTTTCACCAACAAAGAGCCCGAAAACATTGTTCGCATGAACGGCAAACGCTGCCTGGGATTGTCGATCTACAAGGAAACAAGTTTCAATACGGTCAAAGCGGTCGAGGAAGTAGCCAAATCGCTGGTGGATATGGAGAAAGCGCTTCCCGGCTACAAGTTGCAGGTGGTTTCGAACCAGGGCGTTTTCATTAAAAATGCCATTAACGAAGTGGAAGATACTGCAATGATTGGAATGGCGCTGGCCATCATCGTTGTTTTTGTTTTCCTCCGCCGTATTGGAACGACCATGATCGTGAGCGTTTCGATGCCGGTTTCGATTATTGCCACCTTTAACCTGATGTATTTCAACGGGCTCAGCCTGAATATCATGACACTGGGAGGTCTGGCGCTTGGCGCCGGTATGCTGGTCGATAATGCGATTGTGGTGATGGAGAACATTTTCCGGTTGCGCGAAAACGGCTATTCGGTAAAGGAGGCTGCAATTCACGGCACATCGCAGGTCAGCGGGGCCATCACCTCGTCGACACTTACCACCATTGTTGTCTTTCTGCCAATCGTTTATCTGCACGGCGCATCAGGAGAACTCTTCCGCGATCAGGCCTGGACCATTACGTTCTCGCTGCTCTCGTCGCTGGTGGCAGCCACCCTGCTGATCCCGATGCTTTACAACCATTTCTTTAAAAACAGCAAAAGCACCGGAGTTTCACAATCGGTTCAGGTAAAAGGGTATGGCCGGTTCCTGGGAAGAGTCCTCAAATACCGCTGGATGGTCATTAGTTGTGCTGTGGTGCTGCTTGGTCTTTCGTTTTTGCTGGTTCCTTTTATCGGGACCGAGTTCATGCCCAAATCGGAAGCCAAACAATTTAGCCTTGAATTGAAAATGCCGGAAGGGACCCGGCTTCAGCGGACCAATGCGGCCGTTGATAACCTGGAAAACATCATCCGGGAAGTTATGGGCGCCAACCTGGGAATACTCTACAGCCAGGTTGGGCCGTCAACCGGACTGCTCAGCAGCCAGGACGCATTGTTTCAGGGTGAAAATACAGCCAGTATCAAGATCATCCTGAAAAATGACAGCAAAATAAGTTCAACTACCGCTATTCAAAACATATCGCAGGCCATTGGCAAGATCCCGGATGTGGAACTGAAATTTGTAGAAGATCAGACTGCTTTGGGCGGGCTGATGGGAACCGACGAAGCGCCGCTGGCGATCGAAATTCAGGGTGAAGACCTGAGCGTGATTGAAAACCTGTCGAATCAGGTTAAAGCAGCCGTTCAGGGAATTCCCGACCTGTACAATGTCGAGTCGAGCATGGAAGGCGGTTCTCCCGAAGTTGAAATCATGGTCGACCGTTTGCGTGCCGGAATTTTTAATGTCAGTGTGTCAACCGTGGTCAGCCAGATTCAGGACCAGCTAACCGGGAAAACTGCCGGTACCATTGAAAAAGGCGGAGAGCAACAGGATATTACACTTCGCTTGCCTGATAAAGGCCTTGCCGATTTAGCCGATATGACCATTAAAAGCGGAACTCAGGTGATACGGGTCAACGAAATTGCCGACATCCGTGAAGGAACCTCGCCCAAGGAAATATACCGCCGCAACCAGGTCAGAATTGGGAAAATAACGGCCTACATGGATAAAAACATTGCGCTCGACAAGATGGTTGTTAAAGTGAACCAGGCCATTGCAGGGGTTAGTATCCCTACCGATTATAAAATCAAGATCACCGGAGAAGAAGAAAAACGCCAGGAATCGATGAACGCGCTCGGTTTTGCGCTGGTCCTGTCGATCATACTGGTCTTCATGGTGCTGGCCTCCGAATTCGAATCGCTGCTGCATCCGTTTACCATCCTGACGACCATTCCGTTTGCCATTGTCGGTTCAGTCCTGATCTTTTTCATCATGGGAAAAACATTGAATGTTATGGCAGTCATCGGGATCATCATGTTGGTGGGTATAGCGGTCAACAATGCCATCTTGCTGGTCGACCGTATCCTGCAGATTCAGAAGGAAGGCGTTTCGCGTACCGAGGCGATCAAACAGGCCGGTCAGCAACGTATCCGCCCGATTTTGATGACCAAACTGACGACCATTCTGGCAATGTTGCCGCTCACCATCGGTTTTGGCGAAAGTGTATCGATGCGTGCTCCAATGGCGCTTGCGGTTATAGGCGGGCTCGTCACGTCCACCATCATGTCGTTGGTTGTGATTCCCTGCGTGTTCGATGTATTCGACGGATTGAAAGACAGGTTCAGGAAAAACCGGCAGGAAGAAGAACCGGAGTCAATAAACTAACTCATTCCTTTTCTAATGAAATTTATCATACATCGAAAAGTACTAATCAGCATGTTGTTTCTGGGGCTTTCCGTTTTGGGATATGTCTCCTACAAACAACTGCCGGTCGAACTTTTGCCCAATGCCGAACTTCCATACATGTATGTACAGGCCAGTTCAACTTCGCAGATGGCTCCTGAATACATGGAAAACCAGGTGGTTATTCCGCTTGAGGGAGCTATCGGGACGCTCGAAGGCATCGAGTCGATCGAGTCGAATGTCAATTCGCAGCAGGCATCCATCGTGGTGTACTATCAAAAGAATGTCAGCGTTAAATATGCCTACCTGAAACTTCAGGAAAAGATCAGCGAAATACAGTCGTCGTTGCCCGAAAACGTGAGGGTAAACGCGGCCAAGGTCGACCTGAAGCAAATGAACAGCCAGTTTATGGAGTTGCAGGCCCGGGGTGAGGGCGGGATCGACCGCGTACGAACCCTGGTTGACCAGGATATTGCCCCGGAACTGGAAAACATCGACGGCATCGCATCGGTCAATGTTTATGGGGGAAAACAAAAGTCGATACAGATTATTCTCGACACCAAAGCCTGTGAAGCCTACCACATCACCCCGGCAAAAATACGTTCGGTTCTTTCGCAAAACATCCAGTCGCGCACTTATGTCGGCAATCTGAAAGAAAAAACGATGCAGTACTTTGTGCATGTGACTGCCGAATATACCAAGGTTGAAGACATTGAAAACCTGGTAGTGGCCAACGGCCCAATCCTGCTGAAAGATGTGGCTGAAGTTCGTTTTGGCGTCAAGGAAGAAACTTCGTACAGCCGTGTGAACGGGAAAGATGCCGTGACCATCATGCTGATTAACGATTCGCAGGCCAACCTGATCGAACTTTCGGCTGCCACCCGCAAGATTGTCGCCAGGCTGAACGAGAAAATGGTTCCGAAAGAAATCGAGATTGCCGAAATCAGCAACTCGGCCGACCAGATGGAGAAAAACATCAACCAGATTATGGAACTGGCGCTGATCGGGGGGATCATGGCGATCTTCGTACTTTGGATTTTCCTGAAAAACCTGCGCATTGTTTCCTTTGTCGCCCTGGCTATTCCAATATCCATTTTCACATCGTTCAACCTGTTTTATGCTTTTGGCATCAGCATCAACAGCCTGACTCTGGTTGGTATGGCGCTGGCCATTGGGATGCTGCTCGATAATAGTGTGGTTGTTCTGGAGAATATTTACCGGCTGGCGGGGAAAGGAGTTCCCCCGATGCAGGCGGTCGTTCAGGGAACTACCGAAGTCTGGCGATCGATCCTGGCTTCGACCTTGACCACCATTACCGTATTTCTTCCATTTATTTTTTCGAAGAATTTTATGGTCGAAATGCTGGGATACAACGTGGGCATTTCCATTATCTCCACACTGCTCGTTTCGCTGGCCGTTGCATTGCTGTTGGTTCCCATGGCTTCCTATGCCTTGCTGAGACGAAAAGTTGCAAAGAATATTTTCTACGAGAAAGTGACCACCAACATGCGGATGGTACAGGTTTACCTGGTATTGCTGAAATCGTGCATGCGCTATCCGGCAGCAACCATCCTTGGAGGAGTTGCCCTGTTCTTTCTGGCCATATTCATCAGCATGGCTGTCAGTGTCAGCTCGCTTCAGGAGGTCGAAAACACACAGATACAGCTATATGTGACCATGCCTTCGGGATCGTCGCTCGAAACCACCGACCGTACCGTTCAGGAGATAGAGAAAAAACTCGAAGACCTGGCCGAGAAGCAGGATGTGGTCAGCAAAATCGAGGAAGAAAAGGCTGTGGTAACCATCAAGCTGAAGGAAGACTATGAGAAAATAGCCGACCGCACTTTTGCCGAAATAAAAAGCGACATTACCCAAAGGACCAGCGGTATAAAAGCTTCATCAATTTCGTACGAGCAATCTAGGGGGACCAGCAGTTTCCAGGGCGGCAGCCGTAACATGATGGGCAATTTCCAGAAAATGATGGGAATAGGGACCGATGAGGAAAAGATTGTACTCAAAGGTCAGGATTTTAAACAACTTCAGGCGGTTGGCGAAGACCTGAAGTACTTCATCGACCAGCTTGAATCAGTGCAACGTGTCAGCCTGAACATTTCAGACAACCGGCCTGAAGTACACCTGTATTTCAATCCACTGCTGATGACCGAATACAACCTCTCGCTTAACAGTGTCATGTCGGAACTCAACTCCTTCTCGAAGGAGATTGCGACCAACATCCAGTTCAAGCAGGGAGTCGACGAATACGATATTGTCATCACCAGCAAAGAGCTGGTTGACGGGGTTGAAGAAAAGACCGACCGAAACATGGAAGAACTGAGAAGGTTGCAGGTGGAAGACACCCAGGGCGGCGTTCACGATTTGCAGGATTTCACCAACATTGTTTATGCCAGCGGCCTTTCAGGAATTAACCGGGTTAACCAGGAAAAGCAAATTGAAGTGAATTACCGTTTTGTGAGCGAGGCCAGCAGTTCGAAAGATCTTTTGGCGGCCTATCGTTACGAAATCGATGCACTGGTGGCCAGTTACAACCTGCCGTCGGGAGTAGCTGTGGAGGTGGTTCATGAGGAAACCGACTATTCCGAATTCTATTTCATGATCGGGGCAGCTATTATCCTGATATTTATGATCATGGCTTCGGTTTTCGAGTCGATATCCACACCATTTGTTTTGCTCTTTTCCATTCCTTTGGCTGCCATCGGTTCGTTGCTGGCGCTGATTATTACCAACAACAGCCTGCTCAATGCCAACACGCTCACCGGCTTCCTGATCCTAATCGGGGTGGTGGTCAACAATGGGATTATTTTGATCGACTATACGAACATCCTTCGCAAACGCGGATTCCGTCGTTCGCGTGCCCTGATGACAGCCGGGCTTTCACGCGTTCGCCCGATTTTGATTACAGCCATTACCACCATCGTGGGAATGTTCCCGCTGGCTATGGGCAATGCCGAATATGTGAGCGCCATCGGTGCTCCGTTTGCCATTGTGGTCATTGGCGGACTGGCCCTGAGCACGCTGCTCACCCTGGTGTTTATCCCGACGTTCTATTCCGGCCTTGAAAATGCCATTGAATGGTTTAAAGAACAAACCCTTCGGGTTAAGATTACTCAAATAGGTTTGATGGCCGGAGCATTCGCCCTGATCTTCCTGAATGTTGACAGCGGGTTGTGGCAAATGCTCGACTTTGTACTGGTCGTTGTCCTGGTTCCAGGCTCAACCTGGTTCGTACTGAACAGCCTGCGAAAAGCGCAAACCAAACTGATTGGCGAACAGGACAAAATTGGCATCCGGATTCAGAACCTGGTCAAGATTTACGACCGCGAAAGCCAGTTCTCACGCGAATGGGAATCAGGCAAAAAGATCCGCCGCCGGGCCGGTCTCGAAAAACAATACCGGACTTTGCGTGAATTCGATTACCTGGTTTGGCAACTGCCAATACTTGCTTTCCTGATTTATTTTACGTTCATCTATCTTGACAAGGCATTCTGGTCGCTGGTATTGTCGGTTGGAATAACGCTGCTTGCACAAAGCATGTGGAAACCTTTTGGATTTCTCCTGAGTTTCAGATCTGAAAAAACCGGCAAAAAACGACCGGTGAAAATCTTCAGGATGGTACAGGTTTTCCTTTTCTGGATTTTACCCGCCGTTGAGGTGTTGCTGGTGATGAAGATTACCAAAACAATCGGGGTAACCATTGCATTTGGAATCCTGTGGTACCTGGCCCTGATTATCTCGGTGACTTCAAAAAAACTGTATCAGGAAAAGATCAATATCGACCGCATTACCGGGCGTTTTGGAACCATGCGGCGCGGACTGTTGCGAATGGTGAAACGAATCCCGATTATCGGCAAACGATATCAGCCATTCAAAGCGCTTAACGGTGTTTCGCTCGAAATCGGCACCGGAATGTTCGGTTTGCTGGGGCCAAACGGCGCAGGCAAATCAACCATGATGCGCATCATTTGCGGAATTCTGGAACAGAGCTATGGTAAAATCTGGATCAACGGCATCGATACCCAGGAAAAACGGGAAGAACTCCAGGGACTGATTGGTTATCTGCCCCAGGAATTTGGCACATACGAAAATATGCCGGCCTACGATTTTCTCGATTATCAGGCCATACTGAAAGGACTGACCGATAAGGAAGAACGTGAAGCCCGCATTGAATACGTGCTGAAAGCCGTGCACATGTGGGAAAAACGGGGCGATAAGATTGGTTCGTATTCCGGAGGGATGAAACAACGTATCGGCATCGCTCAAATCCTGCTGCACCTGCCTAAAATATTGGTCGTTGACGAGCCTACCGCCGGACTTGATCCCCGCGAACGCATCCGTTTCCGTAACCTGTTGGTGGAACTGAGCCGCGAACGCATCGTGATTTTCTCGACACACATCATCGAGGATATTTCGAGCTCGTGCAACCAGGTTGCCGTCATCAACCGCGGACGGGTGAAATATTACGGTACGCCTGCCGACATGGTACACCTGGCTAAAGATATGGTTTGGCAATACGATATTCCGGCCGACGAATTCGACAAGATGGAAAACAAATCGCTGGTTACCCACCACATGCGTCAGGGCGACCAGATCAGGGTGCGTTTCCTTTCCCGGAAAAAGCCGACAGAAGATGCCGTCATGGCCAATCCGATTCTGGAAGATGCCTATTTGTGCCTGATCAAAGATTTGAAGTAAAAAAATTAACGATTAGCGATTAAGGATTAACGGTTGAAGAGGTAAAGTTACTTCACCAATCGTTAATCCTTGATCGTTAATCATAAATCAACAGTTTGACTATGGAATCATCTATTACCGCCGCCAATATTTGGACCGTTGCCCGAAAAATGGTGAAATACAATATGAAGATCATTTTTGGCAACCGCTTCTTCTGGTTTGTACTTGCGGCTATTGCCTTTTACCTGTTTATTGCCATAACCAGCATTTACGACAACAACGTAATTGACGAAGGTTTTATCTACGGGCTCCAGATTATGCCCGGGATACTGCTCATTTTTTACCCGATGACTTTCGGGATTCAGAACGATCTGGATGCCGGCATTCTCGAAATTCTGTTCGGCATACCCGACTACCGATACAAGGTATGGCTGGTGCGCCTGATCCTGGTTTTTGCCTTGGTTTTCCTGATGATGATCGGGCTTACTGTTATCAGCTATTATCTTCTGGCGCCGGTCAATGTTTTTGAGATAACCTGGAATGTTATGTTCCCGATTTATTTTTTGGGGTCGATGGCTTTCCTGTTCTCGACCATCATCAAGAATGGTAACGGAACGGCTGTGGTGATGGTGATCATCGGAGTAGGGCTGTTGATTTTATCCGAAACGCTCAACCGCACCATGTGGAATATCTTCCTGAACCCGTTTAGCATACCCAACCGGCTCAACGAGATGGTCTGGCAGGAAATCACCATGAAAAACCGGATTTTCCTGGCAGTAGGCTCGCTGTTGTTCGTTCTTTACGGCTTGTTCAACTTGCAAAAGCGCGAGAAGTTTATTTAATTCGTCATACATAATTCAACACCCAAAACGATGAAGATAAGTAAACTAATCCTTGTATTTTCCTTTTTATTCCTGTTTGCCGGAACCGCGAATTCCCAGAAGAGAAACGGGTCGGATCCTTTCTTTTTCATCCAGGTTGCCGATCCTCAGTTCGGATTCTTCGAGGATAATAAAGGATTTGCCAAAGAAACCGAATTGTACGAGAAAGCGGTGGCTGCCATCAACAAGCTGGCTCCTGATTTTGTTGTACTCACCGGAGATTTGGTGCATAACAGGAAGGATCCTGCGCAAATAGCAGAATTTAAACGAATTACGAATAAGATCAATTCAAAAATTCCTGTTTATTTTACGCCCGGAAACCACGACATTGGCAATACACCAGCACAGGCCGACATCGATACATTCATTTCTGAATATGGAAGCGATAAGTTTTCATTTACACACAAGAAAAGTGCGTTTATTGGCCTTAATTCCTGCATTATCAAAGCAAACACGCCCGACCTGGAACACGTGCAATTCGACTGGCTGAAAAACGAGCTTTCGAAATACAAAGAAGCAAAACACATTGTCCTTTTCTGCCACCATCCCTTCTTTGTCAAAACATTTGATGAGGAGGAATTCTACTTCAACATTCCACCGGAAAAAAGAACCCGGTACCTCGCGTTGTTTCTGGAAAATAAAGTTGATGCTCTTATTGCCGGGCACCTTCACGAAAATGCTATTGCAAAATATAAAAATCTGGAAGTGATCACAACCAGTGCTGTGGGCAAACCTTTGGGAGAAGCTCCTTCTGGAATCCGGGTTGTGAAAGTTTATCCCGACCGGATTGAAAGCAAATATTACTCATTGGACGAAATTCCGGATTCCCGCCCGGTCCTTGATTCATCTTTTTAGGTTCAAAAGCAAAAAAAGACTCCTTGAAAATCAAAGAGTCTTTTTTTTAGGAGGTCAGTGGCG
>CAZAVU010000087.1:0-15714 GCA_964488805.1 uncultured Odoribacter sp. | reverse complement strand
CTATATATTGCCTGTCATCTTGAATATACGACTCGTCATCGCTCAAATATTGCCCATCATCTCACATATATCACCTGTCATCTGTCAAATATTGCTCGTCATCCTTCATATATGACACGTCATCGGGTAAATATCATCTGTCATCCTCTATATATTGCCTGTCATCTTGAATATACGACTCGTCATCGCTCAAATATTGCCCGTCATCGCACATATATCACCTGTCATCTGTCAAATATTGCTCGTCATCGGTCATTGTTTACCCGTCATCGGCGCTAGAAAATTTTCTGGAACACCAGTTCGGCTTTCCATCCTTCCAACGTGCGGCGCCAGTCTTTTTTCGTGCCGGTATGTTCAAATCCCATTTTTGTAAATAGCTGGATACTGGCAGAATTGTCTTCCCCGATGTTGGCATAGAGCTGGTGCAGCCGGAGGTAATCGGTGGCATACGTGCACAATAGGTGCAAAGCATCGGTGGCATAGCCCAATTTCCGGTCTTTTTCGTTGTGAATGAGGATGCCCACCCCGGCCCTGAAATGGAAGGGATCGAAATCAAACAGATCGATGGCGCCGACGGCTTTTCCGTCGAGTGTTTCGATGATCATGCGTACCTGTTTGGTCTCGTAAAGGTCGCGGTTCGACTCTTTGATGTATTTGGCCAGGATATATTTCGAGAAAGGCTCGTAAGTGTTGCTGATTTCCCAGATTTCGGAGTCGTTTTCCCATTCGTACAGCAGATCAATATCGTCGGGTTCGAGCGCCCGAAACCGGATCTGCCCATATTCCAGTTTTTTACCTGTCATGATTTTCCGATGTTTTTCCAGGCTTTTGCTACGATCTCCAAATCGTTCAGAACCCGGTAATCTTTGGCATAAACAATATTCAGTTCGTCTTTCTTTTTTGCTGAAATCGTTTCAGGAAAAAGTGACGCAGGAGAGAGGATGCCTTTTTTCAGGAGCGGAAGATGGTCCTGACTTCCGGAACAATAGCCAACCCAGCTTTTCTTGCCAGTCAGAACATGGATGACGTTGCCCAGGAAAACTGATTTTTGCGCAATCAGCCAGAGCAGTATCGGAGACAGGAGTAAAAGGATGATCGCTAATGTGAAATCGAAAGCCCGTTTGTTTTGCCGGTTGTTTTCCTTGGCAATCGAGTTGACTTCGACCACGTACAGATCGCCGGATGTTGAAATGGAATTGCTCCCAATGATGGAAAGGCTTTCGGGAGGCGCAATTTTATAGTCGATGTTGAGGTTGTTTAAATCGAGCATGATCCGGATGATTTCCTGCGAAGGAATGTCTTCGGACGAAAAAATCAGCTCGTCAATTTTGTTGATTCGGATGATTTCAGGCAATTGGTGGATGTTCCCGAGGTAGGATTGATGGTGCATCTGTTCGTTGGGCGAAACATAACCGATCGTGTCGATCTTTAACCCGGAACTGATGATCAGTTCTTCGATTCGTGCTGATTCGGCCTGACCGGCCACAATGGCCACTCGTTTTTGTTTGCCCAGTTCGAGTTCAAGTCCTGTAGCCCTTATTTTCGACAACAGGTAACGGTAGGCCGGAAGCGCCACAAATGCCCAGGCCGATCCCAGCAAAAGCAAGGCCCGGGAATATCGCAGGCTTTCGTCGATGAGCGAATAGAAAATCAGGATGGAGATTGTCCCCCACGCCAAGCCTTTAAATATTCGTCCGAATTGAATGCTTTTCCGGTATCCGCCGTTCATCCAGATGCAGCAAACCCAGATCAAAATATAAATAGGCACGGCAATGTGCAAGTATTCCGGAGGGTAGTAGCCGCGTTCGAACTTGTATGCTTCCCAATTGGGCAGTAAAATGGCGAATCCCAGATATATTAACAATGCGTCGATCAGCGGCAGAAACGCTTTTCTGGAGAACTGCCCGGCCAAGGTTATCAAAGCCCGGAAATAAATGGCGAGGTTAATCAGGATCGTGTACCGGCGCGCGTTCCCTTTCGAGAAATGTTTGCGGGCAAAGATGATCATGGCGTTGTAAAATACCCTCACATAGTTGATGCTGCCCTTTTTGGTGCTTTCACCCTTGTAATGGATGATCGTAGTTTCGGGGTAATAGTAATTTTTGTAACCTCCAAGGGTAATCCGGTACGAAAGGTCAATGTCTTCGCCATACATGAAGTAATCTTCGTCGAGCAGGCCCACTTTATCAAGAGTTTCGCGCCGCAAGAGCATGAATGCGCCGGCCAGTACTTCAATTTCGTGAACCTGATCGTTATCGAGATACCCTAAATGGTATTGGCTAAACCTTTTGGAATGAGGAAAAAGTCTTGAAAATCCGAATATTTTCCAGAAGGCGACTTCCGGGGTTGGCAGTCCCCGTTTCGACTCGGGCAGGAAACGTCCTTTGCCGTCGATCATTTTAACTCCCAATCCTCCTGCATCGGGAGTGCGGTCCATAAACGCAACTATTTTCAGGAAACTGTCTTCTTCAACTACTGTGTCGGGGTTCAGCAACAGGATGTATTCGCCTTTGGCAATGCGGATGGCCTGGTTGTTGGCCCGTGAAAAACCTACATTCTCCTTGTTGCTGATTAGCTGAACTTCAGGGAATTTCTCTTCGACCATCTGGCAGGAGCCATCAACCGAATCGTTGTCGACCACGATGATTTCGGAACTAACCTTTGCTGCCGCTTTCTGGGCTGCATAAAGGCATTGTTCGAGAAAATACCTGACGTTGTAGTTGACGATGACAATTGATAACTTCATTCCGGATAAAAAGATATTAGACTTTAGATTTAAGATAAACCTTAATCGGATGATATTATTGTTCTTGAATTTCCTGTTTTTACCGGACTATTGAATCCTCAAAACTCATCCGGTTGACAATTGAACGTCCCAGCGTGACCTCGTCGGTGTATTCCAGTTCGTCGCCAATCGATACTCCGCGGGCCAGGGTTGAGATCCTGATATTGGTATTTTTCAGCTTTTTATAGATGAAAAAGTTGGTAGTGTCGCCTTCCATGGTGGTGCTCAGGGCCAGAATGACTTCTTCGATATTCCCCTCGTTTACACGGCTCACCAGCGATTCAACTTCCAGGTCTGACGGTCCGATCCCATCCATGGGCGAGATGATCCCTCCCAGTACGTGATACAGGCCGTTGAACTGATGTGTATTTTCAATCGACATTACATCCTTGATGTTTTCGACCACGCACACCAGCGAGGGATTTCGCGAGGGATTGGAGCAAATGTTGCAAGTGTCGGTGTCGGAAATGTTGTGGCAGATTTTGCAATGTTTGATTTCCGACCGCAGTTGTATCAGGCTGTTTCCGAAAGCCTCAACATCCTGAATGTCTTGTTTTAAAAGGTGTAAGACCAATCTTAGCGCTGATTTGCGGCCAATGCCGGGTAATTTTGCGAATTCATTTACGGCATTTTCGAGTAATCGCGACGGGAACCGATCAGTTTGCATATTCCATTTACTTAGTAAGCTTCAAATTTAATCAGCGAATTTGAATAAATGGAACAGGCAACTGTTTTTCGGGTATTTATTTGTTCAGATATTTGGCTACGGTACTCAAAACTTCGTCCATTCGGATGGGTTTTACAAGAACTTCGTTGCATCCCGAATCGAGACATTTCTGTTTGTCTTCTGCCATCGCGTAAGCTGTTTGTGCGATGATCGGCAGTTGCATGTTGTTTTGCCTGATTTGTTGGGTGGCTTCATACCCGTTGATTTCAGGGAGCTGAATATCCATGAGAATCAGATCTACTTTTGATTTGTTGTATAGTTTCAGTACATCGATGCCGTCTTTGGCCCAGACAACATTTGCACCGGTTTTTTGCAGGATACTGTAAAGATATTCATAGTTGTAAGGTGTGTCCTCGGCAATCATTATGGTATAGTTGCTGAAATTATACCTGGCTTGTGACGGAGTTTTAGCCGGGGAATGGACGATGGGTATCTTAATTCTGTCGTAGGGTAAGGTAACAAAGAAAACACTTCCTTCGCCTTCTACCGATCTTACTTCGATATCACCACCCAACAAATTTGCAAGGTCTTTACAAATAGACAAACCTAAACCCGATCCGGTTGACTCGTTAACTGTAGGATTACTGGTGTAAGTATATCGTTTGAAAATATTCTTTTGCCGGGCTGCAGATATACCGGCTCCTGTGTCGGAGACAAAATACCGCAATTTGGTGTCATTCAGAATGGTGTACCCAATTTCGATATGCCCGGTTTCGGTATATTTTAAAGCATTCAGGAAGAGGTTGTTCAGGATTTGTTTTAGTCTGTATGGATCTGTAAAAATCACATCGTGATGAGCCTCTTTAGGCAGGTGGAAGATAAGTTCGAGATTCGTTTTTTGCTTACGCTTCAGGAAATTGTTGTAAGTCATTTCCAGTTCTGCAAACAAATCGCCCAGAGAACAGGCTTCTTTCTTTATTTTCAGTTCGTTAGCCTCAATTTTTGCAACGTCAATGATGTCGTCGATCAATCGAAGCAATGCCTGACTGTTTTCTTCGATAATTTCAGAGTATTTATTGCGTTTTTGCGATGAAACATTTTCATTTTTAAGCAATTCGCTAAATCCAATGATGGTGTTGATTGGTGTCCTGATTTCGTGGCTCATGTTGGCCAGAAAGTCGTTTTTATAATCGTTGGCCCTTTCTGCATCCAGTTTGGCTTTTTTCAGGTCCCGTTCAATTTTTTTCAGATAGGTGATATTCTCTGCTATCTTTACAAAGTGGGTTATGTTGCCGAAACTGTTCCGAATGGGAGAGATGCTGGCAAGTTCCCAATAGAACTCTCCGTTTTTCTTCCTGTTTTTGAATTCGCCTTGCCATTCGTTACCTGCACTTATCGTTTTCCAAAGTTTTTCGTAGTAGTTGGCCGGGTGATATCCTGACTTGAGAATGCTCGGTTTTTTTCCGATTATTTCCTGGTCGTTCCATCCGGTGATTTTGCAGAATGCCGGGTTGAAAAACTCAATGTACCCTTCTTTGTCGGTGATAATTACAGCAATGGGACTTTGTAAAATAGCCTGATTGAGTTTTTTATACTCACTTTCCGATTTTTTTTCTTCGGTGATGTTGCGGTGTATTCCAAACAATCGGATTGCTTTGCCATTTTCATCGCGAAGCGCAGTTGCACGGCTTTTGATCCAAACATAATGCCCGTTTTTATGCCTCAATCTAAATTCAGCTTCGTAAATTCTCAAATTGCTGTCTATAAATTTGTTGATGTAAAGAGTCATTCGGTCTTTATCATCAGGGTGTAACAGATCTTCCCAAACAGAAAAATTGTTGGGAATCTCTTCCGGATAATAGCCTAACATCGATTTCCAATAGTTGGAATAGAATGTTTCTCCGGTTTCAACCAGGTAGTCCCAGATTCCCAGTTCTGCTGCTTCAACGGCCATTTGGTAACGTTGTTCGCTTTCAAAGAGCTTTTCTTCAATTGATTTGTACCGGTCGATGTTTTTCAGAACCATCAAAACCGATTTGTTATGGGTTTCAGGATCTGTTTCGGGAACTAAAAGCAAGTTCCACCACACCATTTTTTCACCTTTTTTAAAGGCGATATCTTCTTCCCTTTTTTTCTGATGTTGAAAAACTTCAGCTATTAATTCGCTGATTCGTTCGGTGTTCCCATTAAAGAGTTGACTTTCTTCGATGCTCCTCCCGATAGGATCGGCGTTTTTAGGACCAATTTTGCCCAGACAATTTTTTGATATATAAGTTACCTCCATGTCGGGATTGATCCTGATTGTAACTTCTTTATATTTTTCAGGTAATTTTTGAATCTGTTCACTGGGTGTTTCGGTGAAACTAATAATTGTGATCCCTGAGCATAAGGGAGTTAATGCAATGTTGAGTATGCTGTTTTTTCTGTCAAATGAGAAATGTCTGATCTGACGTTTCGAAATGGCTGGTATAACTTCATTTTCGAAAAAGAATCGGAGCCCTTTTTTCAAACTTTCAATAATTTGAACCAGGCTGGAGCTTAAATCCAGATTATCTTTTCTCAGGATCTGGTTGATCTGGCCAGAAAACTCTTCGATCTGAAGACTTTCATTAATGGTAATGTACCCTGAAAAATGTTCAATTTTTTTGCTTGAAAGGTCCATATCCTCAGATTGTGTTTATATCCTTAAATTTAATGAATTAAGTTGTACAAACATACGGGCTTCAGATTTTTTTCGTGAAGAAGAACCTGGCACCGCAAACATATTTGCTTTGAAAAGCCTTTGTGTTAAACGATTTTTAAACGACAATTCACCGTTAATACAAGAAACGTTTGATTTTTTGAGTTGGGGTTTTTTCGAACGGAATCGGTTGCAATACTATTCGATGAATTTGCGAAAACTTATTTAACTGCTCGTTTACTTTTTCCTGAATTTCCTTCAGGATTTCTTCTGCCTTGTCGTTGATGAATGAAACCGTTTCACTCTTGAAATCCTGATATTTTTGCTCCAGTTCTTCCATGTTGAGGTGAACCAAAGCGACTAACCGGCCTTTCTTTTGGACAACCAGCGATTCGACAACATACTCCATTCGGTTGATTACCGATTCAATTTCCTCGGGGTAAATATTTTCGCCGCTTGCCCCCACAATCATATTTTTGATTCTCCCCTTGATGTAAAGGTTCCCCTTCTTGTCGAAATAGCCCAGGTCGCCGGTTTTTAGCCAGCCATCTTTGGTAAATGCTTTTCGGGTATTCTCCGGGTCTTTATAATATCCAATCATCACGTTATCACCCTTGGCCTGAATTTCGCCCTGTCCGGTTTTAGGGTCAGGCTGGTCGATTCTGATTTGGACATCGACTACCGGAGTCCCCGTCGATAGAAAGCAAGTTTTACCCACTCCTGCTCCTGCAAGCAAGGGAGATGATTCGGTCATGCCGTAGCCAATAGCCAGAGGAAATCCTCCTTCCATCAGAAATCTTTCAACATTGTCGTCGAGTTTTGCTCCGCCAACGCCAAAGAATTTCAATTTGCCTCCAAAACTTTCATAGAGTTTCTTTCCGGCAATCTTATTCAGTAGTTTTCGGAATGTCGGGATCCTGTATAGGTTTCTGGTTATAAACTTGCTATTGATTTCGGGTAAAATCTTTGATTTGTAAACCTTTTCAATGATCAGGGGAACAACCAGCATGACCGTTGGTTTCACTTCGCTCAAAGCAGCAAGCAAAATAGATGCTACCGGAGGTTTTTGAAGGTAATAAACAGTGGCTCCGTACTTAATTGGCAGGATTAATCCAAGGGTATTTTCATAAGTGTGCGAAAGTGGCAAAACGGAAAGAAACCGGTCGCCGGGGACAACATTTTGAATGTACAAACACTGCTGAGCCATCCAGACAATATTTCTGTGCGATAACATAACGCCCTTCGATTTGCCTGTTGTCCCTGAGGTATAGATGATCGAAAGCAGATCATGTTCTTCTGTCGGTTCATATTCAAAGCGTTTTTCATCCATTTCACCGAATAGCGGCTGACATGGACCCGATGCGATCGTAAAGTCTTCAATATGAATTTCAGTAAGGTCTGCCGTTGTTTTCAGCTTGGAGCACAGGTTTTTTGACACGTAAATAGCCGAAACGTCGGCATGATGCAGAATGTTTTTAATTTCATCAGGATGAAAATCAGGGAGAATGGGCACTACCACTGCGCCGATAACCCCGATGGCAAAATAAGCAATTCCCCATTGCGGCATATTGGCGCTAAGAATGGCTACCTTGTCGCCTTTTTTTATCCCGATATTTTGGAGTTGCAGAGCCGCTTTTTTTATCTCTGTTTCGAGCTGAGAATATGTCCTGTTTTCTTCACCTACGAATACCAGCGATTGATTGTCTGCAAAATTTTTAAAACTAGCCTGCAACATAGCAGGAATAGTGAGAACCTCTGATCTACCCATAATCCACTGTTTATGTTGATAGCATATTTCGGATGCAATCAAACCTGACAAAAATAAATAAATGTTCTTACCAGATTGAAAATATTAACAAGAATTAAGTATCTGCAACGTCTTGCATTAGACAGGCTTGGTAGAACATTGCCGATAGACAGGGTTTGTAGTGAGATCTGTGAACCTTAATTTTATTGGGAAAGAATGAAATAAATTGCATGAAAATTCTGAAAAAGCCTTTAAATGATATAAATTTGAAGGACATGAAGAATCTATCACAAACTACAAATACTTCGATTATGAAAATTGAACACATAGCTATTTGGGCCAATGATTTGGAAGGTATGCGTAATTTTTATACTCATTATTTTGACGCCGTTTCCGGATCGTGTTATTATAATCATTCCAAAGAGTTCAGATCCTATTTTCTTTCATTCGGAGGCGATTGCAGGCTCGAACTTATGAAAATGCCCACTGTGGTTAACAGCAAGGATGATTACCGAAAACATCATATAGGAATGGCTCATCTGGCATTTAAGGTGGGTTCGCGCGAACGGGTCGATCAGATTACTGAAAAACTTCGGGCCGATGGCTTTGAAATTATTAGCATGGGGAGAATGACAGGTGATGGTTATTACGAAAGCGCTGTTTTTGACCCGGAAAAGAACCGGATCGAGATTCTTGCGTGATAAATAGTCCCGTCTGGAGGACATTTCGGACGGATATTTCCTGAAACAAACGGCAGTGGCTTCTTTCTCAAAAGAAACCACTGCCGTTTGTGCTTATTTGGCCGGGCGCTTGGGCTGCTCGGCTGTAAAATCCATCAGTCCCTGAGGGGAGTCAACTTTACCGGTGATTTTACCATTGGTGATTTTTGCATTAACTTTCACCAGATTGTTTTCAATGTCGACAGAAAATGAGAAGCTGTTGCTTTCCACTTTCAGATCCTGAACCTTTAATTCGGTTCCATTCATGAACAGAACAGTTGCCGTGGTTTTCCCGTCTTTTTCAGCGAAGGTTATTTTTCCGGTACTGTAATCGTAAGGCGCTGCCGGTACTTTGTATTCCCAGGTGCCTTTTAGGGTTTCATTAGCCGAAGCTTTAACAAAATTGGAGGTCAGTGTCACACAAATGGCGATCAAAGCCAGAGTCATTAATTTTTTCATTGTTTAATCCTTTTTTTTGTTTAATGTTAATTTATTAGCTCCTGATTCCTAAAATGTTTTCAGGTGATTTAGCAATCATGGATACAAAGTTACCGATTGGAATGAAACGAAAAAATTAATGGGACGAACGGAAATATTGTGGGGTGAATGGTTTTGGGACAGAATAAAATGTCCATACTGGTCTTTGCAAGCAACTGAATCAGGACACTGGATCGTCTGAACTTCCTTTCCAGACTCTGACGTTTTAGTGGAAGTATGGTCTGAATTCGGGATAAAACTTGCGCGATACCGGAATGAAATTTTCAATGCCTTTGAGTTTTACCTGGCATTTTGACTTTTGGTAGTCAACAAATTCAATTTTCTGAAGATTGACCATGAACGATCGGTGGCATCTTTTTATGGGCGCGTTGATCAGCAATTCTTCGATGTTTTTCATTGAATTGCGCAGGATTTGTTTGGCAGGTTTGTTCCCGTTCAGGTAGTAAAGAATTACATAGTTGTCGGCCGATTCGATATACAGGATTTGTTCGCTGCCGATCGAAAAACGGATAATTCCTTTTTCATCAGGGAAGTTGAGAAGTTCAGTATCGAATGTGGGTTTGATAATTGTATCCTTGAGTTGCTTCAGTTTGCTCTGGTGGATCATTTGAGAGATAAACAGCAGCGACAAGGAGTAAGGAATCAGTATGCCTAATAAGGTGTATTTAAAACTGTCGGGAATTTCGTGCAGGAATCTGCTGATGCTGATGTCCCACCGCGACTGATAGAAAAGAAAGGATGCTGCCATGAAGATTAATTCTCCCAAAAACCAGGCGATGAAAGTGCCAATGCACAAATTTTTAACGCCTGCAATTTTCCGGATGCCGAATTGGGACATCGTCAGGACCATTCCCCCGATAATTCCGAACCCGGAGAGTCTTAAAAACTGATCGAATCCCGAATCTTTACTCCAACCGTTGATGTTGAAAGGGACAAAAACATTAACAAAGAAAATACTGAAGGAAACCGTGAACAGAATAAGTATCCATCGGTGCCGGGGAAGGTTGAGCAGCGTAAATGGTTGTTTTAATAACTCAGTAATTTGGATGAAGGCTTTCTTCATAGGAAACATTTGCTGCCCTAAAAATACAAATTCAGAATTATTTTCGAATGTCGGGGATGTCCCTATGCCAGGAATTATTTCTTCCTCACATAGTTTTCGGCGGCGTATTGAAGTTGCTCGTACCATTCCTCGCCGTACTTCCTGATCAAAGGTTCTTTCAGAAAAACATACAGGGGCAATTGCTCCCGTTTGCCGCAGATCCGTCCGGGCTTGCAAATGTCAATTTCCTGGTAGTTGACCGCATCGAAGCGTTTGTATTCGGTTATGCGGATCGGGAAAAGGTGGCACGAGACCGGTTTGCGAAACTCTATTTTTCCTTCCAGAAAGGCTTTCTCGATGGCACATTTCAAAAAGCCGTTTTCTTCGTAGGAATAGGCACACTGCCGGTTGTTTACCAAAGGGGTAACCAAATCTCCGTCAAGGTCAACAACGGCAAATCCCTGCTTGCGTATTTCGTCGCGGTGAATCTCAGGAATATAGGGTTCGAATTCAGAATAGGCTTCCTGAATGATTTGCACTTCGTCGGAAGTGACGGGCGCACCCGAGTCTCCTTCGATACAGCAGGCTCCTTTGCATTTGAGCAGATCACAAAGGAAATGTTTTTCCAAAACATCCAAACTAACAATGGTACGACCGATTTCGAGCATAGAAGTACGGTTAAAAGTCCAAAGTTTAAGGTTGAAAGTTGAAAAACTTTAAACCTTAAACTCTAAACTTTGAACGTTATTATTTTTCAATCAAAACTTTACCAGTCATTTCGGCAGGAATTTCCAGACCCATGATAGAGAGCAGGGTAGGAGCCACATCAGCCAGAATGCCGTTATTGATTTTTACATTTTTATTTTCGGAAACGTAGATGCAGGGAACCGGGTTCAGCGAATGGGCAGTATTGGCCGATCCGTCTTCGTTCACCGCGTTGTCGGCGTTTCCGTGGTCGGCGATGATCACGACATCGTATCCGCCTTTTTGAGCGGCTTCCACCACATCTTTTACGCAACCATCAACGGCGGTTACAGCTTTCGAAATGGCTTCGTAAACGCCGGTGTGGCCAACCATATCGCCATTGGCAAAGTTCAGGCAAACAAAATCGGCTGTCTGGTTTTCCAATTCAGGAACAATCAGGTCGCGTACCATTGGTGCCGACATTTCAGGCTGGAAATCGTAAGTCGGAACTTTGGGCGATGGAGCCAGCAACCTTTTTTCTCCGGGGAATTCTTCTTCGCGGCCACCACTGAAAAAGAAAGTGACGTGCGCATATTTTTCGGTTTCGGCAATGCGGATTTGTTTCAATCCGGCTTTCGAAACGATTTCTCCCATGGTGTTGGTGAGGTTTTCCTTGTCGAAAATAACGTTGATGCCTTTGAAGTCGGCTTTATAGTTGGTCATGGTATACCATTGCAGCGGCATGGTTTTCATTCCGAAATCAGGCAAATCCTGTTGAGTGAAGGCAATGGTAGTCTGGCGCAGACGGTCGGTGCGGAAGTTGAAGCAAATCACCACGTCGTTTTCCTGAATAGTGGTCAACGGTTTGCCATTGGCATCTACCATTACGATAGGCTTGATAAATTCGTCGGTTACTCCGGCATCATACGATTCCTGGATCGATTTCAGAATATCGGTTGACGGTGTTCCTTTTCCTTCGGTGTACAGGTCGTATGCCAGTTTCAGGCGGTCCCAGTTTTTGTCGCGGTCCATGCCATAGTAACGGCCAATAAGCGAAGCAAATTTTCCATTGGTGCCCTGCAGGCCTTTCAGGTCGTCTTCAACAAAACCGTAACCCGAACGTGGGTCGGTATCGCGGCCGTCGGTCAAACCGTGGATGAAAATGTTATCCAAACCGAAGTCAGTGCCAATCTGGCAAAGGGCAATCATGTGCGAGCTTAGCGCGTGAACACCGCCAGGGCCAACCAAGCCAATCAGGTGAACATTTTTGTTATTTTCTTTGGCATAGCTGAAAGCCTTCACAATCTGAGGTTCGTCCCACAGCGTTTTTTCGCGGATGGCCTTGGTAATTTTCACCATATCCTGATACATTACACGGCCAGCGCCAATGTTGAGGTGCCCTACTTCCGAGTTCCCCATTTGTCCGTCGGGCAAGCCAACATATTCGCCGCAGGTAAGGAGTTGCGAGTGAGGGTAGTTCGCATTCAGGTAATCCATGAACGGCGTTGGAGCGGTTGCAATGATGTCTCTTTCAGAACCATCGCCAATTCCCCAGCCGTCGAGTATCATTAAAAGTGCTTTTTTATACGTTGCCATAATTTAGAATCTTTTTTAATAATAGATAAACTAGAACACAAAAGTATCGTTTTTTCAGTAGGTTTAAAAAATCAGGCCAAGCCTCCTGCTTTGAATTAACAATTTACTTTTATTCTGGTTGTCCTGCTTTTACATAGGTCTTAAAAAGAAAACCTCCGATCCTTTTGCTTATTGCGAAAGAACCGGAGGTTTTCTAATCGGAAGTTTTCTACCAACTAGCTTTTGGTGACTTGCAGGCCTGTCCTGGAAATGCAAAAATCAACCAGCCGGGCCCGGTCGTTTACCGGATTGGACGCCAGTTCCTGTTTGATCCGTCCGGCTGCGTCTTCATCTTTAGCAATAATGAGCATAAAACCACCCCCGCCGGCACCCAAAAGTTTGTGCCCGATCGACCAGGGAGTAATCTTATCAATGATTTTCTGAATTTCAGGAGTGTTAGTCCCCGCATCAAGTTTTTGGTTGAGGTGCCAGCTACGTAAAGTGTTCTTCCCAAGTCCTTCAAAGTCTTTGGACGAAAGGGTTTCGCAAGTATCTTCGGCATGATGTTTTAATTCTTCCAGGATGGACAGATGTGCCGATGAATTCAGGAACATTCCCCTGACAATGTCGGCCAGGATATTTTTGGCAACCCTTGTAATCCCGGTATAATAAAGCAGCATCCTGTTTTTGTATTGGGGATCGCAGAACAGTGAATCGGGTAACCATTTGATACTGGGACTTTGAGTTTTCCCTGAACTGGTTTCCAACAGTTTGATGCCTTCCAGTATTCCTCCAAACTGGTCCTGCCAGCCGCCGCCGGTGGTTAACAATTGTTCGAGGGCAAGTGTGCGCCGACCGGTTCCCATCTTGTCCCAGCCCAACGCACAGACTTCCGAAAGAGTCCCGAGTACCGTTGCGGCCAGGATTGAACTTGTCCCCAGTCCTGAACCTTTCGGTACGGCTGAAAGAATGGAAATCTCCAATCCTCCTCCGGCATAAGAAAGCTGTTCTTTCAATGACGGAAATTTCACGGAAGAAAATTCGGGGATGAACCCGGCAAGCGCCAGTGCAGCTTTGGGTATGGCAAATGGTGAACCTACCGTGAAAAATGCCCTCAGTTCATCGAAGGTCGTCGCAATTTCCTGGGCTCCCAGATCGATGGAGCGCAAAACGATATGCGGTTTTTCAGATGCTTTGATGTAACAATGCAGGGGCGGCTGCCCATTTAACTCGACAGCCAGGTTGACAACTTTTCCTCCGTAAAGATAGCAGTAGGGAGGGGTATCGGTCCATCCACCGGCAAGGTCAAGTCGCACGGGGCTGCGTCCCCAGGCAATCTGGTCGGGCAAAAGATGAATATGGGGATCAACAGGATTCTGCCGGAAGTGGTTCAGTACGGTGTCGCGAAGGTAGCCGAAAGCTTTTTGTTCTTCCTCCTGCCATGCTTTTCCGCTTTTGCGCAAAATGGAGGCCCGAAACATGTGATGATGTATGGGAAGCCAGTCGTTATTTTTGGCGGGAAGATCTTCCGGCAGATCGAGCTTCTGAGCAATGAAATCGCCGGCAAGCTGATCCAGATCGAGCTGATAAAAGACTGATTTTGCAAAATTTGCGGCCAGGGCCGGAATGGCTTTCTTCCGGTTGAGGGTTCCTTGTTCCTCAATAAGCTCGATATTGCACAGATGGCTGATTTCATCCGGACTTATCCGTCGCGATTGCAGCCAGAGGTTTGTAAATTCAGGTTTGCTGGCCGGTTCAGGATCAATCAGCCATTGGAGGAAGTCTTCGCTGATTTGTTCCTTTCTCATCAGTGGGAAAAGAGGAAAGAACTGGATGTCGGTATCGGACGGCAAGCTGCTGACTGCTTTCTGCAACCCACGTTTTTCAAGCCAGGTTTGCAGCGACATCTCCATGAACCCGGTTTGATTACTGTCGATATTTCCCCTGAACGAATCCGTAAAGCCGTAATTCCTGACAATCACTTCCTGCCGGTTTGCCGGGACCAGATCGAGACAATTACCCGGATGTAATTTCAGGTTCCAGTGGTTTTCGGGAATGTTGGTCAGAGCATGATTGCCCGAAAGTTCCCATCCTGAATGAATAAAGGCATTTTCAATCCAGATGTTGGTGTGTTCCGAGGTCAGCGGTGCCTTAAAATCGGAATTTAAAATGAAAATCGATGGGTGAGGCTTGATCTGTCGGTGCCAGATTTCCCGCTGATCGCTGATCCGGTTCTGGATGGCCAGATTGGATGAAATCAGTTCCGAAGTGTTGCCCAGGTGATAAAATTCTCCTCCTTCGAGGTTTACCAGAGCTACTTTCAGGGAATTTATTTCGGGATCAATCCGGGATGGCGAATTGCCCAGGGCCGTCCCGAAGTCGCTGTACAGGTCGTAATTGTCGGGAATCTGGTTGTTGTACGTTCCATTCATCCAGCCGCAACGTTTCATCAGCAGGGTGACGGCTTTTGGGCTGAGCAGCCAGATCCCGATATCCATCAGAAAATAATATTCGTGGATAAGTTCCTTGATGGTTTGGATCGATGGTTTTTGCAATACGAATTGCAGGTTGCCGGGTGACTCATGTCGGGCAAAGAAAACCCCGTGATTGGTTGCTTTTTCCGGCTCCAGCCACATGCCAAAACATACCACGTCGGCCTCGGGAATCTTCGGAATTTTCTTTCCTGAAAAGATCAGTGTATCGCCACTGGCAACCAGGGTATTGAGATTTTTCGGAGCGTGATCGATGATTTGTTCGAACAAGGGAACCTGAAGGTGGATCAGCCGCTGATTGAGTTGCTGTCCGCGCGACCAGCGGAAGACCGGCATAGGCAACAGACTTTTCCCAATAGGCGCATAAGCCGGAAGACGCCGGCTTTGACCACCTGCGTGGATGATCACCCGTTTTTCTTTGGCTATCCATTCCTCAAACCGGGTTTCTTCTTCCTGATGAAACAGTTGGGTCAGCAGATGAGCTGTTCCGCCTCCCGATCCAACCTTTTTCCCTTCAGGGTCGGATGACACAAACCAACCGGATTGCGGTAAGCCCGATATCTGGTGAAAATGCTGAATTGTGTTGGTCGGTACGGAAATGAGATGTTTCATGGTTATGCGGATTACTCGGATTGAAGGACTGAATTACAGATTGAAAGGAATCCTGAATCTATAATCTTGAGTCTAATCTAATGTCTTGTTACTGAGACTGAATACTTTCCCTCGTGTTCTCGGGTCATCGGATTATTGAAGCCGTGCAATTAGTGTGGAAGATACCACTCGTAGAGCTTCTCCACGCCTTCTTCGATTTCAATCCGGTGATGC
>CAZAVU010000086.1:0-16265 GCA_964488805.1 uncultured Odoribacter sp. | reverse complement strand
TCGTACCAGTTGGAGTCGCCTGCTTTGTCGGGGAACCCGCCAGAACCCGTGAAATTGTTGGGTCCCACTTTTATCATTTCTCCGCTTTTGTTGTGGTGCGGTCCCAGCAGGTTGCGCAACGAATTTACCAGCGTAATTTTCAGCTCGTTTTTACCGGCTTTCAGGGCCTTGGAGATGTCGGTTTTAAAAGGTGCCCAGCACAAGGTGTCGATCACTGTTCCGTTCAGCTCAATAACTGAAACAATGGCTTCACAGTTGGGCAGTTCGAGGAAATAACGGCTTCCTTTTTTCATTTCCGGCATGTCGAACGACTGTTTCATTTCGAATGCTCCGGCATAAAACGGGTAACTGGCCATGCTCACATCTCCGGTAAACTGAGTTTGCTCTGCACCAATGGAGAACGATTGCACCTGGTATACAGGTCGCGGCTGGAAGGTGCCGGTGGCGTTGCGCTGACTGTTGTTCATCTCGCCGATGTTGTGACAGGCAACCCCAAAATTGCCAATCAGGTAGATGCTTTCGATTTCAGTGCCGTACCGTTCGGTGGGTACGCTGCTGGCAGCAACCGACGGTTTAAAATTGAGTTCCAACTCAATGGCATTATTTCCTTTTTGCAGAAGTGCAGTTATATCAGCAGTTTTGAATTGGTGATCGACATAAAAGCCGTCGGATTTAAACGCGAACGGTTTGGCGTTGATGCGAATAGCTTTGTACATGTTGGGTTGTTCCAAAACCAGTTTACAGTTCGATGGAAGTTGGTCAATCAGAACCGGATAGCGTAAAACAAGCTGTCCGGCGTAGGCTTTGTCGCTCAGCCGGTTAAAAATACCTATGACCGGTTCAGGCTCACTGAATGTTTTCCCACCATCGGTTGAGTAGGCGGCAAAATCGAGGGTCAGCGCATTGGGAGCAAGCCGTTTGCCCTGCCAGTCGTTTTTCAGGCTCGCAACAGTGGTTTCAGGCTTTGGCAATGAGTATTCACCTGTGGTTTGCACCGTTTTATTCATTTTGCCCGAAGTTATCCAAATCATTTCCGAAGAAGCCAGTTCGATCTCAAACTGACCTGCTTTATTGGTCTTCAAGTTAAAGCATTTTCCTTCGGAAGGGCTCCAAAGCACGGCATTTGAGCCGAGAAGCCTGGTTTTTACGGTTACTTTGGCCGGAGCAGTGTGCGATGTATTGAAAAAGAGAACCAGGTTCCCTTCGTCCGTTGTGCGCACCTGAGTCCAGACTAAGGCGGCATTTTTACCGGAAAGGTTTACCCTGGGTTTTATTTGGGCAGTCAGGATTTCTGTGAGCTGCTTCTCTTCAGTTCTGATACAGGCTTTTTTCAGGCTTTCCAACTTCGGGTTTCCTGCTTTTCCGTCCACATATTCGGGGAATCGTCCGGCGCTGAAAATAAGTCCTCCGGCTTTGTGCAACTGAAGCAACAGATCGGTGGTCGTTTCGCGGATCGAGATCATATCGGGCAAAATGACGTGTGCATACTGCATGTCGCCTACGGCCAGTTGTCTGCCGGTTATTCGTGCGTTTTCTGAAAGGATTTGTTCGTCGCCCAGGTCATAGTCATAGTGGCTGGCCTGCAAGACTTCCATAACGGCCTGAACACCGCCGGTAAAGTCCCCATCGGTTTTGCTTTTCAGGTATTCGCTTTCCAACGGATTGATAACCAGTATTTGCGGGGTGTAGTTGCCAATGGTGGCGGCATAGGAAATCCGTCCGAGGTAGTTTTCGATTTTTTTGTTGTACGGCCAGTAGGGCTGTTGATAGGAAAATGTAGGCGGATAATCGCGTTTGCGCAGTCCCTTCATGCTGTACAAAGTGAGGTGCGGACAAAAGTGGTTGATTCCCAATATACTGTGCCATCCGGCAATCCACATCCGGTCTTCAAAATTCATGTTTTGACCACTGATTCCAAATAATTCAGACAGGCGGCGGGGAGTGGCATATTGGTTGGCGACACTGCTCACGCTGCGTGCGGTAAGCAAACGGTTGGCAATTGAAAGGCCGAGCAGGTCCATTCCGGGCTGCTGCATCCAGCGGTAGTGCATCATGGAGTTGCCGATGCGGTCGCGCACTTTTTCCAGATCGTCTTCGCCCAGATAGTGTCCGGTAAATTTGATGCCGTTCTTTTCGCAATAGCCTGAGATTTGTTTGGCAAAGCTTTGGTCAAATTGCTCTGCCACAGCGCGGTAATATTGAAGCCGGACTTCGCGCCAGTTGTCCTTTTCTTCAAACAACAGATCGACTTTGTCCAGCAGATCGTTTCCGTATTTTTCTTTGAACCGTTTGGCGACCCAGGGCGAGTAGGAGAGCGTGCCTTCGTTGGGCGTATTTCTATCGAAATAGCGGGCGTGAATATGCGGCTCGTCGGCAAAAATGGCGAACCGGTAATCTTTTATTTTTTCAGAATATCGTTCAATGTTGGGCTTGTAGGACACTTCCAGAAATTTGGAAACCATTTCAGGATTAAACAAATCGACATAGCAGGTTCCGTTAAAAATCGGATTCCCCATTGGCGCCGTATGCTGAATGTATTTGTATGGGCCGTCTTCCTTTAAAACAACCGATCCGGCTGGCAATGGCGTTTCTTTTTTCAGCCTGACCAACGATTTAGCCCGGTAATCCTCACTCATTCGGGGAATAATACCTCCGGCATAACCGCTGGGCCATTTATCCTCGTCGTAAAACATGATTTGCAATCCGGCATCCTGAGCAGCTTTCACGGCAGCATCCATCATGGCCCACCAGTCTTTGCCCAGGAATTCGGTAATCAACCCGTCGCGGCTGTGCATGTAAAATCCGCCAAATCCCGCATTTTTAAAATCGTGAATCTGTTGTGTGATTTCACGGGCGTCCATCGAATCGTTGATTGAATAAAATGGGAAAGAGCGATATTCAGCCGGTGGGTTAATAAATTTTTGGAAGTCCGGTTGTTTTTCAAATGAGCCTTTTACCGATTGTGCAACGGTTGGAGTAAAGAAAGAACAGGCTGATATAATGATAAATACAGTCGATAAAATACGGTGGCAGGGTTTTGTTTTCATTTCGCGTATTGTCTGTTGGTTTACTCTAAAATGGTTGATGATACTGTCGAAACCTCAGTTCATCTGTTTTGGAACATTTTTAAAAGCAATATTAAAATAAATTCTTCATTTTTACATGAAAACGTTTACATTTGTCATTGAAAAAACTATTTTTGTTTAGGTTTAAGCCTTTAAACAGTACAAAATACAAGTGGTATGGCAAGTATGAACGAGGTTGCCAAGCGCGCAGGCGTTTCGATTGCAACAGTATCCAGGGTTTTAAATAACAGCGACAATGTGAACGAGGAAACCCGTATGAAGATCCTGAAGGCCATCAAAGATCTTAAATATCAGCCAAGTAGGGTGGCCAAGCGGTTGCGCTCAAAGAGCATTTCCAGTAACCTGCTGGGGGTGTTGATCCCTGATATTCAGAACCCTTTTTACGTAGATGTGTTGCGCGGAATCGAGGATGTGGCCTATAAAAACAACTATGCCATCATCATGTGCAATTATGGTCAGGACGATAAGAAGGAAGTCATGTACCTCGACATTCTTCAGTCGGAATCGATTGACGGACTGATTGCTGCACCGGTGAGCGAAAACGACCAGCGGCTTAAAGACATCATTAAAAACGGGATGCCGGTGGTTTGTGTCGACCGCGGACTTAGCGGTATTGATGTTGATATCGTGTGGGTTAATAATGAAGAAGGAGCTTATAATGCGGTCAATCATCTGATTAAATCGGGATATAAACGCATTGCCTATATTTCGGGACTGCCATCGATTCCGTCCAGCCGGATGCGTGAGTCGGGATATCGCAAAGCTTTGGAAAACAGTAAGTTATTTGCGCCTGAACTGGTCAAATATGGCAACTCGTCGTACGATAGTGGTGTGAATTTGTGTGCAGAATTGCTCGATATGCCCAATCCGCCGGATGCTATTTTTACAGGGAACAACCTGATTACCCTTGGAGCCCTGGAAACCATCCACAAGCAGAAAAAGCAAATTCCTAAAGATGTGGCTATTGTGGGGTTTGATGATATGTTCTGGTCGAGTTCCCTGAATCCGCCGTTGACCGCAGTGCGGCAGCCTGCCTACGAAATCGGGAAAAGGGCAGGAGAACTACTTATTCAACGCATCAGCGATCCGCAACGTTCTTGTATTCAGATGACTTTGAATACTGAGTTGATGGTTCGCAGTTCCTGCTAATTTGTTCATGGTTTGTTTTTAACTAGGAAATGGGGATTGGATTGCTTGTGTGTGAAAATGTAAACGATTACAATTGGAATAAAATTTCTTGTTAAAATAATGAAATTCACTTCCGTCAGCCTGACTATAGGGAATCCGGGGTGAGTACAAAATATTGACGCAGATGCAAAAGATTATTATTCAGCAGCCAGCTAAACTGGTTTTTGGAGCAGGAAGCTTTGATCGGTTCATCGACGATTTGAAGCAAATGGGGCTAAAACGCCTTTTTGTACTGGCGGCGCCTTTTTTGAAGGAACAGATTGTTCGCAGATTTGAGGCGTTGGCTGAATTTGGTATTGTGTACCAACTAAGCGCCAGCCTGAACTCGGAACCGGGTTTCCTGCAATATTATCAGTTTCAGGAGGAAGCCATAAGTTTTCAGCCCGATGGTGTGATCGGTATTGGCGGAGGTAGTGTGCTCGACGTGGCAAAGCTGCTGGCAGCCCTGACTTATAATGATCAAAAGTTGGAAAATGTGGTTGGCATTGGTTTGCTGAAAGAGCGAAAATTGTTTCTGGCTTGTTTGCCCACAACTTCGGGGACAGGCAGTGAAGTTTCACCCAATGCCATTTTGCTCGACGAGAGCGACGGGATGAAAAAAGGAATTATCAGTTCGTGTCTGGTTCCCGATGCTGCGTATATCGATCCGTTGCTGACCATGGGAATGCCTGCTGAAATAACAGCCGCGACCGGGATGGATGCCCTGACGCATTGCCTGGAAGCATACACCAACCGCTTCGCCCATCCGATGATCGATTTGTATGCACTGGAAGGCATTCGCCTGATAGGGAGAAGCTTGAAGAAAGCCTGTGCCAACGATTTGCAGGCCAGGACAGAGGTTTCGCTGGGCAGTTTGTATGGCGGAATGTGCCTGGGGCCTGTGAATACCACGGCTGTTCATGCGCTGTCGTACCCGTTGGGCAGCGAATATAAGATTGCGCATGGCTTGTCGAATGCCCTGCTGTTGCCCGATGTGATGGAGTTCAACCTTGAGGCTGCTCCTGAACGTTTTGCTGAAGTTGCCCTGGCATTGGGTGCTCCTCAAAAAGCTACGGCAGAAGAAACGGCTCGTGCAGGTGTTGCTGTTGTGCGCCAGTTGATGAGCGATTGTGGGCTTCCCTCCAAGTTGTCGGAAATAGGAATTCCGGAATCGGCAATCCCTGAAATGGCTGCTTCGGCTGTCAAGATTCAGCGTTTGATGAAAAACAATATTCGCGAAATATCGGTAGATGATGCAATAAGCATCTATCAAAAAGCTTTTTAATATGACAACTAAATTAACTGGCAGACAGGTAATTGTTCCGATGGTTAGTCCGTTTAATGCCGATCATTCTATTGACTGCACTGCTGTTTCCCGGATGTGTTCCATGTTTGTGGATGCGGGTATTTCCGTTTTTGCCCTGGGAACCACCGGAGAAGGTGATTCGATGTCGGGCGGACAGCGCGAAAAGTTAGTGCAGCTCGTCGTAAATGAGGTTAATGGCCGATCCAAAGTATATGCCGGACTGACCGGAAATTCGCTTCAGGATTCGATTGACGATGCCAAAAGATTTGCTGGTTTGGGAGCCGACTATCTGGTGGCCAAACTTCCGGCGTATTATCCGATGGACGAACGCCAGATGCTTTGCTACCTGGAAAAACTGGCCGATGCAGTTTCCTTGCCGTTGTTTATTTACAATATTCCGGCCACTACACACCATTCTATCCCTTTGGAAGTGGCTGATAAACTGAGCCATCATCCCAATATATACGGGTTAAAAGATTCGGAACGAAACCTTGAACGGTTGAATGAGTCGATCAGGCTTTGGGGCGGACGCCAGGATTTTGATTTCCTGATTGGCTGGGCGGCCATGTCGGCTTACGGATTGCAGAAAGGGGCCAACGGGATTGTTCCCAGTACGGCAAATATTTGTCCTGAACTTTATGTGCAACTTGTTGAAAATGTGCAAAAAGGTGATTTTGAACAGGCCGGTGAACTTCAGGAAAAAACCGATCGGGTTTCGGTATTGTATCAAAAAGATCGCAGCCTGAGCTATTCGATTCCGGCACTGAAAATCCTGATGAAAAAGAAAGGACTTTGTTCGGGAGAGGTGCTCCCGCCAATGGTTACTCCGAGTGCCGGGGAAGAGTCGGAATATTTGTCGGAAATAGAAAAAGAATGGAATAAACTGAATTTGTAATGAACGGAAATCAAAAATATTTGCCAGTTCTGGCAATCACCATGGGCGATCCGGCAGGGATTGGGCCCGAAATAGCCGTCAAAGTGTTTGCCATGCCTCAGCTTTACCAGCAATGCCGGCCTTTGATCACGGGAAATGCGTTGATCATGCAAAAGGCGGTTGATCTGCTTGGGGCGAAACTGAAGATTAATGCAGTGCAAAATGTTAAAGATGCAATTTTTCAGTGCGGTACTATTGATGTGTTTGATCTTCCGGTTGAAAATGCCGGTCAGATTGAATACGGAAAAATTTCGGTTGCAGCCGGCGACATTGCTTTTCGTTCGGTGGTGAAGGCCATTGAACTCGCCCTTTCAGGAGAGGTGGATGGCACAGTGACCAACCCCATACACAAAGGGGCGATTAACGCTGCCGGTCACCATTTTTCGGGACATACCGAAATTTATGCCCACTATACCAATTCGCCGAAATATGCCATGCTGCTGGCCGACGAAAAGATCAAGGTGATTCATGTCAGCACACATGTGTCGTTGCGCAAAGCCTGCGACCTGGTTAAAAAGGAACGTGTGCTGGAAACCATTCACCTGCTCTGCGATGGCTTGAAAAAGATTGGCATCGAACAGCCCCGCATTGGGGTTGCCGGGCTGAATCCACATGCCGGCGACGGCGGCTTGTTTGGCGATGAAGAAGTGCTGGAAATTATTCCGGCCATTGAATCGGCCAGGAATGAGGGGATTCTGGCTGAAGGTCCATTCCCTCCCGATACCCTTTTTGCTTTGGCCAGCGGCGGCCGGTTTGACGGTTGCGTGGCCATGTATCACGATCAGGGACATATCCCTTTTAAACTGGTTGGTTTTGTTTGGGACGAAGAAAGCGGGGCGATGAAAAGCGTGAAAGGTGTCAACATCACGTTGGGATTGCCGATCATTCGCACTTCGGTTGATCATGGGACCGCATTTGAAATAGCAGGGAAAGGCATTGCAAGTCCCGATGCGTTGGTGTATGCCATTGAGTATGCCTTAAAACTTTTCCTGTCGGATACGAAAAAATAAAAACAAAATATGATAGCTGTTATTGCAGATGATTTTACAGGTGCTGCCGAGATTGGAGGGGTAGGGCTGCGGTACGGGCTAAAAGTGCTTATTGAAACTGAAGTGAATAAGGTCGAAGATGTTGATTTACTTGTAATTGCAACTGATACCCGTTCGATGAGTGCAACGGATGCTTCGGCAGAAGTGGCCCGGATCACCAGCCAGTTACTGGCTTTGGAACCAGTCCTGATTTTCAAGAAAATTGACTCTGTTTTGAGGGGACATGTAGCCGCGGAGATTGAAACACAACTTCGGCTGATGGGTAAGAAAAAGGCGTTGATTGTGCCGGCAAACCCATTGATAGGGAGGACTATCGTAAACGGACAGTATTTTGTTGATTCTGTTCCGCTGAATGAGACTTCCTTTTCCGACGATCCTGAATTTCCTATTCACTCGGCCAATGTAACCGAAATTGTTCAGTCATCCGAATTTCCGGTCGTTTCAATGGGGCTGAATGAAAAATTGCCCGGTCGTGGATTAATCATCGCCAATATTCGTGTTCCAGAAGAACTGAAAGTCTGGACCTGCTTTATCGACAGCGATATGGTTGTTGCCGGAGGATCGGTTTTCTTTGATGCTTTGCTTGGAACCGTGTTTTCGCCCAAAGTGTCGGTGGCAAAGACTGACTTGTCGTTTGGCGAGAGTTCGTTATTTATTTTCGGAAGCAAATACCCCAAACAACCCAGTCTGCTTGAAAAATTTTATAAAAATAAGGTTGTTCGAAGCAATATGCCTGAAGGAATATATTACAACACTGGTTTGTGCGATGATTTGCTTGAATGCTGGGCCGGGGAAGTTACCTGTTTACTTAAATCGGGAAAAACAGTCATGGTGACCATTGATCATCAACCGGTAAACGAAGAAGGGTTATCGCTTCGCTTATGTGAAAATATCGGGAAACTGGTGGAAAAGGTAGCCCGTCGCATTGAACTTAGAGATTTGTTTATTGAAGGCGGAGCAACCACTTCGACGGTTTTGAAATACTTGAATATTAACAAATTGATGCCTTTCAATGAGGCTGATTTTGGCGTTATTCAGATGAAAGTCGAAGGATTTCCAAATCTTTGTATCACAACCAAACCCGGCAGCTATTTATGGCCCGGTCACCTGAAGTTTGCAAAGCCGATTCTTAATACCTAAATTACATTCATAACTAACTACTGACAAAAAAATGGGACAAACAGCATCATTACACATTGTTGACATAATAATCATAGCCTTTTCTTTTATTGTTTCACTGGCTGTAGGTTTGAAGTTTGCTCACAAGCAGAAAAATACCAGTAACTATTTCATTGCCGGGGGAAAAATGCCTTCGTGGGCTATCGGGATTTCGATATTAGCCACATTAATAAGCAGCATTACCTTTTTGGCCTATCCTGGCGAAGGATATTCGTCAAACTGGCTGCTCCTGGTTCAGGGGCTGATGGTTCCCCTTGTTGTTTTATTGTTTGTCGGTTATATTGTTCCATTGTTCAGGCAGGTTATTAAACTGAGCGCGTATGAGTATTTCGAACGCCGGTTTGGACTTTTTGCCCGGATGTACAGCTCCATAAGCTTTTCGCTTACGCATTTTTCGAAGATGGGCTCAGTATTCTTCCTGCTGGCATTGGCGCTTTCCAAAATGGCCGGACTTGACACGGTTATGCTGATCTGGGTTGTCGGTCTGGTTGTTATTTTCATCACCCTGCTTGGGGGGATGGAAGCTATTGTTTGGCTTGATGTTATCCAGGGATTTCTTCTGATCATTGGCGGTGTTATTTCCCTGATAATTATATTGTTTTCGACTGAAGGAGGCCCAACGGCAATCTGGAATGTGGCTATGGAAAACGGTCGCATTGGTTTTGGTCCGTTCGACTGGGATTTTGTAAACCTGACCTTTTTTGTAATGGCGTTGAATGGAATTTTTTATGCCATCCAGAAGTATGGTACCGACCAAACTATCGTTCAACGCTACCTGACTGCCAAATCGGATAAAGATGCGGTGAAAGCTACATTGATCGGTGTGCTGATGAGTGTGCCGGTTTGGGCGATGTTCATGTTTATTGGAACCGCGTTATTTTCCTACTATAAAATTTCGGGCGATTCAACTGTGGCCGGGATGAATCCCGATGCAGTTTTTCCTTATTTTATCATGACCAAATTGCCTGTGGGCGTGGTTGGGCTGGTGATTTCAGGATTGATTGCCGCGGCCATATCAACCCTCAATGCCGACCTGAATTGCCTCTCGGCTATTTGTGTTGAAGATTATTACCTCCGGTTAAGACCCAATAGCACTGAAAAGCATAAAATGATCATGAGTAAACTGTTTGTCGTTCTTGCCGGACTTGGAACAATTGCCATTGCCCTGATTTATGTGAACGCCGGTTCGGAAGGAGTGCTTGGAACTATATTTGGGCTTTATGCGATTTTTTCGGGTGGAATAGCCGGGATGTTTTTGCTTGGTATATTCAGTAAACGAGCAAATATGAAAGGATTATACTTTGGGATTGGAGCCAGTGTACTGTTTACGGCTTATGCCCTGCTAACCTCGCAGCCGGTATTCTGGGGTGGAAAAAACCAATTGCTGCTTGATTTGGGGCCTTTGAATTTTACTCATCACGAATACATGATTGGTGTTTACAGTCATGTTCTGCTGTGTGTTGTTGGATATGTGGCCAGCCTGTTTTTTAAGAATGAAAACGATATCAGCTCGCTAACCTATTATGGCTATCTGGAGTTGAAAAAACAGAAATAATCAGTGCCTGTTTTGTATGTTTTATGACATTCTTTTCGTTGCTTTTTGACATTTAATCTGGTTTTTTGTTTGGCGCAGGTAAACCTTAACGATGAAATATTTGTTCTGTAATTTAAGTTAAACGTATTTGTAACATTTATTAACAAAGGGTTTCCGGCGAACATTGCAATAAAGGATGTACCTGTGTTTTTCTTGATGTCCGAAAAAATCGTCCTTTCAAAAAGAGAAAGACCTTGAATTTCATTATTTGTCTGTTAAAAATAAATGATCTATATTTGAAATGTAAACGTTACCAATTCTGTAAAGTGCTTGTTTATAGATAGAGATAGCTTAATTTGTTGGATGTGAATTGGAAACGATACCATTGTGATTTTCGTATGAAAATATTCGGAACAACCAACAATTCAGTTGGAAATTTGGATCGAAATATAGGATGAGAACTAAAAATGAGTGAGTTATATAATTACTAAATCTAGCATTAGGTATGAAAAAAAAGATCAAAATTGAGTCTGCTCTGTATATGCAGACCGGCTTTGTACAATGGACAAGGCTTTTAAGCATGTTTTTTTTACTTACAATGTTTCTTTGCGGAACGATGGCGCCTGTTTTTGCTCAACCGGGAAGCATAAAACTTTCAGGATCTGTTAAAGAGCAATCGGGAGTTCCTGTTCCGGGAGCTACCATTGTAATAAAAGGAACTACCATTGGAACGATTACTGATGTCAATGGAAAATTTGCGCTGGAATCTTCACAGGTAAAAGGAACTCTGGTCGTTTCTTTTGTAGGAATGAAAGCAGAGGAATTTCCTTTTACTGGAACTGCCAGTTTCAACGTTGTCCTGAAGCCTTTGGAAATCGACCTGGAAGAAGTTGTTGCAGTTGGATACGGTGTACAAAAAATGAAAAATGTAACCGGATCGATTGCAACGGTTAATCCTAAAGAGATTACCGATCTTCCAGTTGGAAACCTTGGCGCCGCTCTTCAGGGTACAGTCAATGGTCTTTCGGTAAGTGGAGGTCAGGCTCGTCCCGGTGTGGGAGCAACTTTGACCATCCGGAGTCCTTTCACCTTGTCGAAAAATGGTGGAACGACCAGTCCTATTTATGTCATTGACGACTTTATTGCTGATGAAACAGCATTTAATAACTTGGATCCCAATGAAATAGAAGGTGTTTCGGTGCTGAAGGATGCCTCGGCTGCTATTTATGGAGCACGGTCGTCGCAAGGAGCTATCCTTATTAAGACAAAACGTGGACAGGAAGGGAAACCTAAAATCACGATCAGCAGCCAATTTGGTTACAACGATGAGGTTAAAAGACCGGAAATGCTGAGCGCTTATGAATATGGCATATTCTATAACCGATACATGGCAGCCAGAGATCAAATTTCTAGTCCCGTGAAAGAGTTATTTCAGCCCGATGAACTGGAAACCATGAAGGGATTGAATTACAACTGGCTCGATGATGCCTGGAAAGCCAGCACTAGCACCAAACAAAACGTAACCCTGAGTGGTGGTGGAAACAATGCCACTTATTTTACCAGCATTTCTTATTTCTCTCAAAACGGTAACATGGGAACGTTGGATTACAACAGGTGGAATTATCGTGCTGGAGCCGATATCAAAGTTGCCGACCATTTAAAGGTAAGTCTGCAGGTATCCGGAGATTATAGCGACAGAAAACAAACTTTCAATAAAATTGGAGGTGAAGTTGATGAAAACGACTATTTGTCCTTGCTGACTACTCCCGGATATTTACCTTCTTATGTGTATGCAACGGATGGTACGCCTATGGCAATTCTTCGATATGGACCATTGAATAAAAGAACGGATAACGACATTATCTATTACAACTATTTTGAAGTAGAACGGTTAGCCAATATCAAACGCAATAAGCCAACCGATATGCGTATCAATGCCACTGCTGAATACGATTTTGGCTGGAGTAAAATCCTGAAAGGTTTGAAATTCAAACTTGCCTATTCGAAGGGGATTACAACCAATTTGTACAATCAGCTTGGATCGGCTTATACCGGCTATTATTTCACCTCTCGGTCGGGTTCAGGTAATCACCTGTATGAAGGCGATCTGACCAGTTCGGCTAAAACTTATACCGTTAAGAATGGTAACCGTTTGCTGCGCGATGGCGATCGTGGAGATACCTATCAGCTAAACTTTAATGCCGGCTACGAGCGGTCGTTTGGCAAGCACAATGTCAGCGCCTTGTTCTCGGTTGAAAAAACCGAATCGGAATACGAAAAGGTGCGCTACTATAAAGATGAACCCTTGTCGTTTACCAATGGCCAGTCGAACACCGCTACCGGAACTGCTGACGGTGAAACTACCCGTACCGAATCGGGGATGCTCTCGTATATTGGCCGGTTTAATTATTCGTATGCCGACAAATATCTTTTTGAATTCCTGATTCGTTCGGATGCGTCAACTAAATTTGCACCCGAAAATTACTGGGGAACCTTCCCTTCGTTCTCGGCAGGTTGGGTCGTTTCAGAAGAAGGATTTTTTAAGGATAATGTAAAGTGGATGGATTTCCTGAAAGTAAGGGCTTCTGTCGGGTTCATGGGCAAGGATAATACGGCTCCATGGTTGTGGCGTCAGCGTTATACCTATCAAACAAATAAAGGCGCTGTTTTTGGAACGAACACATCAGCAAATGTGGGATGGGGCCTGAAGATGGAAGCTGCGCCAAACCCGGATGCCACCTGGGATGATGATACCAAATACAATGTAGGTCTTGATATGAAGTTCCTCGACAGCCGGTTGTCGGCCAATATTGATGCCTACCTGGATAAAAACAAGAATTTGCTGGGGCAACGTGACGCTTTGGTTCCGGTAACCATTGGCGGCGCCCTGGCTGCTGAAAATTTTGATGCCATTGATGCCTACGGTGTTGAACTGTCGTTGGGATGGCGCGACAAGATTGGTAAAGATTTTAGTTACAACATCAGGTTGAATACCGGCTTGAGCGATGCCCGTTACCGCAAAAAAGACTGGCCACAAATTATTGAGTATAATGATATTTATCCGGATGGACCTGTGGATATGGGAAAATGGGGATATGATTGTCTCGGAATGTTCCGCTCGCAGGCTGATATTGATGCTTACGTTCAGCAATACAATATTACCAATGTTTTTGGAACTGCTGTTGAGCAGTTGAAACCAGGTATGCTGTATTATCGCGATGTTCGTGGTCCAATGAATCCTGATGGAACTTATCAGGGGCCTGACGGAATCATCGATGAAGAAGATGATATGATTAGACTATCCAAGAAAACAGGTAATCCGTATGGCTTTACCCTGAACCTAGGCGCTGAATGGAAAGGAATCAGCCTGAGCGCTTTAATTGGCGCTTCCTGGGGCGGTTTCTCCGAATTAGGATCGACAGCCAGGTATATTTCTACAAACCAGGCCGATTATATGAATGTGCCAGCGTTCTGGAATGACATGTTTAGCTCTCAAAAACTTGATAAAACTACGGGGGATGAACTTGTTGCTGCCAACGAGAGTGCCAAATATCCTAACATGTTTTACTCGAATTTTAACAATAAGACCTCTAACTTTTGGCAGATAAGCTCATTCCGCATGGCGCTTAGAAACATGACCATAGGATATTCTCTTCCTAAAAATGTTGTCAGACAGGTTGGAATTGATGGATGCCGCTTTACGCTGACCGGTATGAACATACTCAGTTTTAATAATCCTCTGCCTGGGAAGTTCATGGACATCAACAGCAACTATGGAGCTTTCCCGAATTTAAGGAGTCTTTCATTTGGTATTAACCTTTCATTCTAAACTTTAACAGCATTCAACCATGACAAATAATAAATTTAAAAATAGTTTATTGGCCCTGGTGTTATTGGCATTCGTTTCAGGCTGTAACGATGACTTCTTAAAGGAAAAAGGCGATTACGCCGGATTTAATGAGGAAATCTACAACAATGTCCAGACAGCTCAGGCCAAAGTTGATTATCTGTATTATCTGTGTCTGCCCGCGGCTACCTGGGGAAGCCCCGATACTTATAGCAAATCAACGGAAGAATTTCCGGGCTCGACTACTTACAACCAGTTGACCGAGAAAACATCGAACGATATCGACGATGAATTTTATAAAAACCAGACTGGTGGTCCGTATGCATTCATCCGCGAATGCAACATTTTCCTTGATAATATCGACAAGGGAACTTTAACTGATGACCAGAAGAAAACCATGAAAGGTGAAGTTTATTTCTGGAGAGCATGGAACTACTTTAACCTGGTTCGTACTTACGGTGGTGTGCCGATTGTCCTTACAGCACAGAATGCTATTTTGGGAGAAGGAGATCCGACACAGACCGATCTGGCTGTTCAACGCAGCTCAACGGCTGATTGTATCGCTCAGATTGTTGCGGATCTGGACAAGGCAATTACCATGCTGCCTGGCCGATGGGCTGACGCAAACTGGGGCCGTATTACTTCGGGCGCTGCTGCTGCATTCAAAGGTCGGGTATTGTTGACTTATGCCAGTCCGTTGTTTAACCGAAACATGGAAACATCGCGGTGGCAGGCAGCCTACGATGCCAATAAAGCGGCCAAGGATTTGTTGGATGCCAATGGCTTCGGACTGGTTAATGCTTCGACCAACCGGGCTAAAGATTGGGAGAAAATGTTCGTTACTCCCAAGACAACGGAAGCTGTTATGACTGTTTTAAACAATACCGTTACCACCGATTCCTATAAGAAGAACAACGGCTGGGAAAATTCAGCCCGTCCGAAAGAACTTCAGGGAGGTGGCGGCTATGGCGCTACTGCCGAAATGCTCGATCTTTTCCCAATGGCTGACGGGAAACGCCCCGGACAGAGTTCGTTTACTTACGATCCTCTTAAATTCTACAAAGACCGCGATCCACGTTTTTACCGCACTTTCGCCTTCAACGGTTCAGTCTGGCCCTATTCAGGAAACACAACTTATGCCGTTTGGACCTACCAGTGGTTTAAAGATCAGGCTTCTTTAAATGCTGCAACAACCAAAGAAGGTTCAGGTTTTGCCGAATATGCTGGTCACGTTAATACAGGCATTTACCTGAGGAAAAGATCCGACCCGGCTGCCGGCTTTACTGATGTTGATAAATTTGCCCGTTCGGCTTCTCCATACATCGAAATCCGCTATGCTGAAGTTCTGCTGAACCTTGCAGAATCGGCTGTTGGTATCGGAAAGATCGGAAAAGCAGAAGAAGGTTACGCTGGATTGTTTGCCATCCGTGCCCGTGTTGGAATACCTGCAGGTACCGATGGATACTACGGAGTTCCTTCAGGATTGGACAAATACGGACTTTTCCGGGAAATTCTGTATGAACGTCAGATTGAATTTGCTTACGAAGGCAAACGGTTCCAGGATATGCGCCGCTGGATGCTTTGGAATGATGATGCTTCTATCAGCAATTCAACCTGTGCACAACTCGGCGTTGAACCAATGAATGGCAAACGTCGTCATGGAATTATCCTGGCGATCAATCCATCAGTTTATAAATCATCAAGTTCAGGTTTGGTCAATGATATTTTTAACCCATTGAGTACGAAATACGATGCAACCAAGGTTACCCGTGTCAGTAACGGGGTTAGTATTGCGGTTAATCCGGACGATACTGATGCCAATTTCGCCAAGCAAATTGCAGCATTGGACAAGTTTTATGATACAAACCTTGTTCGTGTAACAACTGATTTCATAGATGGTACTTCTACACCAACGTTCTATACTACCTATAGAAGCAAATACTACTTTATCGGACTTAAACAAAGTGTACTTAAACAATCGCCTTACCTGTATCAAACCATTGGTTGGGCTGATTACTATGGCGCTGATGGAACTTTTGATCCACTGAAATAAAAAAAAAGGAGGGGAGTTCGTCAAAAACTCCCCTCCAAATTTTAAACAGTTTTTAAGGTACAGAAAAACAGGGAAACAATATTGTTTTGAAAGAGAAATAAGTAAACCAT
>CAZAVU010000085.1:0-16359 GCA_964488805.1 uncultured Odoribacter sp. | reverse complement strand
GACCCCGACTGGTGGGGGCCTTCGCTGGCCTGGATCGCCCATGGCTATGAAATCAAGATTGCGCCTATTCAAACCCTGACTTTTTACAATGCAGTGGCCAACAACGGCGTAATGGTAAAACCGCGCTTTCTTTCCGAAATCAGGGAAGATGGTATCCCTATCCGCAAGTTTAAAACCGAAGTACTCAACCCTTCGCTTTGTTCAAAAAACACGTTGACAAAAGCCCAGGCAATGCTTAAAGGTGTTTGTTCCCGTGGAACAGGAAAAAGCCTGAAGAACCCTTACTACACCATTGCCGGTAAAACCGGAACCGCGGTAATTGCCAACGAAGACAAAGGGTACACCAGTGGTGGTGCAAAAAAATATCAGGCATCGTTCTGCGGATATTTCCCTGCCGACAATCCAAAATTCAGTTGCATCGTGGTTATCGTAGGGCCCAAAGGAGCGTTCTACGGAGGTTCGGTTGCGGGTCCGGTTTTCAGGGGGATTGCCGATAAAGTTTATGCTTCATACCTCGAACCTGCTGCCGATTCCATTCCTCCATACCGACAAGTACCTCAGGTTAAATCAGGACTGAAAGAAGACCTGCTTCTTTTTGAACGGGATTTAGGATTTAAAACACAATCGCAGAACCTGACATCCGACCATGTGAACGTGATGGCCGACTCGGTAACCGTTTTTGTCACCGGGGTAAATGACATTCCCGGAACAGTGCCCGATGTGGTGGGAATGGGCGAAAGCGATGCAGTTTATCTACTCGAAAAGGCAGGATACAAAGCTATGACCAGCGGCTTTGGGCGCGTGTACCACCAGTCGCCTACCCCCGGAATGCCATGTTCGAAAGGCGAAGTTGTTTCACTTGAACTTGGGTTCGACGAGCTTCAGATCTTTAAGAAAGACAGCCTGAGCAGTGGCGACTCCATTCCGCCTCAGGCTCCGGTAATCGAACCTCCGGTTGTCAGCAAGCCCAAGCCGCAAAAAGCAGCAGTAGCCAAAACAAAAGCAAAAGCAAAACCGGCACAGGAAACTAAGGCCAAGCCAGCGCAAAAACCTGCGGCAACGCAAAAAAAAGGAATAAAACCAAAGGCAAAGGCTAAAGCAGAAACAAAGAAAGCGCCTGCAACGGCCAAAAAGAAAAAAGCAACAGTAGTCGCGACAAATACAACCAAAAAGACTAAAAAATGACAGCGAACAAAACTCTAAAAGATCTGTTGATCGGCATTGAATTGCTGGAAACACGCGGGGACCTGTCCGTTCCGATTCGCCAGATCCAGTTCGACTCGCGAAAAGTAGAAGCCGGTGATCTGTTCGTTGCAGTAAAAGGATCGCATGTCGACGGCCACCAGTTTATCGGAAAAGCTGTTGAACAGGGCGCTGCTGCCGTGGTTTGTGAAATTACGCCTGATAATTTGCCCCATGAAGTTGTGATGGTTCGGATTGACCAGACACAAGCCATGTTCGGAAAAATTGCTGCCGCCTTTTACAACAACCCGTCGTCGAACCTGAAAGTGGTTGGGGTAACCGGAACCAACGGGAAGACCACCATTGCCAGCCTTTTGTACAAAACATTCACCCTGCTGGGCTATAAAGTCGGATTGATTTCGACCATCAAATACTACGTTGGCGCCGATGAGTTTCATGCCAGCCACACTACTCCCGACGCATTGCAAATCCAGGAGCTGATGGCACGCATGGTTGATGCCGGTTGCGAATACTGCTTTATGGAAGTAAGTTCGCACGCAGCCGATCAGGACCGCATCAGCGGGATTGAGTTCAATGGAGGCATTTTCACCAACCTCACGCACGACCACCTCGATTACCATAAGACATTTGCCGAATACCTGAAAGCCAAAAAGAAGTTCTTCGATCAGCTTCCCGAATCGGCTTTTGCACTGACCAATGCCGACGATAAAAACGGAATGGTTATACTTCAAAACACACGCGCGGCCAGGAAAACCTACTCATTGCGGTCGCTGGCTGACTTTCGCTGCAAAGTCCTCGAAAAACATTTCGACGGCATGTTGCTGAGCATCGAAGGTCGCGAGGTGTGGACTCACTTTACCGGGGTTTTCAATGCCAGTAACCTGATGGCTGTAATGGGAGCCACCATCCTGCTGGGCGTCGGCCTCGACGATGTCCTGAGAATAATGAGTGAACTGCGTCCCGTTTCAGGCCGGTTCGAAATCATCCGTTCTCCGGAAGGGAAATATGCCGTGGTTGATTATGCCCACACTCCTGATGCCATTCAGAATGTATTGGCAGGAATTACCGAAATACGCACCGGCAACGAACAGGTAATCACTGTAGTTGGCGCCGGTGGCGACCGCGACAAGACCAAACGTCCCGAAATGGCCCGTGAAGCCGTCAAACTTAGCGACAAGGTCATCCTGACCTCCGACAACCCTCGCTCGGAAGAACCGGAACAAATCCTGGCCGATATGGAAGCCGGCATCGAACCGCATCAGAAAGCAAAGGTTTTGTCGATCGTCAACCGCCGCGAAGCAATCAAAACGGCCTGTATGCTGGCCAAACCGGGAGATATCATTCTGGTGGCCGGGAAAGGACATGAAGATTACCAGGAAATCAAAGGGGTGAAGTACCATTTTGACGACAAGGAAGTGATCAACGAAATATTTGGAAACAATTAAAATACAGAGCCATGTTTTATCATTTGTATCAGCTTGTAAAACACTGGGATGTTCCCGGACTGGGCATGTTGCAGTACATCTCGTTCCGTTCGGGCGCAGCTATCATTCTTTCGCTGCTGATCACAGTCGGATACGGGAAAAAGCTGATCGGAATGCTTCAACGCAAGCAGATTGGTGAAGAAATACGCGATTTGGGCCTTGAGGGACAATTGCAAAAAAAAGGCACTCCTACAATGGGAGGGATCATCATTCTGGCTTCCATCATTATTCCAACCGTACTATTTGCCCGGCTGGACAATATTTACATCCTGCTGATGCTCACCACCACCATCTGGCTGGGCCTGATAGGATTTCTTGACGATTACATCAAAGTCTTCCGGAAAGATAAAGAAGGTCTGGCCGGCAAGTTCAAAATTTTAGGACAGGTTTCTCTCGGTATAATCGTGGCCGCCACGCTTTATTTCTCAAACGACGTGCTGGTTCGCGAACGTTCGTACGACAAAAACGGCATGATCCTGAAGGAAGTTGTGGTTGACAGCGTCACCGGGCAACAAGTTTTGCAGCCCATTACCAACGAAGTAAAATCGACAAAAACCACGCTCCCGTTTATCAAGAACCACGAATTCGACTATGCTTTTCTGGTTTCATTCATGGGCGAAAGCGCAAAAACCTGGCGCTGGCTGATTTATGCCATTGCCATTATCCTGATCATCACTGCCGTGTCGAATGCAGCCAACCTGACCGACGGAATCGACGGGTTGGCGACCGGAACTTCGGCGATCAGCGGGGCTACGCTGGGCATTCTGGCCTATGTGAGTGGTAACGTTATTTACGCCGAATACCTGAATATCATGTACATACCCAACCTGGGCGAGCTGACCATCTTTATTTCAGCGTTCATCGGGGCCACGGTCGGCTTCCTGTGGTACAATTCTTATCCGGCACAGGTGTTCATGGGCGACACCGGTAGTTTGGCGCTCGGCGGCATCCTGGCTGTTTTTGCCATAATCATACGGAAAGAAATCCTGATCCCGATCCTGTGCGGAATCTTTGTGGTCGAGAATCTTTCGGTGGTTATGCAGGTGAGTTATTTCAAATACACCAAAAAGAAATACGGTGAAGGGCGCCGGATATTCCTGATGTCGCCTATTCATCATCACTTTCAGAAGCAGGGAATTCCGGAAGCCAAAATCGTCACCCGGTTCTGGATCATCGGGATCATCCTGGCTGTATTGACTATTGTAACCTTGAAAATGCGTTAAAAGAAATGAATAAAAGAGCTGTCATACTGGGAGCCGCCGAGAGTGGAGTCGGAGCAGCCATCCTGGCCCGCAAGCAGGGCTTCGAGGTGTTTGTGTCGGATTACGGTTCAATCAAAGACAAATACAAACAGGAACTGATCGACCGTCAGTTCGATTTTGAAGAAGGAAAACATTCGGAAGAAAAAATATTGAACGCCGATGTGGTGATCAAAAGTCCGGGTATTCCCGAAAAAGCCCCGATCATCAAGAAATTGAGAGAAAAAGGCGTGCATATAATCTCTGAAATCGAATTTGCCGGAGAATATACTTCAGCCAAAAAGATTTGCATCACGGGGAGCAACGGAAAAACCACAACTACCCTGCTCACCTATCACATGTTTCAAAAAGCCGGACTGAATGTAGGACTGGCCGGGAACGTAGGACAAAGCATGGCCTGGCAGGTGGCTGAAAAAGACTTTGATTATTACGTGATTGAACTGAGCAGTTTTCAGCTCGACGGGATGTACGATTTCAAAGCCGACATTGCCGTACTGCTCAACATCACACCCGATCACCTGGACCGGTATGAATACAAAATGCAGAATTACATCGATTCGAAATTCCGGATTGCCCAAAACCAGACCGCAGATGATCTATTCATCTATTGCAGCGACGATCCGGTATTGAACGAAGAAATGGCAAAACGAAAACTGGGCGCCCACTGCGTTCCTTTTGGATTGGGCACACCACCAGCTGAAGGCGCCGGAATACTAAACAACAACCTGATTATTAACTGGAAACAAAATAATTTTACTATGTCGATTTTAGATATTGCATTACAGGGGAATCACAACACCTACAACTCGATGGCTGCAGGTATTTCAGGAATGGCAGTCAATATCAGAAACGAAAAAATCCGCGAGAGTCTTTCTGATTTCAGTGGAGTAGAACACCGCCTCGAACGTTTCTTAAAAGTACATGGCATCGAATTTATCAACGATTCGAAAGCAACCAACATCAATTCAACCTGGTATGCCCTCGAAAGCATGACCCAGCCAACCGTATGGATTGTTGGTGGAATTGACAAGGGGAACGACTACTCCGAACTGTACGAGTTGGTCAAAACAAAGGTAAAAGCCATTGTTTGTCTTGGAAAAGACAATTCAAAAATCCTTCAGGCTTTTGAAAGCGTAGGAATCGACATGGTTGAAACTCAATCGATGGCCGATGCGGTACGTTCGGCCTACTTCCTGGCCAAAAACGGCGATACGGTATTGCTTTCGCCTGCCTGCGCCAGTTTCGATTTGTTCGAAAACTACGAAGACCGCGGCCACCAGTTCAAACAAGCTGTAAGAGAATTGTAAAATGGCAGGAACACTGGCTAAAATATTCAAGGGAGACCGAACGCTTTGGGTGGTACTGATCTTTCTTTCGCTGGTTTCGCTGGTGATCGTTTACAGTGCTACCGGAAAACTGGCCTACAGCAAAGCTGGCGGGAATACCGTTTATTACCTTATTCGCCAGGTTGTTTTTATTTTGACAGGTATCGGAATTATGCTTCTGCTGGTCAATATTGTTCCGGTAGTTGTCTACTTTAAAAGCGCCCAGTTTTTGGTTGGAGCCACCATTGCCTGCCTGATCGTGGCCATCATTCAATATAAACTGACCGGGAATGCGTCGAAAGAAACATCGCGTTCGCTCGATCTGGGATTCTTTAGTTTTCAGCCGGCCGAGCTGGCCAAAATCTCACTGATCATGTATGCGTCGCGGTTGCTGTCGAAAGCACAGCGCACCGAGGAGGAACTTAAAAATGCCTTTTACTGGGTGACCGGCGTTTCGGGTGTCGTTTGCTTTTTGATATTCCTTAGCAATATTTCAACAGCAGCCCTCATTTTCCTCAGTATCATGGTACTGATGCTTATTGCACGGGTCCCGTTTAAATATTTCTCTATGCTGGTTGGGATTGGTGCACTCTTGGCTGTCCTGTTATACTTTACAGCCGATTTAATGCCCGAAAGTTTTGGTCGTGTGCATACATTCAAACAACGTATTACCGACTTTACCCAGGGTGATGCCGACGCAGAGAAAGGAACCACGCAGGCCGACTATGCCCGGCTTGCCGTTTTTGAAGGTGGCACGTTTGGCAAAGGCCCCGGCAACAGTGAAGTCAGCAACTATATGGAAGCCGGCTACAACGACTTCATCTATGCCATCTATATCGAAGAATACGGGTTCGTAGGTGGTTTGGGTCTGGCTATGCTTTACCTGATCCTATTGTTCCGGGGAGTTATCATCGTCAGACGCTGCGACCGGACTTTTCCGGCATTTTTAGTGACCGGATTGGTTTTGCAGATGGTATTTCAGGCTTTTATCAACATGGCCGTGTCAGTCGGTGCCGCGCCGGTAACCGGACAGCCGTTGCCGTGGGTAAGTATGGGAGGTTCGTCGATGCTGTTTACCGCGGCATCTTTCGGCATTATCCTGGCCGTGAGCGCCAACAATCAGAAAAACAAAGAAGCTGCAGCCGAGCAATTGTCTGCAGCAGAACCAACACAAGAGGATACACACGAAGATCAGGCTTTGTAACATGAAAAAACTGAAAGTCATAGTAAGTGGAGGCGGAACCGGGGGACATATCTTCCCGGCAGTGTCCATTGCCAACGAACTGAAAGAGCGTTTGCCCGAAACCGAGATTCTTTTCGTGGGCGCTCTGGGAAAGATGGAAATGGAACGGGTTCCTGCTGCCGGATACCGCATTGTCGGGCTGCCGGTCATGGGATTCCCGCGTAAGCCTTCTTTCAAAATGCTGACCTTCTTCTGGAAATTGTTTCAAAGCATGCGCCTGGCGAACAAGGTTATTTCCGACTTTCAGCCCGATGTAGCCATTGGCGTGGGAGGTTTTGCCAGCGGTCCTATCTTGAAAGCTGCCGTACGGAAAGGCGTGCCGTCCGTCCTTCAGGAACAAAACTCGTATGCCGGCGTCACCAACAAATTGCTGGCTGCCAAAGTTGAAAAGATTTGTGTGGCCTATCCCAATATGGAGCGCTATTTCCCGACCGAAAAGATTGTGCTGACTGGCAACCCGATCCGCAAAAACCTGATCGATGCCGTGGTAAACAAACAGGAAGCTTTTGACCATTTCAGTCTGAACAGCAAAAAACCGGTGGTGCTGATCGTTGGAGGAAGCCTGGGGGCCCGAACGCTGAACGAAAGCGTAATGGCAAACCTGGAGCTGATCAGGAAAACAGACGCCCAGGTCATCTGGCAAACCGGAAGCTACTATTACCGGGAAATGCTCAGCCGGTTAGGAACCAATTGCCCCGACAACCTCTTTCCTATGGAATTTGTGTCGCGCATGGATCTGGCCTATACCGTGGCCGATGTAGTCATTTCACGGGCCGGAGCCGGTACCATTTCCGAACTATGCCTGTTGGGGAAACCTGCTGTGCTGGTGCCATCGCCCAATGTGGCCGAAGACCATCAGACCAAGAATGCCATGGCTCTTGTTGATAATCAGGCCGCTTTGTTGATAAAAGATGGCGATTCGAAAGATAATTTACTGAAAGAGACCTTTAATTTGTTGTTTGACAAACCGCGGTTGGAACTGCTGTCGGAGAATATCCGGAAGCTGGGCAGACCCAATGCGGCAAAAGATATTGTGGATGTTATTCTGAACGTAGTAAAAAAATAGAATGTTAAAATTTACCGACATAACGCAAGTTTATTTTCTGGGAATCGGTGGGATTGGAATGAGCGCTCTGGCACGTTATTTTGCGAGTCAGGGCATTCGCGTTTCCGGTTACGACCGTACGCCAACCACGTTGACGGCACAGCTTGAAAGCGAAGGCATTGCTGTGCACTATCAGGACGATCCGGCGCTTTTGCCGGCCGATCTCGACGTTAACAATTCGCTGATCGTTTACACCCCGGCGGTTCCTGCTGATCACAAGGAGCTAAACAACCTCATCAGCCGGGGATTCAGCATCCACAAACGCGCAGAGGTGCTTGGCATCATCTGCAACAGCCGTCGCACCATTGCCGTTGCCGGAACACACGGTAAAACATCGGTGTCGACCATGACCGCACACATCCTGAAATCGTCGGAAAACGGTTGTGCCGCTTTCCTTGGCGGTATCTCCAAAAATTACCAGACCAACTTGTTGCTCGACACGACCGGCAGCGAATGGATCGTGGCCGAAGCCGACGAATTTGACCGTTCGTTTTTGCACCTCAGGCCCGAGCTGGCCGTGATCACCGCCATGGATGCCGACCACCTGGACATTTACGGTACACACGAGAAGGTAATCGAAAGCTTCAACCAGTTTGCATCGCAAATCAGTGATGGCGGCGCCCTGATCATGAAAAAAGGGTTGCCGGTTGCCAGCAATCCCTCAGCCGGCTACAAAACTTACACCTACTCGATTACCGAACAGGCCGATTTTTGTGCTGAAAATATCGAGTTGAAAGAGGGTTTCTATCAGTTCGACCTGAAAACGCCTGATTTCAGGATTGAAAAGCTGGTACTGAATTATCCGGGACTGGTGAACGTCGAAAACTCGGTGGCTGCTTCAGCCCTGGCATTGCTATCAGGCGTTTCGCAGGAAGCTGTCAGAAAAGCGCTGGCTACCTATGCCGGGGTAAAACGCCGGTTCGATATTCATCTGAAAAATGAAAACTATATCCTGATTGACGATTACGCCCATCATCCCGAAGAACTGCGCGCAACCATTCAATCTGTCCGCGACATTTACCGTGGATGCAACATCACCGGGGTATTCCAGCCCCACCTGTACAGCAGGACCAAAGACTTTGCCAAAGGATTTGCCCGCAGCCTCGACTTGCTCGACGAGATCGTGCTGCTCGATATCTACCCGGCACGCGAGCTCCCCATTGAAGGGGTTTCGTCGGAATTGATCTTCAATCAGATTAAAAATCAGAACAAGATATTGTGTACCAAAGCCGATTTGACGAAAGTGGCAGGTACGTTTAAACCGGGAATTGTAATCATGATGGGGGCAGGCGATATCGAAACCCTTGTCGGACCGGTGAAAGAGCAATTATTGAAATATGAGAATCTTTAAAAAAATATTGGTCATATTCGGTTGGTTGTGCCTGTTTGGGTTCATTGGGTTCACCATTTATTACGTCTACAGCCAGCGGGCTGCCGTAAGGTGCCAGTCGATTGTGGTAAAAATCGACCCCAATTCGCCACGTTTTATGGACGAAGATGAGATTGTGAGCTTGATTGAAAAATCGGGCGAACCCGTCATCGGGCACAAGCTTTCGGCCATCAACATCAACTCTCTGGAGTCCAGGCTGACATTCTCCAAAACCTTGTACAATGTGGAGATATTCCGAAAGATTGAGTCCAAAGGGATTTCATTCAAAGGAATGCTGATCGTCAGTCTCAGTGAGCGAACTCCGGTTTTGCGCATCAAGAATATGTCAACCGATTATTACCTCGATTCGGAAGGTGTGGAAGTTCCGGTGTCAGCCAAATACCTCGATCGGATACTGATTGCGACCGGCACCGTCCCCAACGATCCGGAAATCAAAAAGAATCTTCTGCAAATGGCAGAGTTTGTGAACAAAAATGAATTCTGGAGGGCACAGATCGAACAGGTTTTTATCCAGGTCAACGGCGAACTGCTCATGGTTCCACATGTTGGCGACTACCTGATCGATTTCGGGACTCCTGAAGATTATGAACTGAAATTTAGAAATTTAAAGGCCGTATACCAACAAGGGTTTAAGAATATGGGGTGGAATAAGTATAAGACCATCAGTGTGAAATATCGGAACCAGGTTGTTTGTACAAAAAAGTAGATTATGGACAAAAATGAAAAAATTTTCGCAGCCGTCGACATTGGGTCTACCAAAATTGTAGCCCTTGCCGGAACAAAGGATGAAGAAGGTAGAATCCGGGTTGTCGGACTTGGGCATAGCGCATCGAGGGGGGTAAACCGCGGTGTGGTCCTGAATGTTGAAGAAGCTTTTGCCGCCATCAGCGATGCCGTAGGCCAGGCTGAACGACACAGCGGACAAGACATCGAAAACGTTTTTGTAAACATCTCGGGGCAACAATTGACCACCATAACTACCCGCCATCAAAAAAACACGGGAAGAGACCGCTGCGTTTCCGAATCAGACGTCAACCAGATGATGACCCAGGCCCAGCAGATCGACCTGAGCGACGGCATGTGTATTTATCACATCAACCCAGCCTTTTACCGCATTGATGGCGAACCGGTCATGTCCAGCCCGGTTGGCGCTATTGGCGAAACGATTGAAGGCACCTTCAAAGTGCATGTGGCTCCCGATATGTATCAGCAAAACATCTCGAAATGCTTTGAACGTGGGGCAATCCAGGTTCAGCGGTCAATCCTTGACCCCATTGCTTCTTCGGAGGCGGTGCTGCGCGAAGATGAAAAAGAAGCAGGCGTAGCCCTGGTTGACATCGGCGGAGGAACCACAAAAATCTCCATCTTTTACGAAGGCGTGTTGTGCTTTACCTCTATGGTTCCGTTTGGCGGGAATGTCATTACCAAAGATATCAAGGAAGGGTTTTCGATAACGGCCAAAGAAGCCGAATCGATGAAAAGAAGGTTCGGACAAGCCATCGGCGATTTCGCTCCTGAAGACAAAGTGGTTACCATCCCCAGGGAAGGATGGGACCCTAAACAGATTTCGTTCAGAAGTCTGGCACACATTATTCAGGCTCGTATGGAAGACATTATTTCCGGCTTCTTTTTCCAGATCAAAAAATCGGGGTACGCCGATAAGCTGGGCGCCGGAATCGTAATCACCGGAGGAACTTCATTACTCATAAACCTGCCTCAACTGGTTAAATATCACACCGGGCTCGATGTTCGTGTAGGGAAACCTATCATGACCGATTTCATTGCAGCCAGAGAAATAGCCGATCCTAAATTCTCAACGGTACTCGGATTGCTCAAAATTGCCTCCGAAGAAGAAGGCCTGTATGTAAGGCGCCGATGGGGCCGGTCGAGAAAGGTAAAATCCAATGAACCCGGTATCATAAAAAAAATGCAAACCAAAATTGTGCAGGGAGTCATCGAGTTCTTCGAAGACAATCGGGACGATGCTGAAATGACTTAAGAACAACAATAATCATGTCTGCCTTATGATCGATGAAATACTTAACTTCGGATTAGAGCATACCAATTCTTCCATCATCAAGGTTATTGGTGTTGGAGGGGCTGGATGCAATGCCATCAAAAACATGTTTGAAGAGGGCATTGAAGGTGTAAACTTTGTCGTTTGCAACACCGACGCACAGGCGATGCAAAACAATCCGGCACCTATCAGAATCCAGTTGGGGGTAACCCTGACTGAAGGACGCGGAGCCGGGAACATGCCGACACAAGGCGAACAGGCTGCCATTGAAAACCTGGGAGATGTTCGCAGTGTGCTGGAGGGTACTACCAAAATGATATTCATCACGGCCGGAATGGGAGGTGGAACCGGAACCGGGGCCGCCCCGGTAATTGCCCGTCTGGCCCGCGAACTGAATATCCTGACTATCGCCGTAGTTACTATCCCCTCACGATCCGAAGGAAAGCGCAGGTTCGAGCAGGCCCTCGACGGGGTCGAAAAACTAAGGCAGCATGTGGACAGTATGCTGGTGATCAGCAACGAAAAACTGCATAAAATCTATGGCAACCTTCCTGCTTCAAAAGCATTTAAGAAAGCCGACAACATCATCACCACCGCGGTAAAAGGGGTAGCCGAAATCATCACGCTTCACGGAAATATCAACATTGACTTTGCCGACGTGAGCACAGTCATGGCCGGAAGCAAGGTATTCATCATGGGTACCGGTTTTGCCGAAGGACCCGACCGGGCAATGAATGCTGTAACCCAGGCCCTCGAATCGCCTCTGCTTGACAGTAGCAGCATCCGCGGAACTAAAGACATCCTGCTCAACATCATTTCGGGATCCGAAGAAATCACCATGGGCGAGATTGGCGAAATTATTGATTACCTTCAGGAAGAAGCTGGACAGGATGCCACCATCATCTGGGGTAACGGATTCGACTACAAACTGGGTAACAGTATTAGCGTGACGATTATCGCCACCGGGTTCGAGGTAAACCAGACCCGGGCCTTCCAGAACCTCACCGAAGTGATTGAATTGGAACCTGAAAAACTGGGATTCGAGATCAACCTCAACGACGATATCCCGTTTGACGTGGCTGATTCCACAGAAAATACCGACGAACTGATTCTGGATCCGGTGCCTGAGAAAATTGAGCACCGCCCCCATCACCACGAAAAATCAAGTCGGAAACTGAAAAAAGAGAAAAAACAACTCATCAACGAACCCAACTCTGAAAATGCAGATGGTTGGTTTTCCCGGCAATTTGCACGGTTCTTTGAAGACAAGAATTCTCCGGCATCAGAAGAAAAAACAATTGAATAATAACAAAAAAAATATACGATCATGTCAAACGAAATTATGAACTTCGATTTAACCGTGAATACCGGTTCAATTATCAAAGTAATTGGTGTAGGCGGTGGCGGTGGAAATGCAGTCAATCACATGTATCATCAGGGGATTCGGGATGTCGACTTTATGGTTTGCAACACTGATGCACAAGCCCTGATTAACAGTCCGGTTCCTTACAAGGTACAACTGGGCTCATCGTTAACCGAGGGTCGTGGTGCCGGGAACAAACCGGAAACCGGCCGCGAATCAGCCATCGAGAATATTGAAGATGTAAAGAAAGTCCTGCGCGAAAACACCAAGATGGTGTTCATCACAGCAGGGATGGGTGGCGGCACCGGAACCGGCGGAGCACCGGTCATTGCCGAAGCGGCCAAAGAACTTGGAATCCTGACCGTTGGAATTGTAACCATCCCGTTCCGAAACGAAGGCCGTCGCCGTATCAAACAGGCCGTTGAGGGTATTGCTTCGATGGAAAAACATGTCGATTCGCTTTTGGTGATCAACAACGAACGCATCCGCGAAATGTACGGTGACTCGAAAATATCCGATGCCTTTGCCAAGGCCGATAATATTTTAACCACGGCAGCCAAAGGGATTGCCGAAATCATTACCGTTCCCGGCTATATCAACGTTGACTTTGCCGATGTTGAAACCGTGATGCGCAACAGCGGTGTGGCCCTGATGGGAACCGGTATCGCTTCAGGCCCCGGACGTGCAGTCGTAGCCGTTGAAGAAGCTTTGAATTCGCCTTTGCTGAACAACAACGACATCATGGGCGCCCGCAACATCCTGCTGAATATCACTTCAGGAATTGAAGAAATAACCATGGACGAAATTGGTGACATCACCGATTACGTACAGGAAAAAGCAGGTAATTCGGCCGATTTGATTTGGGGGAACGGTGTTGATGAAGCTTTGGGCGATCAGATTTCGGTCACCATCATTGCAACCGGATTCAGTACCAGTAGCATTCCTGAAATGGTCATCAACCAGAACAAGGAGAAAACCTACCACACTCTCGATGACCTGGCTTCTGAAGAGGTTCCGTTTTTAAAATCCGAAGTAAAATCATCGGTTGAGAATGAACTGTATGGCACTAAAAACGGGAAACAAAAGACCTTTGAATTCGAAATTAACACCAGCTCGTTCGATGAATTTGACGAATTGTATGGCAACAATTCATCGAAAAACCCCAACGGCGAAGGTGCCGAGTCTGTCGATTTTTCGCAAATGTCAGAAGAAGCCGTCGATGAACTGGAAAATATTCCGGCCTACCGCCGCAAGAATTCAAAGTTTTTCGGGTTTAAAAAAAAAGTAGATGAGAAATTTTCCCGGTTCTCGATAACACCAGGAGAGAATAATGATGTAGTTTTACGTGATAATAATTCATATTTGCACGATAACGTCGATTAAAATCTGAACAATGAATCTATTTGATCAAATAAGCAGTGACATCCTGACCGCCATGAAAGCCAGGGAAAAAGAAAAACTGGAAGCCTTGCGCGGGATAAAAAAAGCGATGATTGAAGCCAAAGCTGCCGAAGGCGCTTCAGGTGAAATTACAGATCAGGAATGTCTGAAAATCATCCAAAAACTGGCCAAGCAGGGCAACGACTCTGCTGCAATCTACCAGCAACAGGGACGTGCCGACCTGTACGAGCAGGAAATGTTTCAGGTGAAAGTATTTGAGAGTTACCTGCCCGCAAAAATGTCGGATGCCGAGTTAACCGAAGCCATCAAGGCTATCATCGCTGAAGTTGGCGCCACCAGCGTCAAGGAAATGGGAAAAGTAATGGGAGTCGCTTCCAAAAAGCTGGCTGGGCTGGCTGAAGGGAAAGAAATCTCTGACAAAGTAAAATCTCTGCTGAGCTAATTTTACACTCCGGTCTTTGACCTTGAAAAGACATGAAAAGCGGGCAAAATGTCCGCTTTTCATGTCTTTATCTTCTCCCCTTCCTTAACTCCTCTATTTCTTCCTGATGTTGCTTATTCCATACGGGAAACGTTCGGCGCGAACCAACATGGCATTGGCTTCGTCGTCGTTTTCAAAACGTTCTGTTCCCGGATTCCAGCGCAATTTTCGGTTCAGTTTCATGGCAACATGAGTGATCAAACAAATTGAGCAAGCCCGATGACCAATTTCAGCCGGAGAAATAGGCTCTTTCTTCGTTTGAATACATTCGAGCCAGTTGCCATGTTGTTCGTCACTTTTGTACAAATGAATTTCGTTTTCGCCAATGACCGATTCCAGAATTTTCGGGTTGCTGGCATCCAAAGCCTTGGCGCTTTGGGCTTTTGCAATGGGGTCGCTGGTTGAAGCAACATAGTCGCCGCGCGATACGAAAATCCATCCTTCAGTTCCTTCATAGCGAATACCATTCGGGTAACCGCCACTGGTGTACATTGTAATTCCGTTGGCATATTCGGCCTTGGCCATAAAGTCGCCGTGAACATCCCAAAGTCCTGATTTCGGAAATTCGGCCACAGCCTGAATGGAAATTGGACCGGTGTATTCGGTATCCATACCCCAGGCCGCCGAATCGTAGTGATGTTGTCCCCAACCTGTGATCATACCTGCCCCAAACTGCTCGCGGCGCAACCAACCCGGCCGATCGTATCCTTTTTGCGGATGAACACCAATTTCGGTATAAGGAACAAATGGTGTTTCTCCTAACCACATATCGTAATTAAATCCTTTTGGAACAGGCATTTCGGCGGCTTCCGGCCCTGATGGATCGCCCGGTAAACCAATCTTCACGGTGTGCAAACGACCAATACGGCCATTGCGAACCAGTTCAGCAGCAATGCGGAATTGAGGCATTGAACGCTGTTGTGTTCCTACCTGGAGAACAATTCCCTTTTCCTTCACAATGTTGGCCATGGTGCGTCCTTCGGTCACCGTAAGCGAAGTCGGTTTTTGCACATACACATGCTTCCCGGCCAAAGCAGCCTCAACAACCGGTTGCGCGTGCCAATGATCGGGAGTACTGATAACCACAGCATCGATATCCTTATTCAGGAGCATCTCGCGGAAATCGTCGTACATGCGTGCATTCACAGAGTTATCCTGACCGGTTTTCTTTTTGTAATAATCGTCAACCAGTTTTTTCCCGTCAGCCAAACGATTCTTATCCAGATCGCAAACTGCAATCATGCGGGCGACATCATGCTGAAGCGTTCCGGGCATATCGTGTCCCTGAGCAATGCGTCCACATCCAATCTGCCCAATATTTATCTTGTTACTTGGAGCATTCTTGCCCATTACCGAAGCTGGAACAATTGTCGGAGTAACAACCGCTGCGGCTGTTCCAATCATGGTCGTCTGTAAAAATTTTCTTCTTTCCATTCGTTATAGTTTATTGATCAGGTTTATAATTTAGCTGGTGAATCATCGCATTTCAAATCGCCCAATACATATTGAGCGCCGTCGAGATAGAATTTCAACATGCGGCTGTCTTCGAAACTTTGGGCATTGTGCGATGGTGAAACGTAGAAAACACGCCCCTTCCCAAACTTTTTGATCCAGGAGACATACTTGATTTTCTCGTCAATTTCTTTGGTTTTCTTGGTCAGTTTCGAGGTGTCCATGAACAGCAATGGCCTGAAATTTTTCTGTGTGTACGCTTTGTTGAACAAATAAGGTTCATCGGTATGTACGAACGATTTTCCGCCAAAGGCTTTTACCAGCGGATGATTGGCATCGAACAATTCGAGCGTAATTTCCTGTTGTGCAGGGTGATAATCGAAACTTCCGCCAACCATTTCGCTAAACGACATCGAGTTGTTTTGCATTACAATAGCGCCGTGAACAACCATCAATCCGCCACCTTTTTCCACATATTCAATCAGGTTTGCTTCCAGTTCGGCCGCTTTCTTTTTGCGCTGGTCGTCAGTCAGGCTGGCATCTTTATCCAGAACATCGAGCAGCAAATCGCGCCGCGGGCCTACCGAGCAATTGTTGTTCAGTACAACAGCATCGTAGTTTTTCAGGCTCTTTTTT
>CAZAVU010000084.1:0-16410 GCA_964488805.1 uncultured Odoribacter sp. | reverse complement strand
TGTTTTTATTGACGATTCTTCTTCCCTGTTTCTCGTTTGCGGGATGCAAAGACTCTCAATCTGGCGAAAAAGAAACCATTGTCATTCCGGCTGCTACAAACGGAATTCAGGCCTTGGCCGGGACCGACGATCTGGGTCGGGTTTTGCCTCTGAACAACAAGGTTGGGAGCCCGAAGTCGAACCGGCAGGTGGGTATTTTCTATTTCCTGTGGCAGGGCGACCAAACTGCCGAAAACTACTGGGATTTGAGCGAGATTGTTGCCAGTCATCCCGAAGTGCTCGAAGATTACGACAATCCATACTGGGGACTGCCGGTTTACCATCCGGGAGGTCCGGTAGGCATGTATTTTTGGGGAAAGCCCATTTACGGTTATTACCGCGGCGACGATTACTGGGTTCACCTCCGCAGCATGCAACTGCTGACCGATGCCGGTGTCGATTTTGTGGTGATCGATGCCACCAATACACTGGTCTATCCCAAACAGTCGGAAGCCCTGATGAGTGCGATGGATGCCATTCGTGCCCAGGGGAAAAAGCCTCCTAAGATTGTCTATTATACCAACACCAATTCGGGCGAGTCGATGCAAACCGTTTACGACAATTTCTATAAACCCGGAGCTCCGTATTATCACCCCCAGTGCTGGTATTACCTGGAAGGGAAACCCCTGATCCTCGGCATCTCGAAAGAAGCCGCGGGGAGAAACTACCAGCCGTTTTTCACCTTCCGCGAATCACAGTGGCCTACCGAAGGTGACAAAGTGAACGGCTGGCCCTGGCTTTCCTTTACCCGCCCGCAACACGTTTACACGAACGACAAAGGCAAACGCGAGATTGTGAATGTTTCAGTCTGCCAGCACCCCAACCCAACTGCCGGAATGGGCGGCTCGGCTTTCTACGGAAATATGGACAACTGGGGACGGAGTTACCGCAACGGACTGCACGGCAACCCGGCAACCGATATTTTCTACGGATATAACTTTCAGGAACAATGGGACTTTGCCCTGCAACAGGATGTACCGTTTATTTTCATCACCGGATGGAACGAATGGGTAGCCGGACGCTGGGACAGCAAAGACGGAAATCCCGAACATTCGTGGTTTTGCGACGCAGCCAGCCCCGAATACAGCCGCGACGCCGAGCCTACGCTTACTGCGGGTTTGAAAGATAATTACTACATGCAAATGGTCAGCAATATCCGCCGGTACAAGGGAATGCTGGCCGCCCCGAAAACCAGCGCGGCAAAAACCATAAAAACCTTCAGCAACTGGAGCGACGTTTTGCCCGTTTACTCGGATTATACCGGTGATACCCAGGCTCGCAACCATGCAGGAGCCGAATCAAAACCAGCCCGGATTTACACCAACACCACCGGACGAAACGACTTCTATCAGATGAAAGTGGCCCGCGACCAATCGAACCTATTCTTTTATGCCGAAACGGCGGCCAACATCACCGAAAACTCAGGAAGCAACTGGATGCGGCTTTACCTCGACACCGACCGCAGCGCAAAAACCGGGTGGTCCGGTTACGATTTCCGGGTGGCTGGCGGAAATAAACTGCAAAAATACCAGGATAGAAAATGGGTCGATGTCCAGTCGGTAAGTTATACCGTTGATGACAAAAAACTGATGATCACCATCCCGCTCAAAGATCTGGGACTGAATGCCGGTACTATTGACCTGGAATTCAAATGGTCGGACAACATGCAGGACGACAATGACCCGCTCGACTGGTATGTTAACGGCGATACCGCCCCCGGAGCCAGATTTAATTACATTTATACAGTGGCAAAATGAGACTTTTAAAAACCATTCTCTGCGTTAGTTTTATCCTGATCGCAACATTTTTCACCCAGGCAAATAAACCCTTGACCGTGGACGACCTTCGTTGCTGCGACATCGTCAATCCCGAAGGCATCGATTCGCCTTTGCTAAGCTGGAAAATTAAAACATCGAAGGAAGGAGTTTCCCAGACAGCATGGGAAGTTGAGATTGCCTCGACAAAAGAACTACTTGAAAAAGGGAAAGCGGATGCCTGGAAATCAGGCAAACAGGAATCCGATGAGCAATTCAACATTAAGCCGAGAGACGTCCACTTTTCGGAAACAACCGGATATTACTGGCGCGTGCGGATTTGGAACAATTCTGGTCAAATGAGTTCATGGAGCAAACCGGCCTACTTCTCGATAGGTTTACGTAGCGAGCAGTCGTGGACGGGCAAATGGATTACTTATCCGGATGCCAAAAACAGTCCGCTCCCCTATTTCAGGAAGGTGTTTAACCTGAAAAGCAGCAATGCGGTTCTGGTTAAAGCCACAGTTTATTTCTGCGGATTGGGTGCCGGCGAACTCTACCTGAACGGACAAAAAATAGACCCTACCCGCTTTCTCGACCCGGCGCAAACCAACTACGAGCAATACGCCCTTTACAACGCTTTTGATGTAACCAACCGCCTGCAAAAAGGCGAAAACTGCCTGGGCGTGATGTTAGGCAAGGGCTGGTTTTCGCAGGATGCTGCCTGGCAGGGCGCTCCGTTTAGCTATGGCAGCCCGATGCTCCGGCTTCAGCTTGTCGTAGTCTACAGCGACGGCTCACGCCAGATACTGGGCTCTGACGAAAGCTGGACCTGGAAAGAAGGGCCAATCACCAAAACCAATATTTACCTGGGCGAATCGTACGACGCCCGTCAGGAAATAACAGGCTGGTGTAAAGCCGAAACGCCTTGCACTGACTGGAAAACCGCAGCACTGGCTGAAGCCGGAATTCCTCCGCGTCTGGTTCCGCAGCTCATGGACCCCATCCGGACCAAACAAATCATCAAGGCTGTTAAAATGTGGCAGGACCCTTCCGGCAACTGGATTTTCGATTTTGGCACCAACCAGGCTGGCATTCCCTGTCTGAACGTTCAACAGCCTGCCGGAACAAAACTCTCCATCCGCATGGCAGAAGAAAAGAATGCCGACGGAAGCCTGGATTTTAGGACGCTCGGACATATCCACCACGGAAAGATTTTCACCAATGAATACACCTGTAAAGGAGATGGGAAGGAACAGTGGTCGCCCCGGTTTACTTACCACGGATTTCGGTATGCCGAACTCTCCGGAATGGCCGGAAAACCTGATCTTTCAACTTTGAGCCTGATTGTGGTTCACAGCGACCTGGACAATACCGGCACGTTTGAATGCGCCGATCCTCAGATCAACCGGCTTCACGAACTGGCTATGCGCACGGTGCTGAGCAACCTGCACGGCATTCCGACCGATTGCCCCGACCGCGAAAAGTGTGGTTGGCTGGGCGATACGCACGCCTATGTGAAGATGGCCAACCTCAACCTCCAGATGAATAATTTCTGGCTGAATTACCTGGAAGATATCCGTTCGGGGGCCAGCGTTCACGAGCAAAAAACGCTCTTCCACGAACGTTACAACAACACCTTCTATTTTACAGAGAAGCCTTCGGGATTGCCTTACATGATTGCCCCCGGCAAACGCCTGTGTGGCGTGGCTTCGCCCGACTGGGGGACCGCGCTGGTGCAGCTTCCGTGGTGGTTATATGTCTACTACGGAAACAAGGAGGTGCTGAAAGATTTCTACCCGAACATGAAACAGTGGACCGACTACGTTTCAACTTTAGGACAGGACACCGCCCGGACCAACAAATACGGAAAGCCAACCAGACACATTATTTACCAGGGACTTGGCGACTGGTGCCCTCCCGGAGGAAATCATGCCATTGATACCCCTATTGAATTTACGTCCACGGCGTTTCATTACCTCGATGTTTGCATCATGGAACAGGCAGCCCGCCTTCTAGGTGAAAAAACTGATGCTCTGAAGTACGCCGAAGAAATGAAGGAAATCGCTAAAGAAATGGTGGCTACCATGTACAATGCCAGCCTTAAAACTTTCGGAAGCCAGACCGCCGACGTGATGGCTCTGGATCTTGGTTTGGTACCTTCAGGAGACGAAAAAGCCGTGGCCGATGCGGTGGTACGCAACATGAATGAAAAAAGTAACAGTTTCATGCACTGCGGAATCTTCGGGATTGGCCGGATTGGCAGTATGCTGGCCCGCAACGGGAACAGCCGGCCGGCCTGGAACATGTTCACAAAGAAAGGGGAAGATAGCTTTGCCCAGATGTGGGATGATGCTGATGCAACTTCACTTTGGGAAGAACTTCCGATAAATGCTGCGAGTAAAAAGGATGCCGCAGAGGCCTCACACAACCATCCCATGCAGGCGGGTTACGATGTCTGTTTTTATGAAGACGTGGCCGGTATCCGCCCCGATGCTTCAGGATACGGATTCAAGGTTATCCGATTCCAGCCGTTGTTCACCGAAAATCTGGCATGGGCCAAAGCCAGCATCGAATCTCCTTATGGCACCGTAGTCAGCGACTGGAAACAACAAAACGGGCTTTTGAACTGGAAGATTTCCATCCCTGCAAATTCATCGGGACTGGTCGCTTTACCAAAAGAAGGGAAAGTGACGGTAAATGGCAAACTCCTGGACGAGAAGAAATATCTCCCGGTCAGTAGCGAAGAAGGATTCACGTTGTATCGTTTCCCTTCCGGGGAATTTGACATTCAGGAAAAGAAATAATTACAAACCCAAAATAAATAAGAATGAACAACTTATCCAGATTTTTAACTGCGGCCATTCTTCTGGGAACAATGGTTCCCTCAATGGCGCAGCTACCTCCGGTTTTTAACACCACAGACGCATCGAAGGTGCGCTCCACTGCGTTGACCCGAAAGTATCTCACGGCTGAACGTATCGTCTGGGTGTCCGATCCTTCAGGCAAGCAGGTTCTGAATGCCGAAAGTATCCTGAAACCCGGTATCGGTCAGGCCGACCTGAACAGCGGGGAATACCTGACCCTGATCAGTGACAAAGAGTCAAAACCAGGACTGATCCTCGACTTCGGACGGGAAATCCAGGGAGGCATTGAAATTGTAACGACCATCAACAATCAGAAGCCGGTTGGATCGGTGCGCATCCGCTTTGGCGAATCGGTGAGCGAAACCATGAGCGACGTTGGCGTTGACGGGGCTACCACCGACCATGCCATGCGCGATTTCGAGGTTCAGCTTCCCTGGCTGGGACGACTGGAAGTAGGCAATTCGGGCTTCCGCTTTGCGCGCATCGACCTGGTTTCTCCCGATACCAAAATTGAAATCAAGGAAATCAGCGCCACCTTTACTTACCGCGATATGCCTTACCAGGGCTCGTTTACCTGTAACGACGAACGTCTGAACCAGATCTGGATGACCGGCGCCTACACCGTTCACCTGAATATGCAGGATTACCTGTGGGACGGCGTGAAACGCGACCGCCTGGTTTGGGTGGGCGACATGCACCCCGAGGTAATGACCATCAACTCGGTGTTTGGCAACAACGAGGTGGTTCCCAAAAGTCTCGACCTGTCGCGCGACCTGACACCGCTGCCCAACTGGATGAACGGCATCAGCTCGTATTCCATGTGGTGGATCATGATTCAGCGCGACTGGTATTATTACCAGGGCAACCTCGACTACCTGAAACAGCAGAAAAGCTACATGGTGGCGTTGCTGAAACAACTGGCTACCAAAATAGACGCAGATGGTAAAGAGAACCTCGACGGGATGCGTTTCCTCGACTGGCCTTCCAGCGAAAACAAGGAAGCTGTTCACGCCGGATTGCAATCGATGATGGTGATGACGTTCCAGGCCGGGGCCGAACTGTGCAAAATCCTGGGCGATCCAGAAACAGCCAAAATGTGCAATTCCACCATTGAAAAACTCAAAAAACACGTTCCTGAAATGGCTGGATCGAAACAGGCTGCGGCTTTGCTTGCTATGTCGGGTCTGGTTTCTCCTGAAAAAGCGAATGCAGAAGTTCTTGCCAAAGACGGCGTTCATAAAGTGTCGACCTTTTATGGCTATTACATGATGAAAGCCCGTGCCATGGCAGGCGATTACCAGGGAGCTATCGACAACATCCGCCAATACTGGGGCTCGATGCTCGATTTGGGCGCAACCACTTTCTGGGAAGATTTCGACATCGACTGGATGAAAAACGCCGCCCGCATCGACGAAATTGTTCCAGAGGGAAAAACCGACGTTCACCGTTCGTATGGCGGTTATTGCTACCAACAGTTCCGCCACAGTTTCTGTCACGGCTGGGCTTCGGGTCCGACAAGCTGGCTGACCCAATATGTTTTGGGCGTCAACGTACTGGAACCAGGCTGCAAAAAAATCCTGATCGAACCTCATCTGGGCGATCTGCAATGGGTAAAGGGAACTTTCCCAACTCCTCAGGGGATCGTAAAAATTGAAGCCCGGAAAGAGGCCAACGGGAAGATAAAAACAACCTATCAGGCGCCCAAAGGAATTATAATCGTCTGTAAGTAATTTCATTCCGGCTAAAGTATGTTGTTGGGTTTATTGATCATCAAAACCTTTTTATGAAAAGATATCTTTGCGATGCAGTGCAAAAAAGTTTGGTACTGGTTCTCTCATTTTTGTTCCTATGCAGTTGTTCAGACTCTGCTGCCGATAATACTTCCGACAATTCAAAAGAGCCAGATAGTAAAGAAGTTGCCGGGTTGGATATAACGGACAAGAGCGATTTGGTGAGCATCTGTTACAGCGTGTGGTTCAATAATACTTATCGCCCTGCTTATTACAACAACACTGAGATATTGGCCGCGAATCCGGCCAAGCCTCAGTGGGGACCGGTTACCGCATTTCATTATTGGGCCGAGCCAGCCGTTGGGTATTATAATTCCGACAATGTAGAAGTTATAAAAACTCATTTACGCCAACTACAGCGAGCAAAAGTCGATTTTATCATTCTCGATTTTACGAATGGTTTGGCCCAAATGCTGTTGGAAGATACAGAGGTCCTGTGCAACACGGCATTGGAATTACGGAAGGCAGGCGAAAAAACTCCGGGCATTGTATTTTGGTGTCAGAACAGTGAATCTGACAGGTCTTCAAACGGATTGAAAATACATGATCTGTTCTATAAATCCTCAAAATACAATCAGTTGTTTGTTTACTGGTCAGGAAAACCTTTATTGATTACCACCAGTGATCCGACCGACACAAAAAACAAAACGCTTTCCAGCTATTTTACCTGTCGGAAGATGTGGGGGCTGCAACAAACATTGGCTTCGCGGGAATGGTCATTTCTTCAGGATGAACCTCAAAATGTGTCCATGAATGGAAGCCAGGCCGAACAAATATCTGTTTCGGTGGCCCATCAGGAAACTTACATGTCGTATGCCACCGCGACAACAAGAAGAAAGGGTAAAACTTTTCAGGAACAATGGCGCAAGGCTTACTCCGTCCGTCCGAAAGTGGTTACCATAACCTGGTGGAATGAATGGATGGCCCAACGATTTGTTGATGAAAACGGCAATACCCGATTTGTTGATGATTACACACGGGAAGCAAGCCGTGATATTGAACCGATGAAAGGAGGTCACGGAGATTTATACTATCAGTTCATGAAAACCTATATCGACGCGTATAAATCTCACAGCAATTTTCCTGAAGATTTGCTGGAAACAAAGAATTACGACTGATTGAAAATCTAAAGGAGTTCACAGATTGGCTTGACCTGTTGACCGACATTAGTACGGATAAAATTAGACCAATTTAAAGCTGATAAATATGAAAAGGGCTTGTTTATCTTCATTTCTGCTTATTTTTCTTATCAAGATAATCGATGCACAGAACCCGATATGTGCGCCGGGAGTCTACATTGCAGACCCGACGGCCCGTGTCTGGACCGACGGAAAAGTTTATGTATATGGCTCGCGCGACGAAAGCCGGGATCGCTATTGCTCCTGGCGATACGATGTGTTGTCATCATACGATTTGAAGACATGGGCGTTAACATCCAACAGTTTTGCGTCGAAAGGCGAAGGTGATGCTGTGCCGTACTGCGATGATTTGTTGTATGCGCCTGATTGCATGTATAAAGATGGGAAATACTACCTTTATTATTGCCTGGCCAACCAAACACAAACCGAAGGGGTAGCCATTTCAGATTCTCCGAAAGGCCCATTTCTGAACGGCACAAATATCAATCTGGGAGAACACCGGCAAATCGATCCGGCCGTGTTTATTGATGATGATGGTCAAGGGTATTATGTATGGGGACAGTTCAGTGCAAAAATGGCCAAACTCCGACCCAACATGACCGAAGTTGATCTTTCGACCGTGAAAAGCGATGTAATTACGGAAAAGGAACATTTCTTTCACGAAGGAGTGTACATGATTAAGCGCCAGGGAATTTATTACCTCATCTATGCCCACATGGGACGCGGCGGAAGGCCTACTTGTCTGGGTTATTCGATGAGTAAATCGCCTATGGGTCCATACAAATACGGCGGAGTGATTATCGACAATGATCATTGTGATCCGGGTAACTGGAACAATCATGGTTCGGTAGTCGAATTTAAAAATCAATGGTACGTGTTTTACCATCGGGCAACCCACGGCTGCAACACGATGCGCAAAGCTTGTGTCGAGCCAATTACATTCAATGCCAATGGTACCATCAACGAGGTAGAAATGACTTCACAGGGTGCCGGCAAGCCATTGAATCCCTTATTGGAGATAGAAGCAGAACGTGCCTGTCTGATGTACGGAAATGTCCGTATTCAGGCATTTTCCGAAAACGAAGAAGAACTTGGAAAAATTCAGAATGGTGATAAAGTTGCCTATAAATACATTGATTTCTCCGAAAACGTGAAACGTTTTTCCGTGCGCGTTGCCGCAGGAACTAAACCGGGAAAAATAGATATTGCCCTTGACAATATCTGGGGCCCATCAATCGGGACAATTAATGTTCCCGGTGGGGACAATCTGAAAACCTGGCAGACAATTTCCTGTCCTGTTGCTCGCGTTTCCGGAACAAGAGCCATCTGGCTTCGCTTCAGTGGCGAAGGCGAGGATATTTTTCATATAGATAATTTCAAGTTCGAAAAATAATCGGATTCATTATCAAAATTAAATATTCGCCACAACACCCATTTCATCTGCCGAGGCTGTTTCTTCATCAGAAACAGCCTCTTCTTTTTTTATCGGATGTGTTTAATGTGAAAAGGTGTTAAAAAAGCCGAAAAATTTATAGATTTGACCTCATGAGTGAAAAGAAGATGATATTATCGGATCAACAGTTGTGGGCTGATTTCATCTCAAATGATGATGAGGCCTACCGGATGATATATGAATCTTACATTCAAGATCTTTACAAATACGGCAGTCACTTTTCCCCCGATACTGATCTGATAAAAGACTGCATTCAGGACCTGTTTATTGATTTATACAACTACCGCTCGAAGCTAAAGAAAACCGACAATATCAAAGCTTACCTGTTTGTTTCGCTAAAACGGAACATCATCAAAAAGTCGCAGATCGAGGAGAAAATTAAATCAAAGAACAACGAGGCTTTTCCTTTCCAGTATGCGCTAAGCTCCGACGAGGATGAAGAGCAGGCTGTCAACGAGCAGCGCATCGCCATCCTGGAAGAAGCCATCAATGACCTGAGTCCCAGGCAACGGGAGGCCATTTATTTAAAATTTGTGGCCGGGCTTGATTACGAAGAACTGTGTGAAATACTTGAAATAAACTATCAGGCATCACGGAACCTAATCTACCGTGGAATGGAGAAACTGAGAGAGACACTCACAAAAAATACCGTTTCGCTTTGGTTTTTCCTGATTGGCAAAAGAAAATAGTTCTGATTTTTTGATGATATTTTCAAAATTACAGACTTTAGAAATGTTGAACAGCGCTTTGCCTTTGTGCAACAAGGATGACGATTTTTGCAAGAAGAGCAGAAACTGCTGATAAATACCATTATTTCGAAGTCAGGAAAATAGCATTTTTACCGTCGGTGAAATAATAACCTAAACAAAAACAACAAAAAGATGAGCACAAACAGACGTGATTTTCTCCGGAACACCTTACTTGGAACCGGAATGTTGGCCACCGGATTTGCCGGACATGCCGCATCATTAAACTCCGAATCAGTTTCAGAACGTAATGCCGGGGGCAATCATAAACAACGCTTCAACATGAGCGGCTATGCCGCACCAAAACTCGATAAAGTTCGAATCGGTTTCGTAGGGCTGGGACAGCGTGGCCCGGGCGCCGTTGAACGCATGTCGTATATCGACGGAGTCGAAATCATCGCCTTATGCGACCAGTATGACGACCGGGTTGAAAAAATGCAAAAACTGCTCGAAAAACAAGGACTGCCACGGGCCAAATCCTATTCAGGTTCGAAAGATGCCTGGAAAGCCATGTGCGAAAACCCCGATATCGACCTGATCTACATCACCACACCCTGGTCGTTGCACACGCCAATTTCGGTTTATGCCATGGAACACGGCAAACATGCCGCAACTGAAGTCCCGGCTGCACTGACCATCGACGAATGCTGGCAACTGGTTGAAACTTCGGAACGCACCAAAAAGCATTGCATGATGTTGGAAAACTGTTGCTACGATTTCTTCGAACTCCTGACCCTGAACATGGCCCGACAAGGTTTTTTCGGCGAAATCCTGCATGGAGAAGGCGCCTACATCCACAACCTGCTTGGACTGAACTTCGACAAAAACGGATATGCCGAAATGTGGAGGCTCAAAGAAAACCAGAAACGCAACGGTAACCTTTACCCTACTCACGGATTGGGCCCGATCTGCCAGATCATGAACATCAACCGCGGCGACCAGATGGAATACCTCACCTCGATGTCGTCAAACGACTTTATGATGGCAGCCGAAGCCAAAAAACTGGCAGCCAAAGACAGTTTTTACAACGAATTCACTACCGACCATTACCGCGGGAACATGAACACCACTACCGTGCGCACTTACAAAGGCCGCACCATCATGATCCAGCACGATGTAACCAGTCCCCGCCCCTATTCGCGCATCCACCTGGTAAGCGGAACAAAGGGTGTTGCCAGCAAGTGGCCCGATCCGGCCCGCATTGCCACCAGCCACGAATGGCTGAATGCCGACGAAATGAAAAAACTGGAAGAACAGTACACTCCTGAAATTGTGAAGCTGATTGGCGAAATGGCCAAGAAAGTAGGCGGACACGGAGGTATGGACTTCATGATGGACTGGAGGCTGATCGACTGCCTGCGCAACGGGTTGCCACTCGATCAGGATGTTTACGATGCTGCTTTGTGGAGCGCCATTGCCCCGTTGAGCGAGAAATCGGTAGCCAACCGTTCCAACTCAGTTGACATTCCTGATTTCACCTGTGGTTCGTGGAAAACCAACAGCCCCGTAGAACTGACCCTGAAAGGCGGCGGCACAACTGGGGTAAAGACAAGAAAAGCAAACACATCCAATCAGTTAGGAATTTAAGAACCCTTAGACAATATGACGAAAAAGGTGGCTGCATGAATTGCAAGCCACCTTTTTGGTTCTCTGTATATACGGAATTCTGCTAGAAGTTAGCTTTTCCGGTATCCCACCACAAACGGGTAGCGATATCATCTTTAGCACCGGTTCCCATTTTGGCAACAGCATCGGCAACACCGGCTGTGTTACCAGTCCGTTCCGAAGTCACGAAAGGCATACGTTTAATCCATTCGTTGGCCGGAATAACGCCCCAATCGGAGCTGCTGTCGTTTTTATAAACATTTGGCAGTTTTGGATAACCAGTTCTGCGGAAGTCAGCCCATGGTTCGTTCGGATTGGTAAACCCTGCGATCCATTTCTGGGTGATGATTTTTTCGAGTTTTTGTTCTTTGCTATCAGCTTCGTTCCATTTAACGGTAACAGTTGAACGTGAAACAAAGTCATTCACCGAACCGGTTGCTTTCGGGTCGTTGTAGTCGATTGGCTTGCTGGTGTCATCAGCCAGGTAAGCGTCAACACCTCCGGCGCCCCATTCGGCAAACGAAGCTTTTACACCGTTTTCGTAATTGGTCTTGGCATCGCCGGCTCCGGTCCATCCGCGCAAGCTGGCTTCAGCCAGGTCGAAATACACTTCCGAAGCAGTCAGATAACTACGTTTGGTAATTGTTTTAAAGCTATCGTTGATTTTAGAGAACGAAGTGCGGTCGTCTTTAGCCACCAGCGAAGCTCCGTTGCGGATTCCTTTGTAAGGCCAGTCAGCATGATCGGAATAAACCGCAGCATCGGTAGCAGGCTGGAAGTATTTGGCGATACGGTTGTCTTTCAAACCAACCAGGAATGATTCCATACCGGCCGACATGCGGGTATCGTCCCATTCGAAGCAGATGATCGACAGGTACAATTTTCCGCCGTAAAGTGAAACATTGAAATTATCCGAGTTCGATGAGATCAGGCCGGCAGGATCGCTGATTGCCTTTTCACCCTGAGCTTTTGCCATAGCCGGATCAACCTTCGAAATACGGATAGCCAAACGCAAACGCATTGAATTGACCAGTTTGGCCCATTTAGCTACATCACCACCGTAGCTGGCATCAAACTTCTTCATACCGGCATAAGTTTTATTGGCGGCAAAAACAGCCTGAATCTCATCCAGTTCTTTGAAGAAGGTGGTGTATAAAACCTGCTCGCTGTCGTACTTAATGGTACTTTCACTTGATCCGTAATTCGAGTAGATTACCGGCCCGTGATAAGTGGTAAGTCTGGACATGCCCAGAATACGGATCAGTTTTGCCCATGAAGAGAATACGGTATATCCATCGGCATCGGCAATTTCAATGACCTGCTTTGCAGGAGCCATAATCGAACCATAAATGCGGTCCCAGTAAGTGTTCCAGCGAATGTAATAAGTGGTGTTATTAACGCCTCCGGCAAAAGGAGTCGGAGTTGCCATATAGTCGGCAAACGATTCGGCAATAAGGTTTTCTTCGATCTGGTGGCCGAAGATATTACTTAACATGGAAGAATAATAAGCACCAACATGGTTGAAATCCTGTTTCAGCGATTCGCCGCTGATTTCGTAAGGATTTGTATTAGCCTCCTCAAATTTATCAGTACATGCATTCAGGAAGAATGCTGCTATTAATATGAATATGATTTTTTTCATGGTACCAAATTATTAGAATGTAATTTTAAGGTTGAAGCCATAGGTTCTGGTAGAAGGAACATTGAAGTTATCCAATGATTGCGATCCCAGACCTGTATTCATAGTCAACTCCGGATCGTAAGGAGCTTTTTTGTAAAGGAAGAACAAATTCTGGCCTACAACAGAAAAGGATGCTGCTTTAATTGGCAAATCCAACTTGTTAATGTCAAAATCATACGTCAGAGCCAGTTGAGTTAAACGGATATTGGTACGATCGTACACGTAAGGTTCCAAAATACCATTTCTGCCCCCTACTGAGGTATAATACAATTTTGGATCAACTTTGTTTACAGCAGTAGTGCCCTGCATGGCATCAACAGCAACTCCACCATTGTCTCTGGCTTCACCTGAACGTTGACTTACGCCGTAACCGTCGAGCATTGCTTCAGTCTGGCTAACGCATTTTCCTCCAATTTTAGCATTGATCAGGAAGCCCAGAGAGAAACGTTTGTAGTTGAAATTGTTGTTCCATCCCAGGCTAAACTTTGGCTCCAGGTTCCCAATATATTCAGGATTGGTGGTTTTCAAAGGAGCTCCGGTTTTGGTGTCGAGCAAAATCTGGCCGTTTGCATTGCGTTGGAATTTGTAGCCATACAGGTCGCCAAAAGAGCCACCTGCTTTAATATAAGCATAGTAGCCTTCAGAACTACCCAAATCGATGGTTTTGTCGGCAAATTCAGGAACCAGTTCAACTACTGTATTTTTGTTTTTCGAGAAGTTAACAGATGTGTTCCAACCAAAATCCTGAAGTTTTACAGGTTCGGCATTAACTGTGATTTCAACCCCTTTGTTGATGATCTCGCCGGCATTGACATAGTAATAAGTGTAACCTGAACCGGAAGGAGCGGGCAAGGTAATAAACTGATCTTTACTGTTGATGTTATAGTAAGTGAAGTCGAATCCTACCCGGCCATCAATGAATCTCCATTCAGTACCCAACTCAAGGCTCCGAAGCATTTCAGGCTTCATGTTGGTAAATGGTTTTTGAGTGTTCCGGTCAACACCACCGCTGCTGGTTATGCTGTTTTGCGGGTTGATTACGTTAAAAGGAACTTCGTTGGCCACTGTACTGTGCGATGCCCGTACTTTAGCAAAGCTTACATACTCGGGCAAATCGATCATTTGGGTCAGGATGCCTGAAAGACCGATTGACGGGTAGAAATACGAGTCGTTGCCAGTACCAGCAAGGGTTGAAGCCCAGTCGTTACGGCCTGAAAGATCAAGGAATAACATGTCCTTGTAACCAATCTGAGCATTGGCAAAAACAGCCTCTTTAATCACTTTTCCGCCATAAACAGACTGAACCTGAACATTGGTAGGCAAATTCTGGAAAGTGAATTCGTTTGGATAGAACAAAGCGTATGTTCCATTGTCAACACTTACACCGTTGCCATAAACAGCACGCTGATAGCTGGCGCCCAAAACACCGTTTACACTGAAGTTACCGAATTTGTTCTGATAGGTAAAGATACCGTCGGTGTAGATCAGCTCATCGTTGTATTTCTTGTAGCTCCAGCGTCCGTTTTCAGAAATGTTGGTGGAATTCCCCCCGGCATAGAATTTTTGTTCGTACGATTTTTCAGCATAGTCGTAGCTGGCCCTGGCCTGGAATTTCAGTTTGCTGGTAATATCATAGTCAGCGGTAACACTGGCAATGACCCTTTTGGTCAAGTCGGTTTTTGGCTGTTTGTTGATCAACCAATAAGGATTTGACTGATGGTGGTCAGACACAAACCAGTTCTGCAGGTACATGTTCCGGTCTTTATTGAAAACCTGGTAGTTTTCTTTGTAGGTATTGAAATCTTTGTCTCTCGGGAAGAAATACAAACCAGTCAATGGGTTCAGATAATAACCTGCGGTGTTACGGTTATTTGATTTTTCAGAAGTCAACATGACATTCGAACGAATTGACATCTTATCATTCAACAATTTAGTTGATTGCTGGAACGTAACATTGTTTTTCTGGTATTCGTTGTTCGGGATAACGCCTTTTGCCGAAGTGTTACCATACGAGAAATATGCCGTAGTCTTGTTGTTTCCACCGCTGATTGACAGGGTATTTACCAGGTTCGAACCGGTCTGGAAGAAATCTTTTACGTAGTTGCTGGCATAATCGCCTTTGGTGTACGACCAGCTTTCTTTTGCACCTCCTTCGCTTCCATAATCGAACTGCATTCCAGGAGTTTCAATAATGCTTTCGAGAGTAGTGCTGGAGCTGAAGCTAACACTGGTTTTTCCTTCTTTTCCCTTTTTGGTGTTGATGATCACAACACCATTGGCGCCCTGGCTACCGTAAAGTACAGCGGCATTCGATCCCTTCAGCACACTGATGCTTTCGATATCTTCCGGGTTGATCTGAGAAAGCCCGTCACCTTCGTCGGTACCGCCCCACATGCCCGACTGACCACCTTTGTGGTTAGCCATTGGAACACCGTCGATTACAAACAATGGTTCGCTTAACTGGCTCAACGATTTGCTACCTCTTAAAACAGTCCGCGTCGAACCACCTGCTCCTGAAACACTTTTCTTGATTTCAAGACCTGCTGTTTTTCCGCTCAAACTGTTCATGAAGTTGATGTCTTTGGCTTTCATCATTTCTTCGCCGGTAACCTGTTGTGAAGAATAGGTCAGCGTTTTCTTGTTGCGCTGGATCCCCAGGGCTGTCACAACAACTTCATCAACACCAATGGTTTCGCTGGCCAGTGAAACGTTGATTTCCGACTTGTCGTCAAGAGCCACTTCCTGCGATTTCATACCAACGAAAGAGAAAACAAGCGACTTTCCGTCCTTAACATCCAATGAGAAACGACCTTCGACATCGGTAACGGTTCCAAGGGTGGTTCCTTTAACGAGTACTGATACTCCGGGAACCGACTCCCCTTTTTCGTCGGTAACCTTACCTTTTACAATTTTTTTCTGCTGATCAGCCTGGACCGAATTCAGGACCTGATTTGTCCCATCGTTTTGTCCGGCCATAGCCAGGTTACCGCCAAAAGTAACAAACAACAACAAAACACTGATTTTCAAAAGCTTTAATGTCCAAATCCTGTGCCCCAAAAGAGGAACAAAAGATTCATGATTGTTGAATTTTTTCATAAATTTGGAAAATTTGAATTTAATAATGTTGCTTTCCGCAATGTTATTTCACTTTTATTTCACTCCTGCCGGAAGGTGTTGCCGCACCCTTCGGCATTTTTCTTTTCATAAGAAGGCTTACATAGGCATCTGGTTTTAGATTCGTGTTATTAAGATTTGATTATCAATATTTTCAACTTTGACGTTTATTATTTCAGCAATAACCTGCAAAACCTGGTCGGGTGAATTCTTCAGATCAAG
>CAZAVU010000083.1:9049-16929 GCA_964488805.1 uncultured Odoribacter sp. | reverse complement strand
TCAGAAAGGACGCGCGGGTAACGCTACGGAAGAGCAACGACAGGAATATTTGTCGTTGTTTCACCGGCCCGAAGCCGAATTTGAATTAAAAAATCAGCTTCTGGACGAACTGGATCAGACCGAAGCCGTTATTGAAAACAAACCGTTCTTCGATGAGATCTTTGAACAGATCTGGCGCAAAAGAAAGATCGAACTGCGGGCGGATCAGCCTAAACAGAACCTGGTTCGTTTTGTGCAATGGGCCGCGGTTTTGACTGTTGGCCTGTTTGCTGGGTATTACCTGAATACGGTACGCAAAAGCACGGCGCCTGTGTATTACACCTCTGTTGCGCCCCGGGGATCTATTTCCGAAACGTATTTACCTGATGGTACGCACATTTTCCTGAATTCGGGAACGGAAATTAAATATACCGTAGACGGGCATCAGGGCAAGCGTGAAATATACCTTTCGGGCGAAGCCTGGTTTCAGGTTGCCAAAATGAAAGGAAAACCTTTTTTGGTACACACTTCGTTTTACGATGTGCAGGTGACCGGAACCACGTTCAATATTAAGGCCTATTCCGGTGAAAAAGAGGTAACTACCACGCTTGAGGAAGGAAGTGTTCATGTGAAGTCGTCGGAGAATCTCAGGCTGGATAAAGAAACCGTATTGAAGCCCGGCCAACAACTGGTATATCATACGGATACGAAAAATGTTCAGGTTAATGAGGTGAATACCAAATGGTTTACGGCCTGGAAAGATAGCAAGCTGGTTTTTGTGAACATGAGCCTGCAAGACCTGAAAATCCTGCTTGAGCGCAAATATGGCGTTGAGATTGAAATTACCGATCAGGACATCCTGAAATATCATTACGACGGAACGTTTAAGGATGAAACGATAATTGAGGTGCTGGAGATACTGAAGCATACGCTTCCGGTTGAATACCAGATTGTAAACCAGAAAGTGGTGATAAAGAAAAAGAAATAAAGAGGGAAGGAGAAATAAAACGGGCTGTACATCAGGAATTTAAGAAATGAAAAGCCGGAGATGCTGTCACATAACCGGCTCAAATGCTGTTAATAAAAAAGGTGCTGTCACACCAAACAAGTTATTAATCAAACACGTTCAAATTTATGAAAAAAAAACGAATTGCTTTCTTTCACAGGAAGGGAAAGGGGCATAAGCTATTACTGAAGATGAAGCTGACATTTGTTATTTTGTTGGGTTGTCTGATGCAAGTTTCGGCAACGGTGTACTCGCAGGCAACGAAATTCTCGTTTAACATTCAGAACAAGCAAGTTGTTGATGTCCTGAAAGAAATTGAAGACCGAAGTGAATTCAGGTTTTTCTTTCAGCGTGAACAAGTGGACGTTACCCGTAAAGTTGACCTGAAGGTGAATGAAAAAACGGTGGAATCTATTCTCGATGAACTTTTCCGAAACCAGGGTGTGACCTACAAAGTCTTACAGGACAACCTGATCATCATCACTCCCGATAAAGGAAAAACCACAACTCCGGCCAACAGCCAGCAGCAGAAATCAGTCACCGGCAAAGTAACCGATGCTGGTGGAAACCCGCTGCCCGGCGTATCGGTTGTGGTTAAAGGCACAAGCAACGGGATCATCACCGACGCCAATGGAAATTTTTTGCTACCCAAAGTTGCCGACGATGCCACCCTGGTGTTCTCGTTCGTCGGTATGAAAAGCCAGGAAATCAAAGTCGCCGGGAAGGATAATCTGAACGTTATTCTTCAGGAGGAATCATTTGGCATTGAAGAAGTGGTAGCTATTGGTTATGGCGCCGTTAAGAAAAAAGATGTGACGGGCGCGGTTTCAACGTTAAGTAAGGACGATTTTAACGTGGGTGTCAGTACCTCGCCAACTGACCTGATTCAGGGACGTGTAGCCGGGGTTAATATTGTTTCGAATGGTGGTGAGCCCGGAGCCGGTGTTTTGGTCAGAGTTCGCGGGGCAAATTCCATCCGTTCGGGGCAGGAGCCGTTGTATGTGGTCGATGGAATCCCGCTGGATATCACCGACGTTCAGCCCAGTGGCGCATCAACTACCGGGGTGGGGTCGTCAGCAGCTAAAAACCCACTGAATTTTATCAATCCTGATGACATTGAATCAATAGATATTTTGAAAGATGCTTCGGCTACGGCCATTTATGGTTCGCGCGGAGCTAACGGGGTTGTTTTGGTTACCACTAAAAAAGGTAAGGAAGGGAAATCAACCGTTTCTTATTCAGGATATACCGGCTTTTCAGAGCTGCCACAAAAATATGATGTTCTGAGTGCTTCCGAATACAATGCGGCACGCAGCTCTTTGGGATTACCTTCAGCCGACAAAGGTTCGGTAACCGACTGGCAGGATCAGATTATTCGTTCAGCAACAACATCCAATCATAGCTTGTCGCTGAGCGGTGGCAGTAAAAGTTCTTCCTACCGTGCCTCTCTGGGATATCTTGATCAGGAAGGGATTATTAAGAAAACAGGTATGGAAAAATACTCCGGGCGTTTGAATATGTCGACCAAAACCTTGAACGACCGATTGACCCTGGAAGTTGGTTTGACTGCCGCCCGCACCAAAGATCAACGGGCGCCTCTGGGCGAATCGGGCGGTGTGGAAGGCGATTTGCTGCTTTCGGCACTGAAGCTTAATCCGACCTACCCGGTTTACAATGCCGACGGTACCTATTACCAGTTGTCCGATCAGGTTCGCAACCCGCTTGCCATGATCGACCTGACCGATGATAATACCCAGACCGACCGTGTTCTGGCTAATATTTCCGCCGCATTGAATTTAATGAAAGGTTTGAATTACAAGATGAACCTTTCGACTGATCAAACCAGGGCTACGCGTAAAGTAACCCAGGACGCACAGCTTTCATACATGACCGACAAAGGAACGGCAACGATCGGCAACGTTGAACTTGGCAGCAACCTGATTGAAAATTATCTGACTTACGATTTCGATTTAAATACCGATCATAAATTCAATTTGCTGGCCGGTCATTCTTACCAGAAATTCAGAATTTATACCTACAACATGTCGGAAACAGGTTTTGCATCGGGCGATGTTGAGAATCTGAATGACCTGGCGCTGGGGAAATACACCCAGGCGACCGTAGGTTCGGATATTACTGTGAACGAGTTACAGTCGTTCTTCGGGCGTGTAAACTACAACCTGAAAGAGAAATACCTGCTGACGGTGAATTTCCGCGCTGACGGATCGACCAAGTTCGGCAAAAACAACAAATACGGATATTTTCCCTCGACAGCACTGGCCTGGCGCATGTCGGAAGAAGAATTTATCAAGAAACTCGACTTGTTCAGCAGCCTGAAAATGCGTTTGGGATGGGGGATCACCGGGAACCAGGAAATCACCTCCAAAATTTCGCAGGCGACACTGGGCTCGGTTACCGGAGCTGTATTGGATGGCGGTTCGGTTTTGACTCCCGGATACACGCTGACCCGCACTCCCGATCCCGATTTGAAATGGGAAAAGACAACCCAATACAACTGGGGACTTGATTTTGGTTTCCTGAAAGGAAGATTGACAGGAACATTGGATCTGTTCTATAAAAATACAACCGATGTGCAGATGAACGTGGCTACCAAGATGCCATCTCCAACAGCTACATTCTGGACTAATAAAGATTTGAATATCATTAATAAAGGGTTGGAGGTTTCGTTGAACGGCATTATCATCGATAAAAAAGACCTGAACTGGTCGGTAAATGTCAATTTCTCGAAGATCGATAACCAGGTGAAAAACATGGATGTTTCGAAAATTGCCACCGGTTATCCGAGCGGACCTGGTATTACCGGAACCCCCTCGCAGTACATCATCAATAACGAGCCGCTGGGTACATTCTGGGGGAAAACTTTCGAGGGATTCGATGATGCCGGGAAAAGCATTTTTGCCAAAGATGCTGACGGAAAAGAAATTGAAGGGGTTATCGGTCACGCGTTGCCTGACTTTACTTACAACCTCAGCACAACCCTGAACTGGAAACGGTTTGATTTAACGATGAATTTTAACGGGGTGTATGGCAACGACGTGTACAACAACCTGGCAAACATCATGGACCAGATGACTTTGTTCGGTAGCGGTTGGAATACCACTCCTTCGGCTATTGCATCGGGCGAATCAACCAGTAACGTGCTCAACTATTCCAGCCGGTTTATTGAAGATGGGTCCTACCTGCGGTTATCGAATGCAACTTTAGGATACACCTTTAAATTGCCTAATCAGAAATATATCAGTCGGCTGAGGGCCTTTGCTTCCGGCAACAACCTGTTTGTTGTTTCCGACTATTCAGGATACGATCCGGAAGTGAATACAACCCGGGTATCGAACGGCGTTCCGGCTATTGGCATTGGCTGGACTACTTATCCGAAAGCCATGACATTTACTTTTGGAGTTAACGTAGAGTTTTAAACCAATTAACGAGTCAATACGATGAAAAAAATATATCACCTATCCCTGGCAATCCTGTTACTTGGATTTGCAGCTTGTTCCGACCTGAAGGAAGAGGTTTTGGATGAGCAAAACGGTTCTGCTATCGTTGAAAATGCTGATAACGTCGAAATGTTGGTTACTCCGGCCTACGCTTTCCTGCGCGACCTGCAGAGCCGCGGCGCCGGTTGGCTGGCCCAGGAAACCTGCACCGACGAAGTGGTTTTCCCAACCCGCGGTGCTAACTGGAACAGCGCCGATTACCGCACCATTTTCACCCATGATTATACGGCTGCAAACAGCTACATTAAAAATACATGGAACAGTTACCTGATTGGTTTTGCACGGTGTAACGTGGCTTTGCAGTACATGTCCAAGCTGCCTTTGTCTGAAGAAATTACCCAATACACGGCTGAAGTGCGTTTTATCCGCGCTCTTGCCATGTTTGCCATGAATGATTGTTTCGGGCAGATGCCATTCCGGGAATCGACCGATTACGACTATGCTGCTGATCCTCAGTATTATTCACGTGCCCAGATTATTGCCCGAATGATATCTGAATTGAATGAAATCATTCCGGTGCTGAAAGAAAAGGGCAGCGTACCTTATGGCCGTGTTACCAAGGCTGCCGCACAGATGCTTCTGGCCAAGATTTACCTGAATTACCAGGTTTATACCGGAACAGCTCCTGCTTTCACCGATGGTACTGCCAAATGGCAGGAAACCATTGAAGCTTGCGATGCCATTATCAACTCTGGGAAATATACACTTGCTGACGATTACTGGAAACTTTTCCTGGCCGACAATGCTGCTTATGGCAACCAAACGGAATCCATTCTCCCTATCATCTTTGATCCAAAAATCGGTATTGGCGGAATCCCATGGGTAAATATGACCCTGGATTATAACCAGGCATTTGGAACATACTCTGCCTCCAACCTGTGGAACGGTTGCTGTACCACGCCTACATTCTATGCCACATGGAATCAAACCGATCCCCGGTTCAGTGATTCCCGCCTGAAAAGTACCACCGGGTTCAATCTCGGTTTCCTTGTCGGACAGCAGTACAGTAAAGCGGGTGTAGCTTTGGTTACCAAAGATGGTGGCCGCCCGTTGATCTTTACTCCTGAGTTCAGTAATAACAATTCGCTGGAAGAGCAAGGTGTACGTGTGGTAAAATATGCTCCAAATCCGGCAACAGCTTATCCTGGTGCAAGTGAAAACGATTACCACTATTATCGTTTGGCCGATGTGTACCTGATGCGTGCCGAAGCTAAATTCCGGAAAGGAGACGTTGCCGGAGCGTTGACCGACATCAATACCCTCCGCTCGAAACGCGGGGTTGCAACGTACAGTTCAGGCGAACTGACCCTGGAAAAGATACTGAGCGAACGCGGATACGAGTTGTACTGGGAAAACTTCAGACGCAACGACCTGATCCGTTTCAACAAATATTGCGATGCACGCTACGAAAAAACAACGGCGACTCCTGCATATAAAATTTTGTTCCCCGTGCCGCTTACAGCCTATGATGCAGATAAAAACATCAAACAAAATCCAGGTTACCCCGCATTCCAGTAGGGAATCCATATAGTTTAGTCCGTTATTTTCTTATTCTTAAATCAAAAAGCCGTTCGGAATTTCCTGAACGGCTTTTTACAAGAACCAGTTATCAATGAGAAAAATCTTATTGGCGGTGCTTGTTGTCCTGTCAGGCATGGGATTGCAGGCCCGGAACAATCAGCAGAAAGCAGTTCCTGAATGGATGAAAACTGCTTATTTCTACCAGATTTATCCACAGAGTTTTAAAGATACCAATGGCGATGGTATTGGCGATATTAATGGAATAATTGAAAAGCTTGACTATGTCAAGTGGTTGGGATGCAATGCAATATGGCTGAATCCCTGTTTCGAATCAGCTTTTCGGGATGCCGGATACGATGTGATTGATTTCTATAAAGTGGCGCCTCGTTACGGGACCAATGAAGATTTGAAACGCCTTTTTAGGGAAGCTCACAAACGCAACATGTATGTTTGCCTCGATTTGGTTGCAGGGCACACTTCCGACCAGCACCCGTGGTTTAAGGAGTCGCAGAAGAAAGGCCTGAATGAATTCACCGACCGCTATATCTGGACCAACGATTCGACCGTCAGGCCTGAAAAATATGTCGCCGGAAAGTTTGAACGAAATGGAACCTACCGGAAGAACTTTTTCGATTGTCAGCCGGCGCTGAACTATGGCTTTGCGCAACCCGATCCGGCCCATCCGTGGGAACAACCTGTTACCGCCGAAGGCCCCCGGAAAACTCGCCAGGAATTGATGAAGATCATGGACTTCTGGCTGGCAATGGGAGCGGATGGTTTTCGTGTTGATATGGCGACGTCGCTCATTAAGAACGATCCCGATCGGGTTGAAATCAATAAATTGTGGGCCGAGGTGCGCACACACATGCAGCAGAAATTTCCGCAGAGCGTGTTGATTGCCGAATGGGGAAATCCTGGACGGGCGATCAAGGCCGGGTTCATGATGGATTTCATGATCCATCTTGGACCAGATGCTTTCAGCGCCATGTTTTTCAATGACGAGGGAACCTATCCGCGCGACAGTTGCTATTTCCGCCTCGACGGGAAAGGAACGCCAACCAATTTTGTGAAAGTGTACATGCAGAACCTTAACGATGTGGGGAACAACGGGTATGTTTGTGTACCCACGGCCAATCACGATTTTCAGCGCCCGGCATGCGGTTCGCGCAATACACCCGACCAGTTGAAAGTTGCCATGACCTTTTTCATGACCTTGCAAAGTGTGCCGCTGATTTATTACGGCGACGAGATTGGACTTCGGTTTATTTCAGGATTGCCCGATAAAGAAGGAAGCCTGATTAAAGGTAAATACAATCGTGCTGGAACCCGCACCCCAATGCAATGGGATGCCACACCCGGAGCTGGTTTCTCGGCTGCCGATCCGGACCGTTTTTACCTGCCGCTCGATTCGTCAGCATTTCGCCCCAGTGTGGAGGTCGAAGCCGGGAATCCCTCTTCACTGCTGAATTTTACGCGTCGTTTGATCGAACTGAGAAAGGCTGCCGATGCCCTTGGATTGAATGGCAAAATAGAATTTTTGTACGCGAAGAAATGCGCGTATCCGTTGGTTTATCAACGTTCGAACGGTAAAGAGACATTCCTTATCGTGTTGAACCCATCAGGAGTACGGCAGAAAGTCAGCCTTGATTATACGGAAAAGATTACAAAAATAACTCCGGTTCTGGTCAGCCAGGTAGCTGTTAGCCCTGGATTGAAAAAAATGGATATTAATGCCAACGGCGTTTCGTATGGCATCTTTAAACTTGAAAGGTAAAAGAGAAAGCACAAGAGACAGAGTGCCCCGTTTGATATACCCGGATCAGGAGTTAGTAAATATAGAATTGGTGGATGTAATG
>CAZAVU010000083.1:0-8949 GCA_964488805.1 uncultured Odoribacter sp. | reverse complement strand
ACCTGCAGGTAGTTGGAAAACAGAGCAACTTGTTCGTCCGAAGGAGATTGGCCAAGCAGGCTGGTTTGGGATCCTTTGTGGGTCAATTCTTCTTCCATGCTGATGACCGGGTAGATCAGGATCAGGAAGTCTGGCCGTACGCTGGTGTTTTCAGGATTGGGAATGTATGACTTTTCAAAATGAGTTCCGGCGGTTGATGCCAGGTGTCCTCCGGCTGAGAAGCCCATTATACCGATTTTTGACGGGTTAATGTTCCATTCGGAAGCACGCTGACGTACCATTCTGATAGCCTGTTGGGCATCCTGGAGTGGTCCGACCGATTTGTCTTTCATGATCGAATCGCTGGGTAAACGATATTTCAGGATGAATGCAGCAATACCTTTTTTTATGAAAGCTTTTGCAATATTTATTCCTTCGCCCTGATAGCATACCATGCCATAGCCACCTCCGGGACAGATAATTACAGCCGCCCCGGTTGCAATATTTTTTTCGGGTAGGAAAACTTCCAGTGTTGGCTTTGAAACTTTCTGGTATCCCTGGAAATTGCTGTCGCTTCCTATTTTGATTTCTTTCATGGCATAACCTGTGCTGTTTGGAATAGCTCCGGGATATAACGGAATGATTTGCTGTGCTGCGAGTTGAAATGAGGCAAATAAGAATAAAATAAGAACTGATTTTTTCATGTTTAATTTTAGTTTTTGAGTTTTTTGGTCATATTGGGAGTGATTGATTTCAGCGCTTTCCTGGCATTGACATAATGGTTCAAATCTCGCATTGAAATCACTTTGTAATGATTGTCAGAAAGATACTGCAAATATTCTTTGAATAATCCTGGCGGCGTATCTACCCAGGGATGTTCAATGTCGGGTACGCCATGTATGGTAAGTACAACAATCTTTCCGTCGTGTGCTTCGCGAAATGCTTCCATCACCTGTTGCTTGTTATCAGCATTCATGCCCCAACTGGGGATCAGTAACGGATGATCGGTAAGCGGATCGTACGCACGGCTGCCTCCGGCGCGTGAAATGAGATATCCCTTTTCCTGAAGAACATTCATCACAGGTAGGCTGAGGCTGTACCCCGGATACGCGAAAGTGGTTGGCCGGCGAATGCCCATCGAGTCGCATTTGTGCTCGATGTAGTTGAGCTGTTCCTCAAATTGTTGGTCGGTCAGTTTGCTTACCGGCGGATGGTTGCGGGTATGGTTGGCAATTTCAAAGCCCATGCGGTCGAGTTCGCGCATTTGCCGCCAGTTCATGTATTTTGAGGTATCCTTAAAATTCGGAGGAAATTCACAAACGAAGAAAGTTGCTCCAAACCCATATTGCTTCAGGAGAGGTGCGACTACCGAATACTGGCTGGCTGTGGCATCATCAAAGGTGAGCACCACCATGCGGTCAGGAATACGTTTTTTGATGACTCCTGCGAACCCGAATCCGGAAATAGCCAGAAGTAAAATTATAAGAGTTGATTTTTTCATGGTTTGTCTGTTAGTCCCGACAAAATTAATGGCTTGGACGGAGTATCCTAGTTGGTTTGGAAAAAGATTTTGAGGATGGAGGATTGAAATGAACCAAAATATCTCGTTTCAAAAACAATCATCCTGCGGATTAATTTTGTATCATTGCTGCGCTTAGTGGAAATATTTAACCTTTCTAATTCGGGATTCTTGGAAGGAACACTCAGAAATAGGGGCCAGTGGTCAGAAGTATGGATGCGGTTTCGATCAGGCGATCGTGATGCTTTTAGCGAAATTTACCAGGAATTTGTGGACGCTCTGTTTGCTTACGGTAGCAAAATTACTCCTGACAGGGAACTACTCAAGGATTCTATTCATGACTTATTTTGTAATTTGTACCGTTACAATCCAACTCTGAAGAATCCCGAATACCTCGAATTTTATTTGTTCCGCTCGTTGAGAAACGAGATCATTCAAAAAATTAAGAAAAGCCGTCAAGAATCATCGCTGACCGAAGAGGGGATGTTCCAGTTCGACCTTAAATTTCAAGCTGAACAGGACTCGTTTGACCCCGAATCGGATGAACTGCGTGTGAAAGCTTTGAAAAAAATACTTCAATCGCTTGATTCACAGAAACGCGAATTACTTTTCCTGAAGTTCAGTACAGGCCTTAATTATGCCGAGATTGGTCAAATGCTTGGTATCAACCCCGACACTGCGAAAAAGCAGATTTACCGCACACTTGGTTATTTACGGAGTAAGTTTGGGCGTCAGTTGCTCGAACTGTTGCTGGTCTGTATCAAAGAATAAAAGAAATTTTCATTATTCTGTCCCTTTTTTCAATTACAGCACTCTTGTGTGTATAAAATTGAAAAATGACAACATTCGATCAGAAATTTGTAGAAGATCCAAGGTTCCTCAAGTGGATATTTGATAACAATCCGGACATCGGGAAGTTTTGGGAGCAGTATATTTTAGAACATCCTGAAGAGAAGGAACAAATTCTGGAGCTAAAGTCACGGCTGTCGGAACTGAAGTTTTCCAATGATAAACTTCTTCATTCGGAAAAGGCTGAATTGGAAAGCCGGATTAGAAAAGAGCTCGATTTGGAGATGAAGCGCAAAAGCAGGAGGTTGATCCTGGCATCTTTCATGAAATATGCCGCTTTGATTTTTGTTCTTTCTGCAATCAGTGGGCTCATCATTTACCTGAATAAAGAAAATAAGGGACCGGGTTATCAGCAATTTGTCAATCAACCCGTTCAGATTCCAAGAAATGCGCAGGGGCCGTTGTTGATAACTTCGAACGGGGAAAATGTCAATCTCCGGAAATCCAGTTCAAGTGTGGATTATTCCCGCAACGGAGCTATCGTTGTAAACAATGATTCTGTCATTCAGGCCACAGTCGATGAACCAAATGTTATGAACCAAATGATTATTCCCTATGGTAATCAATCAAAAGTAACGTTGGCCGACAATACGGTAGTTTGGTTAAATGCAGGTAGCCGTTTAGTCTATCCCACTCGTTTCGATGGTAAAACCAGGGAAGTCATGTTGTTTGGAGAAGCATTCTTTGAAGTTTCGAAAAATCCGAAAAAACCATTTATCGTCAAAACCTCTGATTTGGAAATCCAAGTGTTGGGAACCCAGTTTAATGTTTCTTCTTATGCTGAAGATCAGTTGATTCAAACAGTACTCAAGGAAGGAAGTGTTTCTGTAAAAAGGAATAATGCGACGCTCTTTGATAAAGAGTTGATTTTAAAGCCTAACCAGATGGCTTCTTTTAATAAGAATACCAGGGAAACCCAGGTGTCAGAGGTAGATGCCAACAGTTTTACCTTGTGGACCAAAGGGTTGCTGGGTTTTGAAGAAAAAGACTTCGGTTTGATAATCAGAAAATTAGAACGATACTATAATATTTCGATTGGATTTTCAGACCCCAAATACAGTGCTATTCGCATTAGCGGAAAGCTTGACATGAAAAAGAATCAGGATGAAGTGTTTGAATATTTGGAAAAAGTTTCCCTGACGAAAATTGTTACGATTGGCGACAATCAATATATGGTGATTAAATAAAAAACCGGAAAATGTTCCAGCATTTTCCGGTCGAAACAAATACGAGTGATTAGTTCAGTATTTATTATTTAAAAAGAGTTCAAATTTATGAAAAAAAAATGGTTAACAGGCCATCCCTGCGGGGATTGGCTAAAAAAACTCATGCGAATTATGCGACTAACTATCCTGTTTCTGTTTGGATGTATGTTGACTGTTTCGGCAAACAGTTATGCGCAGAAAACTAAGTTGGATATTAAGATTGCCAGCACCTCAATTCGGGATTTGTTCGAATTTATTGAAGAAAACAGTGAATTTGTTTTTCTCTACCGGAGCGAAGATTTTAATCTGTCGAAAAAAGTTGGAATAAATCTGAAAGATGCAACCATCAACCAGATTCTTGACGAGGCTTTGAAAGGTGAGTCTGTAACTTATGATGTTTATGAACGTCAGGTTGTTATCCGAAAGATAGGTGAGGCTTTAACAAATGCCGATCAGGTGAAAAAGACGATTGCCGGTGTGGTTACCGATTCTCAGGGGGGACCAATGCCCGGGGTGTCAATAGTGATAAAGGGTGCGAATATCGGAACGATTACTGATGCTGAAGGAAAATATTCACTTAATGTTGATCTTACCGCTAAGGTCCTTCAGTTTTCTTTTGTAGGAATGAAAACCAAGGAGGTTGCCATTTCGGGGAAAGAAAAGATTAATGTGGTCATGGAAGAAGATATACAAGGTGTTGAAGAAGTGGTAGTTGTTGGTTACGGCCAGCAAAAAAAGGTAGCCGTTACCGGTGCTGTTTCAACCGTAACTTCGCAGGACCTCTCTCATAGTTCGTCTGCAAGTTTGGCTAATGCGTTGGCTGGTCGTCTTTCGGGTATCACTTCCATTCAATCGGGCGGAGGTCAACCCGGGCGTGATGACGCGACCATTTACCTGCGCGGTGCTTCTACCACAAACACCAAGACCCCGCTTATCCTGATTGACGGTGTCCCCCGTGATAATATCAGAACTCTTGACGCCAACGAAGTGGCTTCGATATCGGTTTTAAAAGATGCTTCGGCAACAGCAGTATTTGGGGTACGCGGCGCAAACGGTGTTATCCTGATTACCACCAAACGGGGTGAGGAAGGAAAAGCTCAGTTAACCATGAATGCAGAGCAAAGTTATACTGCTTTCACTCAGGAACCGGAACGCCTTCATTCAATTGAATACATGAACCTTCGAAATGAAGCTTTGGCCAATGATGGTCTTGCATTGACCTATACTCCCGATATTATTACTAAATACGAGAATCCGCTTGCCGGTCTTGACCCGAGCGATCCGGACTATGCAAAAAAAGCTGCATTTCGAAAATACATCTATTGCGACAACGACTATTACCGGATGTACATTAAACGTTACTCTCCGCAGACCCGCGTAAACATGAATGTAAGGGGAGGTACCGATAAGGTTTCTTATTTTGTCAATGCAGGCTTCCTTCATCAGGGAGGTAATTTAAATACAGAACCCAAATCAGTTTTAGGGTACGATCCATCCTCTAAAATGGAACGTTATAGCTTCAGGGCTAACCTTGATTACAAGGTAACTAAATCACTTAAAGCATTCTTGAATATCGGGAGTTACATCGAACAGGTAAATATGCCATGTGCAGGAACCATGTATGGCGACGATACCAACTGGATGATGAGAGACCTTATCTATCAGGCCCAGACTATTCTTCCAATTACACCCGGCCCGACCACCATCGCCGGCTATGGCCCTGTCTCAGGGAAAATTGTGGATCCGGGCTATCTGGACCGTTCTGCATTTGAAATTATGAACCGACGTGGCTACCGGAACGAGATCCGGTCAAACCTCAATACTTCCTTCGGCTTGGATTGGGATTTGAGTAAACAGATAACCAAAGGCCTTAGCATGAAGGGAATGATTTCATACGATGCCAAAGGCACTTCGGCAGAACAGGGAGCTAAAACAGAACAACTTTATACCGCAACGGTTGACTATGCCAACGATCTGTTAACTTATACGAACTCACGTTCAAGCGAATCATTGCTTAGTATTTCCAAAGGCGTAGATTCCCGTTATACCATTAACATGCAGGGATCAGTTAACTATCACCGGAAATTTCAAAAACATGATGTGAGCGGTATGGTACTGGCACAACGCGATTACTGGGAAACAACAGGCGGAGAAATCCCTTACAATGTGTTGGGTATTGCTGGTCGTGCTGTTTATAATTACGACGACCGTTATTTCGGAGAGTTTAACATGGGATACAATGGCTCGGAACAGTTTGCTCCCAAAAAACGCTTCGGATTTTTTCCCGCAGCATCTATAGGATGGTTAGTCACCAACGAAGATTTCCTGAAAGACAGCAAAATACTGAACAGCCTGAAACTTAGGGTTTCGTATGGTAAGGTTGGTAATGACCAGATAAGCAGTACCCGCTTTTTGTATCAGGACAATATAACCGTAGGTAGCGGCACGTATGGTAGTCTGGGAAACGGGAAAGGTATTTCCGAAGGTCTTTTAGGGAATCCAAATATAACCTGGGAAGTTTCGAAAAAACAAAATTATGGATTTGATTTTCAGGTTCTTAAGGATTTTAGTGGTTCTTTTGATTACTTTTTTGAAAACCGTTCTGGCATTCTGCTCACCCGCGGAACTGTCCCAATTTTACAGGGAGTTTCCCTTTCAAATGTTCCCAAAGTAAATATGGGAATAGTTGATAACCATGGTTATGAAATCGAACTGAATTACAACAAGTCTGTTTCCAAAGATCTCTTCTTGTCAGTGAAAGGTAATTTCAACTACAATAAAAACAAGGTGAAATTCTATGACGAAGCGGCTTATGATGAAACCTATGCCTACCGTTACCGCACTACCGGGTACTCTTTGGGGCAGGCCTGGGGATATAAGATTGATTACAGTAACGGGAATGGGTACTTTAATTCAAAAGAAGAGTTGGATAGCTATCTGGCAACTACCACGTATGGTTTTGGATCACCCCGTGTTGGTGATTTTAAATACGTCGATTTGAACAATGACGGGGTGGTTAATGATAAAGACCGGGCTCCGATCGGAAACACCAGCATTCCGGGTATTACTTATGGTTTAACCTTTTCGGCAAATTATAAGGCTTTTGATTTTATTATTTTCTTCCAGGGCGTTGGCAAGTATAGTACGAACTATAGCTCTCAGGGGGTATATGAAAACATCAAGCTTGGAACCTATTTTAAATATCACAAGACTGCCTGGACTGCCGAACGTTATGCCAATGGCGATAAAATCACTTATCCGGCCTTGAGTACCCAGACTACCACCAACCATACGGCCAATAGTTTCTTTATCATGAATCGTTCGTTCACTCGCATTAAGAACATCGAACTGGGCTATACGCTTCCAAAATCGGGATTAAAAGTACTGGGGATAAGCAAACTGAGAATTTACGGCAGTGCTCAGAACCTCTTTACTTGGGACAAGTTGCGCATGCAACACCTTGATCCTGAAAATAGTGATTCTCTTGGTTATCCCGTCACCAAAATGTTCAACTTTGGCCTTAATGTCACATTCTAACCTTAATCTAAACTATCATGAAAATCAAATATATTTTACTGTTCTGTAGTATAGTAACAATAGCGATCATGAGCGCTTGCTCTGATGCTTTGGACACTATACCGGAAGGCAAGGTTACCTATGATGAAATATTTGCCGACAACGAAAAAGTAGGAGCTTATCTGAATACCTGCTATGCCTATATTCCAGCCAAAGGAGTGCGCTACTATTTCTGGTGCAGGGGGCCGGTTGAATGGAGCGATGAAGCCTGGGACACTGACGCTGAGGCTGAATCAGGTTTGATGTCCGGACGTATGTATAATGGAAATGTTTCTGCCTCCAGCAATCCGGTGACCGATATCAGTTCCGATTCAGGAAATGGAGCTTACTGGTCAAGGTATTGGGTGGCTATCCGTAAATGCACCCTGTTTCTGTCTCGTATTGATAATGCAACTGTAACCAATGAATCGGATCGTAACCGATGGAGAGCTGAAGCCCGCCTGCTCAGGGCTTATTACTACTCTGAATTACTTAAATGGTATGGCCCGGCCGTGCCTATTGAACGGGAAAATTATACGCTCACCCAAGATTATTCCAAATTAGAAAAGGCGAGTTATTACGATGTGGTTAAATTCATTATTGAAGATTGCGATGCCGCTCTTGCTTGCAGCGATTTGCCTTGGCGAATAACCCTAAGTTCGGAAGCGGGCCGTTTTAATAAGGCCATGGCCGAAGCAATCAAATCAAAAATGATTCTTTTTGCAGCCAGCCCGCTTTATAACAATGGCAACAATTACTGGGAAGAAGCCTACCAAATCAATAAAACATCATTGGCAAATCTAAGGGCTCAGGGGTTTGCTCTTTACAATACCTTAAATTATGCGGTAACTTACCAGACTACAACTTCCTTTTTTGGTCCGAATAACGATGCTCGTGCTGCCCTCTACAATGAGTATTTCACTAAAAGTATGACATACTCTTCCGACCCTGTTGATAAAGAAACCATCTATCAGGGAACCGCGGGACAAGGCAATATTTGGAATATTGATGGTATAGGTGCCCAGGACGGTTATAAATCAGGAACTTGTCCTTCACAGGAATTAGTCGACGCTTACGAAACCTCTGACGGGCAACCCATTCTTGACCTGGAAAATCCGTATCTGGATGACCAACATCTGCAACCTAACTACAATAAATCCAATACGTTGTACAATCAAAACGATCCTTACGCAAATCGGGATCCCCGTTTCTATGCCTCTATTTATTACAACGGTTCCAAACGCAAATGTTACTGGAGTTTTGCTGAAACAACTGCATCGCCCGAAAATTATCCGGCAGTAAAGGGAAATCGTACTCGGGTTATTGCCACTTATGATGGTGAACCTCAAACAGGGATTTCTTCATCGAAACGAATGGGTACCCGTACCGGATATTATGAACGGAAATTCCTGCATCCCAATTGTGGAAGTGATAATGCTGTAGCAGGAGCAAACTGGAAATTATTCCGCTTGGGTGAAATTATCCTTGACTTTGCCGAAGCTGCCGCCGAAGCCGGGCATCTGGCTGAAGCCGAAGCTGCTGTAAACGAAATAAGAGCCAGGGTAGGAATGCCAAATATTCCATCCGGATTAAGTAAAGAACAACTGATCCTTCGTGTTCGTCACGAACGTCAGGTTGAATTGGCGATGGAAGAAAACCGCTATTTTGATGTACGCCGCTGGAGTAAACCGGACGGGAACCTTTCAAAAACTGACCGATGGATAACCGGCATGAAAATTACCCGGAACTCAAACGGAACTTATACCTACAACCGGATTAATGTGCGAGCTACCGAGCGTAAGTGTTATACCAATCCATTCCTCTTGCTTCCTATACCAGCCA